>CAXTHM010000070.1:0-18598 GCA_964244115.1 uncultured Thermomicrobiales bacterium
CGAACCGAGGGCTGACCATATGACCACCGATCTGACATTCGGCCCGCCCCGGAACGACGACGACCGCCGCCGGTTCGCTCGCCTCAGCGAGTACGCCTTCTGGGACGAGCCGCCGGCCAACCCGGACATCGGCTGGCTGGATGCGAGCGGTGGCAACGTCATCCGACTGGCCCGATCGGGAGAGACGGTCATCGGCGGGGCCATCGTCACCCCGGCCGGGCAGTGGTTCGGTGGCCGGCCGGTCCCGGCCGCGCTGATCGGGGCGGTCTCGGTCGCGCCGGAGCACCGCCGGGGCGGCATCGGCAAGCGGCTGGTGGCGGACTACCTCCGTGTGGCCCGCGATGCCGGGCTGGCGATCTCGACGCTCTACCCGGCGTCGTACGGGCTCTACCACTGGGCGGGGTATGAGCACGCCGGGGCAAATCTGCGCTACGAGCTGCCGCTCACGACGCTGGCGATGATGCGTCCAGCCGACGACGGCATCGTCGTCCGGGAGCACGAGGGCGATAGTGCTCCGCTCCGGGCCGCCTACGGCGCGCAGGCTCGGCAGACGTCCGGGCAGATCCAGCGCCCGGAGGGCTTCTGGGGTGGCCCTCTGACCGACGATCGGCAGGCCGTCCATCGCTACGTCGCCGAGCGGGACGGCGAGGTCGTCGGCTACGTCATCTTCACCCAACGGACACCGCCGGGCGAGGGCAAACGGATCGAGATCCGGGACTTCGTCGCGACGAGCCGGGCGGCGTCCCGGGCGTTGCTCGCGTTCCTCGCGACGCACTGGGCCAACGTCGGGACGATCCGATTCTGGGGCGGCATCAGCGACCACCGGCTACTGGGTCTCCCAGGCCGGGGGCTGAAGCCGGTCGAGGTCGACCCGTGGATGGTCCGCATCCTCGACCTGCCGGCGGCGCTGACGGCCCGTGGCTACCCGACGAGTGTCACCGCCGAGTGGCAGCTCGACTACACCGATGCCCAGCTCCCCGAGAACACCGGTCGCTGGGTGGTCCGAGTCGACGGCGGGAAGGCGACGGTCTCACCCGGCGGCGACGGTCGCATCCGGGCGACGGTCCGCGGCCTCTCCGGGCTGTTCTCCGGTGCCTACCCGGCCGAGGCGATGGCCGACCCGTCGCAGCTCGTCGCCTCCGATGACGACCTCGCGTCGCTGACACAGGCGTTCGCCGGGCCGTCGCCGTGGATGGACGACCACTTCTAGCCCACCCTGTCCGGGATGGGATGGGATGGGAACCGTCCGCCTCCGGCCCCAGCCCAGGCGGCACTGCCGCGATCGATCGTTGAGCATGGCCGGGCACCACACCGGGGTCCGGCCCGAGGGAACGCGCCGTGTCCGCCGACATCATCTTCGGTCCGCCACTCACCGCCGCCGACATCACCCGCTATCTGGAACTGGGCGAGTACGCCTTCTCGTCCGCTCCGCCAGCCACGCCCCGGATCGGGCGGATCGAGGAGGACGAGCCGGACCGGCCGCTGATGCGGGTCGGCCGGCGGGGCGGTGAGATCGTCGGGCGGGCCCGGGTGATCCCGATGGGCCAGTGGTTCGGTGGCCGTATCGTCCCGATGGCTGGCATCGGCGGGGTCGCGGTCGCCGCCGAGCACCGCTCCGGCGGCGTCGGCACGGCAGTGGCGACCGATTTCATCCGCGTGGCGCGGCAGCAGGGGTTCGCGATCTCGACCCTTTTTCCGGCCTCGCTGCCCCTCTACCGCAAGGTCGGCTATGAGCTGGCCGGGGCGAACTACCACTACGAGATCCCGATCGGCATCACCGCCGCACCCCGCCGGCTGGTCGAGGGCGTCACGGTTCGGGCCTGGCGCGGCGGCATCGAGCCGCTCAAGCCACTCTACGACCGGGAGGCCACCCGGACCGCCGGCCAGCTCGACCGGCCGCCGACCTTCTGGCGCGGCGTACTGGACGACGGTGACAACGCCGTTCATGCCTTCGTCGCCGAGCGCGACGGCGTGCCCGTCGGCTACCTCGCCTTCACCCAGAGCGGCCAGTACGACGCCGACCGCTACATCGACGTCCGCGACTTCGTCTCCACCGAGCGGGCCGCGACCCGGGCGCTCTGGACGTTCATCTCCGGTCACTCGGGGACGGTCAGCGCCGTCCGTGTCTGGGGCGGTGCCGCCGACCATCGCCTCGTCGATCTCCCCCACCGCGGCCAGAAGGTGCTGGTCGTCGAGCCGTGGATGATCCGGATCATCGACCTGCCGGGGGCACTGACCGCGCGGGGCTACCCGGCTGGCGTGGCGGCGGAGCTCCACCTCGACTACCACGACGACCTCCTGCCGGAGAACACCGGGCGCTGGCTCGTCCGGGTCGAGGACGGCCGCGCGACGGTCGAGCCCGGTGGCGAGGGGCGGATCGTGGCGACATCGCGCGGGCTCGCCCCGATCTACACGGGCTACCTGCCGGCCGACGCGGTCGCGGATGCCGGCTCCCTGGTCGCCTCCGACGACGACCTGGCGCTGCTGACCGCCGTCTTCGCTGGCCCCTCGCCCTCGATGGCCGACTCGTTCTGAGGTATCTCGGTCAGCGGCCGACGGCCAGGACACGGACCGGATCGGGAGAGGCGTCAGCGGCCGGGACCACCGGCGCGGGTCCTGCGTCCGTCGGTATCACCGACGCCGGCCGAACGAGCGGCCGGCGTGGCCGCTCTTCACGGAAGGACCGCCTGTGCCCCAGAACGACGCCGAGTTTCGCCCGACGGCCGATGACCTGGCCGACGCAACGCTGAGCATCCCCTACCCCGGCCGGCAGTCCGACATGGACCCGCAGCCGGACAGCGACCTGTCCAACTACCTCGCCGCCGGCAAACTGCGCGGCCGCTCGACGCTGATCACCGGGGCGGACTCGGGGATCGGGCGGGCCGTGGCGATCGCCTTCGCGATGGAGGGAGCCAGCGTCGCCATCCTCTACAACGCGAACGACGAGGACGCCGACGAGACCCGCCGGTTGGTCGAGGCGCGTGGGGCCCGGTGTCTGGTCATCAAGGCCGATGTCCGCCAGACCGCCGCCTGCGAGGCGGCAGTCGAGCGCGTCGTCGGCGAGTTCGGCGGGCTGGACGTCCTGGTCAACAACGCCGCCTACCAGATGGAGCAGCAGGCGCTGACGGACATCACCGACGAGCAGTTCGAGCGGACGCTGATGACGAACATCGGCGGCGTCTTCCGGATGACGCGGGCCGCCCTGCCCCACCTGACGGATGGCGCCTCGATCATCAACACCGGCAGCATCGTCGGGGAGGTGGGGCACCCCGGCCTCGTCGATTACACCGCCTCGAAGGGCGCGATCCACGCCTTCACGAAGTCGATGGCGGCCCAGCTCGGGCCGAGGAACATCCGGGTCAACGTCGTCGCGCCGGGCCCGGTCTGGACACCGAACATCCCGGGGACGATGGGGGAGGACGAGGTCCGGGTCTTCGGTGGCGAGACGCCACTGGCCCGTCCCGGCCAGCCCGAGGAGATCGCGCCGGCCTACGTGTATTTCGCCTCGAACGACAGCACGTTCACGACCGGGGCGATCCTGGAGATCACGGGCGGCAAGACGTCCAACTCCTGACCCCGACCCGGTGGTGATGAGCCGAGACACCGAGCACCCCGCGCCAGCCATGCCGGCGCGGGGTGCTCGGTGTCAGACGATCGGGACGTCCCCCAACCGTCCCAGGGGCCGGATCGGTCAGCTCCGGGTCGAGGACCGCCGTCGCAGGGCGACGAAGGCCGCGGCGACCGCGAGCAGACCGGCGATCATGCTGGGGAGGGAGTTCGGCAGGCCGCTGCTGCCACTGCCACTACCCGTATCCGGCAGGCCGATGATCGCCGCACTGCCCGACGGGCTGGCGGAGGGACGACGCTCGTCGGCGAGCGTTCCATGTATCGCGATCTCATCATCGTCAACGCGTCGATCTGACCGACATGCGAAATATCATCGTCCCCGCGTTTGACCGCATGGTATGTTCGCGTGGTCCTGATCTATGCCCCGCAACGCGCGGGCTCGGGCGGATGACGGTCCCTGCGATACCCCGCTGATCGGAGTGCAGTCGGGGCCGTTCGATGGCGTGCGATGCGAACCCATACTCGCTGAAGATGATGGGTAGGTGGCGAAAGACCGTTCGCCTCCGTGACAATGCCCTCGGCACCGGGAAATTGCCGCAGATGGCCCACCGACCCTGGGACAGATAGGACGCGTGACGTGCTGAGACGATGGCTACGATCGGGGCGGCGGGCACCGGAGACCGATCCCATGACGGGCAGTTCTCCGACCAGCCCGACGCCTGGAGCGGACCGCGTAACGAGTACTGGTGCGTCACGGAGCGGTGATCTGCCTGTCACCGCGGGTGATCCCGGCTCGACACGCTTCGTCCCATCCGGCGACGGGCGTTCAGGTGCCGAGGCGCGAGTCCGCGCCCTGCTCGCGTCCGAGGCCGTGTCACGGCCAACCCGGATCGCGCTGACCGCACGGCTCGACGCCCTCGACCGCTCCCCGATCGTCGTCGGGCGCTCGCTCTCGGCCGCCGAGGTCGTCACGCTGCGCGCGGTGGCCGACCGGCTCGTCCCCCAGACCGATCGGGAGCGCAAGGTCGATCTGGTGGCCGCGATCGACGCCCGCCTCGCCGTGAATCGCGGTGACGGCTGGCGCTACGACGCCCTGCCGGCCGATGACGAGTCACTCCGGCGAGGGCTGGCCGGGCTCGACGAGGCAGCGCGGGATCTGCACGCCGTCGGCTTCGGCGAACTCCCGGCCGCCCGGCAGGACGAGATCCTTCGCCTGGTCCAGACCGGGACCCCGCCCGGCGAGATCTGGCGAATGCTCCCCGCCGATCGCTGGTTCGAAGACGTCCTGGCCGAGTGCTGCGAGATCTACTACGCCGACCCGATCGCCCAGGACGAGATCGGCTACGTCGGTTATGCCGACCTGCCATCGTGGCAGGCGATCGGGCTCGACCAGCGGGAGGATCGGGAGCGCGACGCCGGCCCGGTCGCTCCGCCGACGAATGGGAGGCCCGCGGGTGCCTGACGAGCAGGGACAGTCGATGCAGGACGATGGTGATCGCGTCCCCGGACACGCGAGTGGCGAGCGGCCCGACCGTTTCATCGCCGGCCCACGCCTGCTGGCGGGAATGCGCCAGTACGAGCTGGATGAGGTGGTCGACGCGGTCGTGATCGGGACCGGGCCGGGCGGGGCGCCGCTGCTGGCCCGGCTGGCCCGGGCCGGGCTGCGGGTGGTCGCGCTCGAGGCGGGCCGACTCTGGGATCCGTTCGAGGAGTTCGCGACGGATGAACTCGCCCAGGAGGGTCTGTTCTGGACCGACGAGCGGCTCAGCGCCGGCGCCGACCCGCTCGCGTTCGGCCGCAACAATTCGGGCTACGGGGTCGGTGGCGGCAGCCTCCACTACACGGCCTACGTGCCCCGGCCGCACCCGGACGACCTGACGACGCACCGGGAGTTCGGCGTCGGCGCGGACTGGCCCATTCCCTACGAGGACCTGACGCCGTACCTGACGGAGGCGGAGCGGACGATCGGCGTCTCCGGGCCGACCCCGTACCCGTGGGGGCCGGAGCGTCCGCCGTACCCGCTGCCGCCGCTGCCGCTCAACGCCGCCGCCGAACTCATGCAGACCGGCGCGGCGTCGCTCGGCATCCGGACCTCACCGGCCGCCAACGCGGCGCTCTCCCGGGCCTACGAGCAGGAGGGCATCGGGCGCCGGACGGCCTGCACCAACCGCGGCTTCTGCCAGGCCGGGTGCTCCAACGCCGCCAAGAGCACCATGGACGTCACCTACATCCCGCTCGCGATCCGGGCCGGGGCTGAGCTCCGGTCCGACGCCCATGCCACGATCTTCGAGCTGGCTGCCGACGGGCGAATCTCCGGGGTGGTCTACCGGCAGGGTGAGAGGGAGTTTCGCCAGCGGACGAAGGCCGTCTTCCTCTGCACCGGGGCGATCGAGACGCCGCGCCTGCTGCTCCTGAACGGGATCGCCAACAGCAGCGGCCAGGTCGGGCGGAACTTCATGGCCCACGTCGGGTTGCAGGTCTGGGGAACCTTCGACGGGGAGGTCCGGCCGAACAAGGGCATCCCCGGTGGGCTGATCTCCGAGGATACCCACCGGCCCGCGGACGCCGACTTCGCCGGCGGCTACCTGCTCCAGAGCATCGGCACGATGCCGGTCACCTACGCCGGTGGCGTCGCCCGGGGTCGTGGTCTCTGGGGCGAGGCGCTCCGGGCGCACATGCGGAACTTCAACCACATCGCCGGGATCAACATGCACGGCGAGTGTCTGCCATCACCTGACAATTATCTCGAACTCTCCGATGAGCCCGACCAGCGCGGCCTGCCGAAGCCGCGGGTCCACTTCACGGCCGGCGACAACGAGCTCCGCATGGCCCGGCACGGCGAGGAGTTGATGCGGCGGGTCTGGGCCGCGGCCGGCGGCCGCGATCTCTGGTCGTTCCCGCGATATGCCCACACGATCGGGACCTGCCGGATGGGCGACGACCCGGCCGACAGCGTCGTCGACGCGGATGGCCGCAGCTACGATGTCCCGAACCTCTACCTGAGCGACAACTCGACCTTCCCGAGTTCCCTCAGCGTCAACCCGTCCCTGACGATCATGGCCCTGTCCCTCCGGACCGCCGACCGGTTCCTGGCGGCGCTAGCCCACCGCGACGCCTGAGCGGGGATGAGTCGGACACTGAACAGGGCCGTGGCGAATCGCCACGGCCCTGTTCGTCGTCTCCGGGATCGCCACCGGAACCTAGCTGTGGGTCACCTTCGTCGGGGTGATCACGAACGTGATCCGGGTCTCGGCCGGGTTGCGGTACGGGTAGCTGTCGACGCCGAGGTACTTCTTCGCCAGGCTGTCGATGTGGGCGTCGCCGCCCTCGGTCGTGCCGGTGACGGTGCCGCGGACCTCGATCCAGCGCTGAGGGTTCTCCGGGTCGACCAGCATCACGGTCGCCTGCGGGCGCTCCTTGAGGTTCTTGTCCTTCTGGCGCCCTTCGGCGGTGTTGATTCGGGGGTTGCCATCGGCGACGTCTCCCCAGACCGGGGTGACCTGCGGCTGGCCGTCCGGCATCACAGTGGCGAGGGCGAAGAGGATCGGCTTCTCGAACAGGTCATGGAATTCGGCCGGGATCTGGGCCATGGGAGTTGCTCCTTCATCGGACTGGGACGAATCATCGGGAGGACCGGTTGCCGGGCCTCCCGTTGCCATCAGGGCTGGTCGCAAGCCGTGCGCCAGTCCCGGTGGAACAGGGGGGCGATGACTACTGCATGGCCTCGACATCGAGCGTGATCTTGATCTCGTCGCTGACCATGACGCCGCCCGTCTCCAGAGCCGCGTTCCAGGTCAGGCCGAAGTCGCTGCGGTTGAACTTCGTCGAGGCCTCGAAGCCGGCGACGGTGTGGCCGAACGGCGACGCGCCGGAGCCGTTGAACTCGGTCTCGAGGACGACCGGGTGGGTGACGCCGTGCATCGTCAGATCGCCGTGGACATGGAACGCGTCGCCCTTGCCGGCCTCGACGCTGGTACTCTTGAAGGTGATCGTCGGGTAGCTCTCGGCGTCGAAGAAGTCGGCGCTGCGGAGGTGGGCGTCACGGTCCGCGGAGCGGGTCGTGATGCTGGCGGTCTCGATCTCGACCTCGACGCTGGCGAGGGCGATGTTGGCCGGGTCGAAGACGATCGTCCCGCTGAAGCGCTCGAACTGCCCGGAGACCTTCGTCACCATCATGTGGCGAACGGTGAAGCCGACGACGGAGTGGGCCTGGTCGATGGTCCAGGTGGTGGTAGCGGGCTGGGTGGCGGACATGTGTTCAACTCCCTGGCCGCGGGACAGAGGCCCACTGGCCGATGGACGGGTCTTCGGACATCGAGGACGTCTCGATGCGATTGGCTAACTATTCGTAACGGACTATAGATCTCGTAAGTTGAGTTGTCAACACCGTGCCACAGGCGTCTCTTCGACGTGTCGTCGCGTTTGCCACCCTGTCGTGACACGTCCTCCCTCTCTAGTGGTCTGTCACGGCTGATTGGCTGCCCTGGAGCAGACCGCTCCCCCGACCGGGGTGAACCTGCTTGCTCACCCGCCAAGGCGGCTCTCGCTGCGCCGCGGCTGAGCAGGTGCCCAGAGCCGGGAGACGCGGCAACGGGGCGAATCACCAGTGATAGACCAATAGGCTTCGGATCGAGCGTTCCGGACTCGAGCTCCTCGGCAGACGACGGCTTCGATCCCGAGCGCACTGGCCATGATCCCGCAGTGAGCGCATCCCGAGGACGAACGAGTCCGGGTCATCGCCCCTGCCGGCCATTACCCACCACGGAGGACCAGGGTGCCAAACGATCGATCGCGTTTGCGTATTCGCTTACGATCGGTAATAATACGGCCACGTAGAAGCCCACGCCTCCGGTAGCCGCAGAACCTGCTTCGGGCGACCACGCTGTCGTGGGTCAATGGAAGGAGCGGCCGCATGGCGTCACATGGCATCCAGTCTTCGTTCTGCCCCGTCTATCACCAAGCCGTCGAATTGATCGGCCGGCGCTGGACGGGCGCCATCCTACGGTCGATGCTCGCCGGCGCGACCCGGTTCAGCGACATCACCGCCTCGATCCCGTCCCTGAGTGACCGCCTCCTGAGCGAGCGCCTCAAGGAACTGGAGCTGCACGGCATCGTCACCCGCACCGTCATCCCCCAGACGCCGGTCCGGATCGAGTACCGGCTGACGGAGAAGGGCCGCGACCTTTCCGGTGTCGTCGAGGCGATCTCCGAATGGGGCGCGACCTGGTTGACGGCCGATCCCACCGCGATGGTCGGTCTCTGCGGGGACGACCAGAGCGCGGACGACCGTATCCGGGTGGTCGATCACCTCGTCGATGAATCCGCCGATTCGCGGTCGATGAGCGTCCGATAGGTCCACACCGTTCTCCACCGACGACCGCAACGCCACGGGGCCGCCATCACTGGCGGCCCCGTAACGTTTTGCATCGGCTGTCGAAGGCGCAACCTGACCCGATGTCAGGTAGCGCCTTTGCGCTCTGCTACCGGTCGACCGGCTCGCTCCGGTTCCAGTTGGCGATGTTCCAGAAGCCGTCGTCGAAGGCCTGGAAGCCGTAGTTGTCCTCGCCAGTCGCCTTGTCCTCGCCGTGGATCAGCGAATTGTGGATCGCGTACGAATCGCTACCAGCCGCCCGGTTGACGAGCGGCACGACGACGACATCCGCCATCAGCATGTCGTTCAGGCGAATGATCGACTGGGCCGCCTCCTCGATCGTCGCGTACCCACCACCGTTGAGTGTCGCCCACTCGGCGTCGTAGGCTGGGTTCTGATAGCGCTGGGTGTTGGTCCCGGCCCAGCCGTTGGAGGCCTGCGCGATGTTCGGCGCACCCTCGCCGCCGGTCGTCCAGTTCCCGACATAGGTGATCGGCAGGCTCAGCGGAGCCCCGCTCGAGAACATGTTGATGTCGGTATACATGTGGCTGAGGTTCTGGGTGTTTCCGGCGGCGCTGTCGAAGAAGATACCCGCGTCCACCTGCTCCAGCTGGATCGCGACGCCGATCTCCCGCAGGTTCTGCTGGACGATGATCTGGGTCTTCTGCCGGACGGAGTTGATCGAGGTCTGGAGGCCCAGTTCCAGCCGGACCCCGTTCTTCTCCCGCGTCTCGCCGTTGCGGACCCAGCCGGCCTCATCGAGGATCTGGTTGGCCTGGTCGGTGTCGTAGGCCCAGGCCGTGTTCGGCGACTCCCACTGCGGGTTGCCGGTGATGATGTTGGACGTGGTGCGCTCGCCGTTCGGGTTGTAGAGCTGGTTCAGGATCAGCTCGCGGTCGACTCCGAGGGCGATCGCCTGACGGACGGCGATGTCGCTCAGGATCGGGTGCGGGATCTCCCAGTAGGACAGCTGCCCGTCCGGCCCGGCGGCGCGCGGGTCGGAGAAGTTGAAGTTGAGCCGCTCCTCGGTCGTCCGCGCGACCGCCCGGATCTGGCCCTGGCCGCCTTCGAGGTAGTCGGCGATCAGTTCCGGCTCGAGCTGGACGTTCCAGACGTAGTCCCAGTCGCCGGTCTGGACGACGGACTGGACCGCCGTCGCGACGTCGCCGCCACCGCGCAGGTTGACGCGGGAGAAGTACGGCTTGGCCGGGTCGCGGTAGTTGGGGTTGGGCGTGAAGATGATCTGGTCGTTCGGCGCGAAGCTCTCGACGATGAACGGCCCGGTCCCGATCGGGGCCGTCTTCATGTCGCCGCCGGCCTCGACGTAATGGCGGGGGTAGACGGTGCCGAGCTGCTGGGTGGCGAAGGACTCGTACCAGTTGAAGTTCTGCTGCCCGAACGTGACCTGGACGGTCAGGTCGTCCAGCGCGGTGATGGCGGTGATCCGGGCCCAGGGCTGGACCGAGAGGGCGCCGTTGGCCGGGTCGATTACCCAGCTATGGGTGAAGACGACGTCATCGGCCGTGAACGGCTGGCCGTCCGACCACAGGACTCCGGGAAGCAGCTTCAGGGTAACCTGCGTCAGTTCGGCGTTGAGGCCGCCGTTGGCGATGCTCGGCACCTCGGAGAGCAGGTTCGGCTGGATGCTGCCGTCCTCGAAGATCCGCAGGAGCGGCTCGACGACGAGCTGCGAGGCGACGACGTTGGTGGTGCCGTTGGCGGCGTGCGGGCTGAGCTCGTTGACGGCCTGCCAGAACAGCAGCTTGAGTTCGCCATCCTGGCCGCGAACCTTTCCCTCGGTCCCGACGGCCGGAGCGACCGCGACCGGGGTGGCCGATGGGGCCGGCGTGGCATCCTGCGGGTGCGGGGCGGCGCCGACCGTCTGGGCGCCGCGGACCAGCCACTGGAGCATGGCGAGGCTGGCGCCGAGGGCCGTGCCGCGGGCGACGAAGTCGCGCCGGCTGATCTCGCCGTGGAGGAGTTGGCGGAACAGTTCGCTGACCCGGCTGCCGCCGGGCGAGAGGTCGCTGGGAATCCGACTCTGGGTCATGTCTGGCTGATGTCCTTCGATAAGACGATGGGCGCCACGTTCCGTACATACGCCGGAACCGGCTCGGGAACGCTCGTCCCGGACGCTGCTTCAAGACCCGTGCCCGGCAGGTGCCGGGCGTATCAGGTCGATCACCGAGCGGTCTGGGTGAACGTTCCCGAGGACGGAGACGCCGACGCACGGTTCAGGCGGGAGCCGATGGCTCACGTTCATGCGACATACACTAAGTTAGTAGATCAACTTTGTCAAAACCGCCTGAAGATCGCCCCGTCAACGTCGGACGCTTGGTCGGATGAGCAGGTCGAGCTCGTCGTCGCCGATCTGGAAGACATACCCGGCGACCGATACGATCGCCGGCGAGCTGACCTCGCCCCAGCGGATCTCGACCTGATGCCCCTCGATCGTCAGGTCGCGGGACGGCTCGAAACTGAACGGGTGCCGGGGGTTGCGGTAGATCTTCCGCGTCCCGCCGAGCTCCTCGACCGCCGCCATCGCCAGCCGCAGCGCCTTCTCTTCATTCATCGGCGCGTGCTGCCCCGTCATCGTCGCTCACTTCCTGCCGGTCGAATCGTCGGGCAGATCGCCCAATGCGGTCCCACCGAATGGACCGGAGATGAACCATGCGGTTCGCCGCCCCTATCGCGACGGTCGCCGGCTCTGGTATCGTCCGGGGTGTTTCTACCGCAAGCATACAGGCGGCCGGCCAGTGCGTCTGACGATGCCGTCGATCGGGCTCGCAGCGACGACCGCGCCGCCGGAGGACCCAGCCGATGGTCGCCGCACCCCCGACACTCCATGACGCCGTCGACGAGATCCTGCCCGGTCTGGTCGCCGATCGCCGCCACCTCCACGAGCACCCCGAACTCGGGATGCAGGAGACCGAGACGGCGAAGTTCGTCGCCGCCCGATTGCAGCAACTCGGCCTCGAGGACATCCGGACCGGCATCGCGAATACCGGCGTGACCGCCCTGATCCGGGGGACGAAACCCGAGGGTCCCGGCGCCGGCAAGGTGGTCATGCTCCGGGCCGACATGGACGCCCTCCCGATCGAGGAGGAAAACGACGTCGACTACCGGAGCCAGAACCCCGGCGTGATGCACGCCTGCGGGCACGATGCCCACACCGCCATCCAGATGGGCGTCGCCCGGATGCTGATGGGACGCCGCGACCAGTTCGCCGGGACCGTCAAGGTCCTGTTCCAGCCCTGCGAGGAGGCGCCCCCGGGCGGGGCGCGGTTCATGATCGAGCAGGGCGTCCTCCAGAACCCGGACGTGACGGCCACCTTCGCGATCCACATGGCCAACTCGATGCCGGTCGGCAAGGTCGGGACGCGGGCTGGCGCCCAGCAGGCCGCGGCCGACCTGTTCACGGTCACCGTCCAAGGCAAGGGCGGCCACGGCGCCGCTCCGCACACGACCGTCGACCCGATCGTGATCGGCTCGCAGATCGTCGTGGCGCTCCAGACCCTCGTCTCCCGCGAGACGGACCCGTTGGCCTCCGTCGTCGTCACCGTCGGGACGTTCCGGGCCGGTTCCGCGCCGAACGTGATCCCCGACACCGTCGTCATGACCGGCACGGTCCGGACACTGGACCAGGCGATCCGCGAGCACACCGCCGAGCGGATGCGGACCCTCGTCGAGGGCATCGCGAAGGCGATGGGCGGCTCGGCGACGCTCGACTACACCTGGGGCTACCCGGCCCTGGTCAACGACACCGACATGGCCCAGCTCGTCCTGGAGACCGGCGCCGAGGTCGTCGGCAAGGAGAACGTGATCGTGATCCCGCCCTCGATGCCGGGCGAGGACATGAGCTACTTCCTCAACGAGGTGCCCGGCTGCATGTTCGTCGTCGGCTCGATGAACGAGGACAAGGGCTTCGTCTGGGGCCACCACCACCCGCGCTTCGACATCGACGAGAGCTCGATGGCGATCGGCGTCGAGATGATGACGACGGTCGTGCTGAACTATTTCGAGCGAGGGTAGGATCAGGCTACGTTCATTGCCCCACCCAGCCGACGCAGCGGCCCAGGACGCAGGGTCATGGGCTTGCCCTGACCGGCCGCTACGGCGGCCGGACTCGCAAGCTTCGCCCCTACCGGACGGAGCTTCGCCCTCTCGCATCATAAGGAGACCGCCCCATGTCCGTCGCCGACCTCTCGACCCTCGATGCCGCCGTCGACGAGATCCTGCCCGGCCTCGTCGCCGACCGCCGCCACCTGCACGAGCACCCGGAACTCGGGATGCAGGAGACCGAGACGGCGAAGTTCGTCGCCGCCCGCCTCCGGCAGCTCGGCCTGGACGAGATCACGACCGGGATCGCCAACACCGGGATCACGGCGCTGATCCGCGGGACGAACCCCGACGGCCCCGGCGCCGGCAAGGTGGTCATGCTGCGGGCCGACATGGACGCGCTGCCGATCCTCGAGGAGAACGACGTCGAGTACCGCAGCCAGAATCCGGGTGTCATGCACGCCTGTGGGCACGACGCGCACACGACGATGCTGATGGGGACGGCGCGCATCCTCATGGAACGCCGCGACCAGTTCGCCGGCACCGTCAAGGTCCTGTTCCAGCCGGCCGAGGAGGGGCCGGGTGGCGCCGAGCCGATGATCGCCGAGGGCGTGATGGAGGACCCGCACGTCGACGCCGCCTTCGGCATTCACGTCGCCGGCGACCTCCCGGTCGGGCAGGTCAAGGTCGCCTCCGGGCCGCGCAGCGCCGCCGCCGATTCGCTCCACCTGATCATCCAGGGCCGGGGTGCCCACGGCGCCGCCCCGCACAAGGGCGTGGACCCGATCGTGATCGGCGCCGAGATCATCACCGCGCTCCAGACGATCGTCTCGCGCAACGTCGACCCGCTGGAACGCGCCGTCATCACCGTCGGCGCCCTCCACGCCGGGATCGCGCCGAACGTGATCCCGGACACGGCGGAACTCCGGGCGACGATCCGCTCGTTCAAGCCGGAGGTCCGCGACCTGCTCGCGAAGCGCATCCCGGAGGTCTGCGAGGGGATCGCCGAGGCGATGGGCGGCAGCGTGACGATCGATTACCACTTCGGCTACCCGCCGCTGGTCAACGACGTCGCGATGGCCGGGCTGGTCAAGCGGGCCGCGATCGACGTCCTGGGCGACGAGAACGTCCATGAGGCGACACCGGGGATGGGCGCCGAGGACATGGCCTACTTCCTCAACCTGGTCCCGGGCTGCTTCTACAACGTCGGCGTTCGCAACGAGGCCCGCGGCATCGTCTGGGGCGCCCACCACCCGAAGTTCGACCTGGACGAGGACTCGCTCGCCGTCGGCGTCAAGGTCATGACGAGCGTCGTCATGCGGTACTTCGCCGAGGGGTAGACCTCGGAGGGGCGAATACCGATGCATCGTCCGTGTCGCACGGATGGCACGGCGGCATGGCCGGGGTCGGTCTCCGTAGGGGCGAAGCTTGCGAGCCAGACGCCCGCAGGCGTCATCACTCCGCAGGGCGATAACCGGCGTCCCGGGTTCAACCGTGGTCATGATCGTGGCAACGCTACCGGACCCAGATAACCGTCTCGCCTGGCCCCACCCCTGCGAATTGGCGCCGCGTGCCCCTCTCACCATTACCTTCCCGACACCCGGAGGATTCGTTCGATGACCAGCACCACTCCGACCCTCCACGATGCCATCGAAGAGATCCTGCCGGGGATGGTGGCGGACCGCCGCCACCTCCACGAGCACCCCGAACTCGGGATGCAGGAGGTCGAGACGGCGAAGTTCGTCGCCGGCCGGCTGCGGCAGCTCGGGCTCGATGACATCCGGACCGGCATCGCCAACACCGGCGTGACCGCCCTGATCCGGGGGACGAACCCGGATGGACCCGGTGCCGGCAAGGTCGTCATGCTCCGGGCCGACATGGACGCCCTCCCGATCGAGGAGGAGAACGAGGTCGACTACCGGAGCCAGAACCCGGGCGTCATGCACGCCTGCGGGCACGATGCCCACACGACGGTCCTGCTCGGGACGGCTCGTATCCTGATGGAACGGCGCGACCAGTTCGCGGGGACGGTCAAGGTCCTGTTCCAGCCCTGCGAGGAGCAGCCGCCGGGCGGCGCGACGTTCATGATCGAGCAGGGCGCGCTGGAGGACCCGCACGTCGACGCGGCCTTCGGGCTCCACGTCGCGCCGGACACCGAGGTCGGCCTGGTCAAGGTGCTGGAGGGGCCGGTCAGCGCCGCCTCGGACACGTTCTTCGTCGAGATCCAGGGCCACGGCGGCCACGGCGCCTACCCCCACCGCGGGATCGACCCGATCATGGCCGGCGCCCGGATCATCAGCGCCCTCCAGACGCTCGTCTCCCGCGAGACCGACCCGCTGGAACGCGCCGTGATCACGGTCGGCTCGCTCCACGCCGGCGAGGCCGACAACGTCATCCCCGACACCGCGACCCTGACCGGCACCGTCCGCACCTTCAGCGAGGCGACGCGGGAGCGGTTCACCCGCCGCATCCCGGAGGTCATCACCGGCGTCGCCGAGGCGATGCGATGCACCGCGACGGTCGACTACCAGCCCGGCTACCCGTCGATGGTCAACGACGGCGCGATGGCGGACCTCGTCCGGCAGGCGGCGACGGACGTGCTGGGCGCGGAGAACGTCCTGCGGGGGACGCCGATGATGGGCGTCGAGGACATGGCCTACTACTTCCAGCGGGTACCGGGCTGCTTCTACAACCTCGGCGTCGGCAACGCGGAGCGTGGGATCGGCACCGGCGTCCACCACCCGCGCTTCGAGATGGATGAGGCCGCGCTGGCGATCGGCGTCGAGGTCATGACCGCCGTCACCCTGCGCTACTTCGCCGAGGGATAGCCGCCCTCCCGACACCCAGGAGACCAGGCCCGATGACGATGATCCTGCTGACCGGCTTCGAACCGTTCAACGGCGCGGCGACCAACCCCTCCTGGCAGGCGGTCCGCCGGGTCGCGGCCCGGTGGGACCGGCCGGAGACGCTGATCACCGCCGAGCTCCCCGTCGCGTTCGGTGGGACCGGCGAGGCGATGCGGGCGCTGCTGGCGGAGCACCGGCCGGACCTCGTCGTCGCGGCCGGGCTGGCGAACGGCCGTACGCAGGTCACACCCGAGCGGGTCGCGATCAACGTCGACGACGCCCGGATCCCGGACAATACCGGCCGGCGAGTGATCGACGGGCCGATCGTCCCCGGCGGCCCGGCCGCCTACTTCAGCACCCTGCCGGTCAAGGCGATCGTCGCGGCGCTGACAGAACGGGAGATCCCGGCCGCCGTCTCGAACTCGGCCGGGACGTTCCTCTGCAACGATGTCTTCTACGTGCTGATGGACGAGATCGCCCGCTCCTACCCCGGCACCCGCGGCGGCTTCGTCCACGTCCCGCTGGCCACCGAGGACGCCCCCGCCGACCAGCCGTCGCTGCCGATCGCGACGATCGCCGATGCGCTGGGACTCATCATCGAGACGAGCCTGCGGACGTTCGGCGATCTTGCTCTGGTCGGTGGCGCCGAGCATTGATTGCTACTTGATCAGGACCCGCGCTGTCGCACGGCCGCGTCGTCCGCCAATGCGATCAACCGAGACGTGAGCAGGTCGAGTTCGACCGACAGTGCCGTGGCGGTCCCCGACAGATCGACAGCGAGCCCGAGGATGCTAATGTCGGTGTGGTGGACGAGCATCGGTGCGATGCTCCCCGAACCGGTGGCCGTCTCACACGGGTAGATCAGGACGGCGGTGCGGACGTTCGTCGCGACGCAGTAGGCCAGCATCTGGTAGACGTCGGCGTTGCCCAGTCCGTGCGTCTCGACCCGCTTGTACTTGGTGTCAGCGACGAGGACCGGCTGGCCGTCGCGGCTGAAGAGCATGTCGATCAGCAGCGTCACCCGGGAGCCGATGTCGAGCGGTCGCTTCGCCTGCCCGGTCAGCGCCAGCCCAACCGGCAGGCGCCGAGCGACCGAGCGCGTCACGAACTCCTCGAACAGCGCGTTCATGTCGATCAGGAACGTTCGAAAGTCATTGCCGCCGCGCTGGTTTTCCAGGGAGAGCCCGTCGAGGAACAGTCGGCAGAACTGGTGGATCGCCCGGTAGCCCTCCCGGAGCCGGTCGTAGCGGAACCGGTCCAGTACCTCGACAGTGAAGCCCGTCGGCGCGATGTTGCCCATCATCGCGTCCAGGAACCGGAGCCGCGTGACCAGTCGCGGGGCGATCGGCCAGCCGGTCAGGAGGTGAACGACCTGCCGGATGATCTGGTTGTCCGGGACGTCGTGGGTGAACTCGGTGAACCGGCAGTACGTCCGGTGGCGCAGGACGGCATTGCGGCGGACATCCTCGGCGATCACGATCCGGCTCCGGACGGCGAGCATGTTGTCCTCGACCTCGACGTAATCCCGGAAGAATCCGGCGGTGAGACGTTCATCGACCAGACCGACGAAGTGCCCGACGATGAAGTCGAGCATTTGCGGCAGCGACGCCATGCTGGCGAGGTCGTCCCGCAGCGGGACGTCGAGGTCGTAGGCAACGGCCAGCATGGTGAAGAGCGTCCCGATCGGGACCTTTGGCCGGCACTCCATTCGCCGGCCGGACGGCAAGATGACGACGCCGACGAACT
This sequence comes from uncultured Thermomicrobiales bacterium, assembly GCA_964244115.1. GTDB lineage: Bacteria > Chloroflexota > Chloroflexia > Thermomicrobiales > UBA6265 > CADCWK01. The sequence goes on from CAXTHM010000070.1 coordinate 17,590, forward strand.
GGTTGCAGTTCACCGTGTAGCCGTCATCGTCCAACGAGCGGGTCAGCGTGATCTGCTTACTCAGGTGATTCAGCAGGTACCGGACATCTCCCGCCAGCAGTGCGACGTCGGTGGGAACGTACTCGCGAAGGACGATAGCGTTGTCGGTGATGAGGGCCGTCATGCGGTCGAACCCTCGTCAGGTTCCGTGACCGGTGTAGATACGATCGACGGCAGCAGGGACTCCAGCCGGAAGCCGTCGAGCGTGTGATCGCCGCTGCGGGAGCCGTGGAAGTACTCCTCCAGCAACGGTCGGATGGCGCGATTCCAGACGCGGCGCAGCCCGACTTCTGTCCCGATATCGGGCCGCATGAAGTAGCTGTGCCCGATCTGGAAGTCCGACGTCAGGTGCTGACCGATGCGGTTGTTGAGGGCAATGAACAGCCCCGCGATCCGGGCAGCTTCGACCGGTTCGATACTCTCCTGTGTTGCGAGCCACCGGGTGAGCACCGGCGCCGCGCCGTCCGCGACCGGCAGCAGACGGTGGAAGTAGAAGCGGCGACGGAGAGCGTAGTCGATCAGAGCCAGCGACCGGTCGGTCGAGTTCATCGTGCCGATCACGTAAAGGTTGGGCGGAATCGAGAGGAAGGCTTCGGCTTCCGATGCCCCCTCCAACCCGTACGGCAATCGCACCCGTTTGTCGCGGTACTCCAGCAGGAGCAGCAGCTCCCCAAAGATGCGGGACAAATTACCGCGGTTGATCTCATCGATGATCAGGACGAACGTTTTCTTGGGGTTGCTCGCCGCCGTCCGGCAGAAGCGCGTGAAGATGCCAGGCACGACGCGGTAGGTGAGCTTGCCGTCGGCATCGGTGATCGGCCGGATGCCCTGGACGAAGTCCTCGTATCCGTACGACTGATGGAACTGAACCAGCTCTACCTGGTCGTTCGGATCGCCCGAGAACTGGTTTTGAGTTAGAGCGGGTCTCACAGGAGTTGACTGCCGAGAGTAGGCTGGAACCATGCCCGCC
>CAXTHM010000071.1:0-18572 GCA_964244115.1 uncultured Thermomicrobiales bacterium
GCGGACCGACCATCGACCGATCCCCGCGCTTACCAGGAATTAGTCGGACCTGATGGTAGCCGGACTGGCCCATGCTTTCCATCATGGCGTTATGGATCTCACGGACCTGTTCCAGATCGAGGTAGATCACATTCTCGTCGGCCATCAGTTGTCAGCCAGATACCGGAGCGCTTCCTGGTCTTCGGCCAGCGATTCACCCAGCGCCGCCTGCATCGCCGGGGTCAATGCCCGGCGGATCTCGACCTTATGGACCACGACCTCGACCAGTTCCCCCTCAGCGATCCCTTGCCGATCCAGTTCATCCCGTGGAATCGTCACGACGAGGCTGTTGCCCGTCTTCCAAACCTTCTGAATCATGTCGGTTCCTTCCCCTGTCTATACCGTCTAGACGAAGTATAGATTGGGGGAGGGAACCACGAACGTTGCTCCATCAGCTCAGCGGGTCAGTTTGGCCGGACGGTCACCGCATCCGAACTGAGCGACCCCTCCTCCAGGACCAGCGCGACGCCGCCGCCGGCCAGACCCGGCGCGATCCCGGTCGCCGCCAGGACCTCGACGCCGTCGATCCGGCCGGTGACGCGGTCGCCGGCGACGGTCAGTTCGAGGGCGTAGGGGACATCGACCTGCCAGGCGAACGGCGCCTCGGCCAGCACCGTCCGCTCGCCGGTCGCCTGGACGAGGCGGACGGTCTGGTCGTCGGAGAGGATCAGGGCGACGTAGCGCCGCATCCCGCCGACCCGGGCGGCGATCCCGGCCGAGCGGGCCAGCGAGATCGAGACGGTGCTGCTGACGGTGTAGTCCCGCCAGTCGGCCATCCCCTGCGAGATCAGCCCGATCCCGCGGTTCTGGACGAGCTGATAGGCCCGCGGCCAGCGCTCCTCCCACTGGTCGACGCCATCGACCCAGGCCCGCCGCCAGATCTCCGTCCCCGCGACCCGGGCGAGGGTCGTCGTCGGCGCCCCGGCCCAGCCGAGCCGGTCCAGCAGGACCGCGTCACCAGCCAGACCGGTGACGCGGAGCCCGACCGCCATCACCGGCGAGCCAGTCGTGTCGGGCACGACCCAGTCGATCTCCGCCATCGTCCCCGGTTCGAGGCGGAGGGACGGCCCGTCGATGGTCTCGATCTCCGTCTCGGTCCGGTAGACGCGGATGAGCAGCGTCGCGTCGATCGCGCCGTGGGCCGCGCCGAGCCGGGCGGACAGGCGTTGTCCGCTGGCGAGGGTCGGGGAGGCGAGCAGGCGGTAGCCGGCCATGTCCAGCGCCTCTTCCGGGATGAACGTCGGCGTCGTCGCGACGGCGCTGCCCTCCTCCGTCAGCGTCAACTCCAGCATCCGGCCGGTCCCGGTCGGGCGGTTGGCGACGGTAAGCCGATCCGGTTCGGCGGCGGTGAAGCCCTGGACGGAGCCGGGCAGCGAGAAGTGGAACCGGGCCCCGCCCTTGGGCCGGTCGGGCTCCAGGCCGTGCAGCCGCCGGGCCGCCTCGACGAGGTGGTCGGTCTCGATCACGGCGTCGCTGATCGCCCGGCCGCCATCGGCCGTCGAGAGGTAGAGCCGGTCGGCGACCGGGCCGCGCCAGTCGATGTCGCCGCCCAGCCCGGCGAGCCCGTTCTTGATCCCGAGGATGGCGCCGACGTTCCCGGCGTTGCAGTCGGTATCCCAGCCGTCGGTGTTGACGATCATCTGGGTCCGGGCGAAGTCGTCGTTGCCGTGGAGCAGGGCGTGGATGATGACGGCATGGTTGGGGACCATGTGGCAGTTGCCGGGGAAGATGTCGTAGCTGTAGCGCCGTTCGATCAGCGCCCGGGTCGCCAGCCAGTCGTCGTCGCGGGCGTGCCAGTCGCGGATGTCGGCGATCATGCGGGCGATCGTGGATTCGCCGGGGATCAGCCGGACCGCCTCGTCGAGCAGGACATCGAGCCGCGACTCGGTGAAGGCCAGCGCCTCCATCGCCGCGATGACCTGGGCCCCGTAGATCGCCTCGCCGTCGTGGCTGACGCTGCCGGCCCGGCGGGCGAAGTCGACCGCCCGCTCCGGGTCGCCGGGAAAGAGCATCGCCCAGCCGTCGATGAAGATCTGCGAACCGATCTGCTCGGCGATCGTAGTCCCGTTCCGGGCGATCGAGCCGCTCTCCGGCGCCTCGACCCCGTTCATCAACCGCAGGAAGACGGTGTGCTCGGTCGACGTCCCCAGCCCGCCCCACCAGAGGATGGTCCGCTGGTAGATCAGATAGTTCCGCCACGCCTCCCCGATCTGGGCGGGCGACAGGTCCGGGTCGAAGCCGTTGTCGGCCAGCGCCCGGAGGAAGGTGAACGTCCCGGCGATGTCGTCGTCGGTCACGACGAGCGGGACGCCGAAGCGCTCGTTGACGTAGCCGGTGATCGGGCCGAGTTCGGCCATGATCCGCTCGTGCGACCACTGCTCGAACGGGCGTCCGAGGTAGACCCCGATGATCTTGCCGAGCACCCCGGCGTAGACGCGCTCGGCGTAGTCGTCCGGCAGGGAACCGATGGTCGGGGCACGGCGCAGCAGTTGGGTCATGGTGAGGGTCTCCTTGGTTGGATGGTCGGGTGGTATTGATCGCTACGGCCGTCACGCCCCGTGCCGATCGTCTCCCCCTCTCCATCCGCAAGTGCGAAGCACGCCAGCGTGATGGAGAGGGGGTTGGGGGGTGAGGTCTCGCCCTACCCCTTCAAGCCGCCGTTCGTTAGCCCCTCGATGAAGCGGCGCTGGAGGGCGAGGAACAGGATCACGATCGGCAGGATCATCATCACCGCGCCGGCGCTCGTCAGGCCCCAGTCCCGGCTGAAGCGGGTCGTGAAGTTGAAGTAGCTCGTCACGACGGTGAACTTGTCCTGGTCGGTCAGGAAGACCGTCGCCAGCAGGAACTCGTTCCAGACCGCCAGCGCGACGACCAGCCCGACCGTCAGGAAGCCCGGCCAGGCCAGCGGGACGACGATCTGGACGAAGATCCGCCACTCCCCCGCCCCGTCGACCCGGGCGGCGTCCTCGAAGTCGCTCGGGAGCTGGACCATGTACGAGCGGAGCAGGAAGACCGCCAGCGGCGAGTTGATCGCGATGTAGATCAGGGCCAGCCCGCCGATACTGTTAACCAGCCCGAGCCGCTGCCAGAGGAAGAACAGCGGCACCAGGAACAGCTGGATCGGCAGGGCCGAGCCGACCAGCAGGTAGAGCGTCAGCACGTTGGCGCCCGGCAGGTTCATCTTGGCGAGGCTGTAGGCCGCCATCCCGCCGAGGACGAGCACCCCGACCACGGTCAGCACGACGAGTTCGCCGCTGTTGCGCAGCGTCGTCGAGAAGTTGCCGACGTCCCAGGCCTCGGGGAAGTTGCTCAGGATGAAGTCCTGCGGGAACCAGAGCGGGTTGCGCCCGATCTCCGCCTGCGACTTGAACGAGTTGAAGCCGAGGACCACGATCGGGCCGAGCGCGAAGGCGACCAGCAGCAGCAGGACGACGTGGTTCGGGATCAGGCTGACAGCGCGGCCACGCTTGCCGCCGCTCCGGAACGGGCTGATCATATCTCCCACCCTCGCTTCCGGAGGACGATGAAGATGCCGATGATGAGGCCGGCCAGCAGGCTCATCGTCAGGCCCATCGCGCTGGCGTAGCCGGCGTCGAGCTGGGTGAAAGCGGCCTTGAAGACGAGCACGGACAGGACCTCGGACGCCCCGGCCGGGCCGCCCTGGGTCAGCACCCAGATGTAGTCGAAGGTCAGGAACGACCAGATGCTGGTCATCAGGATCATGAAGACGAGCGTCGGCCGGATGCCGGGGATCGTGATGTCCCGGAACTCCTGCCAGCGGTTGGCGCCGTCCAGCCGGGCCGCCTCGTAGAGGTCGGCCGGGATGTTCTGCATCGACGCCAGGAACAGGAGCATCAGGAAGCCCCAGAAGTGCCAGTTGTCGACGAAGGCGATCGTCGGCAGGACGGTGTCGGTGTCGCCGAGGAAGGCGCGGTCGAACCCGCCGATCCCCCAGTCGGACAGCGTCGCGCCGATCCCCCGGTCCGGGTTGAGCAGCGACCGCCAGATGCTGGCGACGATGACGCTGGGGAAGACGTACGGCAGGAACAGCGACAGCCGGTAGAACATCGCCCCGCGCCGGATCGCCATCAGCAGGCTGGCCGCGACGAGGCCCATCGCGACCGGGACCGTCAGGAACATGGCCAACCAGAGCAGGTTGTTGCGGAAGGCGTGGAAGAACGAGTCGTCCGAGGCCAGCCGGCGGAAGTTGTCCAGCCCGATCCACTTCGCCGCGCCGATCCCGCTCCACTCGGTCATCGAGTAGTAGACCGAGGCGACAGCCGGACCGAAGACGACGGCGACGTTGATCAGCAGGATCGGCAGGACGAACAGCCACGGCACGACCCGCCGGCGCCAGGTCGCCCGCTGCCAGAACCGCAGGCTCGGGTTCGAGACGGCGTGGCGGGCCGGGCTCAGCTCGGCGTTGGGACCGGCGCTGGCGACGTCAGCGTGGGTTGTCATCGGGGCTTCTCCACAGGCAGATCGACGGTAGCCAGCGCGACCGGGACGGTGCGGAGCCGGTCGCCCGGCGCACCCGACCAGCCATCGGGTGTGCCGGGGATCGACTCCCCACGTCACGTCACGCCGGGACCGATCAGGTCCGGGCCGGGACCGGTGGGTTGCCGCCGGCCGCGAACTCGGCGGCGAAGATGTCCTGCGCGCCCTGGAGGTACTCCTCGACGGTCATGTCGCCGGCCCAGACCTTCTCGATCTCCTCGTAGAGGTAGACCTCGGTCTTCGGCGGGAAGAACGTCCAGGTCGTGTAGCCGTAGTTGTTGGCCGCGGCGGCGGTGGAGAGGCGCTCGATCACCCGGGCGCGGCGGGCATCCAGCCCGGTCAGACTCTCGGCCGGGATCGTGACCGGGGCCGGGGCGGAGCCGCAGCCGACGACGAGACGGGCTTGCGTCGCGGGCGAGAAGTAGAAGTTGAGGAAGTCGGCCGTCTCGGCCGGATACTTCGAGTTGGCGTTGATGCTGTAGGTCGAGCCGATACCGAGGTCGTAGATCTCGGTCCCGTCGGTGGACGGCATCGGCACCCAGTCCCACTCCTGCCCGGACTCAGCGAAGTAGATCTCGGCGTTGGTCTGGAACCACGTCCCCTCGATCTTCATCGCCGCGTCACCGTAGGCGAGGGCGGACGCGGTCTCGGCCGAGGGCGTGGTGTAGTAGCGGTCGAGGCCGCCCATGAACCAGTCGTTGGCCTGCATGGTGTTGAGCGGCGCCAGTGCGGCGGCGATCTGCGGATCGGTCCAGGGAATCGCACCGGTCAGGGCCTGGTAGATGACTTCCGGGCCGGCGACGTGGTTGAGGAACTCACCGACGAACCACTCGTTGGTCGGCCGCCAGTCAGCGTTGGAATGGGCGAACGGGATCAGGCCGGCATCGGCGGTCGTCTGCGCCAGCGCCATCAGCTCGTCGATGGTCGTCGGCGGCGTCCAGCCGTTGGCCTCGAACAGGGTCTTGTTATAGAAGAGGGCGAGCGTCTCGACCTCGTTCGGGACCGAGAACAGCTGGCCGTTGAACCGGCCCAGTTCCAGCGACCACGGGGCGAAGGTCGACGCCCAGTCGTACTGGGTCGCGATGTCGTCGAGCGGCAGGACCTGGCCGGCCCGGGCGAGCTCGTTGGTGAAGGACGGACCCGGCGTGATCACGACGTCCGGTCCGCCACCGCCGGCCAGCGCGGTCTGGGTCGCCGTCCAGCCATTGGGCTGGAGCGTCGCGTCGACCTGGGCGCCTCCGCGGGCGTTGTACTCGCTGACGATGTCGGAGATGACGCACTCCGCCCCTTCGGAGCCGCCGGTGACATCCAGCCACATCGTCAGGTCCGGCCCGGTCTGGGCCGTCGCCGGGCGGACGGAGGCGAAGCCCCCGATGCCCGACAGGGTGATGGCGGCCAGCATCAGTGCGACGAGCAGACGGGAGCGTGCGACGAAGAGAAGGTTCACGACTTCGTGCCTTTCTACCCCGATTGTAGAGCAGCGCCCGCCGGAGATCGGCATCGAGACCAGGGGCGCCGTCATGGGTGTGGCGACATCATACGATTAACCACTGCGATGTGCACGACCCCCGAGACGATGTTCGCCGAGAGTGGTTCTGGCGGGCAGGGCCGTGGCGCAGCGAACCCATCGCGTCGATCTCAGGTGGATTCCCGGACGATCAGGTCGTAGCCGTTCTCGATCCTCCGGACCGGGCCGGTGTACGCCCCCCGGAGCCGCTCGGCCAGCAGCCGGACGAGCTGGTGCCCGATCGCCTGGTTGCGCTGGCTGATCGTCGTCAGGGGCGGGTAGACCAGCGCCGCCGCCGGGATGTCGTCGAACCCACCGATCGCGATCTCGCCCGGGACCCGGACGCCCCGCTCCCGGCAGGCGATCAGGGCGCCGATCGCGATCAGGTCGTTGGCGGCGAAGACCGCCGTCGGGCGCAGGTCCACCGCTAGCAGCCGCAGCATCGCCTCGTAGCCGCCGCGCTCGTTGAAGTCGCAGTCGCGGATGAGCGACTCGTCGACCGGGATGCCGTGGCTCGTCAGTGCCCGCCGGTAACCACGCTCCCGGTTGTCGCGCGGCGGGGTGCCCGGTTCCCCGGCCAGGATCGCGATCCGGGTGTGGCCGCGGTCGATCAGGTGCTCGACCATCATCCGGGCGGCGCTGTGATCGGGGACATGGACGGTGTCGACCAGCGGCCCGTCGGACGCCCCCTGCGCCATCTGGCCACCGAGCATGCAGATCGGCACCCGGCGGCGCAGCAGTGGGGCGAAGTCGGTCTCGTCGAGGTGGAACGTCGTCCCGACCAGTCCGTCGACCCGGCCGCTGAGGGCGACGCCGAGGGCCTTGAGCTCGAGGTCGCGGTGGCCGTCGGTGTTGTAGGCGATCAGATCGTAGCCGTGCTGCCGGGCCTCGTCCTGGACCCCGCGGATGAACAGCCCGTAGAACGGGTTGACGATGTCGGGGACCACCGCGGCGATCGTCATCGTCCGCCGCAGCCGCAGGTTCTGGGCGGTCTGGTCCGGGACGTAGCCGAGTTCCTCCATCGCCTCCAGGACGCGCTCCCGCGTCCCCTGCGACATCGACTTCGGCTGCGTCCCGTTGAGGACGTGTGAGACGACGGTCTGCGACACGCCGGCGACCCGGGCGACATCGGACTGGGTCGGTCGGCGGTTCAACGGTTCGGTCCCGTTGCGCGCGGTCTCCGGTCGATCGGCGCCACTCCCGGTCACGATCGCGTCCGGGTTCCCTGCTTCGTCGTCCACGGTCTGCCCTGATCCTTGCCGGCCACGGTTCGCGGCGTCGCGCCCGGGCATCCGTGTCCCGGACCGGGGATACCGGCTCGGGAGCATCTCGATCATGCGCACGAGCCGGCATTCTTCGTGCTCGTCACCCAATCATGAGGATGCGCCGTCTCCCCATTCTGACACTTCCCGGGCGTTCCGTGCCCAGGCGTTTGCGATGCCGGTACCGAACGGGCTCACGTCAGCCACCGATCGGGGACAGGAGGGAGCCGCTGGCGGCGACGCCATCGATCGAGGTGCCACCCAGCGCCATCATCGGACGATCACGCCCACCACGACGCCGCGGTCGGCTTCAGCGCCTGCCCGGTTCGCGTCACCCAGGACAGCAACCCCACCGCTACGGCATCGGCGCATACTCCTGATCGCACCCTGCCCACACACCGGGGTGCAAACGGATGTCCAGACAGTGTCTCGACATTCGGAACGAAGGAGAGACATGTGGCCAGCACCATCAACGGAACCCAGAAGCTCGATCTTCGCGTCACGCCGGAAGACAAGCGAACATTGCAGGCGGCAGCGGCGGTGGCGGACCAGTCCGTCAGCGAGTTCGTCCTCGAGAGTGCGCTCGACCGGGCAGCGGAGATACTCCCCGACCAGCGTCACATCGTGCTCGACACCGAGCAGTGGAGAGCCTTCATGGCTGCTCTCGATGCGCCGCCGCGCGATATGCCGCGAATGCGGAGGCTGCTCAATGAGCCCAGCGTCTTCGATTCGCCATCGGACCAGTGACGAGCTGGCGAGTCATCAAACCTGCCCGATCGCATCCAGTCGACGTGTTCGACCGCGGCATTGAGCCCCTCAACCGCTTCCTGATTCGCCACGCCCTTCAGCATCAACAGCTCAACGACTCACAGACGTCTGTCGCCCTGGCCGATGAGGACGTCATCAGTTACTTCACCCTCGTCGGCGGCGATATCTCGCAGGGAGAAGCTCCGGAGCGGGTGACTCGTGGGCTCGTTGGGCATCCCGGACTCGTGATGGTGCTGGCCCGTCTCGCGGTCCGTCGCTCATGGCAGGCTCGGGGGCTCGGATCGGCCCTCCTGCGCGAGGCCACCCCGAGAACACTGCAAGCCGCCGAGATCGCCAGCTTTCGCGCGCTGGCGATCCATGCCAGGGACGATGATGCCGGGTCCTGGTACGAGCGACTCCAGTTCGCGCCGGGGCCAGCTAATCCGCCTCACCTCTACGCATCGATCGAGGGTCTTCGCCGCCTGATCGAGTGAGACCGGATCAGGAGCCATTGCTACGTTTGGTTATCGTCGCCCGTCTCAGACTGGGCGGGTCGGAACTCCGTCACGAGATCGTCGGCCATGATCCGGACGGGGTCGCCGGCGGCGAGGGTCCGGCCGATGACCATGCCGGGCTGGATCTCGAACGGCTGCGCGACGCCGTTGAGGCGGGCGACGAAGCCAGGCTCGCCGGGCGGCATCTCCCATTGCATCGGAGTATCACGGAGGACGCGGCGGGCCAGCTGGAGCGGCAGCGGCTCCCGCCGGCGCCGGGCCGGGGCCTCGCGCCGGAGGAACCCGAGCGGCCCGAGGTCGATCTCGTCCACCCACGGCGCGAACCACGCCGGGTCGGTCCGGAAGATTTCCACCTCCGGGTCGTCGCCAGGACGGGACCGATGCGGGGGGTTGGCGCCGGGCAGCCGGGTGATTTGCGTCCCACGCATCGGCGTGACCTCGACTCGCCGGACGTTCCTGCGCTCTGCTGACGTCATCGTCCCCTTCTCCGTCGTTGCCTCATCATCATTGTGTTCAGAACCGTTCTACTCCAGTCGGCGCAGCCAGTACCAGGCCGCAAACCCAATCAGGGCCACACCCAGCGCGAGGAAGATTCCTGTTTCGACGAATTGAAGAGGCCAGTAGCGCGATTCGGGCTGATATTGGAAGTGCCGCGTGACACCGTTTGCGCTGGCACAGGACTCGAGCCAACCAACGACTTGTGTCCGTCCCTGTTCCTCACACAGATCGAAGACCTGCTGTTGTGTGAACTTCGCACCGTCGGATCGCTGATACCAGTCATCGACGACCCAAACGTCGACGCCGAGCTGGGAAGGATCGTTGGTTGTCATCTCACGCGGTGGAATCAGATACGGTCGCGCTTCGGCAAAGATCGTCAGGCGCACCAGCACAAAGACTGCCGTGGCTATCGCGATCGACACGAGCGGCCGACGAATCAGTGTCCCGATAGCCAGACTGATCCCGATGGCGAACACCAACCAGCCGACGGCGACGATACCGGACAGATCGAAATGCCGATAGGTGTTCCAGCCATAATCGCTGGGCAGCCACCAGCGGACGAGAACGATGGACGCAGCAATGACAACCAGGCTGATGAGGAGGATCACGGTCAGCCGAGTCCGCGCCCATGCTCCACGGGTCACGCCTTGCGTCCAGGCAAGCCGGTAGCTTCGATCGTGCAACTCCATCATGAGCGGAAGAGTGAGCAGGAAGGCGACACCCATCGGCAGGAAGATCAGTGATGGGAAGAACGAATCGACGAACTGATAGAGCGCACTGGGTTCGACGAAGCAATACCCGCCCTGCGTATTCGGGGTCAACGGGACCGGACATTCCTCATTCGTATAGGAACGAAACTGCCGAGCTGCGTCATCAGTCGATGCGAACAGGATCGATACGAGAGCGACGACCGCCACCAGCAGCAGGATCAACTCGGTCCGTTGGAGCCGCAGGGTCAGCCAAGTCATGACGCCACCTTCCTGTCTTCGGACGATGCGGCCATCCGGTCGCGGGTCGAGCGGGCCAGGTACTCGATGACGAGGTCCTCGAAGCTGAGGTCGCTGACGACCCAGCGGTCCGGGAACGAGCGGATCTCCCCGCGGACGACGGCGGTCGTCTGGCGGTCGGTGTGCGAGACGTGGATGATCTCGCCGATCCCCGCGAGCTCGGTATCTGACGCCCTCGGCCCGACCAGGAGGCGGTGCTCCCCGCGGAAGGTGTCGAGGTCGGCGGCCGCGACGACGCGGCCGTTGCCGAGGATGACGAGGTGATCGCAGACTCGCTCGAGGTCGGCGACGTTGTGCGAGGACAGCACGACGGTCGCGCCATCGCCGACGACGGTGTCCATGAGAACCTGCATGAACTCACGCCGGGCGTGCGGGTCCAGGCTGGCGGTCGGCTCGTCGAGCAGGAGCAGCTTCGGGTGCTTGGCCAGTGCCAGGATCAGCGCCAGTTGGGCCTGCTGCCCGCCGGACAGCTTGCCGACCCGCCGCTTCGGGTCCAGCCCGAGCGACCGCACCCGGTTCTCGGCGAACGCCCGGTCCCAGTCGTCGTTCAGCCGGGCGCCGACCTCGCACATCTCCGCGACCGAGAGCCGGCTGTAGAGCGGGTGGTCTTGCGCGACGAAGCCGATCCGGGGCAGGACCGCGGCGGCCTGGCGCTTCGGGTCGTGGCCGAAGACGGCGACGGTGCCGCTCGACGGGGCCGCGAGGCCGGTCGCGATCTGCAGGAACGTCGTCTTGCCGGCGCCGTTCGGGCCGATCAGGGCGGTGATGCTGCCCTCGGGGATGCTGACGGTGCAGTCCCGCAGCGCCCAGCTCCGGCCGTAGCGCTTGCCGAGGCCGGTGGCTTCCAGTGGGATCGTCATGGCTGCTCCCTCCGTCGCGTGGCGTCCAGGGTCGTGTCGATCAGGGCGGTGACGCTCTCGTCGTCCAGCCCGAGCTCCTTCGCCCGGGCCAGCCAGGCCTCCAGCCCGGCCCGCATCTCCGCCAGGTCATCCGGGGACGAACCGTTGAGCGTCTGGAGGACGAACGTCCCCTGCCCCACCCGGCCGCCGATCAGCCCGGCCAGCTCCAGCTCCCGGTACGCCTTCATGACCGTGTTCGGGTTGATCGCCAGCGTCGCGACCAGTTCCCGGACCGTCGGCATCTGGTCGCCGGGGACGAGCAGCCCGAGGCGGAGCGCGTGCCTCACCTGCTGGACGATCTGCTGATAGACCGGAAGCCCGTTCCGGGGGTCGACGCGGAACTCGATCACGGTCCTCCCGTCCGGCAGATCCCTCGAATTGTGTCATTGTACTATGACAATAGCCTATCCCTTGCTCGGAGTTGTGTCAAGTGCCGGACATGGCGAACCGCAACCGGTCACGTCGCCAGATGAGCGGATCTCATGGTCGTCGGTCGCGAGCGGCGCGCCCCACCCCCCGGCCCCCTCCCCATCTCGGTCCGCCTCCGTCGCCTGCGGGCGACTCCGTCCGGACCGGATGGAGAGGGGGAGCTCGCTCCCCCGTCAACCGCTATGCGCCGCGCCGTAGTCACCGGCTGCGATGAACGACGAGCCGGGAACGTCAACCGTTTTCGCTTCGCGGGGCGGCTTCAGCGCCCGGTCTGGGACGCTCGAGTTCCGAGATCAAGCCAGGAGACATGCGCGCGGTCATACAGAACCCGCAAGAACCGCTGACATCAGCGTGGCCACCCGTACAATGCGGATGCACACACTGGTCGTCCGTTGCACCGGTTTCCCATCGACACCGTCTGGTCTGCCCGTGGACCGGAGCCGAGTCGTCGATCCGCGAAGGATGGCACCGAAATGACCGCCGCACCGCACCATGAGGTCGTCAGCGCGACATCGGGGCAGCGTGTGCCCGGGATCGGTCAGCCCTTCTTCGGCCGCGAGCGGGAGATCGCCCACGTCGCCTCGCTGCTTGGGGACGGTCAGACCCGGCTGGTGACGCTGACCGGCCCGGGCGGGATCGGCAAGACCCGGCTCGCGGTTCAGATCGCGACGCGGCTGCTGCGCCACCTGCCCGACGGCGCCGTCTTCGTCCCGCTCGCCTCGGTCACCGACCCGGCCGTCCTGCTCTCGACCATCCTCGGCGCCGTCGGCGACCCGACCGGCACGGGGGGTGAGGGCGACGCGCAGGATCGCCTCGTCAGCGCGCTGGGTGAGCGGGAGGTGCTGGTCGTCCTCGACAACCTCGAACAGCTCCCGGACGCCGGCGCCCTGCTCGCCCCGGTGATCCGGCGTGCCGCCAGTACCCGCTGGCTGGTGACGAGCCGCTCCCTGCTCGACATCGGCGCCGAGACCGTCGTCGCGCTGGCGCCGCTACCGCTGCCGACCGCCGGCGGCATGACGGACGACGACGCGCCGGCCCTCCAACTGTTCGTCGCCCGGGCCCGGGAGGCATCGCCGTCGTTCGCGCTGACCGACGCCAACACGGCCGCCGTGATCGAGATCTGTCGGCGGCTGCAGGGGCTGCCGCTGGCGCTGGAGCTCGCCGCCGCCCGCATCCGCTCGCTCGGCCCGGAGACGATGACCCGGGTCCTGCAACGCCCGTCCGGCTCGCTGGATCTCCTCCAGGGTGGAGTCGACGACGGACCCGACCGCCACCAGACGATCCGCCGGACACTGCACTGGAGTCATTCTCTGCTGGACCCGGCCGCGGCCGCCCTGTTCCGGCAGCTCAGCGTCTTCCCGGCCAGCTTCTCCCTGGAGGCCGCCGAGGCCGTCGCCGACGCCAGCGCCGGGTCGGCCCTGACCGGGCTGGACACCCTCGTGCGCTCCAGTCTCGTCCTGTACCTGCCGACGGACGACGGCGGCTCCCGCTACGACCTGCTTCAGCCGGTCCGGGAGCTGGCCGGGGAGCTGCTGGCGGAGGCCGGGGAGCGCGAGGCGACGACGGGGCGGCTGATCGCCTGGGCGCGGGAGTTCACGCAGGAGCGCCGGGTCGCCTGGGCGGCGACGGACCTGACCGAGTGGATGACGTCGGTCCAGATCGAGGTCGAGAATCTCCGTGCCGCCGCACTGCTCGCGCTGGGGCGCGACGAGATCGAGGCCGCGATCCGGATCGTCTCCTTCACACTCTGGCAGTACTGGGGACTGCGCGGGCTGTTCCGGGACGACGGCGCCGTGATCGAGCGGATCATGGCGGCCGCCGACGCGCGCAACGCAGCAGCCATGCCGATCCCGAACGATGTCCTCGCCGCCGGGTACTCAGCCCTCGCCACCCGGGCCAACGGGCTCGGCGACGTCGCGACCGCCCGCGTCGCCTATGAGCGGGCCCTCACGCTGCGGCGGGATTCCGACGACCGGATCGGGCTGGCCAACACCCTCAACAACTATGGGCTGATGCTCCAGGTCGCCCGCGAGTTCGACGTCGCCCGCAGGCTGCTCGAGGAATCGCTCGCCCTGCGCCGGACCTTCGGCAACGGCCGCGCCATCGGGCTGGCCCTCATGAACCTCGGCGCCCTGGAGCAGGAGCAGGGCGAGCCGGGTCTGGCCCGGGTGCGTTTCGAGGAGGCGCTCGCCCTGTCGGAGGAATCGGGCGACTACCGGCTGGCGGGCTACGCGCTGATGAACCTGGGTGATGTCGCGCTCGGTGAAGATACTCCCGAGCTGGCGCTGTCCCTGACCGAACAGGGGTTGGCCCTCGTCCGCCACGTCGGTGAGCCACACGCGATCAGCCAGGCCCTGGAGATCGCCGCCCGGGCGGCCCGGTCGCTGGGCCGGCCCGGAGACGCGGCCGGTTTCCTCGCCGAGGCCCTCGCCGTCAACGACCAGCGGGGCGACAGGCCGATGGTCGCGACCAACCTCGAGGACCTGGCCGTCCTGCTGCTGGAGGGGCCGGCGGACAGCCCGCTCCCCGGCACCCCGACCGACGCCATCCGCCTGCTCGGGGCCGCGGCGGCGATCCGGGATCAGGTCGGGAGCTCCGTGCCGGACGCGATCCGCCTGCTCGTCCAGACCCTCCGGGCGGCCCATCGCGGCCCGGCCTTCCTCATCCCCTGGGGGGATGGGCACGCGCTGGTCCCGGGCGGCGTCCTGATGGACGTCGAACGAGTGGCCGGGCGACTCCGGGCGATCGAGCCCGCCACGCCAGCGCCCGCCGCCCCGGCCCAGGGCGCCGGGGCGGCCATCGCGGGCGCCACTGGCCCGGAGGACGACGCCCTCGCCCAGTACCGGCTCGACCCGCTCACCGGCCGGGAGCGAGAGGTCCTCACCCTGCTCATTGACGGCATGTCGGACCGGGAGATCGCTGACGCGCTGTTCATCAGCGCCCGGACGGCCTCCAACCACGTCGCCCGGATCCTGCAAAAGATGCAGGTGGGCTCGCGAACCGCCGCCGCCAGCTTCGCCCTTCGCCACGGTCTCACCCAACCGACACCTCCTGACGTCCGCCGCCGGGCCTGACCTCGTCCTCGTCCGGGGCCGGGTAGAGGATGGTGTCAGAGAACGGCTCGACACCGGCCTCCGTCAGGAGCGGGTCGTCCGCGTCGGGCAGCCGGTCGAACAGGCCTCCGGTCGAGGCGCCGTCGGCGTCGAACGAGACGCGGTCGTCGCCGGCCTCCCGCTCGATGACCCGCTCCGCCATCGCGACCGTCGTCGCCTCGGCGTCGCCCTCCAGCGGCAGCGCGAGCACGACGACGATCGTCTCATCCGCTCTGACCGACAGCACCGTCAGGCCACTGAACAGCTCCAGATCGGCCTCGTCGAGCTGGCCAGTCCCCGGTGCGTCCAGATCGACGACGGACCGGATGGCCTCGTCGCCGGGCTGATCCTCGTCGTCCAGATCGGATTCGATCAGCGGAATGCCGGACGCCGTATACCCGCCGCTGATCGCGTCGGACACGGGCTGGAGCGCGTCGGCGGCCTCGTCGTCGGAACCGAACCGCACGATCAGCGTCGCCAGGGACAGCAGCCGGCCCGGCTCCGGCTCCTGCGTGAGCGACATCACGCCCCAGGAGCGGTAGACCGCGGATTCGATCCCGTCGTACTGGCCGAGATCGAGGAGATCGAGGAGATCGGCGAGGTCGTCGGAGTCGCCGCCGTCGTCCTGGGCGGTGACGGTGGCCGGCGCCGTGCAGGCGACGAGCAGCGCGACGACGGCGATCCGGAACAGGCGAGTGAGTGACTGGCGCATGACATGACTCCTTGTGGTTGGTCGGTAAGGACGCGACCGAGGCAGGCGTGGATCGTTCACCTCGCTGGCCCCGGCCGGGCCGTCGCGACGGCCGTCGCTCGCATCTCAGGCGGCGATGTCTTCATTCTGGCGACCGTGAGTCGCGAATCCATGAGTAGGACTACTCATCTCCGCGCCGAGAGAACCAGCTCTTCCCGGCGTGATACGGTGGTGGCATGATCAATAGGACTCGAATTGACACCGCGCCGTGGCCAGCCCTGGATGTCGTCGCCGCGCTCGTCACGAGACGGTATGACGTGGGGCCGGTCACGGATGTCCGACAGATCCGGGTCTGGACCAATGCCGTCTACGAGATCCGCACGACCAGCGGCCGGTACGTCCTGAAATGCTACCGACCGGGCTGGCGGACGCGGGAGGAGATTGGCTGGGAAGTCGATCTGCTCGATCACCTCGATCGGAACGGTGTGCGGGTGACCCCGGCCATCCGCGGCGGGGACGGTCAACCGATCGTCGGTATCGGTGACGGCATGGACGCCATACTGGCCGTGCTGTTCGCCTTCGCGGACGGCGAGAAGCCCGAACCGCCGTTTCCCCCGGAGGTGTTCGAACGCGAGGGACAGGCGGTCGGCCGGCTACACACGGCGCTCGACCGCTTCCGGAGCGCCCACCACCGCCAGTCGCTGGACCTGGCCGCGCTCCTCGACCGACCGCTGGCGCACGTCGCCCCGCTGGTCTCCGACATCGCCGTGCGCCAGGATCTGATCGCGGTAGCCCATGAGGTACGGGAGCGCATCGCCGGCCTCGTCGCGGACGGCCTCGACTGGGGTCCGTGTCACGGCGATCTCACCTTCGACAACCTGCACCTGACGTCTGAGAACGAGTTCGTCTGGTATGACTTCGATTCCGGTGGTCCTGGCTGGCGGGCACTCGACCTGTAAGGCTGGTCGGCGTTCGACCCGGCCTGGGAGCCGCTCGGTCAGGCGTTCCTTGCGGGATACCGCTCGACCCGTCCCCTGTCGGAGGCCGACGTCACCGCCGCCCCGCTGCTGACGCTGGCGCAGGACGTCTGGAGCCTGTCGCTCGACCTGGCCTATCACACCGATCGCCGGGATCGACCGGCGCTCGCGGCTCGCCTCGAGACGGCCATCACCGGGCTCAGGACGCGCCTCGCGTTGCTCGACTGATCGCCCGACATCCGATGGTCAGGAGCGGATCAGCCCAGGCCGGACTCCTGGCTGGCCAACGTATCAATGAATTGCTAAATCAACGATGACCGTTGTGTTTCATCATCGCAATATGTCTCATCTGGAATCGATTACTCGGTACGGCACCGGTCAGGGCTGACGGGACCGATGCGTCTTCTAACCGGTACTCAGATCCCGTAGCGTCACCGTCGGAGATGGTGTGAGATGGAGGCAGCTCCCTCAATGCTCCCGCGGCTTCCCTGGGACACGACATCCGATGCAGCATCCTGGACCCGAGCGCGACGCGAGCACTCCGGCGTCAGCCCACGCGATCCGTTTCCCGACCCCGACCGTCCCCGGCAACCCCCTGCCCGAGCAAGCCCTGGCCTGGTTCGCGATCAACCGCGAGCGGATCGTCGATCGCTGGCTGGCGGCGGTGCTCCGGCGGCGGGTCGAGGGGCTGGGAGCGGCGTTCGCGCGACTCCGGCTGGACGGCTACCTGCGCGCCATCGTCGATTCGATCTTCATCCCGGCCGACCCACCGTTCATCCAGCGAGCCGTCGGCGTCGGCATGGCCGGGCTCTACGCCGGGTCGAACGACGGGCTGCACGACCTCCGCACCGAGCTGATCGGGCTGCTGACCGACGAGATGCCGGCCGCACTCCATGCGCTCGTCGCTGAGCCCCTGGAATGCATCCTGACGCACGTCGTCTGGGGCTATGTCCAGCATGTCGTCCAGCTGGCCGCGCCGTGCGACGGTCCGATCGTCCCCCTGACCCCGAGCAACACCCTCGTCGCCCGCTTCCTCGACCAGTACCCCGGGCTCCTGACGGTGACGGCGCTGGCGGACAACCGGATCGTCGCCAGCAACGAGACCAGTCAGCAGTTGCTCGGCTACTCCCTCCACGAGTTCATGACGATGGACGACCAGGAGCTGTACGGGCCGGAGACGCCGGAGGACGACCTGGACATCGGCCTCGCGCTGATTGCCGGGGAGATCCCGATCATGGAGCGCATGTCCCGGATGCGCCACCGCGACGGGCACATGGTGACGCTCGGCGTCCGGGTCTGGGTGCTGCGGGACGACGACGGCGTCGCCACGCACATGGTCTCGGAGGCCGTCGCCCCGCCGGAACAGCCGGATGGGACGCCCCACTGGCAGCAGGCCGACAAGCGATTCCGCCACCTCGCCCAGCTCTCCCAGGACGCCCTCCTCGTCGTCGCGCCGGATGGTGTCGTCCGCTACGCCAGCCCATCGACCGAGCGGAGCCTCGGCGTCGATCCCGATGTCCTCGTCGGGCAGCCCTTCGCCTCGCTGGCCGTCGACGAGGACCAGGGGACGATCACCGGGTTCCTTGCCGACCTCGCCGGTTCACCGCCCCGCAGTGTCCGGGAGACGAGCGTCCGGATGCGCCGTCGCGACGGGCTCTGGCGCTGGTTCGAGGTCTTCGGGGCCAACCTCCTCGATGTCCCCGACGTCGCCGGGTTCTCGATCCAGACGCGGGACATCACCGACCGGCGCCACCTGGAGGATCTGCTCAATCAGCAGGCCCGGCTGGATCCGCTGACCGGGCTGCTCAACCGGCGCGGGCTGCTGGACGAGGTCGAGCGGGACATCGCCTCCTACGAGGCGACCGGCGAGAAGACGGCGCTGCTGTTCATCGACCTGGACCACTTCAAGGACATCAACGATCGCCACGGCCACGACACCGGCGACGTGGTCCTGACCGAGATGACGCGGCGGCTCGGCGAGACGATCGGGGCGACGAGTGCGGCGGGCCGGCTGGGCGGCGACGAGTTCGTCGTCCTGCTGCGGGACACATCCCACACCGGGGCGATGGTCGCCGCCCGCAAGATCATCGCGGCGCTGTCCAGGCCGATCATCCACGGTGGCATCGTCATCCCGGCCAGCGCCTGCATGGGCATCGCGCTGACCGAGCGGCCGGGCCAGACGACGACCTCCCTGCTCCGGACGGCCGACATCGCGCTCTACCGGGCCAAGAGCAGCCGCGACGGCAACCCGGCGATGGGCCACGACCGCGCTGGGTGACCGGCACCGATCACTCCGTCGCGCTGGAGTGACCCGCTACAGCAGTTCTTTTGAAATGCCTGCTCGCCGCACCACGGCGTGCTCCCCTTGTATGGTAACGGCGTGGCTGATGCCATGGTGAGCCAGTAGCCCGT
>CAXTHM010000072.1:0-18204 GCA_964244115.1 uncultured Thermomicrobiales bacterium
ACTATCGCCACTGCGGCTATGCTGTTACCGGACAACTCCTGCGAGAACCGCTCTAGAGCTCCTGGTTACGATAAGCGGCGTGCTCCCCTGTCTGGGCACCTGCGAGCCGCAGCGCAGCGAGAGCCGCTTCAGCGGGTGAACGAGCAGGTGAGCCGGAGAGGGGTCCCGCTCCGCTGGGGGGAGGTCTGCTCCGCCACCGAGCGTTCCCATGGCGACCGGCTCTAGTAACCGACCTTGCGGGCGATGGCGTTGCCGAGGAAGTCCTGGATCTCCTCGACCGGGATGCGGTCGATCACCGGGCGGAAGAAGCCTTCGACGATCAGCTTCTGGGCTTCGGTCCGGGGGATGCCGCGGGCCTGGAGGTAGAAGAGGTGCTCCGGCTCGACCTGACTAATCGTCGCGCCGTGGGTGCAGCGGACATCGTTGGCGGCGATCTCGAGGTTCGGGATCGTGTCCGCCCGGGCCTTGCGGCTCAGGATCAGGTTGCGGTTCTGCTGGTAGGCGTCCGTCTTCTGGGCGCCCTCGTGGACCCGGATCAGGCCGGAGTAGACGGTGCGGGCGCTGTCCTTCAGGGCGGTCTTGAACTCGAGGTCACTCGTCGCGTAGGGCGACTCGTGCTCCTGCCAGGTGTGGTGGTCGAAGAACTGGTCGCCGTCGGCGAAGGTGATCCCGAGCATCTCGGCCAGCGTGTCGCGCCCCTGGAGGCGGGAGCCGATCGAGCTGCGGGCCCACTTCGCGCCGAGCGTGACGTGGAGCGACTTGAGTTCGGCCCGGTCGGCGAGGGTCGCCCGCTCGTTCAGCATCGAGTGGACGTTGCGGCCCCAGTCCTGGACCTGGACGTAGCGGAGCTGCGCGTTCTGACCGAGGATCAGCTCGACGACGTTGTTGGCGAAGATCTGCCCCTCGCCATCAGCGGAGTGGTAGTCATCGACCATGAACGCCTCGGCGCCGTCCTCGACGACGACCAGCGTGTGGTTGAAGACCGACGAGCCGGCGGCGGTCGCCATGACGAACTGCCGGAACGGCAGCCCGACGGTGACACCCTTCGGGACGTACAGGAACGCGCCGCCCTGCCAGAAGGCACCGTGGAGCGCCTCGAACCAGCCGGTGGTCGCCGGGACGGCCGTCGTCATGAAGTGCGGCCGGATCAGGTCGCCGTGATCGCGGAAGGCCGTGGCGAGGTCGGTGAAGACGACGCCCTGGGCGGCGAACTCGGCCGCGGCCTCGGTGTAGATCGTCGCGGCGTCGCGCTGGACGGTGATCCCGGCGCGGGCGCCGGAAATGTCCATCGTGCCACCCTCGGCCTGGTCGAGCTGGGCGAGTTCGGCGGCGCCGGCGAGGATCGGCTGACCCTCATTGGCGAACGGCGCGAGCTGGGCCAGCCGGAGGCTGCGCAGGTCGGTGCGCCGCCACTGCTCATCGGAGCGGGTCGGCATCTTCGTCTGCTCGTACGTCTCGAAGGCGGCGCGGCGGGCGTCCGAGACCCACTCGGGTTCGTTCCGCGTCGCGATCAGCGCGTCGAGCGCCTCCCGGGAAAAGCCCGCCAGCACGGCGGGAGCCTGTGTCGTCATCGTTCGTCTACCTCTCATGGGCCTGGATGTGATCGCCCTGCGGCGATACCCGGCCCTGAAGGGACCGGGCTCAGGGGTGATGTGCTTCGATGTGATCGAATCGTCGCGACATCGTCCCTGAGCCCGGGGATTCATTCCCGGGCTTGGACGGCGTCGGATTACCCGACCGACCCTTCCATCTCGAGCTGGATCAGCCGGTTGAGCTCGACGGCGTACTCCAGCGGGAGCTCCTTGGCGATCGGCTCGATGAAGCCGTTGACGATCATGCTCATCGCCTCGTCCTGCGTCAGGCCACGGCTCTGGAGGTAGAAGATCTGGTCCTCGGCCACCTTGGAGACGGTCGCCTCGTGGCCGATCGAGACCTCTTCCTCCTCGATCTCCATGTACGGGTAGGTGTCGGTCCGGCTCTCCTCGTTCAGGAGCAGCGCGTCGCAGACGACGTTGCTCTTGACGTTGGTCGCGCCCTTGTGGACCTTGACCAGGCCGCGGTACGAACTCCGCCCGCTGCCCTTGGAGATCGACTTGGAGATGATCTGCGAGGACGTGTTCGGGGCGACGTGGACGACCTTGCCGCCCGCGTCCTGGTGCTGGCCGTCGCTGGAGAAGGCGACGGAGAGGATCTCGCCGCGGGCGCCCTCCTCCATCAGCCAGACCGCCGGGTACTTCATCGTCAGCTTGGAGCCGAGGTTGCCGTCGACCCACTCCATCGTCGCGTTCTTGTAGGCGACGGCGCGCTTGGTGACGAGGTTGAAGACGTTCTTGGACCAGTTCTGGATCGTCGTGTAGCGGACGCGGGCGCCCTCCTGGACGATGATCTCGACGACGGCGGAGTGGAGGCTGTCGGTCGAGTACGTCGGAGCGGTGCAGCCCTCGACGTAGTGGACGTAGGAGCCCGGCGCCGCGATGATCAGGGTCCGCTCGAACTGGCCCATGTTCTCGGCGTTGATCCGGAAGTAGGCCTGGAGCGGCACCTCGATCCGGACGCCCTCCGGCACGTAGATGAACGAGCCACCGGACCAGACCGCCGAGTTCAGCGCGGCGAACTTGTTGTCGTTGGCCGGGATCACCGTGCCGAAGTACTGCTTGACGATGTCCGGGTGCTCACGGACGGCCGTGTCCATGTCGAGGAACAGCACGCCGAGCTCTTCGAGGTCCTTGCGCAGCGAGTGGTAGATCACCTCGGACTCGTACTGGGCGCCGACGCCGGCGAGGAACTTCCGCTCCGCCTCCGGGATGCCGAGCTTCTCGAACGTGTCCTTGATGTAGGCCGGGACCTCGTCCCAGGTCTTGCCCTGCTTCTCGGCCGGGCGGATGTAATAGAAGATGTTGTCGAAGTCGATCTCGGCGAGGTTGCCGCCCCACTCCGGCATCGGCCGGGAGATGTAGTGGTCGTACGCCTTCAGGCGGTACTCCAGCATCCAGTCGGGCTCGCCCTTCATATCCGAGATCTGCTTGACGCCCTCACGGGTCAGGCCGCGCTTGCTCTTGAAGACGGGCTCCTCGGTGTCATGGAAGCCGAACTTGTAATCGCCGATATCGACCTGGGGCTTCTCGGTGGTAACCATGGGTGAACTCCCTGTGGGGGACGGACCGGCGATCATGCCGCCGGTCGGACGTCCCTGAGGTGCGATTTCGGGAAAGACGGGGAAGGGGACGGTCAGGCGCTGGCGGCTGCGCCGGTCAGCTCGGTGCGGATACCCTCGTAGCCGCCCCGCTCCAGCTCGTGGGCCAGTTCCGGACCACCGCTGCGGACGATCCGGCCGTCCATGACGATGTGGACGTAGTGCGGCTTGATGTAGTCCAGCAGCCGCTGGTAATGGGTGATGAGCAGCAGCCCCATCTGGTCGTTGAAGAGCGTGTTGACGCCCTCGGAGACGACGCGGAGGGCGTCGATGTCGAGGCCGGAGTCGGTCTCGTCGAGGACGGCCAGGCTTGGCTCGAGCAGCGCCAGCTGGAGGATCTCGGCCCGCTTCTTCTCACCGCCGGAGAACCCCTCGTTGAGGTAGCGGGAGGCGAAGGAGTCGTCCATCTTCAGGAGCGCCATCTTCTCGCGCATCAGCCGGCGGAACTCCCGCGGGGTGAAGGGGGAGACGGTCCCGCCCGCGGCCTCGGCGGCGGCGTTGCGGGCCTTACGGGTGTTGCCGACGGCCATCCGGAGGAAGTTCGCCATCGAGACGCCGGGGATGACGGTCGGGTACTGGAAGGCGAGGAACAGGCCCTTCTGGGCGCGCTCGTCGGGCTCCCACTCGAGGATGTTCTCACCCTTGTAGTAGATGGCGCCGCTGGTCACTTCATAGGTCGGGTTGCCGGCGATGATGTTCGCCAGCGTGCTCTTGCCGGAGCCGTTGGGGCCCATGATGGCGTGGATCTCGCCGAGGTTCACCGTGAGGTTGATGCCCTTGAGGATTTCCTTGTCCTCGATGCTGGCATGCAGATCCTCGATCACGAACATCGGCGCGGTGGGAGTCGTGGCGTCGGCCATGGTCCTGGGGCCTCCTCTGGCACTGGGAGCCGCCCGGTCGGGGCGGACACGTCGCTGGCGAGACATCGGTCCCCATCCGGGGCCGACCGGGTGAAACACGGGTGACGATCGTGACCGATGGTCACCGGGTAAGGGATCGTGGTGGGCGGCGCTAACCGTGCCCGGTCGCGTTCGGTCTCGACCGGCACGCGGGGCAGAGGCCGGTGAAGACCGTGTGATGGCCCGTAACATGGAACCCGCTCTGCTCCCCGGCGACGTGCCCGGCGAGCAGGGCGACCGGGACATCGACGTCGTCGATGATCCCGCAGGACAGGCACTGGACGTGGTCGTGCCGGTCGACGCGGGCATCGAAGCGGCTGGCCTGGTCCGCGAAGGTCAGCTCCAGGATCAGCCCCTGCTCGGCCAGGACGTGCAGCGAGCGGTAGACCGTGCCGTAGGCGATGCGCGGGTTGCGGCGCCGGACGCGCTCAAAGATCTCGCCGGCGGTCAGGTGGCGCTCGGCCGCCCGGACCTCCGTCAGGATGTCGGTGCGCTGCGTCGTGTTGCGATAGGCCTTGATCGCCGGCTGCTCCATGTGCTCCACCCTAAGGTCCCGAGATCCCCGGCGGCTGCCGGTGCGTACTGCGAATGAGTCTCGTTTCCGCTCATAATTCTACCAGCCGGATGGTCTCGCTGCCACGCCAGCGGGTATCCGGCGGTCGCCCGGCGGTCGCCGTTGCCGATCGCTCCCGACCGGTTCTCGCTGGCTCGACAGGGGATCGGACGATGACCGGTCGAATCCAGACCATTATAGTCGGAATGGGTCGGGAACGGGAAATCGGCCCGGTGGTATCCAGGTGTCGCGTCGCGTGTCGCCTCGGACCGAAGCCGACACGGAGTCCGCATGCACCTTACCCGCCCGTCCACCGGCCCCGGTCGGCCCGAGGCGACTCTGCGGTCAGTGCGGTGTGGAGGCGATCGATTGCCCGCAGGAGACGGACGCCGTGACCGGATCGTGTCGGTTCCGTTGATGTTTCGGGTCGTCCGATGACTCGGTTGCGGCTAGCATCAGGGACGTTCGTCTGCCGTGCGGCCGAGCGGGACGGGTGTTCCCGCAAGCGGCGGACACCCCGGAGTACCCACGCCCCATGTTCGAGGCGCTGTTCACGACCGAGGCCCTGATCGCGCTCCTGACCCTGACCGCGCTCGAGATCGTCCTCGGGATCGACAATATCATCTTCATCTCGATCCTGGTCGACAAACTGCCGAAGGCGCGGCAGCGGTTCGCCCGGAACCTCGGGCTGATCCTGGCGATGGGGATGCGGATCGTCCTCCTGCTGTCGCTGGGCTGGATCATCGGTCTGGAAGAGGACCTGTTCACCATCCTCGATCACGGGTTCTCCGGCCGGGACCTGATCCTGCTGATCGGTGGCCTGTTCCTGATCGCCAAGGCGACCTTCGAGATCCATGAGAAGCTCGAGGGCGAGACCGCCCACGTCGCCGTCGCCGGAGCGCAGGTGGCGACCGCGACGTTCTCGGCCACGATCGTCCAGATCCTGCTGCTCGACATCGTCTTCTCGCTCGACTCCGTCATCACCGCCGTCGGGATGGCCGACGACATCATCGTCATGGTCCTGGCGGTCATCATCTCGATCGGCGTGATGCTGGTCTCGGCCGGCTTCATCAGCGAGTTCGTCAACCGGCACCCGACGGTGAAGATGCTGGCGCTGAGCTTCCTGATCCTGATCGGCTTCTCGCTGGTGATCGAGGGCTGGGGCGCCCACGTCGAGAAGGGCTACATCTACGCGGCGATGGCCTTCGCGGTGATCGTCGAGTTGCTCAACATCCGGCTCCGCAAGGCGTCGAAGCCGGTCGAGCTGCACCCGACCTGGATCAAGGACGCCGGTGCTGATGGCGCCGTCGGTCACCTCCCGGCCGACCAGCGCCAGACCCGGTCGTAAGGCCCCCTTGCGCTACCGGCGATCGTTGCCGTGATCGAAGCGCCCGTCCGACAAGCAGTCCGGGCGGCCCCTCTCCGGCTCGCTGGCGCTGCCGCGATCACGCCGGAGTGGGGAGCAGCGCGGTATCCCGTCCGAGAATCGCTATAGCATGACCGTCACCCGGTCGGACCGCTCACCGGGCGATGGTCCATGAGGAGAACGTCGATGGCGACCGGTCAGGGCGGGTCAACGGTCGCGGTGACGCGGGAGATCCCGGCGGCGGGACTGGGACTCCTGCGATCGGCGGCCGAGATCGCGGAGTTGCGGATCTGGCCCGACGAGATGCCGCCAACGCCGGACCAGTTGGCCGGGCTGCTGCGGGGCTGCGACGGAGCGGTGACGCTGCTGTCCGACCGGATCGACGGGACCGTGCTGGACCGGGAGCCGCGGCTGCGCGTCATCGCCAATTACGCGGTCGGCTACGACAACATCGATGTCGCCGCGGCGACCGAGCGGAACGTCGCGGTCTGCAATACGCCCGACGTCCTCACCCACGCCACCGCCGACCTCGCCTTCGCGCTGCTGATGGCCTCGGCTCGGCGGCTGGTCGAGGCGGCGGCGTTCGTTCGGGCCGACCGGTGGCGGACCTGGGGACCGCAACTGCTGCTCGGGCAGGAGTTCCACGGCCGCACCCTCGGGATCGTCGGGCCGGGCCGGATCGGGACCGAGGTCGCCCGGCGGGCGACCGGTTTCGGGATGCGGCTCCTGGGCTGGTCCCGCTCCGGCCAGCTCGGCGACGACGCGACGGCGCTCGGCATGGTGTCCGTCGGACTCGACGAGTTGCTGGCCGGGAGCGACTTCGTCTCCATCCACGTCCCGCTCGATGACGCGACCCGGCACCTGATCGGCGCCCGGGAACTCGGGCTGATGCGACCGACCGCGATCCTGGTCAATACCGCCCGTGGTCCCGTGGTCGATCAGGACGCGCTCGTCCGGGCGCTGGCGGCCGGCACGATCGCCGGGGCGGGGCTGGACGTGACCGACCCGGAACCGCTCCGGGCCGATCACCCGCTGGTGCGGGAGCCGCGGGCGATCGTCGTGCCCCACATCGGTTCGGCGACGGTCGTGGCGCGGGACGAGATGGCGCGGATGGCGGCGAACGCCGTGCTGGCCGTGCTGCGCGGGGAGCGGCCGGCCAACCAGGTCAACCGAGCGTGGCCGGGTGACGATCGCGATCGACGTTGAGTGGCCCGAGTGTCGCCGTGGGGAGAGTGACACCCCGAGGACGTCCGGATCGGGACGGCGGACCCGGATAGCGGTGCCCACCCGAGGACGTTTCGTGTCTGAGCGTTCCCCGGAACCTGTTCCGAGACGGTGCCATGTCCGTCGCACTGACGCCTGGCGCGGCCTGTCTGGCAAGCTGTTCCCGCTTACATGGGAGGACATGTTAACGGGACGACCGATGGTGGTGGCAGCCTTGCGGGGGACGGCCCGCCCGGATGGGCACGCCGGTCTCGATCGGCGAAGGATGCGTTCGGGAGGTTCCATGTTCGGCAAGACAGCCATCTGGCTCCGCGGGATCGCGGTCGCCCTCGCTCTGGTCATCGGGCTCTCGGCCGCCCCGCAGGCGTTCGCCGCCCAGGATGCGATCGCCCCCCCTGCGGGGCTCACCGGTGGGTCGTCGATCACCTACACCGGGGAAGACGGCTACACGACTCTGATTCTGAGCGTCTTCTCGTTCGAGGATGAGGATGCGGCCAGCAATGGTATCCAGGAACTCGTCGACGCGACCACGAGTTCGCTCGACAGCCTCGCCGCCGATGCCAGCGACAGTGGCACGCCGGCCGCCGCTCCGGAGGCTACGGAGCTGACGGACCTCCAGGGCCTCGATGAGCTTGGCGATGAGGCGCGTGCCTTCGACATCCCGCTCGGTGAGGGCCTGTCGTTCATCAACCTCTACGTCCGCGACGGCAGCAATGTCCACTACTGGGCCTACATCGCCGCTGACTTCGGCTCGCTCGACGGGTCCGATTCGACCCCTGAGGCGACCCCGACTGGCGAGGCGCCGATCGACGTCCTCCTCGGGATCGCGACCCCGTGGTTCGCCGATGGTCCTGATCAGGACGCCGCGCTGATCGACCAGCTTCCGGGCGCCGACGATGTCCCGGCCGGCTTCACCGAGACCGACCGGCAGGAGTCGCTCGACCTCGGCGCGTAGCGGGCCAGGTTCGCCACCGGTCCTCGATCCGATCCGTGCCGCCCGGTCCAGAAGAACCGGGCGGTTCGCATTTCCGGCCTCGCCGATCCCCGTCGTCAGCCGGGACGGGATCATGCCCGAGCCGACCGGAGCCCGATCGATCCCGCCGGCTCGGCTCCTCGTCGAGTCGGAACGCTGGGAACGTTCGGGCCGTCCGTGACGTCCTTTCCCAGGACCCTGCGGCAGGGTTCTCTGGGACGATGGTTCGCGGGGTGCGGCGCGATGCCTGACCGATTAGGGAACGCCACGCCTGGCATCCGGCGACGGACCATCCTCACAGCGATACCCCTGCCGTGACGACCTCGATCGATCCCCTGTTCGGCGCCACCGATCTGGTCGGGATCGCGTCTGGATGGTTCGACGGCGGCAAGCCGGACGACGGTGACCTGATCGGCCAGCTCCCGACGGCCGACCGGTTGCCGGACGGCTACGTCGAGGCCGACCGTGCGGACGATCTGGATGAGTTCGAGGACGACTCCGACGCCGTCGCCCGGATCGAGCTGGCTGCCTGATCTCCGGATCGATGTGACCCGACACCGACCAGTCGATGCGATCGACCGGCATCCTCCGGCGCACCTCGGTCCTGACGACCAGTGTGTTGACGTGTCCGTCGGTTGGCTGGACGCGCCGCGATCGGTCCCACCGCATGGGCTATGCTCCTCTGGTCGCTGTCCGGGCAGGGTGGCGCGGAAGAGGGAGGAACCATGCCGATCAACCGTCGATCCGTCGTCGCCATGCTGGCGCTGACCCCGGCTCTGCTGGCCGCATCCGGTCCGGTCGTCCGGGCCCAGGAGTCCACCCCGGCCCCCGGCGAGGACCGGAACGCCGCTGACATCGGCGTCGTGGACGCCGGTTCCCGGACGGTCTGGAACCTGAGCGACCCCGAGGCGCTGGTCTACCAGCTCACGGTCCTGGAGTTCGCGGACCCGGACCGGGCGGCGTCGGCCTTCCGGCTGATCGTGGACGGGGCGAGCGGCGCCCTGGAGAACAACGCCGCCACGCCCGAGGCCGTCGCGACGACGATCGCCGGGCTGGAGGAGACCGACATCGATCTCGGGGACGACGCGATCATGTATTACCAGCCTGATGAGACCGGCGCCGCCGGGATCGCGACGCTGTTCGTGCTGACGGACGTCTACGTCCACCAGTGGGCGACGCTGCCCGTCCCGCTGCAGGAGAACACCCTGCGGATCGACCCGGCCAGCCTGCCCGCCGGGCTGCTGGCCCTGGCCGAACCGTGGTTCGCCGACGAGCACGACGGTGACGCGATCGCGCAACTCCCCGACCTGGACCAGTTCCCCGCCGGCTACGAGGTGCTGAACGAGTCGTCCGGTCTGAGCCAACTGGCGCCGGCGAGCCCGATCGCCGGGCCGTAGTCCGGAATGTGCGGGAACCTTTGGCATTGTCCGGAGGTCTGTCAGGGCTGCCTGGGTGCCCCAGGATAGACCGCTCCCCCAGCCCCGCTCCGGCTCACCTGCTCGTTCACCCGCCTTTCGCGGCTCATGCTGCGCTGCATGGCCGGGACCAACGTCGAGTGAGCAGCACCCGGACCTAAATCACGCCGACCGTGATCCGGTGCCAGCCGGTTGCGCCGTCGGGAAGGGTCGAGTCGCCGGTGTCGAGCTGGAGGGCGCCGGTGCTGTCGATCAGCCGAACGGTAATGTCATAGGTACCGGCGCTCGGGGTCCATGGCAGCCGCCAGACCACCCAGGCGTAGGGGCCGGGCCGCTCGGGGATCTCCGCGTCGGTCCAGGTCGCGCCATCGTCGGTGCTGACCTCGACCCGGTCGACGCCGGCGACCCCCGCCCAGGCGACGCCGCCGATCTCGGTCGGCTGCGGCCGGAGGACGTCGCGGTCGACCGGGGTGTCGATCCGGCTGATCGCCTTGATCGTCCCGTCGTCGGTCCAGCCGCGCTCCTGCCAGTAGCCCTTGTGGTCGGAGTCTACCAGCGTGATCCTCTCCAGCCACTTGACGCTCTTGATGCCGTAGATGCCGGGGATCAGCGCCCGGAGCGGTGCGCCGTGCTTGGCCGGCAGGGCCTCGCCGTTCATCCCCCAGGCCAGGTGACACTCGGGTGCCAGCGCCTTCTGGAGCGGGATGGAATCGGTGTAGCCGTCGCGGCCCTCGAAGACGACATCGACCACGCCGGTCTGTGGCGACGCCTCCGCGAGGAACCGGGCCAGCGGCGCCGCGTTCCAGAGGCCGGTCGAGATCAGCGGCCCGCCGATCTCGTTGCTGATGCAGTTCAGCGTCACCGCGAGGTCCGGATCGGCCATCGCTTGGATGTCGGCCAGCGTCAGTTCCAGCGGGCGATCGACGAGCCCGTCGACCGTCAGGCGCCACTCCGGCCCGCCATCGCCGGTCGGATCACGGAAGTTGCTGGAGACGGTGTAGAACTCGTCGGTCGGCGTGATCGCGCTCGAGAGCGTCCCGGAGCGGCGCTCGGAGAGGAACCCGCCCGAGCGCGTTCGCCAGACCTCCCGGCCGAGCACGACGGCCGGGATGACGACCAGCGCCCCGGCGACGGCCCGCAGGATCGCCCGGCGCGGCGTCCCGGTCGCCGTTCCGTCCACACCGACCGGCGCCGACAGCAGCAGCCGGGCGATCAGCGGCGTCCCGACGCTGTAGACGACGGCCCCGGCGACGACGCAGCCGGCGGCGGTCAGCATCTGGACGTAGGTGAAACCGGCGGAGTCGCGCTCCGCGATCGCCCAGTAGAGGAAGCCGATGCCCGTCGCTGAGAGCAGCAGGACCGCCCGGATCGGCCGGAAGATGTCGATCACGCGGGAACGGGAACCGGGCGTCGGCAGGAGGAGCGGGCCGATCCAGGCGCCCATCAGGGTGATGACGACCACGATCCCGACCAGCAGGGCCGCCTTGGCGTCGGTCTCGAAGATGCCGAGCAACCGCGAGAACAGCGCCATCGGCATGATCTCGATGGTGACTTCGGCCAGGGCGTCGAGGAGCGAGATCAGGCCGGTCGCGGCCCGGAGGCCGACCAGGGTCGCCAGCGCGAGCAGCATCGCGATCGCCCCGGCGATCCGGCCGGGCCAGGCCGATGGCGTGGCGACGAATGTCCAGGGCGGCATGGTCGACGTGGGCTGGGCGGGGTTCGTGAGTCGTGGGGCGGGGTCGGAGGTGATCTCGGTCATGCGGGGGGTACCAGGAGAACGGGCGTCGGAGCTTACCGGCGGGACCGTACGACAGTGAGGATCTGGGAGGCAATGGCGCCGAGGGCGACGGTGAGCGCAAGGAGTAGCGCCCGGAACGCCGTGGTCCCGCGAGTCGTGACGACGGACGCGTCGGGCTCGGTGACCGGCGTAGCGGGCAGCGCCCAGAACGCGGTCCGGGCTCGATCGACGACGGTGACCGGCGTGGCCGCGGTCGCCGGGAGGGGAGCGATGTCCGCCCGCATTCCGGGTTGCCGGCGTCGGGACACCCAGCCGGAGAGGAAGCGGATCACCTCCGGAGCCCACGACCAGAGCTGGCCGATCAGGAGCCCGGCGCCGACCGAGGTCGTCACCAGGATCGGGAGGTAGTAGCGCTCGAAGTCGGCCTGGAGCCCGGCGACCGTCACGGCGCACTGCCCCAGGAGGAGGAGCGCCACCAGCGCATACCGGCTCCGGAGCCCGTAGTGAGCGGCCATCAGGACCAGCAGCCCGATTCCGAGGGTGCCGAGGGCGAGGTCGAGCCAGGGCAGATCCCAGCCCCAGCCGATCCGGGTCTCGACCCTGTCCGAGAGCCACTGGCTGACCGAGAACTGCTCGCCGAGGTGGAACTTGATCCGGTTGAAGGCGTCGAACGTCCCCAGGACCTGCCGGTCCTCCCAAAGTTCCCCCTGCGACTCCATCTCCCCGTTGCGGTACTGGAACATGTAGATCGTGCGCCGGATCGGGTCGGGCCAGAGGTAGGGATACGACAGGACGAAGGTGGCGAAGGCCGTGAACGGGACCGTCAGGAGCATCAGGCCCAGCCGGATCGTGGCGCGGTCGTCATCGTTGCGTCGTCGCCAGGGCTGGTTTGCGATCAGCAGGAAGCCGCCGTAGGCGGCGACGAGACCCGCGACGAGGATCGGGCTCAGCTTGGTCGAGGTGCCCAGCCCGAGCAGGACGCCGAGCAGGATCGCCCGCCACCAGGTCGGCCGGTCCGCCAGCGTGAGGGCGACCAGGGCCGACGAGATCACGAAGAACGTCAGCAGCATGTCCGAGTTGGCGAGGGACGCGAGGTAGATGTAGAGCCCGTTCGGGATCAGGATCAGCGCCGCGAAGACGCCGCCGACGCGGTTGCTCAGGCGGCTGGCGACCGCGTAGACCAGCACGACGACCAGCGCCCCGAGGACGCTCTCGGTCCGCCGGCCGGCGTCGCGGTCCGAAATGCTGGGGATCCGGCCGCGGAGTTGATTCCACCGTTCGGAGCGCGTGAAGTCATAGAGGAGGTTTCGAGCCGTCGTCGTCGTGTCGTGGCCCTGGATGGTCAGGCCCAGGCCCATCAGGTACGAGCCGAGCGGCGGCTGGTTGCGGGTCAGGACCCCGTCGGCCCACGTCGGACTGTTGGGGTGGAACAGCTCGTCGAAGAAATAGGCCCGACCGACCCAGCGGGACTCGTCGCGGTGCGGGGTGGTCGTGGCGACGTTCCCGAGGCCGACCCAGACGGCGAGACCGAACAGGGCCGCCGCGATCAGCAGGTCTCGCGGCGGGATACGGAACCGGCGCATCGTGGACATCCTTCGAACATCGTCTGGCGGTGGTCGGGCGGTGTGCCCGCGCTGGCCAGCCGGCCACGCGGTGCGCGCAGGTCGTCCCTGCGATGCTGATCGTGGGATCACGGTGGACCGAATCATAAGCGATCGGACTGGAGACATCGTTGCCGATCCGCCAGTTCCTCGGCATGATCTCGTGATCGGACGCCGCTGGTGAGCGATGTTCGATCACGAGATCCGATCCGGCTCTGGCTCAGGATGGGGCGGAGCGGCGCCAGGGCAGGGGCGGCCGCGACCACTGGCGGGCTTCCCGTGCCCGGACGCGGCGGACGAGACTGACGACGATGACCCCGAGCGCCTGGGCGGTCGTCCCGACCGCGACGGCGACGCCGGCGAGGACCGCGACGAGGATGGGCAACTGGTAGCGGTCGAAGTCGGCTCGCATCCCCACCCAGATCACCAGCGTCTGCCCGAGCAGGATCAGCAGGCCGGCGCCGGCGCGGGAGACCGGTCCGCTGATCAGGATCATCATCCCGAGGATCCCGATCCCCGCGACGCCAAGCGTCAGGTCCAGCCACGCGATCCGGAGCGACCAGTCGAACCGGCCGTCCAGCCAGTCGCCGAGGATGCGGCCCGTCGAGAGGGCATCCCCGAGCCAGAACCGCGTCCGCGACATCGCGTCCGGCAGCCCGCCATCGACGCCGATCGAGGTCCAGCCCGGGGTGCCCTCGGCCGGGATGTCGCCCTGATCCGCCATCTCGTCGGTGCGGTAGGCGAACATCTCGCGCAGGTGCCGGATCGGCGCCGACCACAGGTATGGGTAGGACGCCACGAGGGTCGCGAAGGCGACGACCGGGCAGGTGATCAGCATCCAGCCCAGCGTCTGCTGCCGCTGGCCCGACTCCCCCCGGAGCCAGGGCCGGCCGCCGATCAGGAGGGCACCCCCAGCCGCTCCGACGAGGGTGGCCGTGAACAGGGGGCTGAGCTTGGTCGAGGCGCCGAGCCCGAGCAGCACGCCGAGCAGGATCGCCTTGCCCCAGCCCGGCCGGTCGACCAGCCGGATCGCCGTCAACCCGGCCAGCGCCACGGTCAGTGCGAGCAGGGCGTCGGAACCCGCCCAGCTCGCCATGTGGGTCGCGAGGGGGTTGTAGATCAGGAAGAGGGCCGCGACGGCGCCGCCGACCAGCCCGACCAGCCAGCCGCCGACCATCGCCGCCAGTTGCTGGCCGACC
Source organism: uncultured Thermomicrobiales bacterium (assembly GCA_964244115.1). Lineage (GTDB taxonomy): Bacteria > Chloroflexota > Chloroflexia > Thermomicrobiales > UBA6265 > CADCWK01. Next base: position 14,162 of record CAXTHM010000072.1, read on the forward strand.
GCGAAGACGGCGACGGCCAGCAGCGCCCCGACGACGGCGTTGGTCCGGCGGCCGGCGAGGATGTCCTCGCCGGCCGGTTGCCGGCCGCGATCCACGTTCCACTGGAAGTCGTGCCGGAAATCGTAGAGCTGGTTGCCGACGGTGGTGTCGGTGTCGCGGCCCTGGAGGGTCAACCCGAGGCCCATCAGGTACGACCCGAGCGGTGGTTGGTTGCGGGTCAGGTCGCTGTCGTTCCAGGTCGCGCCGCGTGGGTCATGGATCAGGTCGTCGAGGAAGTAGGCCCGGCCGACCCAGCGGGACTCGTCCCGGTGGAACACCGTGGTCCTGACCGCGTCGAGGTTGTGGGTCAGGGCGATGCCGAAAAGGAAGAGGGCCGGGATCAGGAGCCGAAGGGTCGGCAGGAGCCGTCTCACTCGATGTCCTCCCTCGCGCCGGTCCCGATAGGGACGCGCTGCCGAGCGACCGCACCCGGCTCACCGTCGGTCCCGTCTCCTGCCCGACACGATGGGGGCGGGCGCCGTCGAAGTCTACCCGCCCGGTGATCGGGCCGACCGCGACAGGGATGGTCCGGAGCCGGTCAGGTCCGGGCCGCGGCGAGCCGGTCGAAGAAGTCCGGGAACGTCTTCGACACGCAGCCGGGGTCGGCGATGGTGACGCCGGCGGCGCCGAGCCCGGTGATCGCGAAACTCATCGCCATCCGGTGATCGTCGTACGTCGCGACCGTCGCCGGCGTCACGGGACGGGGCTCGATGCGGAGGCCGTCGGGTCGCTCCTCGACGACCTGGCCGAGCCTGCGCAGCTCGGTCGCGAGGGCCGCGACCCGGTCGGTCTCCTTGAGCCGCATGTGGCCGACGCCCCGGATCGTCGTCGGGCCATCGGCGAAGGGCGCGATCGCGGCCAGTGTCTGGGCCGTGTCGGAGATCGCGTTGAGGTCGAGATCGACGCCCCGCAACTGGCCGATCGGCGGCCCGGAGACCTCGGTGACGTCGTCGGCGATCGTCACGGCGCAGCCCATCGCTTCGAGCACCCGGACGAACTGGAGGTCGCCCTGGGTCGAGTTCCGGCCGAGACCGGGGACGCGGACCGTCCCGCCGGTCACGGCAGCCGCCGCGAAGAAGTAACTGGCGTTGGAGGCGTCGGGTTCGATCGGGTAGGGCCGGCCGGTGTACCGCTGGCCGCTCGGGATCACGAACGTTCGCCAGTCGCTGTCGTCGATCTCGGTCCGGACGCCGAAGTCGCGCATGACGGCTGCCGTGATGACCATATACGGCTTCGAGACGAGATCGCCCACGACCGTGATGACGACGTCCCGCTTCGCGTACGGCGCCGCCATCATCAGGGCGGAGAAATACTGGCTGCTCTTGTCGCCCGGCATGGTCACGTCACCACCCGGCAGACCCCGCGCGACGATCACGACCGGTGGGCAGCCGTTGTCAGTCTCGCTGGACACGCTGGCTTCGAGATCGTTGAGCGCGACGAGCAGCGGGTCGATCGGCCGCTCGCGCATCCGCGGGACGCCGTCGACCCGGTAGGTGCCATGGCCGAGGGTCAGGGCGGCGACGAGGAAGCGCATCGAGGTCCCGGAGTTGCCGACGAACAGATCGGCCTCGGGGTTCGGGAAGGTCCCGGCTCCGCCGACGACGGTGAACGTCTTGGCGTCGGCGTCATGCGCGACCGACAGGCCCAGTGCCCGGACCGCCTCGGCCATGTAGCGCGTGTCGTCGCTGTCCAGCGCCCCGCTCAGGACCGACTCGCCGTCCGCCAGCGCGGCGATCAGGAGCGCCCGGTTGGTAATGCTCTTCGAGCCCGGCACGACGACCGTGGCATCGAGCGGTCCGGTCGCCGGGTCGATCGTCAGCGTGTCCGCGAAGACGGTCATGTCGCGCACTCTCCATCGTTGTCGAGGGTACGACCCTAGTGGGAGGAGGAGATCGATCGGGAGTCGTGTGGTGGCGAGCAGACCCCACCCCAGCCCCTCCCCATCTGCGGATGGAGAGGGGTTCCATGCTGGTCGGCTTCGCCTCCCTGCAATGGGCGTGTGTCGTTTTCGTAGGGGCGACGCTCTCGAGCCCGGTCGCCGCAGCGGCCATCGCCCCAGAGGGCGATAGCGGTCTTCGCCACCAACCGATTCGACACAAGCGCACCTCGTTCGTGTCCCACGTTGCCCAACTGGTTGGTTCCATCCAACCTGGTCGCACCCAGTCCACCGTCTCGCCTGACGGCGGAGGCCGCCGCGGCGGCCGGGCTTGCAAGCCGCGCCTCTACAGTAATGGCTGCCACCCCTCGCGGAGGACAATGGCGATGTGCGGAAGCCCCTCTCCATCCGCAGATGGGGAGGGGTTGGGGTGGGGTCATTTTTACACCGTGAACTGGCCGCCCTGGTGGAAGACTTCGCCGTCGACCGTGACCTGGCCGTCGCGCAGGTCGCAGATCATGTCCCAGTGGACGGCGCTACGGTTGACCGAGCCGGTGTCCGGGTAGCCGGAACCGACCGCCATGTGGAGCGTGCCGCCGATCTTCTCGTCGAAGAGGATGTTCTTCGTGAACTGGGTGATGCCGAAGTTGGTCCCGAAGGCGAACTCGCCGAGGAACCGGGAACCCTCGTCGGTGTCGAGCTGGCGGGTGAGGTACTCCTCGTTGGTCGCCGCCGTGGCGTCGACGACCTTGCCGTCCTCGAACCGGAGCCGGATGTCCTGGATCTCCCGGCCGGCGACCACCACGGGGTAGCTGAACCGGATCCGGCCGTTGGCGCTGGTCTCGACCGGGCCGGTGAAGATCTCGCTGCCGGGGAAGTTGCGCCGGGCGTCGGAGTTGATCCAGGTCCGGCCGCCGACGTTGAGGGTCAGGTCGATGTCCGGGCCGGTGAGGTGGATCTCGCTCTTGCCTTGGAGCCAGTCGATCAGGCGCTGCTGCTCGCGGTAGACGTCCTTCCAGGCCTGGACCGGGTCGTCGAGGTCCAGCTTGCAGGCCTGGAAGACGAAGGCCTGGAAGTCCTCGGTCGACATCCCGGCGTCCTGGGCGTAGGCCTCGGTCGGGAACAGCGTCAGCGTCCAGTCCAGGGTGCCCTCGCTGGCGCGCTGCATGTAGGTCGTGAAGAGGTCGCGGCGGGCGGACTGGAACATCGTCTGCCGGGCCGGATCGACGCCGGAGAGGGCGCGGGTGTTGGTGTCGGCCATGACGCGGATGTTGACGTCGCACTCGGTCCGCTCGTACTGGTCGAGCGGCGAGAGGAAGGTGATCTGGTCGTCGTTGCCGTTGGTGAGCAGGTCGGTCGTGAGACCAGGCAGGATCGGGACGATGATCGGGAAGGCGCCGCGCCGGACGACGGACCGGTGCAGGGCCTGGAACAGCGGCGCCGCGGCGACGCCACCACTGATGTAGACCGTCTGGCCGGGGTTGACCTCGACCGAGTAGCCGGTGAGGGCCTCGGCCCACTTGTCGTAGATGGTGGTGATACCGCCGGGACTGGTCGTCATCGTCATTGCTCCCTGGTTGGCTGCCGCGGGACATTTCCGCGATGATTGGCCGAGGCCGCTCCGTCCCTGTCGCTATCGGGAGGATGCTACCCGATCGGGCCGGATCGCGGTCGATCATGTGCTCGCGTTCGCAGGGATCGGGCGCTGAAGCCGCCCGAGAACTCGACGTGTTGCTGGCGGTTCCCGATCGATGTCCCGGTTTGGGCGACGCAGAACCTACATTGCCGGAACCCGCACCGAAGGCAGGAGAGCGACTTGGATACGCTGCCCATCGCTGCTGGGGCCAACCCTGACCGACCGGACGATGTCCTGGAACCGGACTGGGACGCGATCGCCCGGACGCTGGGCGCCATCGGGAACCTCAAGCGCACCCCGCGGACGGGCTGGCTGGACCGGGGCGTGCCGGACCTGGCGACGGAGTCGGTGGCGGATCACTCGTTCCGGGTGGCGCTGCTGGCGTGGATGGTCGCCACGACATATCCCGCGGAATCTCCCAACGAGATGGGCATCGACCCGGCCCGGGTGCTGCTCCTCGCGCTGGCCCACGACCTGCCGGAGGCGTTCGCC
>CAXTHM010000073.1:0-4373 GCA_964244115.1 uncultured Thermomicrobiales bacterium
GGGCTACTGGCTCACCATGGCATCAGCCACGCCGTTACCATACAAGGGGAGCAGCACGCATGTGCGGTTACGCACCAGGCTTTTGCCCGGATTGTGTATGAGCTTCACGATGCGAGGTCATCCTCGGGACTGGCCTGGAAGACGTCGTGGTCGATCTCCGCGACCGGTTCCGGCTCCATCCCTTCCAGGTCGGGGTCGAGCGTCTCGGGCATCGCGGCGGTGATCTCGTCCAGGCCGAGGGCGAGGATGTGCTCGACCTTCCCGGCCCAGTCGATCTCCTCCGGCACGTCGTCGTCCATCGACGGGCCGAGCGGGACGAGGGCCGGGTGGCCGGCGTGCTGATGGATCCAGCGGTTCAGGATCGCGTTCTCGTCGACGGCGGAGTTATCCAGGGGTGGAACGCCGACCGCCCGGTACCGGTCCCATGATCGTGCCAGTCGATCGGCGGCGTCGGCCGTCTGGTCCGGCATCGCCGTGATCTGGGCCCAGCGGCGGCCCTCGACGATCAGCATGACCTCGCGGCTGTCCGGCTCGATGCCCGGCTGGATGAGCAGCAGGGTGTGGTGGACGGTCGCGTCGTTCATCTGCCGCTGGACCTGGATGATCTGCTGGGCCGACTGGATGCTGTTCCGGATCCGGGCGGCGCGTTCGAAGTCCAGCTTGTCGGCCGCGACGATCAGACCGGCCTGGAGTCGATCGAACAGGACCGTCTCATCCCCTTCCAGGAAGGTGACGAGGTCGTCGACGAGCGACTGGTAGTCGTGCTGCTGAACCTTGCCGGTGCAGGGGCCGAGGCACTTGTGCAGGTCGAGCTGGATGCAGGGCGAACCGTAGGAGCGTGCATCCTTGAACGACCGTGGACAGGTCCGCAGCGGCAGGACGTCGTTAAGGAACTCGACCGTCCGCTTCGCCCCGCTGGTGTTCCGGTAGGGGCCGAAGTACCGGGCACCGTCGTCCGGTCGCTCCCGTACGACCGTCATCCGGGGCCACCGGTTGGCCAGGTCGATGCGGATGTAGGGGTAGCGCTCCGACGACCGCAGGGCCGTGTTGTACCGGGGCTCGTAACGCCGGATGAGCTGCGACTCCAGCAGCAGGGCCTCGATCTCCGAACCGACGACGACGGTCTCGATCCGGTGGAGGTGCTCCAGCAGCCCGTCCATCTTGCGGGTGTAGCCCACCGGCTGGCTGAAGTAGGAGCCGACCCGGTCGCGGAGGTTCTTGGCCTTGCCGATGTAGATGATGTGGTCGTAGCGGTCGTGCATCAGGTAGACACCGGGCCGCTTCGGGATGTCCTTCAACAGGCCGCGGTCGAGTTGCGTCCGGCCTCGGCCGATGCTGTCCCTGGTGCGCCGGTGTGCCGAATTGGCGATCGCCTTGACGATGTCGATGTCCGAGACGCCGGCGTTGCGGGCATGGTCGACCAGCAGCATCGCGACCTTGCCGCAGAGCTCGGCGTCGACGTCGGCCCGGTGTAGGTCGCGGCTCGCGATCCCGAGCGCCTTCGCGACCCGGTCGAGGCTCGGCTTGCGCACGCCGGGCAGCAGCCGCATCGCCAGCCCGACGGTGTCGATCCGTTCATTCGCGAACGGCTGTCGGCCGGCCCGCTTGAGTTCGGCGTCGAGGAAGCCGAGGTCGAACCCGACGTTGTGGCCGGCGACCACGGAGGCGCCGACGAACTCGACCAGCTCGTCGGCGATCGCCTTGAACTCAGGTTGATCGACGAGGTCGGCGTCCCGGATGCCGGTCAGGGCGACGATTGCCTTCGGGATGCGCTTGTGCGGGTTGAGCAGGGTCGCGAACCGGCCGACCTCCAGCCCATCCCGGAACCTCACCGCCCCGATCTCGATCACCCGCTGGTTGACCGGTCGCAGGCCGGTGGTCTCGACGTCGATCGCGACGAACTCGCGGAGCAGTGGGCCGTTGTCGATCCGCGGGAGATCGGCCAGGTCGGCGACGACCCAGTAGCCGTCGACTCGCAGGGAGAGGTCCGGGCAGGGCGCGAGGGCGTTGCAGAGCAGCGGGCGCCACATCGTGACGTGGCCCCGGTTCCCGAAGACATGGACGATCAGCAGATCCTCATGGACGGCCCCGCCCTTGCCCCGGATGAAGGCGAGGGCGCGCTCGATCAGGCTGCTGTACTGGGCGGGTGCGGCTGGCTCGTCGTCGCCGACGACCTGCTCGTCGGTGGAACTGGTCCACTGGATGGACACGGAGACCTCGGTGCCGCCTGCGGGCGAACGTCGGGCGGATAGAGCAGGGACAGATCGCATGTTCGCGTATAGCCTACCGCGACCCGACCGACCCGTGCCTCCCTGACACCGTCATCCTTACCAGCTCGGGTCGATCTCGATGACCAGCGGCACGACGACCGGTCGGCGCCGCGACGAGCGGCCGAGGAACGACAGCGTCAGTTCCCGGATGCGCCGGTTGAGCAGACCGGGGTTCCCAGCCGCCGAGATGTCGCCCTCGCCGAGCGACGCCACGAGATGACCGCGGACGCCATCCAGCGTCGATTTGCTGTTCTGGACATCGACGACGCCGCGCGACGTGACATCCGGGCCGCCGACGATGCGACCCGTCTGCGGGTCGATCGCGACCGAAACCATGATTACGCCATCGTTGGCCAGGTAGCGCCGGTCGCGCAGCGTCTGCTCGGGGACCGCGTCGGCCCGCTTGCTGTCGAGGTAGACGCTGCCGGTCTCGACCTTGCCATTGATCCGGATCCTGTCAGGCGTGATCTCGATCACCTCGCCAGTCGACGTGAAGGTGATGTCATCGTTCGTCAACCCCCACTCGACGGCGAGGTCGCCATAGAGCGCCATGTGCCGGGCTTCGCCGTGCGAAGGGATGACGTGCCTGGGCCGGGTCAGGTCCAGCATCGTGCGCAGGTCCTCCTTGCTGCCGTGCCCGGAGACATGGACCAGCGCCCGCTGCGGGTAGAGCACGTCGGCGCCGAGGATGAAGAGCCGGTCGATGATCCGGAAGACCGCCGTCTCGTTGCCGGGGATCGGACTGGCTGAGACGACGACGGTGTCCTGGTCGTGGACCTTGATGTCGCGGTGCTCACCGTTGGCGATCCGGGCCAGGACCGCCATCGGCTCGCCCTGGCTCCCGGTCACGACGAAGACGACCTTGTGGTCCGGCAGGTTGGAGGCGTCGCGGGCGCTGATCAGGACCCGGTCCGGATCCTTGAGGAAGCCGAGATCCTTGGCCATCGCCACGTTGCGTTCGAGGCTGCGCCCGAAGACCGCGACGTTGCGGCCGTGCTTGGCGGCGACGTCGATCAGTTGCTGGACGCGCGAGATCAGCGAGGCGAAGGTGGCGACGATGATCCGGCCGGGCGCGTCGAGGACGACCCGGTCGAAGGTCTCGCCGACCACGCGCTCGGACGGGGTCATGCCGGGCGATTCGACATGGACGCAGTCGGAGACCAGCAACCGGACGCCGCGGTCGCCGAAGCCCTGGAGCCGCTGGAAGTCGGCCGGTCGGTTGTCGACCGGAGTCGGGTCGAACTTGAAGTCGCCCGTGAAGACGATCAGTCCGGCCGGGGTATCGATGCCGAAGCCGCAGGCGTCCGGGATGCTGTGGCAGACCCGGAAGGGCGTCACCTCGAAGACGCCAGCCCGGATCGGTCGGTCGTTGTCGGGGTCGAACTCGACGATCTCGCTCCGGTCGAGCGCGTGGACCTCGTCCAGCTTGACCGCGATCAGGGCGGCCGTCAGCCGGGAGGCATGGACGGGGGCGCGGAGTTCCGGGAGCAGGAACGGCAGGGCGCCGATGTGGTCCTCGTGGCCGTGGGTGATAAAGATCCCGCGGATACGGTCCCGGTTCTTCCGCAGCCAGGCGATGTCGGGCAGGACGACCTCGATGCCCGGCTGTTCGAGTTCCGGGAAGCCGATCCCGCAGTCGATCACGATGATGTCGTCGCCGTATTCCAGCGCCGCGATGTTCTTGCCGACCTCGTGCAGGCCACCGAGGAACATTAGTCGGACCGTCTCATTCGCCGTTTGCCTCGCCATGCCACCTCTCCCATTGCTGACCGTCGCGGCTTCTAGAAGAGGCGCATCTGCTCCTGCTTCGGACCGGACCGCTCGTTCTCGATGTCGGCCTTCTCGTCCCGCTCAGCCAGGATCTTCGGCAGCCGGGCGAAGTCGTCCTCGATCGTGCTCCGCAGTGCGGCCTGATGCAGCGCGGCGGCGGGGTGGTACATCGGCACGATCAGTCGCTTGCCGTCCTGACGCGCCTCGCCGTGGATCTTGCTGATCCGCTCGTTCTGGAACCAGCGCTGCATCGAGAACCGGCCCAGCGTCACGACGACGTCCGGGTCGATCAACGCGATCTGGGCATCGAGGTAGGCCGAACAGGCCGCGATC
>CAXTHM010000073.1:4383-17105 GCA_964244115.1 uncultured Thermomicrobiales bacterium
CCGCGATCTCGTCCGGCATCGGGTCCCGATTGCCGGGCGGGCGGCACTTGACGACGTTGGTGATGAAGACATCCTCGCGCCGGAGGCCCGCCTTGCCGAGGAGTTCGCCGAGGAACTTGCCGGAGTTGCCGATGAACGGCCGGCCCTGCTGGTCCTCGTGGTAGCCAGGACCCTCGCCGATCAGCATGATCCGGGCGTCGGGTTTCCCTTCTCCGGGTACGGCGTGCGTTCGCGAGCGGCAGAGTTCGCAGGCCGTGCAACCCGTGATCTGCCCGGCAATCGTTTCGAGAGTCCGTTCCCCGGCGCCGGGGGAAGCTGTTGTCTGGTCTGCCATATCGTTACCTGTCTCCTGGTCTGTCGTTGTCGCCGCCGGTTGCGCACCATCGTTGCCAGCGGCGCGGGCGTCGATCGCCTCCGCTCGGTACACTCCTTCTCCGAGCCGATTCCCCCGGAGAGAACCCGTCCGCTGAGCCCGCGAGGAGCCCCATGATGCTGCCCGGACGCTGGCTGATCTGGATACGCGTTCGACTCCCCGGTCTCACGCTCGCCGTCGGGCTAGCCGGGCTGGCCTGGCTCGCCGGCGTCGCCCTGGGTGCCGCCGGGATCTCCGTCGTCGAGGCGCTGGTGATCGCGCTGATTGCCGGCATGCTGATCCGTCTGCGCTGGCGCCCGCCGGCGCCGTTCGAGCCGGGGCTCGCCTACGCCAGCAAGGGGCTGCTGGAACTCGCGATCGTCCTGCTCGGGGCATCGCTGAGCTTCGCCGATCTCGGCAGCGCCGGGCTCAAGCTGATCGGCTACGTCATCCTGACCGTCAGCGTCATCCTCGGGGCCGGCATCGTGCTGGGCGAGCGCCTCGGCCTGGGCCGGCGTCTCTCGTCCCTGGTGGCGGTCGGCAACGCGATCTGCGGCAACTCGGCGATCGCGGCGATCGCGCCGGTCCTCCGGGCCACCCGGCAGGAGATCGCCAGCGCGATCGCGCTCACGGCGGCGCTCAGCGTCGCGGTCGTGCTGCTGCTGCCGCTGACCGCGCCGGTCTTCGGGCTGACCGACGCCGAGTACGGCGTCCTGGCCGGTCTGACCGTCTACGCCGTGCCGCAGGTCGTCGCCGCCTCGTTCGCGGTCAGTACCGAGAGCGGCGACATCGGCTCGCTGGTCAAGCTGCTCCGCGTGCTCGCGATCGGGCCGGTCGTCGCCGGGGCGGCGTGGCTGATCGCCCGATCCGCGGTCAGGGAGTCGCTTGCCCGGACCATGACGGACGAACAGCCACCGACGGGGCTTCGCCTCCGGAATGCGATCCCGTGGTTCGTCAGCGGGTTCCTCATCCTCGCCCTGTTGCGCACGGTCGGGCTCATTCCGGCTGGCGCCGGCGAGGCAATCCGTGAATCGAGCCGGGTCATGACGATCGTGGCGATGGCGGCGCTGGGTCTCACGGTCGACCTGTCCAGCGTCCGCCGGAGCGGACGGGCCGTGGCGACCCTGGTCCTGCTGCTCACGGTGCTGAGCGTCGCGATGGGGCTGTTCCTGGTGAAGGCCTTCGGCGTCTAGAGCGGACCTCATGACCCTTGTCGGTCGCGAGCGGCCGGCCCCACCCCCCGACCCCCTCCCCATCTCGGTCCGCCTCCGTCACCTGCGGGCGACTCCGTCCGGACCGGATGGAGAGGGGGAGGCAGCTTCCCCGTCAGCCTCTATGAGCCGCGCTGTAGACATCAGATTCGCGCCCGTGATCGCGCGGGCGTCTGCTACTCTTTCGGCGTTCGAGTCTCGTCGGGTCGCCAGCGGACGACCTGCCCCGTCACCGTCCCGTGCCATCCGTCCCAGCACCAGAGAGGTAAACAGCGTGAGTAGTGGCTACACCCTGGCGTCCCGGGAGGACGACCCGGTCCACACGGTGCGGACCATCGCCCGGCTCGCCCAGATGGTGATCGAGCTACGCAACGAGTACGTCTCCAACCCGAAGCCGGAGACGCTGCGCCAGATCGAGCAGCGCCTCGACGACATCGGCGAGCAACGGGAGATCCTGCGGCAGAAGATCGCCCACGTTACTGAAGAGTAACGGGTGAGCGGTCCCTGGCTCGTGGCCGGATCGAGGCGGATCAGGCCGCCGGGATCGCCGTCGTTCCCGGCTTCACGAGGGGGATACCCGCCGAGCAGAGCGGGCAGTCCTCCGAGGCCCACGTCTCGATATCAACGGTCGCCAGCGCCGCCAGCGGGACGCCGAAGTCGACGGTCCCACCGCTCCGGTCGACGATGACCCCGACCGCGACCACCTCGACCGCATGCGGTTCCAGCGCGGCCAGCGTCTCGCGCATCGAGCCGCCCCGGGTCAGGATGTCGTCCAGGACGAGCACCCGGCTGCCGGGAGCGAACGTCGTGCTCCGGCGGATCTCCCGCGCCGTGCCGCCCTCGGACGCGCGCTCGGCGTAGGCCGCGGCGACACCGAGCTGCCGGGCCACCTCGAAGGCGAGCAGGATGCCGCCGGTCGTCGGCCCGACGACCACGTCGATCCGCTCGTCCCGGAACCGGTCGGCGAACTCCTCGCAGAGCCGGCTGGTCAGTACCGGCTGGCGGAGCAGATGGAACTTCTCCATGTACTGGGCCGAGTGCCGCCCGGATGAGAGCAGGAAGTGCCCGTCGAGGAGGGCGCCGCTCTCCTCGAAGAGTCGAATGACCGTTTCCTGGGTCGATTGCATACCGGAATCGTCTCCTGGGGCTGGGTGCGTCTCACGCGGGATTCGTCTTGGCAACCGTAGCACGTCGCGGTCTCTTCACTCCGACGGGGCGTCCATGCCGGCGATCCGCCAGAGTTCGCGCATCTCGGGGCTGGTCGCGAGCAGGTGGTCGAGCGAGCCGCTGGCGTCGACCCGACCGTCTCTGAGCACGATGATCTGGTCGGCCTGGAGCAGGGCGGCGCGACGATGGGAGACCGCGAGATACGTTGCCTCCCGACGGGAACGGAGCCCGTGCCACAGGTCGCGCTCCGTTTCCGGGTCGAGCGCGCTCGAGACATCGTCGATCACCATGAGGTCACTCGCCCGGGCCAACATCCGGGCGATGGCGGCGCGTTGGACCTGGCCCCCGGACAACATGACCCCTCGGGTTCCGACCCTGGTCTCCATTCCGAGCGGGAAGGTCGCGACGTCCCGTTCGAGCATCGACTCGCGGATCACGCGCGAGAGCAACGCTGGGTCGTCGCGCAGTCCAAGCAGGACGTTCTGCCGTAGCGTGTCACTGAACAGTCTCGGCGTCTGGGCGGTGTAGGCCGCCCGAGGTGGCGTGAAGAAGTCAGCCGGGTCGTCGACGAGCGTCCCGTTCCAGCGAATCTCGCCGCTGGTTGCCGGCAGCAGGCCGAGCAACGTCCGCAGCAGCGTCGTCTTCCCGGAGCCCACCCGGCCCGTGACGACCGTCAGCGTCCCGCGCGGCAGGGCGATATCGATGCCGTCGATTCCGCGTCCGCTGCCGGGGTGATGGAACGTAAGATTCAACGCGGTGACGACCCGCAATGGTCGGGACGGCGACTCCTCCCGCGGGTGGTTATCGGGCAACATACCCCGGAGATGAAGGGGTGCCGGAGCGGTGAGCGCACAGGCGGGCGCGCCACTCATCAGCAGCCTGAGGCGGTCGAACGCCACGCCGGTCCGACGGTATTCGGCGAGGTACCGGCCAAAGGTAGCGGTGAAGTTCGTGATGATCGCGAGGTAGGAGACGAAGAGGACGAACTCCCCCACGGTTAGCTCATCCGCGCGGAGCCGGGTTGCCGCCAGCAGCATGATGAGCCCGGTGCCGATCCCCCCCAGATTGCTGGTGATGGCGTCCAGCAGCTGGGTTGCTACCCGGTCCCTGACGATCAGGTTCCGGCGCTGTCGGTTGAGGCGGACGAGGTGCGCGACCGCTCGTCGCTCGGCGCCGGCACCGCGCAGGGTCTCGACCGCCGTCAGCATGTCGCCGATCGCGCCGGAGACATCGCTCGTGGCCTGGCTGCTCGCCGCGCGATAACGTCCGAGTCTCGCCCGCGCCCGTTGTCCGGCGACGATGACCAGGATGAGTGGGACGAACACCGTCAGGGTGATGATCGCCTCGGTGGAGATCAGGATGGCGAAGGCGACGACGGCGACCACGGCCTGGCCAGCGATCTCGTCGGTCCAGTCCAGGTTGTCTTCGATCAGATCGACGTCGTCGCGAAAGCGATTGATCGTGTCGCCGATCCCGAACGGGAGGGGCAGGGCGCCCGGTCGATCGAGCAAATGAGTGAGGAGGTTGCCACGCAGCAAGGCGCTGGCGATGAAGCGGAGCACGATCTCGACATAACCGGCGACCATCCAGAGCACCGCCTGGCCGACGGCGAGCGCGATCAGCAGCGTGATCGTTCCCGAGGTCTCGAACGGGATCGCTCCGGTCCCGGTCAGACCGTCGAAGAACCACTGGGCGATCAGGCCGGGAAGCAACCCGGAGAGATTCGAGAGTCCCCAAAGCCCGGCGTGGGCAACGCTGTAGCCGCCGACGAAGCGGGAGAGCCGCCAGAACGAGCGCCCCGTTGATTCCGATGTCATGCGAGGACTCCCCCCTGATCGTGACGCAGCAACGCCGCGAAGCGGGAGGTGTCATCGGCGATGAGGGCAGCCCGGCTGCCGAACTCCAGCACCGCGCCGCCGTCCAGGAGGAGGATGTCGTCGACCAGATCGAAGGTGGAGAGCCGGTGAGCGACGACGATTCCCGTCCGACCGGCGAGCAGACGGGCAAGCGCCCGGTGCACCAGCCGCTCGGTCGCGGGGTCGAGCCGCGAGGAGGGCTCATCAAGGATGACCACGTCCGGCTGGCGCAGGAGGAGTCGAGCGCAGGCCAGGAGTTGCATCTGACCGGCGGACAGTCCGCTGCCGGCAGGGCCGATGACGGTTTCCAGGCCCTGCGGCAGGCTCTCCAGCCACCCGAGCATGCCGACCGAACCGAGAACGTCGATCAGGCGGTCGTCTGGCACCTCAGCGTCGAAGAGCGTCAGATTCTCGCGCAGGCTCGCGTTGAACAGATGCGACTCCTGGGTCAACAGGCCGACGCGGGCGCGGACCGTGGCGACGGCGACCGTTCGGACGTCGACATCGCCCAGCCGGACGGTGCCCTGGTCGGGATCGTGGAAACGGGGAAGCAGCCGGGTCAGCGTGGTCTTGCCGCTTCCCGTCCGGCCCAGGACACCGAGGACGCGACCGGCCGGGAGGTGCAGCGAGATGCCCCGCAGGACCGGATTGCCGGGGTCGTAGCCGAAGGAGACGTCGCGAAGGTCGATCGAGAGCGGTCCTGACGGCAGCCGATCACCGGGACCATCGCGCAGGCGGGTCTGCTGGCCGAACAACGCCGCGACCCGACCGAGGCTGGCACCGGCCTGCTGAAGGTCCTGCACCTCACTCCGGATCTGTTCCGTCGGTTGCCGCAGCATCTCCGTGTAGCGGAAGACCAGGAAGGCCGCGCCGATCGTGAGCGCGCCTTCCCGGTACAGCATGCCGCTCAGGGCGAGGGCGAACGCGGTCCCCAGCCCGAAGATACCCGCGACCGAGGCGACCATCGCGTAGCCGCGAATCTGGGCTCGCATTCGGGTTGCGAGCCAGTCGCGCATCAGCCCGGCCAGCGCCGAAGCACGAATGCCTTCGCCCGGCTCGAACGCACGTCCTCCAGGCCCGCGAGGTACTCCCCGAGAAAGCCATAAGTATCGGCCGCTGCCTGTCGCTCGGCCGCGGAGTAGGGGGTGGCCCGGGCTCGCAGCCACAGGACGGTGACCAGGGCGGTCGCGACGAAGATAGTCAGTCCGAGCCCGATGCGCCAGTCCAGGGCGTAGAGCAGGGAGAGGACGCCGACGATGAGAACAACGTTGCCCACGACGTAGACGGCGAATCGGGAGAAGAACCGCGCCAGGGTGCCGACATCGCCGTCGACGCGTTCGAGCAGCTCCCCAGGGGTGTGAGCGTTGTGGAAGCCGGCGTCCAGGTCGAGCAGGTGGGCGACGAGGTCCTCACGCAGGGCATTGGTGGCGCCCCAGGCGACCTGCTCGGCGACCCAGGTCTCGGCGATAGCGATCCCCTGACCGACGATCGCGAGGGCCACGGTGAGCAGCGCCAGGGTGATCAGCGACCCGCTGATGGCTCCGCCGATGGCCCGGTCGATGAACCGGGCGGCGATGAGCGGGGTGGCGAGCTGGACAGCGATCGTCACGGCCAGGATGCCGGCAAGGGCGAGGACCTGGAGTCGGTACGGTCGGAGGTAGCGAACGAGCAGCGGCCAGTCAAGGCGGTGCGAGGACGTCGAAGTCGGCACGATTGAGGGACTCCCGGGATCAGGCGGCATCATGGACGCCCCACGGGAAGACCCGTGGGGTGGCGGTCGATCATGCGCATGGGAGGAATCCAGGGAGCAGGGAAGGCAACGAACCAGAGGTCTAGCGGGACCAGTCGCGGTCCCGTGTCACGCAGTCGTTGCCGGGGGTTACGCGGAAGGGGCGGAGTCCGAAGCCCATGCGCTGCACGTCGTCGTCGCGGTCATGAGATCGAACCTCCGGAGTCAAGCAGGCGAATGACGCTAGTATCGAGCGGCGACACCTCATCGAACATAACAGCGCCCCACCGATGAGTCAACTGCGCCGGGTCTCGAAGTCTGCGGTCTATACGGTTCAATCTGCACGTCGAAACGTATTTCAAATCAAGGTGACGGGCGGCGATCGAACCGATCGGCTGGCGGAACAGACCTTTCTCCCGGCGAGGGTGAACCTGCGTCGCTCGCCAGCCACGGGCGGCTGCGGCTCCGCAGGTGTACGGAGGGGGGAGCAGAGCATCCCATCGGGAATCGTCATCAGACCTCTGACGGAATAGCGAAGGCGATATCGTCGACCCGGGAGCGGCGCTCGGGCAGGCCGTTCGGGAGCGCGGCGCCGACGATCTCGTCCAGCCGGGCGCAGCCCTGTCCCTCCAGCCACGCGTCCAGTTCGTCGACGATCGCGACCATCCGGCCGGGCTGGGCGAAGAACCCCGTTCCGACCTGGATCGCGCTCGCCCCAGCCATGAAGAACTCCAGGGCGTCGTCGCGGCCCATGATGCCGCCGAGGCCGATCACGGGGATGCCGACGACGTGCGCGACCTGATACGTCATCCGGACGGCGACGGGCTTGATCGCCGGCCCGGACAGGCCGCCGGTCCGGTTGGCGAGCACCGGCCGGCGCTTCCGGACATCGATGCTCATCCCGACCAGCGTGTTGATCAGGCTGATCGCGTCGGCGCCGCCCTCCTGGACGGCGAGGGCGATCGCGGCGATGTCGGTCGCGCCGGGGCTGAGCTTGACGATGATCGGCAGCGTCGTCGCGGCCCGGACCGCCGCCGTCACCTCCCGGCTCATGTCGGCGTCCCAGCCGAAGCAGAAGCCGCCGGCGTTGATATTCGGGCAGGAGATGTTCACCTCGAGCGCGGCGATCCCCGGCACCTCGTCGAGCGCCCTGGCCATGCCGGCGAAGTCTTCCACCGTCTCGGCCGAGACGTTGACGATCGCCGGGAGCGTCCAGCCTTCCCAGATCGGCGGGTACTTCCGGATGAACGCGCGGAGGCCAGGGTTCTGGAGGCCGATGGCGTTGAGCATCCCGCCCGGCGTCTCGGTGATCCGGGGCATCGGGTTGCCGGAGCGGGGCATCGGGGTGATGCCCTTGGAGACGAAGGCGCCGAGCTTCTGGATGTCGATCGTGCCCTGGTACTCCTGCCCGTAGCCGAAGCAGCCCGAGGCGGCGATGACCGGGTTGGCCAGCCGGAGCTCGCGCGGGTTGGAGGGAGCGAGGTCGACGGACAGGTCAGCCATGGACGGAGCCCTCGGATCTCTGGGTCGATGACCTCACCAGACGATCTCCTCGACCGGGAAGACCGGCCCGGTCACGCACGAGGTCTGCATCCCGTGGCGGGTGTCGATCACGCAGCCGAGGCAGGCCCCGACGCCGCAGGCCATCGAGCGCTCGACCGAGACGTGGACACTGGGCCGCCGACCGACCCGGTGCTGCCGGATCACGTTCGAGAGTGAGCGCAGCATCGGGTCCGGACCGCAGGCGAAGACCTGGTCGGCCCACTGGAGGTAGTTCGGCACGAGGTCCGTCACGAATCCCTTGTGTCCCTGCGAGCCGTCGTCGGTCGCGACGACGTACTCGACCTCGGCCGGGAGTTGCCCGGCCGAGAGCAGCGTCTCACCGGTCGACGCGCCCATGAGGAGGGTCACGCTCTGGCCGCGGGCGAGCGCCTCCTCGCTGAGATGGACGAGCGGGGCGACCCCGACCCCGCCGGCGACCATCAGGAGCCGGTCCGTTCGACTGGAGACCTCGAAGTGGTTGCCGAGCGGCCCCATGAGATCCAGCGTCTCGCCGACCGCCCGGCCGGCCAGCCACTGGCTGCCACGACCGAACGGGCGCACCAGGAGGGTCATCGTGTCGCCGCCCGCATCGACCCGGAAGAACGAGTACGGTCGACGGAGCAGCGGGTCGAGCGAGAGCGCGTCGCGGCAGAGCACATTGACGAATTGCCCCGGCCGGAGCCGGTGACCCATCCCGGCCGGCAGGCCCAGGGTCAGCAGGGTGCAGTCGCTCATCTCGCTGGCGACGGCGACGACCATCGCCGCGAACTCGCGGTGGCCCTCCGAGCGGGTATCGGGATGAGCGACGGTGGTGTCAGCGGGAGCGGGCTGCGTGTCGGCCATGAGCTGGTCCCTCCGCCCCTAGTATCCGATGTCGGCGTGCCGATAGCTGGCCGCCGGCTGGATCGAGTACGTCGCGTTGTTCCGTCGCATCGCCCGAACCATCGCCCGGGCCGTGTCGAGCGAGGTGATGCAGGGGATGCCCCGCTCGACCGCCGCCCGGCGGATCTGGAGCCCGTCGAGGACCTCCTTGTCGGCCCGGCCCGGCGTGTTGATCACGCCGGCGACGGTCCGTTGGAGGATCAGATCGAGGACATCCGGCTTGCCCCGGCCGATCCGCTTGGTCGCCATCTGGACCGGCAGCCCGTTACGCTCCAGGAACGCCGCCGTGCCTTCGGTCGCGTAGAGCTTGTGCCCGAGCCGGACCAGCGCGTCGACCATCGTCAGCGCGTCGGACTTGTCCTCGTCCGCCAGCGAGAGCAGGATCGACGATGCCGGTGGCAGCGCCAGCCCGGCGCCCATCAGCGCCTTGTAGAAGGCGGGCTCGAACGAGCGGTCGATGCCCATGACCTCGCCGGTGCTCTTCATCTCCGGCCCGAGGTGGACCTCGACCCCGCGCAGCTTGGCCATCGAGAAGACCGGTGCCTTGACGGCGACCAGCGGTTGCCGGGGCCAGAGCCCGCCCTCGTAGCCCTGCTCGGCGAGCGACCTGCCCAGGATGATGTTGGTCGCGAGCTTGACCATCGGGACGCCGGTCGCCTTGCTCATGAAGGGGACCGTCCGGGACGAGCGCGGGTTGACCTCGAGCACGAAGACCCGGCCGCTCTGGATCACGAACTGGATGTTGATGATCCCCTGCGCCTTGAGCCCGAGCGCGATCCGGGTGGTGTGGTCGACGATCGTCTCGATCTCGGCCGGGTAGACGTTCTGGGCCGGGTAGACCGCGAACGAGTCGCCGGAGTGGACGCCGGCCCGCTCGATGTGTTCCATGATGCCGGGGATGAGCACGCGCTCGCCGTCGCTGATCGCGTCGACCTCGATCTCCCGGCCGAGCAGGTACTTGTCGACCAGGATCGGGTGCTCGGTGCTGAAGCTGGCGTTGGTCCGGACGTAACGGGTGAGCTGCTCGGCGCTATAGACGACTTCCATCGCCCGGCCGCCGAGGACGTAGCTCGGCCGGACGAGGACCGGGTAGCCGATCCGGTCGGCGACCGCCTGCGCGTCGCCGAGGTTCGACACCGTCGCGCCGAGCGGCTGCGGGATGTCCAGCTCGCGCAGGAAGGCGCCGAACCGGTCTCGATCCTCCGCCAGGTCGATCGAATCCAGCGACGATCCCATGATAGGGGCGCCGGCCCGGGAGAGGGGACCGGCGAGGTTGATCGCCGTCTGGCCGCCGAACTGGACGATCACCGGCGGCATGCCGTCGTCATCGCCGTCGACCTGGCGCTCGTGCCGGGCGATCTCGCGGACGCTCTCGGCGTCGAGCGGTTCGAAGTAGAGCCGGTCGCTGGCGTCGAAGTCGGTCGAGACGGTCTCCGGGTTGCTGTTGACCATGATCGAGGCGATCCCGGCTTCCTGCAGTGTCCGGGCGGCCTGGACCGAGCAGTAGTCGAACTCGATCCCCTGGCCGATCCGGATCGGTCCGGAGCCGACGACGATCGCCCGCTTGCCGGGGATCGGCGTCGCCTCGTCCTCCAGCTCGTAGGTCGAGTAGAAGTACGGCGTCCTGGCGGCGAACTCGGCGGCGCAAGTGTCGACCATCTTGTAGACCGGCACCATGTCGAGGGCGTAGCGCTGGTCGGCGACGTCGGTCTCCGGGGCGCCGGCGAGGGTCGCGATCTGCCGGTCGCTGAACCCGGCCCGCTTGGCCCGCCAGAGCCGGTCCGGGTCACCCTTCACCCCGCCGGTGAGCTCGCGCTCCATCGTGACGAGGCCGGCGAGCTTGTCCAGGAACCAGTGGTCGATCTTGCTCAGGTCGTGAATCCGGTTCGGCGTCCAGTCCCGCCGGAGGGCGGCCATCACGGCCCAGAGCCGGATGTCGTTCGGACGGTGGATCAGGTCGGTGAGAATCCTCTCGGCGTCCGGGCCGGACCACTCCGGTTCCTCCCAGCCGAGGTCCTTCGCCGTCGTCTCCAGCGACCGGACGGCCTTCTGGATCGCGCCCTCGAAGGAGCGGTCGATCGCCATGACCTCGCCGGTCGCCTTCATCTGGGTGCTGATCGTCCGGTCGGCCCGGGTGAACTTGTCGAACGGCCAGCGGGGGATCTTGGCGACGACGTAGTCCAGCGCCGGCTCGAAGGCCGCCGTCGTCTCGCCGGTGACCGCGTTGCGGAGCTCGTCCAGCCGGCGGCCGATCGCGATCTTGGCCGAGACCCGGGCGATCGGGTAGCCGGTCGCCTTGGACGCCAGCGCCGACGAGCGGGAGACGCGCGGGTTGACCTCGATCACGCTGTAGGCTCGCGACTCTGGATCGAGCGCGTACTGGACGTTGCAGCCGCCCTCGATCCCGAGCGCCCGGATGATCTTCAGGGCCGACGAGCGCAGCATCTGGTACTCGCCGTCGGTCAGCGTCTGCGACGGCGCGACGACGATGCTGTCGCCGGTGTGGACCCCCATCGGGTCGAGATTCTCCATGTTGCAGATCGTGATGCAGGTGTCGGCGGCGTCCCGCATGACCTCGTACTCGATCTCCTTCCAGCCGAGCAGGGAGCGCTCCAGCAGGACCTGGCCGATCGGGGAGGCGTCGATGCCGGACTGGACGATCTCGTCAAGGTCCTTCGGCGTGTAGGCGACGCCGCCGCCCGTCCCGCCCAGGGTGTAGGCCGGCCGGATGACGAGCGGGAGCGGGACCTCGCGGGCGAAGTCGCGGGCCTGCTGGAGCGTCGTCACGATCGCGCTGGGGACGACGGGCTCGCCGATCTCGCCGAGGAGATCCTTGAACAGGGATCGGTCCTCGGCCTTCCGGATCGCCTCCAGCGGCGTGCCGAGCAGTCGGACGCCGTACTCCTCCAGGATGCCCAGGTTGGCGACTTCCACGGCGAGGTTGAGCCCGGTCTGCCCCCCGAGCGTCGGCAGGAGGCCGTCCGGCCGCTCGCGCTGGATGATCCGCCGGATTACGGCCGGGACGAGCGGCTCGATGTAGACGGCGTCGGCGATGTCCTCATCGGTCATGATCGTGGCCGGGTTGGAGTTGACGAGGATGACCCGGATGCCCTCCTCACGCAGGGAGCGGCAGGCCTGGGTGCCGGCGTAGTCGAATTCGGCCGCCTGGCCGATGATGATCGGTCCGGAGCCGATCACGAGCACGCTCCTCACCGGCGGGAATTCGGATGCCTTCGGGGCGTAGGCCAGGATGTCGGGCTGGGAACTGGTCACGCGCCGGCCTCCGTCTTGTCTGTCTGGCGTTCGCGGACGGTGGCGAGGAACTGGTCGAAGAGGCCGCCGTTGTCGAGCGGGCCGGGGGCCGCCTCGGGGTGGAACTGCACCGAGAGGACGGGCCGTGTCGCGTGGCTGAGGCCCTCGACCGAGCCGTCGTTGAGGTTGACGATCGCCACCGTCCAGCCGTCGCCGGCCGGGATCGTGCCCGGCTCGACCCGAAAGCCGTGGTTCTGGGCGGTGATGGAGACCCGGCCGGTGATGGTGTTGCGGACCGGGTGGTTGCCGCCGCGGTGGCCGAACTTCAGCTTGGTCGTCTCGGCGCCGATCGCCCGGGCGAGGAGCTGGTGACCCAGGCAGATGCCGAAGTAGGGGGTGTCGTTGGCGAGCAGCGATTCCACGACCTCGAGGCCGTCGTCGAGGTTGGCCGGGTCACCCGGTCCCGGCGAGACGATCACGCCGTCCGGCTCCAGGGCCGCGATGTCGGCCGGCGTCGAGCCGTACGGGATCACGGTGACGCGGGCGCCACGCTCCAGCAGGGCCCGGATGATGTTGCGCTTCACGCCGCAGTCGAGGACGACGATGTGGGGGCCGTCGTTCGGCCCGAACCGCTCGACGGTCGTGACCTTGACCTGGTCGACGACCGCCTCCTCGCCGGGGAGCGGCGCCCCGACCGCTCGCTCGATCAGGTCGGCGTCGGCGATGCCGCT
>CAXTHM010000074.1:0-17015 GCA_964244115.1 uncultured Thermomicrobiales bacterium
ACGGCGTCGCGGTCTTCACCTGGTACGCGTGAGAAACTGTCCTCCAGCAAGGGGGTGGGGGTGGGGTCCTACCGCAATCGTTGCCTCCATCCGCTAACTGTACGGACAGCCCCTCTACCCCTGCATGGTAGACTCGATCCGTCGCACAGAGACCATCCGGTGCCCTCCCCGACCCGACCTGTCTGGCACCGGACCGTCCGCGGCACCCGGCTTTCCGATACTGATTCCGTTCCGTCTCGCCAGACCGAGGTCGATCCTTGCCGCCCCGCACCCGTCCCCAGCCGGCCGACACGATGACCGGATGGTGGTCCACGGGCCGAGGCGCGGGCCGATGATCGGCCGGTTCCTGTTCGCGGCCCTCCTGATCGGGCTCGCCTTCGTCCAGGCGACGTTCGTCCCGGCCCTCTGGCCGCTGGAGGTCCAGCCGAACCTCGTCCTGATCCTGCTGATCGTCTGGACGGCGATCAACGGCATCCCGGCCGGCGTCGTGATCGCCGCCATCGTCGGGGTCGTGCTCGACGTGCTGTCGCTGGACCCGATCGGGATGAACGGCCTGGCGCTGCTCAGCGCCGTCCTGATCGCCGGGCTGGCCCGGCAGCGGATCCTGCGCTCGACGCTGGTCCTGCCGATCGTCCTGACGGTGATCGCGGCGATCGTCCAGCCGTTCGTCCTGGCGGTCCTCGGCGGGCTGTTCGGGGCGGGCAACTACCCGAACCGCGAGACGCTGCCCGTCCTGGTGCCACAGGCGTTCCTGTGCGCCGTCTTCGTCCCGCCGCTCTTTCTCGCGGCGAGCGCGTTCGCTCGCCGGTTCCCGGAGGTTCGTCGCTGATGGCCCGGCGCAGACGCATGGAGTTTCAGCAGACCGGTCGAAGCGGGCGCCGCGGTGGCGTGCCAGAGTCGTTCGACCGCGTCTTCATCTCGCGGCGGATGCTGCTCGCCAAGACCGCCGTGGTCGGCGGCTTCACGGCGCTGGCGGGCCGGCTCGGCTTCATGCAGATCGTCGACCACGAGGACGCGGTCGAGGACGCACGCGGCAACCGCGAGTTCACGAAGTCGCTCCCGGCCCCGCGCGGCCTGATCTACGACCGCCAGGGCCGCCTGCTCGCCAAGAACGAGACGGCCTTCCAGGTCGAGATCGTCCCCAACGACCTCCCGCCGGTCGATTCCGCCGAGCGCCGCCGCGTCCTGGACCAGCTCATCGCCGAGCTCCAGCTGCCCGATGCCCTCGTGATCGACCCCAACGAGATCCCCGGCGACCAGAAGGACGAGGTCTACGCCTCGATCGCCCACGCCCGTGGCCGCGACGATGTCGATATCGCCGCATCGGTCAAGGCGATCAAGACCGCCGAGAAGCAGAACTACCTCATCCTGCTCGAGGACGACCTGACGATCGACGACGCCGCGAGGTGGCGGACCAAGTGCCGCTCGACGCTCGGTCTCCGGGTCATGAACCTGCTCGACTACCAGCTCGGCAACACGCCGTCGGACTCCCGCAACGCCGTCATCGTCAAGTCCAGGGTGGGCCGGGAGACCGCGATGCGGATCGAGGCCAACAAGCTTTACCTGCCTGGCGTCCGGATCGACGACACCGTCCTCGTCCGAAGCTATCCCGGCGGCCCGACGATGTCGCACATCCTCGGCTTCGTCGGCCCGGTCAGCCAGGAGGACATCGACGCCGACGGCAACCAGAACGATGCTGGCGTCTCCCTCTACGGCGACAACGACCGCATCGGCAAGGACGGACTCGAGAAGGCGCTGGAGGCGACGCTCCGGGGCCAGAAGGGTCATCGCGTCATCCTCCGGGACGCGATCGGCAACGAGATCGGCATCGCTCCGGGCAGCGAGGACTTCAACCGGGAAGCGAATCCGGGCGACAGCGTCAGCCTGACGATCGACCTCGAGCTTCAGACGGCCGCGGCTCGCGCGCTGAAGAGCTTCATCGAGTTCAGTACGGACGATCGCAAGGCGAAGGGGAACGACAGGAACAAGCAGTTCTCGATCTCCGGGGCCGTCGTCGCGATGGACCCGCGCAACGGCGAGGTCCTGGCGATGGTCAGCTACCCGCAGTTCGACAACTCACTCCTCACCGAAGGCATTTCCACGGCGCTCTGGAATGAACTCGGAGATCCCAAGTCCGGGGCACCCTACTTCAACCGGGCCATCGGCTCCGCTCAGCCCCCTGGTTCGACCTTCAAGAGCTTCCTGGCAACCGCCGCGCTCCATGCGGGCACCCTCGACCCGGACATGACTTATGTCTGCACTGGAGGCATCGGACTTCCGCTGGGAAACAACCTACTGGACCCGAAGAAATACCCCTGCTGGCTGACTGGAGCGGGACATGGTCCGATGAGCCTTGATTCGGGACTGCGGACCTCATGTGACGTCTTCTTCTACAACGTCGGGACCAAAGCCGTCGAAGATCTCATCTATGTCGACATTGACTACGCTGACGACGGGTTAAGTTGGCAGCAGGGTACCGAGCAGAAGGAATTCTCCGGTCTGGGGATTGACAAGATCCACGAGATCCTGACGGAGAAGTTCTGGTTCAGTCAGACGACCAATATCGAACTTGGCGGCGAGACTACCGGATTGATTCCGAGCCAGGAATGGCTGTCCGAGACCTATAAATCCGGATGGGCTGCCGGCGACACGATCATTACATCCATTGGTCAGGGATACGTTCAGGTTACCCCGATCCAGATGGCGACGAACACGGTCGCTCTTGCGAACGGAGGGACGATCTACACCCCGACCCTGGTTCGCGATACGATCAAGGCCAAGTCCACCGTCAATGACGCCACGCCTGAAGGGTCGGCCCCTGATCAGGAGCCGACGCGTGTCCCGGCTGAGCCACTCCCGCCGCTTCGCGAAATGAAATTCAAGCCGGAGCATATTGAACCGGTCCGCGAAGGCATGCTCCACGTCGTCAATACGTTCGATGAGACGAATCTGCCCCTGAACGGTTCCGTCAGCTCGATTGAGCTGCCGGACAACGTCCACTCGACCGAGCTCGCCTGGCCTCGAACCAACCCGCCCGGCACCGCTGACGAAGACAAGATCCTGATCGCCGGCAAGACCGGGACGGCCGAGGTCGGCGCCAGCATCGAGGGTATCGAGGACATCGACCCGAAGACCGGCAAGTACAACAACCAGCATGCCTGGTTCACATGCTGGGCCCCCTACGAGGAGCCGGAGATCGTCGTCTCGGTGCTGATCGAGTACGGCGGCGAGGGCGGCACATACGCGGCGCCCTGTGCCGACGTCATCCTTCGGGCCTACTTCGAGACGACCGGCCGGCGCAAGCGGGACGAGATGGTCGATGACCGCGGCGAGCAGCGCCTCGTCTCCGTCCTGCGCAAGGACAAGGAGCCGGTCCGCGACATCGAGACCGCCGAGTCGCTGGCCTGGTTCAAGCCGGGGGAAACCGCCGACACGTCCGGCAATCGCGACTAACCCGTGCGACGCCACGACCAGGCCACCTCCTCGTCCGCCCGGCTCGCCGCCCACGAGCCGGGCGACGTCTCGACCGCCGCACCGCAGGAGCGCGACACCGCCATGACGATCGATCAGCAGACGACCGCATCACCGCTGACGGAGCTTCAGATGGGACTCCACCACGTCGGCATCGTCGTCGCCGACCTGGACGCGGCCGTCGCCCGGCACGCCGCACTCGGGTTCGCGCCAGCCGGGCGGGAGGTCGTGGCGGATCAGGGCGTCGCCGTCGCCGCCTTCCATGCGCCGCCGGGCTACATCGAGCTGATCTCGCCGCTGGATGCCGAGGGTGCCATCGCCCGCTTCCTCGCCAAACGCGGCGACGGGATGCACCACGCCGCCTACCGCGTCGCCGATATCGCCGCCACCCTCGACCGCCTCGACGCCGCCGGCGTCCGCCTGATCGACCGCCAGCCGCGCGTCGGCCTGCACGGCTGGCGGGTCGCCTTCATCCACCCCGAGGCCTGCGCCGGCGTCCTCACCGAGCTGGTCGAAGTCTGACGTTTGCCGCGGCAGTTCCTTCAACCCCGAGGCAGCGCTCCCTCATCCCACGGGTTGAAGACGATCGCCCCGAGACCATTAAAGTCCCTCACATTGCGAGTGATGACGATCAATCCGTGCACCACGGCGGTTGAGACGATCGCCGAATCCACGAATGGGAGCGTACGGCCGGATCTCCGCGACCGTGCCCGCAGGCTCGACCAGTGAAGCGCAACAGCCTCATCGACTGGAACGACACGGTCCGCGATCAATCGGATGAAGTCATCGTGGTACCAGTGCCAGAGCAGATTCGTCCTCCGCCCCGGGGGGTGGATCTCAATCCCATAATGGACTTCGGCAAGGGTCATCGCCGATACCGCGAGGTCGGACGAGGGTTGTCGCTCGACCCATTCGATAACCTGTGTATTCGGCTGTGCCTTCGACCATTCGGAAACGACATTGGTGTCGAGCAGATATCTCATCGCTCATCAGAGTTGGCCGCTTCGATACGTCGCTTGCGGGCGTCGTTCAGGCGCTGTTCCCAGGCATCGACCTCTTCTTCGGACATCTCTTCGACCCAGGCGAACGGACTACGGAACTCCTGATCGTTCCATTCCGATTGCCGCTCTGGTTCGGACTCTTGACGAACACGGTCGACCGCGGAACCCAGGGTACCAAGTGAAGAGCGACGGTCCGTCTCATCCTGCTGCCATGCTTCGGCGGTCACAATGACAAACGTCTCACCCTGCCTGTCGACTTCCTGGGGTCCGTCATCTTTGACCCGGTCGAGCACCTCGTTCAGGTGGCTATCGGCATCCTCAAGCGTCCATCTGTTCGCCACCATCGCGTCACATCCATCCGCATTCATGAACGCCTGATCACCAGCGATCGGTTTCGGGCATGACCTTCGAGCCGACGAATGGTGAAGTAACGTCAATCGTGTTGCTCTGTCACGCAGCGAGGTTCCTCGGGTTGGTCATTCTCCTCGGCGTCCTCCCACATTTGCCCCATCCAGGCGGGGTAGAGACCGGCTCGTTCTGGGTTGCGAAGTCCATCGTCATCGATGGGCTCACCGGGTGGAAGCGTCCGATCGAGCCATTGCTCGACCGACTCACCGGGTTCTGGTCCTCCGGACACCTCGGGACGAGCCAGATCGACCTGGTGGAGTTCGAAGATGTTGCCGTCGCGATCGAACACGCGGCGTGTCCCGTTTTGACGCACGTCGCTCAACAGGGCATCGAGCCGGTCACCCTCGGTCTCATGCGCAGGTTCGGAGACATGATGTACTGCTGCCATGATGCGGTCCTCCATCCGGAGCACACGCCACCGGCGTGTTGCTTCTCCCAGTATTGTACGGTCAGATTCCCTCCCGGAGCTCGATGCCCTGGCTCTCCGGCACGGCGTACACTGCCTGGTCAGACCGCCGTTTCCCGCAACGAGGCCGCCGATGACTGACACCGTCCCGGGCAAGACCGGCGGCAAGCCGCCGAAGTCCGCCCCACCGCCGATCACGACCGACTCCGGCTACGAGATCGCGCCCGTCTACGACGAGTGGGACGGCGAGCTCGGCGAGCCGGGATCGTACCCGTTCACCCGCGGCGTCTACCCGACGATGTACCGCGGGCGGCGCTGGACGATGCGGCAGTACGCCGGCTTCACCTCCGCCGAGGAGAGCAACCGGCGCTACCGCCTCCTGCTGGAGCGCGGCCAGACCGGCCTCAGCGTCGCGCTCGACCTGCCGACCCAGCTCGGGATCGACAGCGACGATGACCGCGCCTTCGGTGAGGTCGGCCGCGTCGGCGTCCCGCTCAGCACCCTCGACGACATGCGGCGCCTGTTCGACGGCATCGACCAGTCGACCGTGACGACCTCGATGACGATCAACGCTCCCGCCTCGGTCCTGCTGCTGATGTACCAGATCGTCGCCGAGGAGCATGGCGTCGACCCGAAGACGCTCGGCGGGACGATCCAGAACGACATCCTCAAGGAGTACAGCGCCCGCGGGACCTACATCTTCCCGCCCCGCCCCTCGATGCGGCTCGTGACCGACTCGTTCGCCTACTGCGCGGAGCACCTGCCGAACTGGAACACGATCTCGGTCAGCGGATACCACATCCGTGAGGCCGGTTCGACGGCCGCCCAGGAGATCGGGCTGACGCTCGCCAACGGGATCGCCTATCTGCGCGCCGCCGAGGCGGCCGGGCTGCACGTCGATCAGGTCGCCCCGCGGATGAGCTTCTTCTTCGCGATCCACAACAACCTGTTCGAGGAGGTCGCCAAGCTCCGCGCCGCCCGGCGGATGTGGGCCCGGATCGTCCGCGAGGAGTTCGGGGCCGAAGACCCGAAGTCGATGATGCTCCGCTTCCACAGCCAGACCGGCGGCGTCACCCTGACCGCGCAGCAGCCGCTCAACAACATCGTCCGGGTCGCCTACCAGGCGCTGGCGGCGGTCCTCGGCGGCACCCAGAGCCTCCACGCCAACGGCTACGACGAGGCCCTCGCGCTCCCGACCGAGCAGGCCGCGACGATCGCCCTGCGGACCCAGCAGATCGTCGCCGAGGAGACCGGCGTCGCCGACACGGTCGACCCGCTCGGCGGCTCCTACTACGTCGAAGCGCTGACCGACGCGCTGGAGGCCGGCGCGCAGGGCTGGCTGGACCAGATCGCCGAGCAGGGCGGCGCGGTCGCGGCGACGGAGCGCGGCTTCGTTCAGAACGCAATCGGCGACAGCGCCTACCGCAAGGAGCTCCGACGGGAGCGTGGCGACGACGTCATCGTCGGGGTCAACAAGTTCGTCAGCCGGGGCGACGAGGCCAGCGTCCCGATCCAGCGGATCGACCAGGATGCCGTCGCCCGGCAGATCGATCGAACGACGGAGTACAAGGCAGCGCAGGACCCGGCGCTGGTCGCCTCGGCCCTGGCGGCCGTGACGGAGACGGCCCGAGGCACGGCCAACCTGCTGCCGCCGATGAAGCGGGCGCTTGAGGCGGGCGCGACGCTCGGCCAGGTCTGTGACGCGCTGCGCGGGGAGTTCGGGGAGTACCGGCCCAGCTAGAGCGAGGCCGGGACGACCGCCGTGCGGCCATGACCGGGCCAGCGCATTGCGCCACGCCTCATCTGCGTGGGACCATGCCGCCGCACTTGCCGCCTGACCTCGCTCCACCCGCCCACCATGCCGATCGACCGGGGAGTTCCGATGACCGACGACACCACGATCGCGTCCCTGTTCAAGGCCTACGACATCCGCGGCGTGGTGGGCGACGAGCTCACGCCGGACATCGCCTACCGGATCGGCCGGGCGATGGTCGAATACCTCGGGCCCGACAGTGTCGCCGTCGGCCGCGACATGCGGGTCTCGGGCGAGGCCCTCTCGGCCGCCCTGATCGACGGCATCCGCGACGGCGGCGCCGACGTGACCGACCTCGGGCTCGTCAGCACCGACGCCCTCTACTTCGCCGTCGGCCGCTACGGCTACCCGGCCGGCGTCATGATCACCGCCTCCCACAACCCGGCCCAGTACAACGGCTTCAAGATCTGCCGCGAGGAGGCCCGCGCCCTCTCGATGGACGAGGGCATCGGCCAGATCCGCGACCTCGTCGTCGCCAACCAGTTCGCCGAGCCGACGGCGAAGCGGGGCGATCTGACCCAGCGCGACGTCCTGGCCGACTTCTCGGCCTTCATGCTCAGCCAGATCGACGTGCCGAGCATCCGGCCGCTGAAGATCGCGATCGATGCCGGCAACGGCATGGCCGGCCGGATGACGCCGGCCGTCTTCGGCCAGCTCCCGGTCGAGATCGTCCCGCTCTACTTCGAGCTGGACGGGACCTTCCCCAACCACGAGGCCAACCCGATCGAGCCCGAGAACACGGCCGAGCTCCGCCGCGTCGTCGTCGAGCAGGGCTGCGACCTCGGCGTCGCCTTCGACGGGGACGCCGACCGGATGTTCCTGATCGACGAGCGGGGCGAGTTCATCGGCGGCGACATGACGACGGCGATGGTCAGCGTCTCGATGCTGAGCAAGAACCCTGGCGCGTCGATCGTCTACAACGTCGTCTGCTCCCGCAGCGTCCCCGAGACGATCGAGCGGCTCGGCGGCACCGCCATCCGCAGCCGGGTGGGGCACAGCTTCATCAAGGCGCTGATGCGGGAGCGCGATGCCGTCTTCGGCGGCGAGCACTCCGGCCACTTCTACT
The DNA here is from genome assembly GCA_964244115.1 of uncultured Thermomicrobiales bacterium. GTDB lineage: Bacteria > Chloroflexota > Chloroflexia > Thermomicrobiales > UBA6265 > CADCWK01. The sequence continues at coordinate 8,166 of CAXTHM010000074.1, forward strand.
TCCGCGACAACTGGTACGCCGACTCCGGCCTGCTCGCCTGTCTCAAGGTCCTGGAGCTGGTCTCGATCGCCAACCAGTCCGTCTCGGCGGTCCTCGCCCCGCTCGACACCCGGGCTCGCTCCGGCGAGATCAACACCGAGGTCCCGGAGCCGGAACGGGTCCTGCGGACGATCGAGGAGCGCTACGCGGCCGAGGGCGCGGTGATCGACCATCTCGACGGCCTCACCGTCGGCTTCCCGGACTGGTGGTTCAGCCTGCGCTCGTCCAACACCCAGCCGCTCCTGCGGCTCAACGTCGAGACCGACGACAAGCGCGCGATCCAGCGCCGCACCGACGACGTCCTGGCGATGATCCACGCCTGACGCCAACCCTGTCCCACGTCGGACGACCGGCGCCGCCGACCACAGGCGCCGGTCCGGAGATCCCATGCAGCGAGCGCCAGCCATCACCCGATCCGATCACTCGTTCCCGCTCGACCCGGCTTTCGGGCCGACCGTTCCGTTCCCGGATCTGCCGACCGGCACCCGGATCGAGATCGTCAAGCTCGACCCGGCGGGCGAGCACGTCGTCACCTACCCCGGCGTCGTCCTGCCGAATCCGGACCAGCCCGACTGGGTGATCACGGAGGCGCGTTGGGTGAACCGGACCGTCGACCTCGGCGGCCTGACCTTCCACACCGGCGACCGCCTGATCGAGATCTTCTCAGCCACCACCCCATTCAACTGCTTCGCGGTCCACGACCCGGGGACGGACGCACTCCGGGGCTGGTACGCCAACGTCACCTACCCGACCCGGATCGACGTGGGCGGCGCACGCCCCCGCCTGTTCTGGCACGACCTCTATCTGGACGTGGTCGGTAACCCGGCCGGCTACCTGTCCCTCCGCGACGAGGACGAACTCGCCGAATCCGGGCTGGCGCGGACCGACCCCGCCCTCTACGCCGCGATCGTCGGCGCTGCCGATCGCGTTCTGGATCTGATGGCGGCGCGGTCCTTCCCCTTCCGGCTCGCCACCGGGTAGCCGGTCGGCCTGGTCCGGCCGTCCGAATGGACACACCCGCGTGCCCGAAAGACACAATGCGGGTACTATGCGAGTCGCCCGTTCGACGATGGTGCGAGCGCACACGATACTTGAGAGACGCACCAGGGCCGTAGTCGTCCTTGCAACTTGACAGATGCCAACAGAAGGTGCCCGCTGTGCCGATCGATCGCACCATGTCCGTCTCGCTGACTGACCAGTCGCACCGGGTCATCGTCAGTTTCCGCCGATCCGGCAGTCAGGTCTTCGTCGATACCTGGGTCGACGACGTCGCCCGGGAGTCGGCCGTCAGCGCCGCCGACCTCCAGCAGCTCTCGACCTTCCTCGGCGACCTGGCGACGACTCGCTGGTCCGAAGTCCCGGGGGTGCCTCCCAGCGCCCAGGCGACTCCGGAGCCAACCGATCTCGCAGCCCAGCCGTCAACCGGTATCGGTTACGCCCCGAACGCCCGAACGACCTCGCTCCCGCCGTATCCGCAGGCGGCCCGCTGGGTCCCCTCCCCGTCCGGCGGCCCGACGAACACCGAAGAGCAGTAGGTTCATCGTTGGCGGCGGCAACGCCGCAAGGGCGACCCTCGTGGTCGTCCGTTCCGGGGAAGCGACGACGGACGGAGAGCCAGCCCGGAGAGAGCCCGTGCCCCGACCAGACGACTCCCCGGCCATATCGACCGTCGCCACCCACAGCTAGTACCAGCCCCGATCGACGTCGCCTGCCCGGACCGCCTCCCGACGCGCCGTCCGCTGCCAGCGCATCGGCATGACGGTGCCCTCGGGCGCTGCCAGGACGACGCGTCGGCTCCGCAGGGCGACCAGGGCCGCGATGATGGCGTCGCGCTCATCCGGTGTCGGCTCCGGCGTGATCGCCAGGATCAGCGAGGCTGCTGGCTCGTCGTCGGGCATCGTGGGCTCCTCCGTGGTCGTCGCTACAGCGGGATGTTGCCGTGTTTCCGAGCTGGGCCGGGCTCCCGTTTGGTCTCGGCCAGCGCGAGGCCGGCGATCAGCCGGGCCCGCGTCTCACGGGGCGGGATCACGGCGTCGATGTAGCCGCGGGACGCCGCCTGGTAGGGGCTCGCGAACAGCTCCTCGTACTGCCCGACGAGTTCGCGCCGCCGCGAGACAGGGTCCTCCGCCGCCGCCAGTTCCCGCCGGAACAGCAGCCCGACCGCCGCCTCCGGCCCCATCACCGCGATCTCCGCCTGCGGCCAGGCGAGGTTCAGGTCGGCGCCGAGGTGCTTGGAGCACATCACGACGTAGGCGCCGCCGTACGCCTTGCGGGTGATCACGGTCAGCTTCGGGACCGTCGCCTCGGCATAGGCGTAGAGCAGCTTGGAGCCGTGCCGGATGATGCCACGGTACTCCTGCTCGATCCCCGGCAGGAAGCCCGGCACGTCCACGAACGAGATCAGCGGGATGTTGAAGGCGTCGCAGAACCGGATGAACCGGGCACCCTTGATGCTCGCGTCGATGTCGAGCGTCCCGGCCAGCACCTTGGGCTGGTTGGCGACGACGCCGACCGAGCGGCCGTCCAGCCGGGCGAAGCCGGTGACGATGTTGCCGGCATGGAGCGCCTGGACCTCGAAGAAGGTGTCGTCGTCGAGCACCTCGGCGAGGACCTCATGCATGTCGTAGGGCCGGTTGGACTCCTCGGGGACCAGCCCGTCGAGCGCCGGGCGGTCGTGGTCGTCCCCCTCCGGGTTCAGCCGGGGCGCGTCGTCGAGGTTGTTGGACGGCAGGTACCCCATCAGGTCGCGGACCTGCGCGAACAGGTCGTCCTCGTCGTCAGCCTCGACGTGCGCGACGCCGGTCGTCCGGCTGTGGGTGTCGGCCCCGCCGAGGTCCTCCTGCGTGACCGTCTCCCCGGTCACCGTCCGGATCACGTCCGGCCCGGTGATGAACATCTGGCCCGTCCCGCGGACCATGAAGATGAAGTCCGTCATCGCCGGCGAGTAGACCGCCCCACCCGCGCAGGGACCGGCGATGATGCTGATCTGCGGGACGACGCCGGACAGGCGGACGTTCCGGAAGAAGACATCGCCGTAGCCGGCCAGCCCCTCGACGCCCTCCTGGATCCGGGCGCCGGCCGAGTCGTTGATGCCGATGATCGGGCAGCCGTAGCGCCCGGCCAGGTCCATCAGCTTGACCATCTTCTCGGCGTAGGCCTCGCCCAGGGAGCCGCCGAAGACGGTGAAGTCCTGCGAGAAGACGGCGACGCGGCGTCCGTCGATCTCGCCGAAACCGGTGACGACGCCGTCGCCGTACGGCCGCGTCCGGTCGAGCCCGAAGGCGGTCGCCCGGTGCTGGACCATCGCGTCGAGTTCGCTGAACGTGCCGGGGTCGAGCAGGGCGAGGACCCGCTCCCGGGCGCCGCGCTTGCCCCGCCCCGCCTGCCGCTCGGCGGCGGCGGCGTGCTGCTCGACGATCGCTCGCTCACGGGCGGCGAGGCGCTCGGCCTTCGTCGGGTGGGGCGCCTGGACCCCGTTGGCGGCGGGATCATCGGCGGGAGCGTCGGCGCCCGATTGAGTCGGGGGTGAAGAGGTCACTGACCGTCCGTTCGTGGTAGGGCGTCCGTCGCCAAGGTGTGCTGGGTCAGGCGGAATCTTACCGAATCGCCCGGCGGCTGACCCAGCCGGCGCCGGGCACGCTATGCTGACAGGAGCCAACAGGACTGTTCTGTCCTGCGAACCCCGGAACACCGGCGCCGAGCGAGGGAGCAGGACGAGGACCGTGTACCAGCAGATCGCGATCGCGCTCGACGGTTCTCCCGCCTCCCTGACCGCGGCGGCCTTCGCCCGGCACCTCCCCGCCGAGTGCTACCAGGTCGTCCACGTCGCCGAGCAGGGCGGTCCGTTCGGCCGGCCCGCCCGCTCCGAAGCTCAGCAGGACGCCGAACGTCCCGCGCTGACCGAGCGGTTCCGGTCGGAGACCCTGACGGCGATGACCCGCGCGGACGGCGCCGAGCCGACCATCAGCGTCGACATCCGGTTCGGCGACCCGGTCGAGGAATTGCTCGCCGCCAGTGCGGGTGCCGACATGATGCTCCTGACCACGCGCGGCCGCGGGGTCGCCGGACGCACCCTGTTCGGGAGCGTCGCGGACGAGGTCTCCCGGCGTGGCGTCCGCCCGACGCTGATCCTGCGGCCCGACCACGATCTGCGCTACCCGGAGCGGATCGTCGTCCCGCTGGACGGCGGCGGCCGCGCGGAGCAGGCGATCCCGGTCGCCCGCCGGCTGGCCATCACGCTCGGCTGCCCGATCATCCTGGTCCACGTCGTCGATCAGGAAGAGCTCGACGAGACCCCGTTCGGCACCGACGAGCCTGGCGTGTCCGTTGATGGGCTGGCTCCCGACGAGGTCAACGTCGCCATCGACCAGGCCGCCACCTACCTCCAGCGGCAGGAGCTGGCGCTCGAGACGGACGAGGTCGTCGTCCAGCACCGCGTCATCATCGGCGACACGATCCCGGCCCTGATCGAGTTCGCGGACCCGGCTGACATCGTCGTCGTCGCCTCCCGGGCTCATTCCGGCCTCCGCCGGCTCGTGGACCAGAGTGTGGCCGAGAACCTCGTCCGCCGGGCGCCGTCTCCGGTCCTGATCGTCCACGACCGGACGCGGCCGCCAGACACGATCGACTCGCAACCGTAGGGGGAACCGGCATCGACCCCCTCGGACTGTGCGGCCTCGGCTGCGCAGGTGCCCGGGGGGGGTCGGCGGAGAGGTCCGCTCCCCGGCCGCAACGCGCCCGGATCCTCGCACGGAAACGCCCCGGACGAACCGTCCAGGGCGTCGCGCCGTTCATGCTGATGGGAATGGTCAGGCGCCCTGACGGCTGTCCCGCCACTGGATCAGCTCGCGGAGCGGGCCGAAGTCATAGCCCGGCCCGTCGACGCCGACGATCAGGTGCGTGATGCCCTTGGCGAGGTAATCATCCGCCCGGGAGACCATGTCGTCGTCGATCATGATCGACCGCTCGATCTCGGCCGGGTTGCGGTCGACGGTGGCGCAGTGGGCGTCGATCACGCCACTCAGCTCCCCGGCGAGGTCCGGGTCGCCGAAGCCATTCCAGATCTGGGCGTACTTCGCGACCAGCTTGAGCGTCACCTTGCGGCCGCTCCCGCCGATGAGGATCGGGATGCCGGAGGCGCCGCCGACCGGCTGCGGGTTGAGCTGCTGCCAACGCTCCTTGATCACCGGGAGCGCCTCGCCGAGGTCGCGGAGCCGGTTCGGGGCGGTGCCGAACTCGTAGCCGTACTCGTCGTAGTCCCGCTGGAACCAGCCGGAGCCGATCCCCAGGATCAGGCGCCCCTCGGAGATGTGATCGACCGTCCGGGCCATGTCGGCGAGCAGGTTGGGGTTGCGGTAGGAGTTGCAGGTGACGAGCGCGCCGAACTGGACCCGGCTCGTGACCTCGGCCATCGCGGCGAGCGCCGTCCAGCACTCGAAGTGCTTGCCGTCCGGGTCGCCGCTGAGCGGGTAGAAGTGGTCCCAGTTGTAGAGCGTGTCGGCGCCGAGCTCCTCGGCGTCGACCCATGCCTGCCGCATGCCCTTCCAGTCGCTATGCTGGTTCTTGATCTGTGCGCCGATGCGAATCATTGCCACTGTCAGGTCCTCCGGTACGGCGGAATCCATCTGGTCCGCGTTGCGCGGACACCCACCAGAGGCAGACCCTAGCAAGAGCGTGGCCGCTACCGACCGGAGCTCAATCAGAACGGTCGACGACCCTCGTGGTTGTTACGAGTCCCCGAGGACCGTCGAGCGCCAGCGCGCGAGCAGGGCGAGGTGATCGGCGATCGTGACCGAGCCGGTGTTCATCGTGTCCAGCGCGAGGTGCGTCGCGCCGATCGACTCCCAGCGATCAGCCGTCTCCCGCCAGGTCGCCGGGTCGGCGCGGAGCGGGATCGTCGGCTCGAAGCCGATCGCCTGCGGGTCGCGGCCGTGCGCCGTGGCGACCTGCCGGACCCGATCGATCCGCCCGGCCATCGCCTCATCCGGCGTCCCGAGCGGGAACCAGCCGTCACCGATCCGCCCGACCCGGTCGAGGGTCACGTCGGCCGACCCGCCGATCCAGATCGGGATCGGCTGCTGGGGTGGCATGTAGGTCAGTCCGGCGTTCGGGACCCGGTGGTACGTCCCGGTGTAGTCCAGTGACCGCTCGGTCCAGAGGCGACGGAGCAGGTCGATCTGCTCCTCGACCCGGCGGCCACGGGTGCGGAAGTCCTCGTTCAGCGCCTCGTACTCGACCTGGTTCCAGCCGACCCCGACCCCGAGCCGAAACCGGCCATCGGAGAGGATGTCGACTTCGGCCGCCTGCTTGGCGACGAGCGCCGTCTGGCGCTGCGGCAGGATCAGGATGTCGGTGACGAGCTCGAGGCCGGGCGCGATCGCGGCGATGAAGCCGAGCAGGACGAAGACCTCGTGGAAGCCGTCGTCGAGGTCGTAGCCCGTCCAACCCTGCCGGTCGGTGGTATCGGCGCCGAGGACATGGTCGTAGATCACGAGATGGTCGAAGCCCAGCTCCTGGATGCCGGCGACATAGTCGCGGATCATCGAGACGTCGGTGCCGATGTCGCGCTGCGGGAAGATCACGCCGTATCGCATGTCCGGCTCGCTCCTTCCAGTGGTCGTTTCAGATGGTCGTTCGGTGGTCGCAGCGCCCCTACGATTCGACCGACGCTGCCATGAGCGCCAGGAGCGCTTGCGCGACCTGTGGAGCCCCTCTCTGGGCGTGAGCGCCGCAGCGCGAAACGAGCCGGGGAGGGGTGGGGGTGGGGAATCCGTGGCCGAGACAGGTGTTCGATCTGGGCACCCGTGTCGTCAACACCGATATCGCCCTGCGGGGCGATGGCCGCTGCGGCGGCCGGGCTCGCAAGCGTCGCCCCTACGGAACCGGCGACGCATGTTCTTCCGGGAATAGTCAGGGCCAGCGCAGCGACAGCCCGTGACCGCACGGAACGATCGCCGCGCATCCGGGCGCAACACACTTCTCGCCCCTACCGATCGACCAGAGACCGCAGCACGAACAGGGCGTTGGCCGGACGTTCGGCGATCCGGCGAGTGAAGTACGGGTACCACTCCGTGCCGTAGGGGACGTAGACGCGGACCCGGTAGCCCGACTGACGCAGGTTGACCTGCTCGTCGCGCCGGACACCGTAGAGTAGCTGGAACTCGAAGCTATCGTTGTCCAGCCCGAGGCTGCTGGCGCGGACCCGGGTCAGCTCGATCAGGGCCGGGTCATGCGAGCCGATCGCCGGGTAGACGGCGCGGCCCAGCATCCGGACGAGCAGGTTCCGGTAGGCGCCATCGACGGCCTCCTTGCCCTGGAACGCGACGCTGGCCGGCTCGGCGTAGGCGCCCTTGACCAGCCGGATGCGGATGTCCTGCCGCATGAGGCGCTCGACGTCGGCCTCGGAGCGGCGCAGGTAGGACTGGATCACCGTCCCGACGACGCCGGGGTACTCGGCGTGGAGCCGCTCGGTGATCGCGATCGTCTGCTCCGTGTAGGCCGAACCCTCCATGTCGATCCGGACGAAGCCCCTGGCCTCGGCGGCGCGGCGCAGGACCGGCAGCATGTTCCGGTAGGCGACCTCGTCACCGAAGTCCAGCCCGAGCATCGTCAGCTTGACGGAGATGTTCGGCTCCAGCCCGGCCTCGGCCAGCCGCGACAGGATCGTGGTGTAGCTCTCGACCGCGGTCGTCGCCTCGGCCTCGGTCCGGACGTTCTCACCGAGCTGGTCGAGCGTCGCGGTCAGATTGGACTCGGCCAGCCGACGGACCTGAACGAGGGCGAGATCGAGCGTCTCCCCGGCGACGAACCGGCTGACCAGCCCGCCACCGCTGCGCCGGATCGTCCGTTCGACGACCGCGTTGTCCGCGACCGCGAGGATGGGCCGCCGAAATACCTGCTGAAGATCCATCAGACCATTCCTCATTCCGCACTGACGGGCTTCCGGCTCCGGACAGCGCGACAGACCAGTTGCGGCAGCCGGGTACCGGAGATGTCCGAGTCAGCCTCAGGACGACCGCGCTGCCCGCAAGTATCCCATCTACCGGGCGGGACGGAATGTCCGTAGTCGGCCGTCGACCGAACACCCCGGCGACACTTCACGAAGCGGCGCCGCGCCGCGAATCCGAGCGTAGCGGGCGGGTCACATGATGGTCAGACGCGGCAGCGGTGCCGGATAGGGGGTGAAATCGGCCGCTCAACGTTAACATCCACGGTCCGCGGGGCAAAACAGGTGCAAACGTCTTGATGCCTCCGGCGAACTTGCGTATGCTGAACCAGTCGCGTGGTCCATGGTCACAACGTCCTCGCGCAAACCGCCGGGTGTGCACACTTGGCGGATCGTTGTTTCTCTGTCCGCCAGGTCATGGACGACTGGCTGGCAAAGGTCACAGCTGCGGAACGGGCAACCAAGGGCGCCCTACACACGCGGCAGGAGCACAAAGGTCGATGGCAACCGGAACGGTCAAGTGGTACGACACGGAAAAGGGCTTCGGCTTCGTCAGCCGTGACGATGGGGCGGGCGATATCTTCGTCCACCGGTCGGCCCTCGGTTTCGAAGTGCTGGGTGAGGGCGACCGCATCCAGTTCGACATCGTCCCCGGTCCCCGTGGCGAGAACGCCGCGCAGGTCGAGGTCCTCGAGCGCAGCTCGACGCCGCCCCGTCCCCGGCGCGAGCGCAGCGATTACGGCGACAGCTACGGCGGCGGCGGTGGCGGCTCTTCCTACGGCGGCGGTGGCAGTAGCTACGGCGGCGGTGGGTCTTCCTACGGCGGCGGTGGCAGTAGCTACGGCGGCGGTGGGTCTTCCTACGGC
>CAXTHM010000075.1:0-2103 GCA_964244115.1 uncultured Thermomicrobiales bacterium
CGGCACGACCTGCTCCTCCAGCGTCCGGTAGATCAGTTCCGCCTCGAGGGCGTCCTGCTCGTCGCCAGAGGCGTGGGCCGGCTCGATCCCCCAGCCGTTGCGGGGTTCCTCGTGGTAGCCCTCGATCCACCAGCCGTCGAGGATGCTGACATTGGGGACGCCGTTGGCCGCCGCCTTCATGCCCGAGGTGCCGCTGGCCTCTAGCGGAAAGATCGGGTTGTTCAGCCAGATGTCGACGCCGGCAACGAGCCGCGTCGTCAGCCGCATGTCGTAGTCCTCGGCGAAGGCGATCCGGCCGCCGAACTTGGGGTTCTGGGCGTGGTGGAAGATGTCCTGGATCAGCTTCTTCCCGCCGTCGTCGGCCGGGTGCGCCTTGCCGGCGAAGATGATCTGGACCGGGCGCTCGAGGTCGGTCAGGATCCGGGCGAGGCGGTCCGGGTCGCGGAAGATCAGCGTCGCCCGCTTATAGGTGGCCATCCGCCGGGCGAAGCCGATCGTGAGGGCATCGCGGTCGAGGAACGGCGCCGAGGCGACGACCTGGTTGGGCTCGAAGTTGCCACCCAGCCAGCGGGCCCGCATTCGGCGGTCGAGCAGGTCGAGCAGGTCCTGCTTGGACGTCAGGTGCGACTGCCAGAACTCGCCGTGCGGGATCCGGCTGACCGGCTCCCACGTCAGCGCCTCCTCGGTCCGCTTGCGCCAGTTCGGGTGGAGGTGGTCGTCGAGCAGGCGCTGCGTCCGGGGCGACACCCACGTCGGAAGGTGGACGCCGTTGGTGATCGACGAGATGGGGGTCTCCTCGGCGGTCAGGCCCGGCCAGATGTCCTTCCACATCTCGCGGGTGACCTCGCCGTGCTTGGCGCTGACGCCGTTGCGGTGTCCGGAAAGGCGCATCGAGAGGGCGGTGAAGTTGAAGCCGTCCTCGTGGCCGTGCTGCCCGAGCGCCCAGAACGCATCGCGGTTCAGGCCGAGCTGGGGCCAGAACCCGTTGAAGTACCGGTCGATGAAGTCGCGCGAGAAGATGTCGTGGCCGGCCGGGACGGGCGTGTGGCTCGTGAAGACGGTCATCGCCCGGACGTTGTTGGCCGCCTCCTCGAAGGACATGCCCTGGGTGACGAACTCGCGGGCCCGCTCGACCATGGCGAGGGCGGCGTGACCCTCGTTGGCGTGCCAGTAGTCCGGGGCAATCCCGAGCGCTCGCAGCATTCGGACGCCGGCGATCCCGAGGATGATCTCCTGCCGCAGACGGTGCTCACGGTCGCCGCCGTAGAGCCGGGACGAGATCGTCCGGGTCCACTCCGGGTTGCCGTCGATATCGGAGTCGAGCAGGTAGAGCTGGACTCGCCCGACCAGCACCCGCCAGACCTGGACGCGGATCGACCCGCCGCCGCCCTCGAAGTCGATCTCAACCTCGACCGGACGCCCATCGGAACCGCGGACGAGCGTCGTCGGCTCGTCGCCGGGGCCGAACGGGGCGGTCACGTCCTGCTGCCAGCCCGAGGCGTCGAGCCGCTGCCGGAGGTAGCCCTGCCGGTAGAGCAGGGAGACCGCGACGGTCGGGAGGCCGATGTCGCTCGCCTCCTTCATATGGTCGCCGGAGAGCACGCCCAGACCACCGGAGTAGATCGGCAGCGTCGGGTGAAGCCCGAACTCGGCCGAGAAGTAGGCCAGCGTCTTGCCGGTCAGTTGCGGCGCGTACTTGCTGATCCAGGTGTCCTGCCCGGTGATCGCCTGATCGAAGTCCTCGATCACGGCGTCATAGGCAGACAGGAACGCGGGGTCGTCCGCGAACTGCCGGAGCGTGTTCGGCTCCAGCCGGCGCAGGAACCGGATCGGGTTTCGCCCCGTCGCGTGCCAGAGGGCCGGGCTCAGGCGCTGGAACAGGTCGTGGGCGGGCTGGTTCCAGCTCCACCAGAGGTTGTAGGCGAGGGCGTTCAACCGGCTGATCCGGTCCGGAACCTCGATCGGCTTCGGCAGTTCCGCCTCGGCGTAACTCAGGGTCATGGGAATCTCTCCGCTTGCGTGGCATGGTTTGGCGTCTGTCGATGCTGTCAGGGTCGGACACACCTCGGGGTGGTGAGACCTCCGGGGCGTCGACCGCGGGTC
>CAXTHM010000075.1:2113-16156 GCA_964244115.1 uncultured Thermomicrobiales bacterium
ATCGGGCGCGGCAGGGGACCGTCTGGCTCATCGAAGATATGCCGAGAATACCACCTGCCGATCCCCGACGATCGGTTCCGGGGGTTGTCACCGAAGACGAGGCGGACATTCGATCGAAGACGCGACGGGCCATGGGCTGAATGACGACTCCCGCCTGATACGTACCGACGATGACGATCGAGGTGGCGCAGTCATCACCGGAACGAACCGCCCATCCTGGACCTGCGCCACCCGGTACGGGACCACCACCCGATCGCCCGTCTCACCGATGGCCACCATCCCGGACAGTCCCCGGAAATCGCGGGTCGCCTGGATGGCAGCCCGGATCGCCGTCCGGTCCCCGGAGCCGACCGCGTCGATCGCCTGGATGATCGCGATCGCCGCCTCGAAGACATGGATGGCGAACGGCTCCGGGTCGCGTCCCTGCCCGATCCGGTCGCGCATGACGGCGGTCCAGATCGCGCCATCGCCGGTCAGATCGGCCGGCGGAACGGGTCCGACGGCCACCAGCCCCTCTGGCAGTGCCGGTGCGAGTCCACCGGACGGGCCCCCGGCCAGCAACCCGTCGCCGCCGATGATCGTCCGGGCGTCTGCTCCGGGCAGGCGGCCGAGTTCGTCGATGAACTGGCGCAGTTTCGGCGTGGAGACGCCTCCGACGACGACGCAATCCGCGCCCGAGGCCGCCACGGAGGCGACGTGCCCGCTGAAGTCGATCGGATCGGCGGGCAGGGCCGTAGTCTCGCTGACCACTCCGCCGAGCGCGGCGAACGCCGTGGCGAAGCTGAGCGCGACGCAGCGACCATAGCGATTACCGTCATGGAAGACCGCCGCCGACCGACGGCCGGCGGTGTCGAACGCCCAGCCGGCCGCGTGCGCCCCGATCCCGTCGTCGGTCAGACCGAAGCGGACGAGGTTGCGGGCGCCGGTCGGGGCGTAGCGGCCGGGCTCGCCGAACTCCGTGATCCCCTCGATCCGGCGAGTCAGCCCCGGCCAGGTCGCGACCGTGACGACCGCCATCGGCGGCTCCGCCCGGCTCAGGATCGGCACGCTTTGCTGCAGGGCGCCGGTGTGAACCCCACCGAAGAACGCGACCGTCGCCGGATCGTCCACCGCCGCCTGGGCGTTGGCGATCTCGGTAGTCGCGTCCCAGACGTTCGGGTAGGCGGCGGTGCTGTTGTCCAACGCCACGTATTCCAGGGCGAACCCGCCCGCCGCCGAGCCGGCGAGGTCGAGGGCCAGCTGGATCGCCACCGAGAGATCGTCGTAGACGAAGGCGGCGGGCGGGTCCTGGTCGACGCGCTCGCTGGACGGCCAGGAGGAGACGATCCGGAGCGTCCCGGCGCCGGTGTCGTCGCGGTGCGGGATGGCCGGGTTCCCGAAGGCATCGAAGCGGAGGCCGTCCTGACGGGCGACGGCACGGTCTACCGGACGTGCATCCTCGCTGATCGTCATCGACCGATCCCCTGCCCACCGGTGGGTCGCGCAGTCGTCCTGACGCCGATGCCCATCTAGACCTCCTGCTCATAGTAGGAGCAGATGGCCTGGTCGCAGCCCCAGCAGCTGCCGTTGTCGCCGCTGAAGCATTCCGTGCAGAGGAAGGTCCAGCGCATGTAGGGGCAGCGCCACCAGTAGAGGTACCCGGTGCACTCGGCCTGGCAGGTCTCGGAGTGCGGGCGGCAGAGGTTGCAGCAGTAGTACCCGAACCCGGTCTCCGGGATCGGGTTCGCCGCGGCCCGGACGGCGCTGGCGGCGAGGGACAGGACGGCGGCGCCAAGCCCGACCAGCGCCTGGCGCCGATCGAGCCGGGCCGCGAGCGCCATTCCGATCCGGTCAAGTGTCATCGTGCTCACTCCGCTCGTCATCGGCCCGCGGGATACGGGCAGCCTACCCTATCCACAGCGCGATCACCGCCACGACCCCGACCAGCGCGGCCACGACCTGCACCGCCCGGAAGACAGGCAGTACCCGGACGACCTGCCGGGAGAACGCCGGGCCGATCCGGGCGCTCGTCAGCAGGTACGGGGTGAGCCAGAGCCAGGCCGCCCGCGCCAGCCAGTGACCCAGGAACAGCGCGGCCCCAGCCCACGGTTCGCCGAGCGCCAAGGCGACGGCGAGAACGAACCACGGCCCGGCGAACGTCAGCCACGTCGAGAAGACCAGACCGAGATCGAATCCCCACAGACCCGCCGCGACCGGCGCCGGGAAACGTCGGCGCAGATCCTCGGGGGTCTGCCGGCGGACCTGCGGTATCGGCCAGGCCCGACCGACCGCTTCGCGCAGCCCGACCATCACGCCGACCGCCGCCGCGACGATCAGCGCCACACCCATGGCGCCGCCAGCCGGGATCAGCGACCCGAGCCAGCCGGCGAGCAGACCGACTAGCCCGGACGCGAGGGTGCCGCCCGCGGTGTAGGCGATCACGCTGCGCAGCCAGATTCGGCGTAATCCGTCCACCTTCACGGGTGGCCCCAGCGCTCCGATGAGCGACTGTCCTCAGTACCCGGCGAGCTGCGTCGAGCCCAGCGCGATCGCGACCCCGAGCAGGGCGAAGCCGGGTGAGACGAACAGCGCCGTCAGCGCCGCGACCAGGGAGAGCGTCGCGACGACCACGGCGACCAGCCGGATGCGGCGGTAGACCTCGTCTGTCTCGGTCGAAGGAGGAGGTCCGATCGTCACCGGCGACCCTCCTGATCCCGCACCGGCACGGACGCTCGGGCCTCGCGAACCCCGGCCGCGACGACCAGCGGCGGCTCCGGTTCCGCGAGGTCGGGCGTCATCAGCCCGCCGAAACTCCGGATCTGGCCCTCCTCGTCCACGACGACCGTCATCGGCGACGACGTCACGCCGAACGCCTTGCCGACCGCGCCGCCCTCGTCCAGCGCGAACCGGACATCGTCATCGACGAGCCGGGCCAGCCGGGCCGCGTCGTCCGGCTGGCCGTTGCAGAGGATGACGATGTTGCTCCCGACCCGCTTCCGGACCGGGCCGAGGCTCGTCACGGCCTGCCGGCAGGACGGGCAGTCCGGCGTCACGAACAGCAGGGCGTACGGCGACCGGGCGATGTCGCGGGTGTCGATCACCATCCCGTCGAGCGTCGGCGCCTGGAAGTGCGGCGCCCGGCGTGGCTCGCCGACCGCGACGCCGACCTGCCGCCGCAGGTCGTAGACCGACCGCACCAGGCCGAGGACGAGCAGGAACAGCACGATCGTGACGACCCAGAGGACGATCAGGGAGACGGAGAACGCCGTCGTCATCGCGTCTCTCCGTCGGAGACGACAGCGGACGGGCTCGCCCCCTCGATCCCGAGCGCGGCGCGGACATCCGGGACCAGCAACACGAGACGACCGAGGATCAGCCCGCCGACGGCGATCGTCGCCGCGATCGGCAGATCCCAGCCATCGACGAGACGGGCCGGACCCGACAGCCCGACGACGCCACCGAGAACGGAAGCGGCCAGCAGCAGCCCGACCCGGACCAGCGCGATCGGGGAGATCACATCGTCGCCGCCGAAGCAGCCGCAGGGGATCGCGAGGCGTCGCCGCAGGGCGCTGGTGATCGCGACGGCGAACAGCAGGGAGAGCCCCGTCGCCAGCCAGAACCCTGTCGTCAGACCGGCCAGCAGCAGCGCGGCGGTGGCGATCTCGATCGCCACCAGGGACCAGGCGGCTAGGGCGACCGACGACGAAGGCAGGAGCCGGTATCGACCGATCGCCTCGGCGAACCCGGACACGTCCCGCAGTTTCCCGACGGCCGAAACGCCCAGGACCGCCGCCACCGCCAGCCGCAGGGCAAGCCAGAGGACATCCGTCATGGCTGGCCCCCGGCTGGTCCGGCCGGTGCGTCCTGTCCGTGGGAAGACCTCGTGATCGTCACCATGTCCCGCAGGATACCATCGCCACTCGGGTGGGCCGAATCGATCGGCCCGGCCGGAGAAGCGGCGGAGTCGTCGGCTACACTGGCGCCGACACGGCCCGTCTCGCCCCGCGTCGATCGCGTCCCTCCCCCCAGGGACGACCGGGATTGCCATGATGTCCGACGCCGATCCTCGCGCGACTGCCAATGACGCGGTGCCCGGCACCCGCCTCCGGCGTGACCTCCGGACGACGACCCTGCCCCGGACCGCCGACGTCGTGGTGATCGGCGGCGGTATCGTGGGGACGGCGACGGCCCTCGCGCTCGCTCAGGCGGGACGGCGACCGGTGATCGTCGAGCTCGGGGACTCGCTGGCGAACCTGACGACGGCCAACGCCTCGGCGAACGTCCGGGCCGAGTACGCCAGTCGCGCCGAGGTCGCGCTCATCAACGACAGCCTTGCGCTCTACGCCGATTTCGCCGATCGGACCGGGCTGCCCCGCGACGAGGCCGACATCGAGTTCGACCGCCACGGCGGCCTGTTCGCGACGACCGCGCCGGACGGCTTCCAGCGCCTCTCGGGGCTCGTCGAGCGGCAGCGTGAGATCGGCGTCAGGGATGCGTACGTCCTCTCCGGCGATGACGCCCGCCGCGACCATCCCTGGCTGGCGCCGGCGGTCACGGCGGCGATGATTCGGCCCCAGGACGGCTGGCCAAGCGCCGTCCGGGCGACCGCGCTGATGGCGCGGGCTTCCGGCGCGACGATCTGCCTCGACACGGCCGTCGATGACTTCGTCTTCCTGGACGGGCGACTGACCGGGGTCCGGACCAGCCGCGGCACGATCTCGACCGGGCTGGCCGTCGTCGCGACCGGGCCGTTCGTCATGACCCTGATCCGGATGCCATTGCCGGTCCGGCTGGTCCGGCGCCATCGGCTGACGGTCGGTGCTCACCCGGCCATCCCGATCGGGGGCCCGCTCACGGTCGATCTGGACTTCGGGGCATACTGGCGGCCCCGGAACGAGGGGGCGATCCTCGCCTGGCCGCGCGACCTCTCCGCCGGCCCGCCGCTCTCGCCGGTCCCGACCGACCCGAGCTTCCCCGACTCGATCCTGCGTGACCCGAACGGGGTCGCGCGGATCTCGCCGTTCTGGCGGACCGTCGCCGCCGAGATGCCTCGCGGCGACTGGGAACTGGCGGCCGGGCAGTTCGACTACACCCCGGACAACGGCCCGCTGATCGACGAGATCCCCGACCGGCGGGGGGTCTGGGTCAACGCGGGCTACAGCGGTCAGGGCGTCACGGCCTCGCCGGCCGGCGCCCAGCTCCTCGCCGATCTGATGACCGGGCGACGTCAGCCGCAGGACAACCCCTTCCGGCTGTCCCGTTTCCCGCCCGATCCGACCGGCGCGAGTTCGACCGGTCGGTACCGCACGGTCCGAGCCTGATACCCCGGGAACGGCGAGATATCGGCCGCCGACCGGCCGATCGTCATTCTCGGCCCGGCCCCTGCGATGACCATCAGCGAAACCCTCCGACGAACCGGTCACTGGACCGTTCGAGCCGATTCCAGATCCGCCCCGGACCCGCCAGTTGGAGCACGCAGCATGACCGACGACCCGACCAGCGACCCCACCCGCCGCCCCCACCCCGACCGCCGCGCATCGCCCTTCGACGAAGGCTTCGTCACGCTCTGGAAGCACGATGGCTCGACCCCGACGGCTGACAGCACGCCACCGGGCGAGCGCGTGAAGACCGACGGTTACCTGCCCGATGCCTGGGGCGAAGACGGTTCGGACGGCGTCGCCGGCCAGCCCCGTGAGACCCCATCCGAGCCCGACGACGAGCCGGTCGACATCGCGATCGACGCCCTCCGGAGCGAGGAGGCCCGCCTGGAACGCGCCGCCGCCAACGAGGCCCTTCGCCCCGTGGTGCGGTCGCTTGAGGCGGAGGGTCTCTACGCCTACATCACGCTCGACGATGAGAACCGCTGGACCGTCGCCTCCGACGACGAGCAGGGCCGGGTCGACGTCCGGCTGGACGACGGCGACTACGAGATCGTGATGGCCGCGACCTCGCCCGGCATGTACGCCGACGAGGACAACGCCTACCGGCGGCGCTCGCTGGAGCGGCTGGCCCGGATGCTTATCCCACGGGTGGCACGGGGCTACCTGGCGGACCACCAGAAGGCGTCGTGGGACGAGGTCGAGGCGGGCGTCGCCGTCCAGGTCCGCTACGTCCTGCCGCGAGCCGAACCGGCAGCGATCGGCCCGTTCGTCCGGGAGCACTTCGAGGAACTCGAGGAACTGCTGTCGTTCGTCGAAGAGCAGATCAGCCGCTAGCCCGGCGACCCAGGAGCCCGCATGACCAGCGACGTCCCCGCATCCGGATCGGCCGATCCCGCCCTGGCCGTCTGGCGCCGCCGCATCGCCGTCGCCCAGCGCCAGCTCCCGGCCGACCTGGTGCTGCGGGGCGGGACGGTCGTCAACGTCCACAGCGGCGAGTTGCTCCGGCAGGACGTCGCGATCGCCGACGGCCGGATCGCGGCGGTCGGCGAGGGGTATGAGGGGACCGAGACGATCGACGCGACCGGGCTGGTCGTGGCGCCGTCCTTCATCGACGGCCACGTCCACGTCGAGAGCGCGCTGGTCTGGGTCACCGAGTTCGCCCGGGCCGTCGTGCCGCGCGGGACCGGTGCCGTCATCACGGACCCGCATGAGATCGCCAACGTCGCCGGTCTGGCCGGGATGCAGGCACTCCGCGACGCCGCGCGGTCCCTGCCCATGCGGGTCGCGTTCACGGTCCCGAGCTGCGTACCCGCCTCCCCGCACGAGAGCCCCGGCGTCTCGCTCGGCCCGGCGGCGGTCGCCGAGGCGCTGGCCTGGCCGGAGGTCGTCGGGCTGGGCGAGATGATGAACTTCCCCGGCCTGCTCGCCGGCGACGCGGAGATCGCCGCGAAGCTCGCCAGCGCCGGTGATCGCGACCTGCGACGGGACGGCCACGCGCCGGGGCTGGGGGGCGACGCGTTGCAGGCCTACGCCGGGGCCGGGCCGGGCAGCGACCACGAGTCGACCACCTTCGAGGAGGCGCGGGACAAGCTCCGCGCCGGCCTGATGGTCATGATCCGGGAGGGCTCGACCGAGCAGAACCTCCACGACCTGCTGCCTTTGGTCACGGACGCGACCTACCCGCGCTGCTGCTTCGCCTCGGACGATCGGGACTGCCACACCCTGCTTCACCGCGGCCACATCGACGACATCCTGCGCCAGGCGATCCGGGCCGGGCTGGACCCGGTCCGGGCGATCCGGATGGCGACCTGGAACACGGCGAACTACTGGCGCCTTGAAGGGATCGGGGCGGTCGCGCCGGGCTACCTCGCCAACCTCGTCCTGCTCAGCGACCTCGCGTCGGTCACCGTCGCGGCGACGATCTACGAGGGACGAGTCGTCGCGGAGGCGGGTCGTCTTGTCGCCCCGCTCGATTCGCCGGCGGAGGCCGCGCCGACCCTGCGCCAGACCGTCCACCTCGCCCCGGTCACGACCAATGACCTGCGCCTGGCGCCGGCCGACGCGCGTCTGGCCGTCCAGATCACGCCGGGTCAGATCGTGACCACGGCGGTCGCGGTCGAGCCGCTGGTCGTCGATGGCTGGGTCCGGTCCGACCCGGATCGCGATCTGCTCAAGCTCGTCTCGGTCGAGCGCCACCACGCGACCGGCCGGGTCGGCGTCGGGCTGGTCCGCGGCTTCGGGCTCCGCCGCGGGGCGCTCGCCAGCACCATCGCTCACGACGCCCATAACATCGTCGCCGTCGGGACCGATGAGGCGGACCTGCTCGGCGCCATCGCCCTCGTCGCCGAGAGCCAGGGCGGATTAGCGGTCGTCGCCGACGGCCGGATCCTCGGCCACCTCCCCCTACCGATCGCCGGTCTGCTCTCGGATCAACCGCTCGAAGCGGTCGCCGACGCCTATGCGTCACTGGAGGCAGCCGCGCAGTCGCTGGGCAGCACGCTTGGTTCGCCGTTCGGGATGCTGGCGTTCATGTCGCTGAGCGTCATCCCGGAGATCCGGGTAACCGACCGGGGAACGCTTGTGTTAACAGAACTACCCCTCGGTTAACATCAAGGACGCCGGACCTACCGGAGCGCGGTTGGTTCCGGCGAGGCCCAAAGGTCTAATCCGCCGCCGTTTTCTGATACGATTCTGACGCCGATCAGGGGCAGAACCTGGAAACCGACGTTGCTTTTCAGGGTCGGAGCGGCTACAATTGTTTACAGAGCGTTAACACAACGCAGGCGGGAACGGTCCGAACGGGCGCCCGTCCCACGACCACTAATGGATTGAACGAGGGAGTACGACATGTCCGTCTTCGACAGCTTCATGCGGTTCTTCAACCGGCACTGGGTCGCCACCAACTGGGGTCCCCGGGTCAGCCACAAGGAAGGCACATCCTGCGCCCTCCACGGCTCCCACTCCGCCTCCCGCGATTACGGCGCGTAAGTCGCCCCCAATCGCGATACGTCGGTAACCGACAGCAGTCTGCTGAATGACCGCCGAGAGGCCCGCCAATCGCTGGTGGGCCTCTTGCTATTGCTGGAGATTGTCCGCGACCAACTGATGTCATCGTGAAGAGGAGGGTGGCGGAGACCGTTATCGCCCTGCGGGGCGATGGCCGCCGCGGCGGCCTGGCTCGCAAGCCTCGCCCCTACGGAATGGTTACGGCGCTGCTCCGGCTCTAACGGCTATCCCGATCCAGGAGACTCCCGATCAGATCGACGTCGGGGGTTCGGCGATCGGGTGCTCGCGCTGGAGCCGGGCGGCGACCTCCCCGGTGGTCCCCCGGGTGGCGACGAGGTCGGGCCGGTCGACCTCTTCCCACGGCGTCCGCTCCGGCGGGTCGAGGACGAGGTCGAGCGCCATCCAGAGCGCGGCCGAGAGCGGGTAGCCCAGGATCGGCAGGGCGATCGCGACGGCGACGCCGATGATCTGGATCTGGAGGACGGAGAGGTCCGTCAGAGCCAGCACGCTGACGACGGTGACCATCCCCAGGACGAGGGCCGCGACGAGGTTGACGGCGTACGTGCCGACGAAGTAGCCCTCCTCGCGCTCGAACGGGATGCCGCAGGTCGGGCAGGTGTCCTTGAGCGCCATCAGGTTCCGGTAGATGTGCCCACCACCGCAGTACGGGCAGCGCCGCCTGACCGAGCGGCCGACGAGCGTCCGCAGGCGGCGAAACCCGGACGGCGGCAGATGCCAGAGCGCGGGTTGGGCGGCCCGGAACCACGTCGCCCGGCTCCGGTCATAGCCCCCCTTCGGCACGGCCGGGGTCCGGGGTGGCGGCGTTCTGGTCGGGGACGGCGGCGACGTGGACAAGGGTCTTCCGTTCACTGACATGGGGTCGGCTCGATGTCGGCCTCGAACACTCAAGGTCGTCAGGCATCCAGTGTAAACGTGAACGCCGCCCTGCTCGACTCGCTGGGCGATGGTCCACGCCAGCGTGCCGCGCTCCACGACACATGCCTCCGGAGCCGGAGTCGGCCCGACCACGTCGGTGTGAATCGACCGGGGTGCGGCCGGATGGGTCAGCCCGATCGTCCTCGTCTCTTCACCGGATCTTCACGAATGGGGTGGTAGTCTGTCCCGGCCCTGCCCCGAGCCGGACCTGCTGTCCTCACGTCTCACAAGGATACCGACTGCATGCCGGACTGGCTGATCGCGATCATTCTCGGTATCGTCGAAGGGGTCACGGAGTTCATCCCCGTCTCCTCGACCGGCCACCTCATCGTCGCCGGCGACTTCCTGAACTGGGAAGGGGATCTCGCCGACACGTTCGAGGTCGTCATCCAGCTCGGCGCCATCCTCGCGATCGCGGTCGTCTACCGGGAGCGCTTCCGGTCGTTCCTGACCCTGGACGGCTACATCGGCGGCAGAGGGGGAAGGGCGACTCCCCGGATCGGCACCGGGGCTGGGTTCCGCGGTCTCAACGGGCTGATCCTGCTGGCCTGCTCGGCGCTGCCGGCCGCGATCCTCGGCTTCATCTTCCTCGACACCATCAAGGAGCACCTGTTCGGCTCATTCACGGTCGCGCTGGGCTGGATCGTCGGCGGGATCGCGCTGCTCGTCGTCGAGCGCCTGCTGCCATCGGCCGACCCGTCGGAGTCGGCGCTGACCGCCACCGGCGCTCACGGCGAACCGGTCCGGATGCCCGAGCAGGAGCTGGGCGACGGCCGCCGCCGGGCGCTGGCCACGCCGCGCTACGAATCGCTGGACGACATCACCTGGCGGGTGGCGCTGCTGATCGGCCTCTGCCAGTGCTTCGCGCTCTGGCCTGGCTTCTCCCGGTCGGCCTCGACGATCGTCGGCGGAATGTTCCTCGGGGTCAGCCGCAAGGCCGCCGCCGAGTTCTCGTTCTTCGCCGCGATGCCGATCCTGCTCGGCGCCTCGGCCCTCGACCTCTGGTCGTCGCGCGACATCATCACCCGCTCGGACATCCCGACCTTCGTGATCGGGCTGGTCGTCTCGTTCATCTCGGCCCTGTTCGCCGTGCGCTGGTTCATCCGGTTCCTCAGCACCCGGACGATGGTGCCGTTCGGCTGGTACCGGATCGTCGCCGGCGCCCTGTTGCTGCTCTGGCTGGCCGTCTCCTGAGCCAGGTGCCGGCCGGGTCCTGACCGGGAGCCAGCCCGGCGCCATCGCTCACGGTACTGTCGCCATTCTTGCCATACCCCGCACCTCATTCCGCTACGATCACGCATTCATCTGCGATTTTGGGCATGATTCTCGACAATCGAACGGGACGCGATGGATTTTTCGTATTAGGTATCCCTATTCTTTCGCATCAATCTCGACTAGAGCGATAGGCCGGGTGTACGCTGATCTACCGGTCTCCGACGGCCCGCTCGGACCGCTGCCGCTTGGCCATACCCGCCCTGGAACGTACCCCGATGCGCTTCTCATTCTCCGATTCCCGCACTGGCCGAACGAAGCGCGACGAGAACGCCACCCGCCTGCGGGCGGGCTGGCTGGCCGTCGCCGCCGCGATCGTGACGATCTCGCTGAAGTTCACCGCCTGGGGCCTGACCGGGTCCGCCGGGCTGCTGTCCGACGCCGTCGAGTCGCTCGCCAACCTCGTCACGGCCAGCGCCGTCCTGATCAGCATCTGGTACGCCAGCCGCCCGATCGACCGCTCCCACAACTACGGCCACGGCAAGGTCGAGTTCTTCGCCAGCGGGATCGAGGGGATCTTCATCATCCTGGCCGCGATCAGCATCGCCTGGATCGGCGTCGTCCGGTTGTTCAACCCGCATGAGCTGGAGTCGCTCGGGCTCGGCACGCTGATCGCCGTTGCGGCTACGGCGGTCAACCTCGTCGTCGGCCGGATGCTGATCCGGGTCGGCCGCGCCCAGCGCTCGCCGGCCCTGACCGCCGACGGGCGGCACATCATGACCGACGTCTGGACGACCGCGGGCGTGCTGATCGGCCTGGCGATCGTGGCGCTCTCGGGCTGGCTCTGGGTCGATGCCCTGATCGCCCTGATCCTCGCCGTGAACATCGCCTTCACGGGCTGGCGGCTGCTCAATATCGGCATCGACGGCCTGATGGACCGCGCCCTGCCGGTCGAGGACGAGCTCGTCGTCCGGAAGGCCGTCGAGGCCGCCCTCCGGGACGCGCCAGAGCCCCGGACGGCCTACCATGCCCTCCGGACCCGCGAGGCTGGCAGCCGGCGCTTCGTCGATTTCCACCTGCTCGTCCCCGGCCGGGTCAATGTCGGGGATGCCCACGCCCTCGCCTCCCGACTGGAGCAGGCCGTCCACGACGCCCTGCCCGGCGTCGAGACGACCGTCCACATCGAGCCGCTAGAGGACGACGCCTCCTGGCAGGACAGCGACCTGCTGCCGATCGAGCGGGCCGACGCCCACCTGACCGGGACAGGATCTTCCGGCGCCCGGCGATAAGGGTTGGTCTTGCCTGAAACGCTGACCCGGAGCAGACCTCTCCCCCACCGACCCGGTTTGCCGTGACCCGTCTCGCCTGGTGGCGAAGACCGCTGCGGCGGCCGGGCTTGCCGGCGAAGCGTGAGCTGCGCCTACGAGCCGCACGGCATCTCGCGGTTCCGGGGTCAGTTGCCGGTCCGGGCGGCCCGGAGGTCGGCTGTCAGGTCGCTGCCGTTGTCGAAGACCTGACCGGCGGCCCGGGCCACGATCGGCTGGACCTGGTCCTGCCACGAATCGCCGGTCAGCACCGCATGGACGGCGACCCGGTCCCCGATCGGCGAGTCGTCGAAGGCATCGTCGACCAGGCCGATCTCGCCCTCGTTGGACTGGCCGTCGGTGACGAGGATGACCGCGCCGAGCCGGTTGCCCAGCCCGGCCTCCTCGATCGCCCAGAGCCCGCGCCGGGTGGTGTCGTAGAGGTTGGTCCCGCCGCCGGATTCCTGCTCCGCGAGTCGCCCGGCCAGCCACCGGAAGTCATGGTCGGCGTTGCCCCGGATGATCAGCGGCTGGCCCAGCTCCGCGGCGAACGGGATCACGATCGTCATGTCCTCCGGCATCGTCTGGAGCCATGGGACCGCCGCTCGCTCCGGCAGCAGGACCGCCTCCAGGGCCGCCTGGAGCCCGTCCGCCCCGGCGTCCGCCAGGCTGCCGGACCGGTCGATCGCGAGCACCGTCACCGATGGCTTACGCCAGGCGAGCCGGTAGCGGGTCATCGCCTCCCGCCAGGTGGCCGCGTCGGGCCGCTCGACGGCCCGGCTCCGCCAGGCATCGCTGATCCCCCACTCCTCGACGTAGATCGCCGGGTCCGGCCGGACGCCGGCACCGACGAGCGGGTACCAGCCGGCATCGCTGACCGCCTGCCGCAGGGCGCTGCCGCCCATCGCCCGCTGCAGCGCCGCCGCCCGGTCCCGCCGGACGGTGTCGCCGTCCCGCCCCTCGATCGCGATCAGCGGGGCGTCCAGCACGCCCTGCGCGTCGACGGGGTAGATCGCCCGGAGCGGCTCCTGCCCGGCACCGACCAGCGCCCGGTTGGCGGCGACCACCTCGGTCTCGACGTTGATCAGCAGCTCGAAGTTGCCGTAGCGGCTCGCGACGACGTTCGTCAGCCCACGCGCCGTCGGGGCCGACCGCGTCACCGCCCGCAGCGTCGGCATCAGGGCCTCAGTGAGGCCGGCCCGGTCGAGGTCAGCAATCGTGATCGCGCCATCCGTCCCCGCGAAACCGGTCAGCAGGCCGAGGAAGGCGGCCGTCGCCGAGCCGACGTGGGGCGCCCCCGCCATCGCGAAGCGCCAGGCGTTCTCCTCGGCAGTGACGACGTCGCTCAGATCGTCGACGCCGACGTCGTCGCGCCCCAGCCAACCCGCCCCGTCGGCGACCGATTCCTTGACGGCCCAGACGACCGGGCTCTGGGCGAACAGCGCCGGCTCCCCCAGCGGCCGGGCCGGGGTGGCGAGGTCGACCATCAGCGACGTCGAGGGCCAGACGAGATCGTAGGGGTGATCGGGGTCGGCCAGGATCGCGTACATGGCGGCCTGACCGCGATAATCGGCGACCAGCCGGTAGCCAGCCGCCGTCGCCTGATCCTGCGCCAGCCGGACGAGCGGGCTCACCTCCGGCGCGGCGAGGAGGCGCAGCCCGGCCTCCGGCTCCTCATCCCGGCCCGGCAGCGTGCAGGCCGACAGCAGCGGCAGACCCAGCGCCGCGCCGATCAGCGCCCGCCGGGTGTGCCGTCCCCGCGCCGTGTTGCCTCGCCGCCCCGTCGTCATCCCGCCGCCCTCGTCATTAGGTCGCCCGTGCCCGCTCGATCGCCCGGCGCATTGCGGTCCGTGTCCGTGTCCGGGCGTCAGCATACGGTACGGCCTGGCAACGCCCAACCAGGGTCGGAACCCGAGCGCTGTTTCGCCCGCACCATCCTTGTGACCAACGGTCACCACAGCGGTCGGGATCGGATCGTAATGCGGACATGACGTCATCCCTTATGTCACCACAGCTGGACCCGATGTCACAGACGTTCGTACACTTGCGGAGATAGAACATATGTTCTAATCTGCTCTCCAGTCAGTCGGTGCCGTTCCCCCGCGCGGCCATCGGACCACGGCGACTGTCCGCGCAGCGCCGTCACCTGATCGGGCGTCATCGTGAAGCGCGCATCTTCCTGGCCGCCCGCCAGATCGCCAGTCATCGCCTTTATCAGTGCGCGC
>CAXTHM010000075.1:16166-16989 GCA_964244115.1 uncultured Thermomicrobiales bacterium
ACCTGATCGGGTCCCACCATGGCGCACCTCACTCCCCTCCTGCCATCCCCAGCGGATGGCCGGTCGTCGCGGCCCGTCATCGCCTGCGTCCTCATCCCCCACTTCCCGCTCCGCGTCGCGATGCTGGGTCAACCCCAACTGGACGGACTCGCCCTCGTCCTCGGGCCACGTCCCGGTAGTCGGCCGCTCGTCTCCGACACGTCGCCGGAGGCCGCCGAGCGCGGCATCCGGACCGGCATGACCCTGCGCGAGGCGATAGCGATGGTCCCGGAGGTCGTCGTGATCGACCCCAACCCGGCCCGGGAGACCGACGTCTCCGAGGCGATCCTGGCCGGGCTGGCCGAGCTCAGCCCGCTGGTCGAGCCGGACCGGCCGGGGCGCTGCTACGTCGACCTGACCGGTTCGGCCCGGCAGCTCGGCGCCCCGGCCCGGGCGGCGGAGCAGATCATCGCCGCGATCTCGCCCGCCCTCCGGCCCCGGGTCGGGGTCGCGCCGGGCAAGTTCGCGGCCTGGGTGGCCGCCCGGAAGGCACCGCCGGGGCAGTCCCGGGTCGTATCGCCGGACGGCGTCGCGGCATTCCTCGCCCCGGAGCCCAGCACGTCGCTGCCGGTCGCGCCGGAGGTGGGCGACCTGCTGATCCGGCTCGGGCTGAAGTCGCTCGGCCAGATCGCCGCGCTCGCCGCCGGCGCCGTCGCGGCCCGGTTCGGCCCGGACGGTCGCCGGGCCTGGCTGCTCGCCGCCGGGCAGAGCGACCTCGCCAACACGACGGTCCGCCCCCGCCCGCCCGTCCTCGTAGGCCGCGTAGATAACGAATTCGTCGCCG
>CAXTHM010000076.1:0-16755 GCA_964244115.1 uncultured Thermomicrobiales bacterium
GCCGGCATCGCGGCGCGGGCCTCGGCGGCGGCAACGACGAGCGCGAGCAGACGCTCAACCAGATGCTGGTCGAGATGGACGGCTTCGACACCAACCAGGAAGTCATCGTCATGGCGGCCACGAACCGCCCGGACGTGCTCGACCCCGCCCTGCTCCGCCCGGGCCGCTTCGACCGCCAGGTGACGATCGGTCTGCCCGACCGGCGGGGTCGCGAGGCGATCCTCAACATCCACTCCCGCGGCATCCCGCTCTCCAGCGAGATCGACATCCCGTCTCTGGCCCGTGGCACGACCGGCTTCTCCGGTGCGGACCTGGCCAACCTCGTCAACGAGGCCGCCCTGACCGCCGCCCGCCGCAACCGCCGCGAGATCACCCCGGCCGACTTCGAGGAAGCGCTCGACAAGGTCCTCCTCGGCACCGCCCGGACCGGCCTGATGAACCCCAAGGAGCGCGAGATCGTCGCCTACCACGAGGCCGGCCACGCGATCGTCGCCCACTTCACGCCGGGCTCCGACCCGCTCCGCAAGGTCAGCATCGTCCCACGCGGTCGGGCCCTGGGCGTCACCGTCCAGATGCCGGACGAGGATCGGCACAACTACAGCCGCACCTATCTGCTTGGCCGGCTGGCCATGCTGCTGGGCGGCCGCGCCGCCGAGATGGTCGTCTACGATGAGGTCACGACGGGCGCCGAGAGCGACCTCAAGGAAGCCACCTCGCTGTCGCGCCGGATGGTCGGCCTCTGGGGCATGAGCGCCGACGTCGGCCCGATCTACCTCGGCGCTGGTGAGGAGCACGTCTTCCTCGGCCGCGAGATCACGCAGGACAAGTCCTTCTCTGACAGCACCGCCCAGCGGCTCGACACCGCCATCCGCGAGATGGTCGAGACCGCCCTGGACCGGGCGCTCGAGGTCAACACCCGCTTCCGGCCGCAGCTCGACCTGCTGGTCAAGGCGCTCCTCGAGAAGGAGACGATCGACGGCTCGGAGGTCACCGCGATCTTCGGCCCGGCGACCCCGGAGGACCCGAACGCCGGCATGGTCCCGCGCCAGCCGCAGACGACTGCCGACCAGCAGAACCAGCCCGGCTTCCGCGTCAACGCCGACTAGCGTCGGTTGGACCCCTCCCCAACCCCTCCCCATCCGCGGATGGGAAGGGGCTCTGGTTGCGGATGTTCTGGCTCATACTGCGACCCTGCTATCAGGCAGGGTCGCAGTGTTTTTCGGGAGGATCTGGGAGACGATGAGCGACGGGGTGCTGGTCGTCCGGGGCGACATCACGCGGGTGCCGGGTGCGGCGATCGTGCGGTGCGTCCCGGTCGGTCTACCGTCCGACCCGGCGCGTGACCCGGTCCTGCTGGCGGGTGGTGAGGGCCTGTGGGTGGCGATCCAGCGCCACGAGCCGCTGGTCGAGGCCCGGCCGGTCGTGACGCCCCCCTACGGGCTGCCGGCCGGAGCGGTCATCCATGTCGCGGCGCCGGTCTGGGGAGATGGCGCTCGGGATGAGGACCGGCGGCTGGCGCTGACGGTCGAACGGGTACTGGTCGCCGCGGTCCGCCACCGGTTCAGCCAGGTCGCGTTCAGCCCGATCGGCCGCGGCTTTCCGGCCGATCGGGCCGCCGCCATCGCCGTCAGCACGGTCCATTCGGCCCTGTTCGCCGCCCCGTCGATCGGGGAAGTCGTCTTCGTCTGCCCGACAGCCGCCCTCTGGCGGGTCTACGACGACGCCGCCAACCAGTTGCTCGACTGACCTCATGGCGGCGCGCCACGGCGGGCGATGGTCCCGCCCGAGAGTGAGACGCTGCCGAGCCAGTAATTCGCCATCGAGGTCGATGGGGGTAGGTCACGTACTGATGCAGACCCCTCCCGGACGATGATCGCCAGCGGTGTCGGCGCATCGCGCAGCTCGTTCAACGGACATGCTCGGCCTTCAGCGGGAGGTAGCCCCGCAGGTAGCCCCAACTCGCGGTCATCGTCTCCGACGCGTCGTGTGGTTGCCGGAACCCGGCGACGAACTCCGAGATGTCGGTCAGATCCCACCACGCCCGATAGGTCCGGATGGCGTCCGCAGAGACGGTCGCTACCCCAGCGGCGGCGGTCTCGAGATAGGCTGACCAATCGCTGCCCCCGTCTGGATCGTCGAAGAGCCAGAGGTCGCGCTCACGGGGGCCGATCGCGACGGTGTCCCAGTCGATCAGGGAGAGATCGCCAGCGGCGCCCCGGAGGATGTTGCCGGCGTGGGGCTCGCCGTGGGTGATGACCCAGCCGGACCGGTCGCCGGTCAACGCGGCGGCGCGGGCGTCGTGACCGATCAGGGCACGCCGGAGGTCCATGGCGTTCGCGGCGAGCAGATGCCGGGTCGGCTCCGCGAACGGCCCCGTGTCCCAGGGTCGATCGAGATCGCCGAGGGCGTCGTCGAGCTCGGCGCGCCGGCCGATGGCGAGATCGTCGGTACGCGCCAGCCCGGCCACGAGCCCGACGGGGACGGCGTGCAGCCGTGCGAGCAGACCGAGCACCTCGTCCCGCTCTGCGGTCGGGCTGGCCCCGCCCGAACCCAGCGGCTCGGCATCGAGGTGCGGGAACAGCGCGACGGACCACCGCGCCGACCCGACCCGGTGGACGGCCCGGCCATCGACCGCCGGGATCGGCCCGACGGCGAACGTCAGCCCGGCCCGGTCGTGCAGCGCGGCGGCGACCCGGAAGGCGCGGTCCAGGCCATCGACCGAGTCGGCCTCGGCCATCCCCATCCGGCCGCCGCGATGGTCATCGACGGTGACGAACCAGCGCCGCCCGTCGGGGTGCGTCGCTGCCCAGTGCTGGCTCCCGAAGCCGACCGGCCGGTACGCCAGCGCGATCCCGCCGAGTTCCCAACCCACCTCAAGCGCCTGGCGAACGGCGTCGACATCGAGATCCGAGGGCGGGTTCAGCATCGTCGGCTCCTTCGTCACTCTTGGTCCGGGACGATAGATCGGGACGAGGCGTTGCGACCCGGTAACGTCAGTCTCGCCGGGCCGCGGACGACCGGAGCGCCGCCCGGATCGACCTCGCGATCTCTATGGCGGCCGGGTCTTCCCCCGCCGGTGGCCGGGGTCGAGGCAGCGGGACGGCGACATCGGCGACGATCCGGCCGGGGCGGGGCGACATGACCACGACACGGTCGGCGAGCTGGACGGCCTCGGCGATGCTGTGCGTGACGAACAGGACCGTCGGCCGCTGACCGGAGCGGCCCGTCCCGGCCGCATCGCCGACGCCGCGACCGGTCCAGATCCGCTCCAGTTCCGTCGCGAGTTCCTCCCGCAGTAGCGCGTCGAGGGCGGCGAAGGGCTCGTCCATGAGGAGCAGCGCCGGGTCCCGCACCAGCGCCCGGGCCAGCGCCACCCGCTGCTGCATCCCGCCGGACAGCTCGGCCGGATAGTGATCGGCGAAGCCGTCGAGCCCGACCAGCCGGAGCAGATCGTCGACCCGGACGTGCGCCTGCCGGTTTCGGCCCGGCGCGACGTCATCCGGCAGCGTGACGTTGCCCCGGACCGTCCGCCACGGCAGCAGCGTCGGCCGCTGGAAGACGACGGCGGCGTCCGGGCGCGGGCCGGCCAGCGGCAGCCCATCGACGAGCACCCGGCCGGTGGTCGGTTCCCGCAGCCCGGCCAGCAGCCGGAGCAGCGTGCTCTTGCCGCAGCCGCTCGGCCCGACGACGGCGGCGAATTCGCCAGGCGCCAGCGCCAGCGAGACGTCCGCGAGCGCGACGACCGGCTCCGTCCCCCGCCTGGTAGCCGGGTACGTCACGCCAATCGCCTCGAACCGGACCGCCCCCCCGCGCCCGCCACCGCTGTCTCCCATGGGCGGGATGATACGCGAGCCAGCGACGGTGGTCCGTTCGCGCCGGGCTGGTAGGTATACTGGCGAGACCATCCGATCGGTCCCGAACCGATCGCCAGCCGGACCATCCGAGGAACGATCCCGTGGCAACCGTCGACACGCAGCCGTCATCCGGACCGGCGATCCGGCAGTTCCTGTCCGACCCGATCAACCGCGGCATCGCCCTCCTGGCGATCGCGACCGTCTCGTTCGGGTTCGCGATGGCCGCCCAGCAGAACATCGTCTCGAACTTCTTCGAGCACTCCCTCGGGCTCGACGGCTCCCAGTTCGGCTACATCACCGCCATCCGGGAAGTCCCTGGCTTCCTGCTGATCTTCGTCACGGCGCTGTTCTTCCGCCTGTCGCTGCCCCATCTGACGGCCCTGGCGCTCGTCGTCCTGTCGGTCGGCTTCGGTTTCTTCGGCGTCTCGGACTCGTTCCTGTCGGTCGCGCCGTGGGTCGTCCTGAGTTCGGCCGGCTACCACACCTTCCTCCAGACGTCCGGCGCCCTGAGCATGAGCCTCGTCAAGGAGGGCCACTCCGGCCGGATGCTCGGGCGGATGGCGGCGATCAACCAGGCCGGTGCGCTCGTCGCGATGTCGGTGGTCTTCCTCGTCTTCCAGTTCGACCTCCTCGGCTATGAGGCCGTCTTCGCCATCTGCGGCGTCGCGGCCCTGATCGCGGCGATCGCGATCATCCGCTTCCCGAACATGCGCGACGGCGAGGTCCAGGCCAGGGCGGCCCCGCGGCAGCCGATCGTCGTCCGGCGCGAGTACTCGCGCTACTACCTGCTCTGCACCCTCGACGGCGCCCGCCAGCAGATCTTCTTCTCGTTCGGCCTCTGGGTGCTGGTCAACCACTTCGCGCTCGACGTCCCGGTGATCTCGCTCGTGCTGCTGGCCGTCGCGATCGTCGCGATGCTGACGTCGCAGTACGTCGGCCGGCTGCTGGACCGGATCGGCGAGCGGCGGCTACTGAAGTACGTCAACCTCGCCTACATCGTCGCCCTGCTCGGCTACGGCCTGATCGACAACGTCGTCGCGGCCCTGTTCTGTTATGTGCTGTACTCGCTGATCATGCCGATGAGCTGGATGGGCTCCTCGACCTATCTGCGCAAGATCGCCCCGCACGAGGACATCGCGCCGTCGCTGGCGATGGGCCTGACGATGCAGCACGCGGCGGCGATCATCGTGCCGGTCGCGGCCGGGTTCATCCTGAACTACGTCGGCTACCAGATCCCGTTCCTGATCGCGGTCGTCTTCGCCGCCCTGGCGATCCCGGTCACCCAGCGCCTCTTCCCGGAGCAACAGAAGTCTCCCCGCCGGGTCGCCCAGGACGCCGCCCGCGCCGCCGGGATTGGCAATGTCGCACCGCCGCAGACGCCGGTCTCGACCCCGGTTGCCCGGCCAGCCGGTGGGGCGGTCGCCGGCGCGTCGAAGTAGCGCGGCAGGATTCGACGTGATCTGGCCGCCCGTTCGATCGATTCGGCGCCAAGACGGAGAACTGCTGCTCGATGCCCACGACGCTCGAAGCACTGATCATCATCGCCCTGGTCATCGCTCCCGGGTTCGTCCTGGCTACCTTCGCCTCGTGGGTGACAGCGTTCGGCGAACGGACCAGCGACCTCCGGTTCCTGCTGCCTACTATCACCGCCGGCACGATCATCCATGTGCTTCTCTCACCGTGGACAGTTCGATTGGTCGACTTCTACGATGACCGGAGTCTTCGAGCCCACAATGTCGAGGTCATCCTCTGGGGCCTCGTCACGCTGTTACTCGTTCCGGCGAGTCTGGGAATCGTTACCGGCTGGTTGAGCAACACTCGGCCGATCGATCGCCTGCTGGACGGCATCGGACTGGGCTACATCGATCGGATGCCGAGCTCCTGGGAATACGTGATGCGGCTCCAGCGCGCCGGGTTCGTCCGCGTCCATCTCAAGGAGGGTGGGGTCATCGGTGGTCGGTACTCGGGCAACTCCTTTGCTGGTTCCGCTGCAGGATCGTCCCCCGATCTCTATCTGGAAGACGTCTGGCGACTGAACGATCGGGGTGACTTCGAGCGGTCGCTGTTGGATAATTGGGGCGTCTGGATAGCAGCAGACACCATGCAGTACGTGGAATTCTTCGACGACCCCTCCCAGGGAGGGACGAATGTCACAGACCAACTATCCAACGCGGCCGGTCCCACAGTCGGACAGTGGCAAGCGCGGCCATCAGCCAAAGACATCGGTCGGGATGACTCCTCCCCGGCCAACTCCCCCCTCGCCGAAGAAGGACTGACCACTCAGCCCGTCGTCCGTCGAGGGCAATCGCCAGGAACGCGAAACCGGCGCCGCCGGAAACGGCAATGACTGTCGGAGCGTTTGGTGAGATGGCCCATCGGGACGTTCCGCGGGCCATTTTCACGGGCGTTGATCATCAACCGCCGACGCGACGGCGCACGTCCGGGACGCGTGACGGTGCGGTTTCCCTCGGCGACGCTGAGAGGTGTTCGCCGATCATGGGTTCGACCAGGCGCTCACGGTTGAAACCACCCCGTCTCGGTCCCGATCGCCCGGCTCGATGACGCCTCGGCCCCGAAGCCGTACCGCGCCCAGTGACGCTGCCGGCGAGTCGATGACGCCGATCGCGCCCGAAGACCATCCCCGGCACGGTGGACGGTCGTTCACCTTCGCGTTCACGGATGGCACCACCTCCCTGCCCGAGGGCGTCACGACGCTGGGGCTCTCCCTCGATGGGATCGACTCGAGCAATGACGGGAGGACGTGACGTGTCGGACCTGGATGGACATCGGATCGCCGCGATCGAGCAGGGCGACCTCGTCAGCCACTACCCGCGCCTGATCGGCCGCAATTCCCACCTCGGCTCCCACGGCACCGGCAGCGTGAGCGCCTACGCGGTGATCCAGACCGACCAGGGCGCCACCGGCTGGGGGCTGCTCCGGAGCCAGATCGACGGGACAGCGCTGGTCGGCCGGACGATCGCCGACCTGTTCGACCCGGCCGTCGGCGTGATCGACGAGCAGGCCGCGGCGCTGGACTTCGCCCTCCACGACCTCGCCGGCGTCATCCTCGGGCAGCCCGTCTACGAGTTGCTCGGTGCCCACGGGAGCCGCGCCGTCCCGTGTTACAGCGGCGCGATCTACATGGACGACCTCGACCCGGAGGACGACCCTGACGGCATCCCGGCCACCCTGCGGGACTGCGCCCAGGACTACGCGGCCGGGCACCGGGCCTTCAAGCTCAAGATCGGCCGGGGCTACCGGTGGATGCCGGCGGCCGAGGGGCTGGCACGGGACATCGCCGTCACGCTTGCCGTCCACGAGGCCTACCCGGACTGCCGGATCCTCGTCGACGGCAACAACGGGTTCAGCGAGCCCGGCTTTCGCGACTACCTCGACGGCGTCCGCGGCTGCCCACTGTTCTGGGTCGAGGAGCCGTTCCAGGAGGATCGCGCGGACCTGGCGGCGCTGAGCGACCACCTGACCCGGACCGACCCGGCGACCCTGATCGCCGACGGGGAGCTGGACCCGGACGTCCCGTTCCTGCTCGACCTGGCCCGCGAGGGGCTGCTCGACGTGCTGATCATGGACATCGTCTCGTACGGACTGACGGCGTGGCGGGCGCTGATGCCGGAGGTCCGAGAGATCGGCGTCCAGACCTCGCCGCACGCCTGGGGAGACCCGATCAAGTCGCTCTACACCGCGCAGGCGGCCGCCGGGCTCGGCAGCGTCGTGACGGTCGAGATGGTCCCCGGCGACGCGGACGGCATCGACACGAGCGCCTACGAACTCCGCGACGGCGTCATCCACGTCCCCGACCGGCCGGGCTTCGGCATCCTGCCTCCCGCGACAGCCGCAGCGGACCGCCGGGCCGACCCGCAGCACGCCCGGCATCGCCGACCGGGTTCCCCGTCGCGCTCATAGCGTGAGGTTCGTCTGACGATGCACGTCGTCATCATCGGGACCGACAGGATCGCCCGCTACAGCGGTTCTGATCGACGTGACTGCTCGCTGACACAGGCGCTTCGATCGCGACTCGCCCGATTGGTGCGTCAGGGATGACCGGGTGCCCCAGAGCGGACCCATCCCCTGACCCCTCCCGGCTCGCGTCGCGCTGCGGCGATCACGGCCAGAGCGGGATCTCGCTTCTCTGGGTGTCTCTCCGCCTCAACACACGAAAAGACCCCTCACCATCACGCTGGCGTGCTTCGCACCGGCGGATGGGGAGGGGTCTCGCTTCGCTGGGGGTGGGGTCGCGCCGTTACCGGGGTGGGATGGCCCGGCCGCGGCGGGAGTTGCCGGCGTAGCTCGTCACCCAGGTGAAGATCGTCGAGATCTTGTTCTTGACCCCTGGCAGGTAGGCGACATGGACGCCAAGCCACATCAGCCAGGCCGGGAAGCCGGTAATGAACCGGCCCTTGATGTCCGCGACGGCCTCGTTGCGGGCGATGATCGCCATGTTGCCGCGATTGGTGTAGGTGAAGGGCTGCGTCGGCTCCCCCTGGATCAGGTGGGTGATGTTCTGGCCCGCCTGCGTCCCGCTCTGCATCGCGGCCGGCGCGACACCGGGGACCGGCTTGCCGTCCGGGTTCTTGGCCGCGGCCAGGTCGCCGACGATGAAGATCTCCGGGTGGCCGGGGACGCTCAGGTCCGGCTGGACGACGACGCGCCCCGGCCGGTCCAGCTCGACGCCGAGCGAACCCGCCAGCGGGGACGCCTTGACTCCGGCCGACCAGATGATCGTCCGGGCCGGGATGAACTCGCCCGGGTCCTTGCCGATCGTGATTCCGGTCGCGTCGATGTTGGTCGCGAAGCCCTTGAGCTTGGTCTGGACGCCGAGCTTGTCCAGCGACGCCTGGGCCGACCTCGACAGCTCCTCCGGGAACGGCGGGAGCACGCGATCCAGCCCCTCGACCAGGTAGACCTTGGCGTGGCTCGGGTCGATCGACTTGAACTCGTTGGTCAGCGTCTGCTTGGTGATCTCGGCCAGCGCGCCCGTCAGCTCGACCCCGGTCGGGCCGGCGCCGATGACGACGAACGTCAGCAGGGCCTGGCGCTCCTCCGGGTCGGTCGCGCGCTCGGCGGCTTCGAAGGCGCTGAAGACCCGGCGGCGGATCTCGAGCGCGTCCTCGATCGTCTTCATGCCCGGCGCGAACGGGGCGAAGTGGTCGCTGCCGAAGTAGTTATGGCTGGAGCCGGTCGCGACGACGAGATAGTCGTAGGCCAGCGTGGTGCCGTCGCTGAGTTCGAGCTGCCGGGCGCCGGCGTCGATCGCGTCGACCTCGGCCTGCAGGACGCGGGCGTTGCGCTGCTTCTTGACGAGGCGGCGGATCGGCTGGGCGATGTCGGCCGGCTCCAGCTGCCCCATGGCGACCTGGTAGAGCAGCGGCTGGAACAGGAAGTGGTTGCGCCGGTCGATGATCGTGACGCGGACCGGCTGGCCCGAGAGCGTCCGCGCGGCGTGCAGCCCACCGAAGCCGCCGCCGACGATCACGACGTGCGGCAGGCGCCCATCGACCGTGTTGACCGGCGACCGGGCCGCGGACGGCGTGGCGTGCTGAGTGGACGTCTCTTGCGTGGTGGCAGCCACCTGTTCCCCCTCGTTATGATCGGTGCTCCGCAGCATCGGCCGAGCCATGGGCATGGTCCGTCCGACGCCGCTCGTTGCGTCCCCACAGGGTACCGCCGAACGGGACGACACGCCATCGGCCAGGGCATCGGGAACCGCCCCGATACCGGCGCTCGCACCGGTCCGCGGAGATCGACGAACACGTCACAGCGTGACGTCCGTGCGTCGTCGAGGAGATCGACCCCCCATTCCCACCACCGATGTGGTAGACACGCGGGAGCAACCGTCTCCCGGACACCGGGCCACTCCGTTCGTCCTGTCTTGAGCTGAAAGCGATCGCCGCATGTCGTCACCGCGCCGCTCCCGGCCGAAGACCAGCGTCCCCGGCAGCCAGCTCGGGCCGACCGGGCTGCTCATCATCGGCGTGGTCGTCGTCTTCTATCTGATCGACCAGCAGTTCGGCTGGGGACTGTTCCCGAGCGACGACCAGACGCCGACCGCCCAGGTCACCCAGGTCGCCACCGGTACGGCTGCGGCCGGCGGGGTGACACACGGTACCGGCGTCGTCCCCAGCGGGTTGCCGACGACCGCGGAGGCGGCGACGGTCGTCAGCGTGGCCGACGGCGACACGATCACGGTCGACCTGAACGGCGAGCGGGCCAGCGTCCGGCTGATCGGGATCGACACGCCGGAGACCTATGTCACCCGGACCGGCTACAAGGAGTGCTACGGCGCCGAGGCCAGCGCCTTCGCCAAGGGCACGCTCGTGCCGGGGACCGTCGTCTATCTGGAACGCGATGTCACCGATGCCGACCGCTACGACCGGCTCCTGCGCTATGTCTGGGTCGATGCGGGCGCGGTCGGGGCCGGACCGGCGGGGCAGGCGGCGCTGTTCAACGAGTTGCTCGTCCGGGATGGGTACGCGATCCCCTACCCCTATGCCCCGGACAATCGCGAACAGCCTCGCTTCGAGGCCGCCGCCGAACAGGCCGCCTCGACGAACCTCGGCATCTGGTGCTCCTGCGGCGGCGAACGGGTCCCGATCGAGGAGACGGACACGAGCTGCCCGGCCCCCGAGGCCCCGGCGGCGTGGCTGACCGAGCTCGCGGCCTGACCACGCCTCGAGCCGTCACCGGACGGTCACGGTCTGCCATCATGGTCGTCATGGCCCACGGGGGATACTGGCGGGATGGCGACGATCGGACCGGAGATCCGTTGCCTGCCCGGCGCTTATCGGTGATCAGCCTGACACGGGCCAGCGCCATCATCTGAAGGAGCAGCTGTGCTGAGCGGTATTTCGGACTGGGTGACTTCTATCGTCGAGACGCTGGGCTACGTCGGCGTGGCGGCCCTGATCGCCCTGGAGAACGTCTTCCCGCCCCTGCCGTCGGAACTGATCCTGCCGCTAGCCGGGTTCGAGACGAGTCGCGGGCAGTTCAACTACGTCCTGATGGTGATCGCCGCCACCGTCGGCTCGGTCGTCGGCGCCCTGATCCTCTATTATGTCGCGCATATCGTCGGGGAGCACCGCATCCGCGCCCTCGTCCGGCGCTACGGCCGGTGGTTCCAGGTCTCGGAGGCGGACATCGACCGGGCCGATCACTGGTTCGACCGCTACAGCACGCTGGCCGTCCTCGTCTGCCGGTGCGTCCCGATCATCCGGTCCCTGGTCTCCATCCCGGCCGGCTTCCGCCGGATGAACCTGACGAAGTTCGTCGTCTTCACGGCCATCGGCAGCGCGGTCTGGAACGCCGCCCTGATCGGCGCCGGCTGGGCCCTCGGCGACAACTGGGAGGCCGTCGGCGAGTACGTCGGGTACTTCCAGTACGTGGTCATCGCGGTGGTCGTCTTGGGCGTGGCCTGGTTCTTCTGGCGCCGGGTCTCCGCCCGGTCGGCGTCGACCGGTGGTCGCGACCGCGCGTCGAACTGATCATCGACGAATCTCATCGTCAAGCACACGAAGCGCCCGGCGGGTCAGCTCTGACCCGCCGGGCGCTTCTCACTCCCGCCCAAGGTGGCCTTCCCAGCCAACTCGGGCGTCACGCCGCGCATCCAGATGCGGTAGATCGGGCCGCTCCCGCTTGTCGGAGAAGGCGGATCGTGTCCGACGATCTCCCGCACCGCCCGGCCGTCCGCGCGATGCGGGACGACCGTCGGCCCGTCATCGGACAGCTTTTGGTCCGCATTGAGGAGATGCCACCGGCCGGTTGGCACGCGTGCTGCGTAACGGCTGGACGAGATCGTCACGGTCCAGAATGGTCTGGACAGTGATGCTCGACGCAGAGGCGGTCCCGGCGGTCATCGGACAGCAGTTACGGACGACCGGGCCACGGAAAGAGGAACACGACATGGTTGACGGACTCGGCGACAAGATCAAGGGCGCGGTCGATAAGGCCACTGGCAACGCGAAGGAGGCCGTCGGCGACGCCCGCGACGACCACAGCCAGCAGGTCGAGGGCAAGCTCGATCAGGCGAAGGGCGAAGGGCACGACACGCTCGGCGACGCCAAGGACAAGTTGGGCGATCTGCAGGACCGCTTCAAGAAGGACTAGGGTTTCGGGCTGCCAGCCGGCCGCTGGCAACTCGATGCGTTACCGCGTCGACGTGGCGCTTCCCACGGCCGCGCTCTGAACGTATCCGGCCTTCCGGTTCGACCGACAAGGAGCCATCGACCATGGAGTTCATCGGCTACATCATCATCGGCCTGATCGCCGGTGCCATCGCCGGTGCCATCGTTCCGGGCCGTAACCCCGGCGGCATCATCGGCACCGTCCTCGTCGGCATCGTCGGAGCGATCCTCGGCGGCTGGATCTTCGATCAGCTCGATCTGTTCGAGGGCGGTGGTTTCCTCGGCTCGGTCATCGTCGCGGTCGTTGGTGCCGTGATCGTGCTGTTCGTCCTGCGCAAGACGGGCGTCGCCAGCACCGGGCCCAGGTAACGCACCCCGGGGCGCTGTTCCCAATCGCATACGTCCCGGGAGAAGGGGGTGGCCGTCGTCTACAGGCCATCCCCTTCGTCGTGCCCGCCGAACGGACGCGACCGCGACCCGCGACTGACTCGACACGAGACCGGATTCGGCCGATCATCGATCCGGTCTTAACGCCGGCTTCACACCCGCGTCCCGCTGTCCTCCTACGATCGCTGCGCCAACCGAACGGCGATCCCTCTCCGGAGCCGAGCAGCCACGGAGGGGTCGCCCTGCGCGCGACCGAACCCGAGGACAGCCACCCATGCAGACGCTCCCCTTCGCCCGGCCCGGCCGCTTCTACAAGGGCAACCTCCACACCCACTCCGACCGGTCCGACGGGACGATCGCGCCGCGGCAGGTGATCGACATCTACCGCGACGCCGGCTACGACTTCGTCTCGCTGACCGACCACTTCCTGCCCGGCGAGCGGTTCGGCAAGGAGAGCGTCGACTTCATCGACATCACCGACACCACCACGCTCGACTCGGACGGGTTCGTCACGATCCCCGGCGCCGAGATCCACGGGCCCGCGCTGCGCAACGGCGAGCCCTGGCACTTCGTCGCGGTCGGGTTGCCGCTGGGATTCCCCCGGCCCGGCGAGCACGAGACCGGCCCCGAGATCGCCCGGCGGGCCTGGGAGACGGGTGCCTTCGTCTCGATCGCCCATCCGGCCTGGTACACCCTGACGCTGGAGGACGTCCGGCCGGTACTGGCTGTCTGCCACGCCGTCGAGACCTACAACCACGCCTGCACCGGCGTCGATCGGGCCGACAGCTGGTCCTTCCTCGACGAACTGCTGGAGGAGGGCAACCGCCTGACCGCCGTCGCCGCCGACGATGCCCACTTCAAGCACCCGCTCGGCCTGACCCGGGACGCGCTCGGTGGCTGGGTCCAGGTCCGGGCCGAGTCACTGGAGCCGGTCGCCCTCCTGGACGCGCTCAAGGCCGGCGCGTTCTACTCCTCGACCGGGCCGGAACTGCGCGATGTCCGGATCGAAGGCGACGAGATCATCGTCCAATGCTCGCCGGTCGAGACGATCCTGATCACCAGCCGGGGCGCGAAGAGCCAGCGCCGGATCGAGCCGGGGATCACCGAGGCCCGTTTCCCGATCGCCGACTGGCGCGAGCTTGGCTATCTCCGGGTCACGGTCCGGGACGAAGCCGGCGGCCGAGCCTGGACCAACCCGGTCTGGTTCTCGTAGCGCCATTGCTGAACCATCCCGCCTGGAGCGCCGAGCCGGTTCAGGAGGCCCGGCGCAGCGGAGCGGGGAGCGGCGGCGGGGTCGCCGGGTGGGCGAAGAGGAATCCCTGCTGATAGGTCGCGCCGTTGGCCGTCAGCCAGCGCCACTCGGCCTCGGTCTCGACGCCCTCGGCGACCGACTCGACCCCGAGCGAGAGCGCCGTATCGAGGAGCCTGCTGGCGATCGTCGCCTTGTATGAGTCGGAATCGACACCCTGGACCAGCGAGCGGTCGAGCTTCACGAAGTCCGGCCGCAGGGAATAGAGCATATTCAGGGAGGCGAAGCCGACCCCGAGATCGTCGAGCGCAACCCGAAAGCCCTGCTCCCGGTAGGTCCCCAGAATCCCCTCGAGGTGCGCCAGGTCGTCGATCCGCTCGGTCTCGACGACCTCGAAGATGATCTGCCGCGGCGTCAGGTCGGTACGGCGCATCGCCCCGATCGTCGATCGCAGGCAGAACTCCGGCGTGTAGATCGAACTGGGCGTGAAGTTGATGAAGACGCTGGACGCGATCCCATGTCCGGCAGCGGCCCTGATCGCGCCGATCCGGGCCATGCGGTCGAGGTGAGAGAGCAGATCCTCGGTCACCGCTGCCTCGTAGAGCGTCAGCGGCGGGATCAGCTGGCCGTCGTCGGCGACACCCCGGGTCAGCGCCTCGTAGCCGTAGATGTCAGCGGGATCCTGGCTGGCGACGATCGGCTGAAAATGCGTGACAAGGGCGTTGGTCGCGAGGATGTCGACCAGCCAGCGCGACCGCGACCGCTTCACGAGCGAGGCCAGCCGGTCGGCCATCAGGAACGAGCTGAGCTCCGGGGTCTCACCATCCCGCAGCAGCAGGACCCGGGTCTCACGCACCTCGATACCCGTCAGCCGCTCATCGAGGTGCTCAAGGATCTCCGGCAGCCGGTCCTGGCCGAAGGTCACCCGGAGGATGTTGTCGTCCGGTTGCTCGCACGCCAGCCCCATGTCGCGCAGGAGGCTGGCGATCGACTCCTGGGTGTGCAGCAGCGGGGCGGCGAGATACAGCGTCCCGGACTCCGGGAGGCCGTCGGGCAACGACTGGCAGAACGTGCAACCGGGACGATTCACCATGGACTGTCCCCATTGGCCCGAAGTCGATGCGTGCGAGGAGGCGAGTGCGGTGATCGGAGGACCTGACGTCGTGGGCGACATCGGGGTCTTCGATGCTCACCGACTTCCACACACGGCGACGTGAGGGGAGATCCGATCGGGTGCGCTCGACATCATCATACCCGGAGCGGCCACTGATTCGGCGGGCTACGGACCAGGGAACCCACTCGGACCATCGAAAAAGGACCTTTGTCGATCCGATACCCGCGGAAGTCCTATGGGGCCGATCCTCGCGGCCACCGATACCACGAGGAGCGCCTATGGTCGCCGGCCGGCGTGACCGACGAGCACGTCGGCGGCCCCGACCGGCCGGCGATATTCGGCATACTGGCCGTCGATGGGGGTCGTGCCCACATCGGCCGCGACTGGAGACCAGCACCAGGGCGAAGGACCGACGACCCGACCCAGTCGCTGGTCGCTCCGGGAGAACAGACCATGACAGGAACGATCCCGATCGGGTCCGACGAGACCGACGCCCCCGATCCTGCCAACGCATCCGCCTCCCCACCGGTGATCCTGATAGGTCATATCGGACCAGCGCAGGCCCGGCGCTACCTGACGGTGCCGTTCACCGTCCCGGACGGCGTCGAGCAGATCCATCTCACGTATGAGTACAGCGACCGGATCGCCTCCGATCCGGACCTCGACGACGGCAACACGCTCGACATCGGCCTGTTCGACGAGCGCGGCCCGGCGGCCGGCGGGCCCGGGTTCCGGGGCTGGAGCGGCAGCGACAAGCGGTCCTTCACCGTCGGCAGGGGATGGGCCACGCCGCCGTACCGCTCCGGACCGATCGGCGCCGGGGAATGGTCGGTCCTGCTCGGCCCGTACAAGGTCGTACCGGCTGGCCTGGACTACCGCGTCGAGATCACGTTCGACC
This sequence comes from uncultured Thermomicrobiales bacterium, assembly GCA_964244115.1. Classification (GTDB taxonomy): domain Bacteria; phylum Chloroflexota; class Chloroflexia; order Thermomicrobiales; family UBA6265; genus CADCWK01. The sequence continues at coordinate 15,638 of CAXTHM010000076.1, forward strand.
CCGGACTGACCGGCCGGCTGGTCGCCCCTCCGGCGCCGGACTGGGCACGCTTCGGGATCGCGCCGCCGGCCGAGCCGGGCTGGGTCCGGGCCGATCTCCACAGCCACACGGTCTTCTCCGACGGCGATTCGTGGCCAGTCGAGACGATGGCGGCCGCCTGGGGGGCCGGGCTTGATGTGATCGGGATCACCGACCACAACAGCGCGATCTCCGCCGCCGAGGCCGCCGGGGAGCTGGACGGCGGGCCACTGCTCGTCCCCGGCGTCGAGACCACGACCTATGGCGGGCACTGGAACGCCTGGGCAGCACCGGGCACGGCCGGACACCGCTGGTACGACTTCCGGGAGCCGACCGGCCCGGCGACCGAGGCGGCGATGGCGGCAGCCATCGCCGACGGGGCATTCGTCAGCATCAACCACCCCAGGCCGCTCGGTCCGCCGTGGGAGTACCCCGACGTGACCTCGTTCCATGCCGTCGAGGTCTGGAACGGCGACTGGGACAAGCTGAACCCGATCTCGCTGGCGTACTGGGAGGCGCTGCTGCGGCGCGGGGTCCGGACGACCGCGATCGGCGGCAGCGACACGCATCGTCTCCGGACCGCGCACCGGCCCCGGTTCGGCATCCCCGACGCCCGCTTCGGGACGCCGACGACCTTCATTCGGACCGGCGACGGGCCGCCGACCATCGCCTCGGTCCTGGCGGCACTGCGCCGGGGCGACTGCTTCATGAGCGAATCCCCCGACGGCCCGGAACTCTACGGCTCCCGGACCGCGGACGGACCGGAGGCGGCGCTGCGGGTCCGCGTCGTCGGCGCAATGGGTGAGACGCTGTCGGTCATCGGGCCGGACGGGGCCGTGGTCGCGGCCGCGGTTCCCTCCGCCGACTGGTCGACCGATGTCTCGTTCCCGCCCGGGACGCCGTGGCTGCGGGCCCAGGTCACCGACCGGGTCGGCCGGGTCCGGGTGCTGAGCAACGCCGTCTGGGTGGATAGCCGTGACATCTGACCGCCCTCGTTGGGCGGTCGTCGCCGGATCGACAACCCGGTCCGGTTGGTATCATTGTCCTCATGGAGGTGAGCCGCATGGACCCAGCGACGTTCCCCGAGCACGAGACGTTCA
>CAXTHM010000077.1:0-16476 GCA_964244115.1 uncultured Thermomicrobiales bacterium
CCGGGCGGGACCGCCGCACCGGACGGCACGTCGGATCGCATGCAGATCCCATGATCGTTCCGCGGCCAGTTCGGCGCCACATGGTCTCCGGAGTTGGATCATCACCGACGGCCACGACACCAGGTCGTCTTCGTATAATCTCTTGTTGTCGCCATCTACACTATCCCTCATCGACGAATCGTCGCCCATATCCGCCCATCGGGGATAGTGGTCGCTATACTCTGCCCATGGAACGACACGCATCTCCCACCGCCATCCTGCGCTCGGACCGGTACCTCGAGCACGACACCGGAGCCCACGTCGAGAACGCCGGGCGCGTCCGGGCGATCGAGCACCAGCTCGCTCGTGACGGCCTCCTCGCCGGTCGGCCCGAAATCCCATTCGCGGCCGCCTCGATGACAGCCGTGACGCGAGTCCACGACCCCGGGTACGTCGAGCGGCTGGAGGCGTTGGCCCGGCGGGGCGGCGGCCGGATCGACCCTGACACGGTCGTCGGCCCGGCTAGCTTCGAAGTCGCGATGCTCGGTGCCGGGGCGGCGACGGCGCTGGTAGACGCCACGCTATCCGGTACGATCCGGCGCGGCATCTCGCTGAGCCGCCCGCCCGGTCACCACGCCACCCCGTCCCGCGGGATGGGTTTCTGCCTGCTGAACAACGTCGCCATCGCGGCCGCCCACGCCCTCACCCAGGGCGTCCCGCGGATCGCCATCCTCGACTGGGATGTCCACCACGGCAACGGCACCCAGGACGCGTTCCTTGAAGAGGACCGCGTCCTCTTCTGCTCGATCCACCAGTGGCCGCTCTACCCGATGACCGGCCGGGCCAGCGAGCGCGGCACCGGCCGGGGCACCGGCTATACCCTGAACATCCCGCAGCCGCCCTCCCGGACGGATGAGGACTACGAGACGCTCTTCGATGAGATCGTCGCGCCGGCGTTCACCGCGTTCGAGCCCGACCTGATCCTGCTCTCGGCCGGGTTCGACGCCCATGGCGCCGACCCGCTCGGCGGCATGGACCTCACCGCCGCCGGCTTCGGACGCCTGTCCCAGCGGCTCGTGGCGCTGGCGGAGCGCCTGTCGGAGGGCCGGCTGGTCGCGGTGCTGGAGGGCGGCTACGACCCGCCGGCCACCGCGGCCAGCGTGGCGGCGATGGTTCGGGCCTTCGACGGCGACGGCGACGGCCTCGCCTCGGAGCCCACCGGCGCTCGAAGCGCCTGACCCGGCGACTGTTCCCGCGCGGCCCGATTGCGTATGGTTCCCCACACCGCTTCGCCCGTCCCTCGCATCCGTTTACGGCCGACCCCATACCGGCTGGTCTCGCCCAGCGTGAGGATCGCTCCATGTCATCCCGCCCTCCCCAGGTCCCCAACCCCGGACTGTACCGTCAGGATGACGAGCGGCGGCGCGACGAGGCCCGCGTCTCGTCGATGCAGAACCAGATCGACGAGCTCCGCCAGGCCATGCGCGAGGTGCTGAGCCGCCAGTTGCGCGGGGAGGACCAGCTCAAGAGCTATGAAGGCGGCGTCGCCCAGAACCGGCTCACGCTCGAGCAGATCCGCCAGGAGTCCGCCCAGACCGCCCAGGCCCGAGCGCTGGACGAGAACCGGACGCGGCAGCAGGTACTGGAACTGGAGACCCGACTGGAAGACGCGATCCGGCCGATCCGGACCGTCCAGGCCCATGTCAACGAGTTACTCGAGGAGTCGCGCAAGAAGGTCGACGACACGGGCATCCATCAGAAGCGCTACGACGAGCTGGCCGGCGCGATCGAGAGCCTCGCCGCCCAGACCGACCGGACCAACGTCGTGACCTACCAGGTCCGCGACACGCTCGACAGTACCCGGACCGAGATCGAGCAGCTCCGCCGCGACATCATCCGGGCCGAGGACGCCGCCAAGATCATCGACCAGGATGCCCGCCGCCGGATCACCGAGGTCGCCCAGACATCGGAGGGGTTCGTCAGCCGGATCGACGAGCTCCGGGCCGACCTCGCTCACGTCTACGACCTGCTCGACGAGACCCGGCGCGGGCTGGTCCATATCGACCCGACGTTCGAGGAACTCCGCGCCGTCAACGTCGTCATCCGCCAGGACCATCAGCGCTTCCAGACGCAGATCACGGAACGCCACGAGCAACTGGTCGAGCGGATCGAGGACATCCGCCAGGACGCCGATCTCCAGTTCGCCGACGTCCGCTCCTCGATCGAGCAACGGGTGGAGCGGCTGACCGAGCGGATCGACGCCACCAACGACCTGATCCGGGACCTCGGCTTTCGGGTCAGCACCCTCAACGGCGAGCTGGACGGCCTCCGTCAGGTCGACGCCCAGATCCGCCGCGACCTCTGGTACCTGCATGAGCAGCGCGTCCGGCTCCGGCTGGAGCAGGTCCAGCAGGAAATGGACATCGTCGCCCACCAGCGCCGGGACGCCGAGAGCATCACCGGCGAGCGGGCGCTTCCCGCTGGCGAGCCGACGACCGTCCGGCCCCGCCGCCGCGTCCTGCCCAACCCCGGGGTTCGTCCGGAACCGGACGATCGCGAGATCGAGACGGTACCAACCGTTGTTGTCTCTGGCGACGACAACTAGTCGGCGAGCCTGCCGATAACCCGATGGGCGTGAGGCTCGTCCGCGTCGGGTGTTGTCGCCTCTCGTGAGTCGGATTTCGACGCTGCTCACACCACGATCCGTCCGCGCACAACTTGATTGCGTCAGCGGCGCTGCTGACGCGAAAAACCCGATTCCGTCGGCATTTCTCTTGACACTCGCCCCCCACTTGCGTACCCTCCAGGGGACCTGCATAGAAGCGGCCGATGTTCACCCTTGGCTGGGGGGCGTTGGGACATCCGTGATAGGTGGTCGGGCCGGCTCTTCGACCCCTCGCAAGGGAACTGGCGGGACGACCGGAGAGCACCTGTTCGCTGGGCGGTCGGCTTCCCACCCGGTGAAGGTCTCCACACGATGACCGTGGTATCCGGGCAACTGCCCGGGATCATGCTGGCGGCGCATCGCCATGGGTCTGCTCGTCTGGGGCGGCGAAAACGTTGACGACAGTGTCGGTTCGGCTCCAAAGGCCCGAACCTGCCTGACGTCGCCTGAGGGAATTCGTCCGCCTCTCCCTGGAGAGGCAACTGGCTGGCTGGCCGGTGACGGAGGACCAACAACGGGGGGATGGCTTGGCCACTCTGATTCATCACGGGCAGCGCATGCTAGCCCTGGTCCTGGTCTGCGCGTTGAGCGTGACCATGATCGCGCCGTCGATCGGTGCAAACGCCGCTCAGGACCAGGCTGGTCTGTACATCGGCGCACAGGTCACGATCGCGAACACCGGTGGAGCCGGTGTCCTCCAGCGATCCACACCGGGCTATGACGGCGAAGTCATCGGCTCCATCGCCGAAGGCACGACGGCCACCATCACCGAAGGTCCCCTCTACGATGTGAACGGCCAGGTCTGGTTCGGAGTCGTCGCCATCACGGCCGGCTACGTCCCGGGGGTCACCCTCTCGCCGGCCTCCGGCACGGCGGGGACGGATCCGTTCGCGACCACCACTGGGGACCCCACGGCGAGCGACCCGTCGTGGACCGAGGCGACCGCAGAGACGACGGCCGACCCGATCGTCGCCGCCGATACGGTTACAGACATCACCGGAGCGCTCCTGCCCGGCACGGCGATGATCACCGACACCAATGGTGACGGGGCTCGTTGCCGGAGTGGCGCCGACTACACCGCCGCGACGATCACCATCGTTCCCGAGGGGACGGTCGTCGTGATCGCCGGGCCGGTCGAACTGACCGACTGGCAGCCGATCATCTGCGGCATCGACCAGTACGGGTACATCCACGTCGAGTTCGTGACCTACGCGCTCGGCGAGGACCCGGACGATGTTGTCGTACCGTCGGTCACGACCGCTGTCCCTGTCGACGTCGTTCCGTCGGCCACCGTCACCACCGATCCGTCGGTCACCGTTACGATCGATCCGGTGGTGACGCTGACGCCGACCGCTGAGGCGAGCGCCTCGGTGGACGGAGTCGAGTCAGCCGAGGTCGAAGTCTCCACGCTGGCCGTGGGTTCGGACTCATGGGGTACCGGCTACGTCACCGGGACCAATGGCGACGGCGTCCGCTGCCGGTCGGCCGCCTCCTACTCCGCCAGCACGATCACCGTCCTCCCGGAGGGTTCCGCCGTCACGATGCGTGGCGCCGCTCAGGGTGAGTGGCAGCCGGTGACCTGCGGCAGCCAGAACGGCTTCGCCTACGCCAGCTTCATCACAGGGTCGGCCCCGACCAACGGCGGGACGACGAACGGCGGCACCACCAACGGTGGGACGACGAATGGTGGCTCCGGCGCGACCACCGGTTCGGTCACGATCACCGGGACCAACGGCGGCGGTCTCAACTGCCGGGCGACAGCCTCCTACACCGGCAGCGTCATCGCCGTCATCTCCGAGGGCTCCTCGGTCAGCCTCCGTGGGGCGGCCCAGGGCGAGTGGCAGCCAGTCACCTGTGCCGGGATGGGTGGCTACGTCAACACGGCCTTCATCTCCGGTGGCGGCGGCTCGACGCCTGCCGCCAGCACCGCACCGAGCACGGGCAGCGGGACAGGCACGACCAACCCCGGTGGCGCGACCACCGGTTCGGCGACCGTCTCCGGCACCAACGGTCAGGGACTCGTCTGCCGGGCGTCCGCGTCCTACAGCGGCGTCGTGCTGATGGTCATGCCGGAAGGGTCCACCGTCTCCCTCAACGGTTCCGTCCAGGGTGAGTGGCAGCCGGTTCGCTGCGGAAGCCAGTCCGGCTTCGCCCACGCCAGCTTCCTCAGCTCCGGCGGCGGCTCCACTCCGGCGGCCTCGACGGCGCCCTCCAAGGCGCCATCCGTCGCTCCCTCCACTGGCAACGGTGGCGGCGCATCCCTCGTCGGCGGCAACGCCCGCGTCACGGCGTCGCTGAACCTCCGCTACGACGCCAGCTACAGCGCGGGTGTCGCGGCGGTCGCTCCGGCCGGCACGGTCGTGATCGTCACCGGCGGCCCGAGCGGCGGGTTCTACAAGGTCGACTGGGACGGACTCGCCGGCTGGATGTCCGGCGACTACCTCGTCGCCACCGACGAGGCCCCGACCGAGCGCGGCGGTTCCGCCCCGGCGCCGAGCGCTTCCAGCAAGCCGTCGACGCCGGGCGGTTCGTCCAGCCCGCCAGCGTCCGGCTCCGGCAGCGCCCTCGTCAACTACGCGATGCAGTACCTCGGCTACCCCTACGTCTGGGCCGGCGAGGGACCCTACGGGTTCGACTGCTCCGGGTTCACGATGTACGTCGTCCAGAACGTGATGGGCAAGAACATCACCCATGACATGGCCATCCAGATCAACATGGGGACGCCGGTCAGCCGTGGCTCGCTGCAGGCGGGGGACCTGATCTTCTTCCAGAACACCTTCAAGTTCGGCCTCTCCCATGTCGGCATCTACATCGGGAACGGCCAGTTCATCCACGCGGAGAACGAGAACACCGGCGTCCGGATCAGCGATCTGAACTCCGACTACTACAGCAGTCGCTGGTATGGAGCGGTCCGCTACTAGCCACCAAGCGGTCGGGTCGTCGGAAGGGAAGCCTTCGATCCGGTCGCGGCGGTCGGTTACGGTCAGACGCCTTGGGAAGGGACGAGACCGGCGGCGGGGACATGATCAGGGGGCGACCGGGTGAACCGGTCGCCCCCTGGCGCTTAACCGATCGGACCGCCCCTGCGGCTCGCTCCGCCATGCGACGATCTCCACGGACGACGTCATGGTCGGGCAGGCTCGGAGGGCGGCAGGGTGGCGAGGTCTTCGCTCTGGGACGATCCGGTCTTCACCCGGATCTGGACGGCCCACAGCATCTCCCAGGTCGGCTCCGCGGTGACCCAGTTCGCCCTGCCGCTGCTGGCGGTCCAGACGCTCGACGCGACCAACACCCAGGTCGGCCTCCTGCTCGGCGTCGGGACTATCCCGCTGCTCGTCCTGGGGCTGTTCATCGGCGTCTGGACCGATCGCCGTCGTCGCCTGCCGCTGATGATCGCGGCGGACCTGGCGAGGATGCTGCTCATCGCGGTCATTCCGGTTGCGTGGCTGCTCGATGCCCTGTCGCTCGGCCTGCTCTTCGTCGTCGTCATCCTGCTCGGCCTGTTCTCGGTCCTGTTCGACGTCGCGTCGCAGGCGCTCGTTACCTCGGTCCTCCCCCGTGACCGGCTGATCGCCGGCAACGCCCGGATGCGGACCAGCTATGCGATCGCCGATGTCGCCGGGCCGTCCGGAGCGGGCCTGCTCGTCCGGGCGCTGTCAGTCCCGTTCGCGTTCGCGATCGACGCGCTCTCGTTCGGCCTCTCGGCCGTGGCGCTGATCGGGATCCACACCTCCGAGCGCCAGGACGTCCGGACGGAACCCGCGACGGGCGGTCCTCCGATCCGTGCCATCCTCGCCGAGATCCGGGTCGGACTGGAGTTCGTCTTCCGGACGGAGACGCTTCGGACGCTGACCCTTGGCGTCGCGCTCTGGAATCTGTTCACCAGCATGAGCCAGGCAATGCTGATCCTCTACCTCCTGGAGACGCAATCGTTCAACGAGGTGACGACCGGCCTCATCACCGCCGTCGGTGGGTTCGGCATCCTGTTGGGAACCCTGCTGCCCGGTCTCGTCACCGAGCGCCTCGGACTCGGCTACGGGATCCTGTTTGCCCTCGGTCTGAGCGTGCTGGCGTACGTCGTCGTCGCGTTGGCCTCCGGCCCGTTCTGGCTGGTCGTTTGTCTTATCCTGGTTGGATATGTCGTGCTGGAGATGACCAACTCCATCGCCGATATCAACCAGTTCAGTCTCCGCAACGCCGTCACACCCGACCGGCTCCGCGGCCGGGTCGCCTCGGCCGCTCGGGTCGTCCTCCGCAGCACCGTCCCGGTCGGGTTCCTCGCCGGTGGTCTCGTCGCCGACCACGTCGGGCTCAGGGCCGCGATGCTGCTCGGGGCAGTCGGTCCGCTGCTGTTCGGCCTGCTGATCCTGCGCTCCCCTATCATGTCCCTGCGCACCTTCCCACCCGACCCGGACGAGGCCAGGCGGGCTACGACCTGACCACCGATCCGGTCACGCGACCATCACCCAGCGTCGTCGGCCCCGGTCAGCGGAAGGATCGCCATGTTTCGCTGTAAGGTCTGCGGTTGGCTCCACGCCGGCGAGACCCCGCCCGATAGCTGCCCGTCCTGTGGCTCCCCCGCCGACCGGTTTCGGCCGGTCGTGACCGGGCTGGGCGGGTGGGTCGCAGACGCGACCACTCCGCTGCCGGGTGCTCGCCTCCGTCTGCTCGCCGTCGTGCCGGCCACGATCGAGAGCCCCTTCGCCCGGCACGACGGTCCCCGCCTCGACGTCGTGACGGGCGACAGCGCCTGGTTCGACGACAACATCCCCTGCATGCGGGCCTGCCCGGTCAACACCGACGTCGCGACCTACATCGGGCACGTCGCCGGTGGCGCCTTCGGGTTGGCGGCACAGCTCAACCGCGAGCAGAACGTCTTCGCCGGGACGTTGGGCCGGACCTGCTCCCGGCCCTGCGAGGAGGCCTGTCGCCGGACGGTGATCGACAGCCCGATCCAGATCCGGTCCCTGAAGCGAGTCGCGACCGACCATGCGTCGTCCGCCGCGCCCAGTGCCCGGCCAGCCCCCGAGCCCGAGCCCACGACCGGCAAGCGGGTCGCCGTCATCGGGGCCGGGGTGGCGGGCCTGACGGTCGCCCGTGAGCTGCGGCTCGCGGGCAACGCCGTGACCGTCTTCGAGCGGGACCAAGCTCCCGGCGGCCTGATGGTCTCCGGCGTCCCAGCCTGGCGCCTGCCGCGGGAGATCGCGGAGACCGACATCGCGACGATTACCGCGCTGGGCGTGATCGTCGAGACCGGCCGCGAACTCGGTCGGGATCTAACGATCAGGGACCTCTCGGCCCGATATGACGCCGTCGTAGTCGCGACCGGAGCGCAGGCGGTCGCGCGATTGCCGGGGATGCGGGACGCCGGAGTCGAGGCGTCCGATCCAGGCTCCGGCGTGATCGACGGCCTGTCGTTCCTGCGCCACGTCGCGGGCGGCGGGAAGCGACCAGGCGGATCGGTCGTCGTCATCGGCGGCGGTTACACCGCGTTCGACTGCGCCCGGACGGCCCGCCGGCTCGCCGCCGGGGCGGTCACGGTCGCGATGCGTCAGCGCGCGGCGACGCCCGTCGTCGCTGACGAGCTCAGCGAGGCCTTGGCCGAAGGCGTCACCGTGCTGGAGGGGCTGGCCCTCGTCGATATCGTCCGCGATGGTGATCAGGTGATCGGGGCCCTGCTCAGCGACGACGCCGGAGCGACTCGCACCATCCCCTGCTCGCTGATCATCGGAGCGATCGGCCAGGCGCCGGACCGGAGCGTCATCGACAGGCCACGCGGGACCGGGTCCGAAGACCGGGAGGATCTCACGGTCTCTCGGGACGGACGCATCAGCGGGTGGCCGAACGTCTGGCTGGCCGGGGATGTGGTCGAGGGGTCGACCTCGTTCATCGAGGCGATCGCCTCCGGCAAGCGGACCTCGACGGGCATCGCCCGGTGGCTTGGTCAGCAGCACCCGAAGGCGTCGGTCGAGGGAGCCGCCGACCTGACGCCCGTCCCACTAACCAAGGATGAGTCGACCATGGGCCTGGTGCCGGAAGACGACGAAGACGTCCCGACGTGGACCCGTGACCTGCTCCATCGTCGCGTGATCGAGGGCGAGCCCTATCGCGAGATCGATCGGCAAGCGTCACACATCCCTGGGGTCGCCAGCCGCGGCCTGGAGAGTGGCGATCCCACCATCGAGATCGACGGCGGGATGACGGCCGAGATCGGGCAGGAGGAAGCGGCGCGCTGCCTCCAGTGCCAGGCCAACATCTTCATCGACGGCGACCGCTGCATCCTCTGCAACGGCTGCGTCGATGTCTGCCCGTACGGCTGCATCGAGATGCTCGGGCTCGACCGGCTGGCGACCGTCGATGGCAGCCCGCTCCAGCAGGTGACCGGGCTCGGCCGGCACACGGTCGCCATGCTGATCGACGAGGACGCCTGCATCCGATGCGGCAAGTGCGTCGACTGGTGCCCGACCGCGTGCCTGACGATGTCGGCCCACCGCCCGACGCTGGGCGGTCAGGTCACCAGCTTCGACATCCGCGCCCTGCTCGCCGGGGACTGACGGCCACGTCCGCACCGGACCAGGTGCCGAGACGCCAACGAAACGCCGTCCGGGCTCCCTCATGGCCGATGAGGGAGCCCGGACGCATCGATCTATCGGTGACTGGTGGACGGTGCTTCAGTTCCTTGAGCCGCATCCAACGAGTGAGCCTGCTCACAGGTCCATCGGGAGCATCGAGGGCACGGGTCCCCCATCAGGCCGACGGGCGTTGGGGTGTGGTGACGGCTGGCCTCACGCCCTGCGAAGCTCAGGGCCTGACCTGTCAACCTGCCAGATCCTCAGCCAGACGTGGAGTCGACGCTGATTTCGCATGTCAGCCACTCCTCGCATCACCTTCGACGCCCAGCGATCCTGTGTCCGCCTTCGGAGCGATCCCCGACTGGTGATGCATTGAATGGAGGTTATCACCGAATTCGGTCGCCGTCAAGCGCGTTAACGCCAATTCTCAACCACCGGTTAGCGGATGGCTCGACCGACCCAACTGACGGTCACCCATGGGCCTGCACCCGTCAGTCTCACCCCGATCCAGCGGTGCTCCTGCCGCACGAGTCTGGAGACGGTCGTCACGGTAAGCACGTCCGGATGCCGGCACGGAGACCAGGCCAGTCCGGTAGACTGTCGCTTAGCATCGGCAGACCCTCTCCGAACAACCGGTCCATCTCCCTCGCGTCGTGGCATCCCGATCCGGTCATCAGCCCCACCGACCTGGCCCCCAGCGATTGCCCTGCGCCGCGCGAAGATGGGAAGCCCGATGATGTCCGTCCCATTGCCCGACACGGATGAGACCGTCGCCGTGAGCCGCCTGCCACCGCTGGTCGGCCGCGAGCAGGAGATCACGACGCTGCTGGCGCTCGTCGCCACCCCCGGCAACCGCCTGATCACCCTCACCGGACCGGGCGGAGCCGGCAAGACGCGTCTCGTCATCCAGCTCGCCCGGCTGGCGGCCGAGCAGTTCCCGGCCGGCGTCTGGCTGATCCCGCTCTCGACCGTCACGGACCCGACCCTGGTCGTCCCGGCCATCGCCGAGGCGGTCGCCGCCGAGGTGCCGGACCCGACCATCACCGTCGCCACGACCGTCAACGCCCGCCTGGCCGGGCGGAACGGGCTGGTCGTCCTCGATAACGCCGAGCACGTCATCGGTGCGGCTCCGGCGCTCGCGACCCTCCTGGCCTACTGCCCGACCCTGACCATCCTCGCGACCAGCCGGGAGCGATTCCGGATCACCGGTGAGCAGGTCTTCGTCGTCCCGCCCCTCGCGCTGCCGCCGAGCGGGGCGACCCGGCTCGACGAGATCGCCGCCAGCGACGCGGTCCGGCTCTACGTCAGCCGGGCCCAGGCCGTCTCGCCGACCTTCCAGTTGACTGCGGGCAACGCCGCGGCGGTCGCGGAGATCTGTCGCCGACTGGACGGGCTGCCACTGGCGCTCGAACTCGCCGCCGCCCGGGCCGACGTCCTCTCACCGGCCGCCCTGCTCGCCCGGCTGGAGCGGCGCCTCGTCCTCCTTACCGGCGGCAGCCGGGACCAGCCCGAGCGGCTCCGGACGATGCGGAACGCGATCTCCTGGAGCCACGACCTGCTCACCCCGGCCGAGCAGATCCTCTTCCGCCGGCTGGCCGTCTTCTCCGGTGGGTTCTCCCTGGAGGCCGCCGAGGAGATCTGCGCCTCGCGTTCCGGCGATACCGGCCTGACGCAGGCCGGTATCGACATCGGCGACGTCCTCGACGGCGTCATCTCCCTGGTCGAGAAGAGCCTGGTCCGCCCCTACGACGGCCCGAACGACGAGCGCCGCTTCCGGATGCTCCAGACCATCCGGGACTACGCCAGCGAGCGACTCGACGCCTCGGGCGAACGGGCCATGGTCGTCACCCGGCTGACCGAGTGGGTCACCGGGCTGGTCGAGCAGGCCCACACCGGCCTCCGGGAGGCGGACCAGGCCCGCTGGCTCGCCACCCTGGACGCCGAGGCGGGCAACGTCCGGGTCGCGCTCGGTGCCGCGGCCGGAGACGAGGTCGCGCCGCCGGGCAGCCCCGGCGAGGCGGCCCGGTTCGACCCGTCCCTGATCCTCCGGCTGACGGGGTTCATGTGGCGGTACTGGGCCCTGCGCGGTCGCCGGCGCGAGGGCCATGACTGGCTGATCCGCGCCCTCGGGATGCCGGGCGTCGAGAAGGCACCGATCGGCGATCGAGCCCTGGCGTCACTGATCCTCGGGAACTTCGAGCGGGCCGTCGGCAACGTTTCGGGCGCCCGGGCGGCCTACGAGACAGCGCTGACCCTCTGGAGTGAGGACGGCGACACCGAGGGCGTCGCCGACGCCAAGACGAATCTCGCGTTGCTCGCCATCGTCGGGGGCGACTACGCCACCGCCCGGCTGCTGCTCGAGGAGACGCTGGTCCTCCGTCAGGCGCATCCGCTGCCCTACTCGATCGCCCTCACGATCGGGACGCTGGCCGAGACGGCCGTCCTCGAGCTGGATTTCGACCGTGGCGAGCGCCTCGCCCGGGAGGCGATCAGCATCCGGGAGACGATCGGCGACCACAGCGGGATCGCCTACTCGCAACTCCTCCTTGCTGAGATCGCGCTGCGCCGGAGCCAGTTGACCGAGGCGCAGGCGCTGATCGACGAGAGCCTGCGCGCCTTCACCCGGATCGAGGATCAGCTCGGGCTCTCCCTGGCCCACCGCATCGTCGGGCACATCGCGGCGGCGACGGATGGCCCGGAGCGACCGGCCCGAGCCGCGGCCGCCTACCAGCGGGCGCTGACCGAGCGGATCGCGATCGGCGATCAGGTCGGCATGGTCGAGTGCCTAATCGACATCGGCTGGATGATCGCGCGGGCCGCGGTGGCCGGCTACGGCGTCCCGCCGGACGCGATCGGGATCGTCAGCCCGATCCTCGGGACCGTCGACGACTACTTCCGGCGCTCGATGATGGTCCCCACGCCGTTCGACCGCCCTCGGCTCGATGAGACCCGGACGTTCCGGTCGGCTGGGCCGGGAGGGAAGTCGCAGCTCGCGGCGGTGCCCGTCGAGACCGTCGCCGAGCGCACCGTCGCACTCGTCGCGGCCTTCCTGGCCGGCGAGCCCATATCCGGGGGCGGCAGGACCGACGGGAGCGTCGCCGCGGCAGCGTCACGGCTGACGAGCGGGACGGCAGACGCTTCGACCGTGAGCGCCAGGACGGCTCCGGCGCCAGCCCCGATCACGGGCGATCCGGTCAGCGGCACGGGTCCGACCGCGCAACACCCCCAGTTGACGAAGCGGGAGCGGCAGGTCCTGGAGCTGATCGCCGCCGGCCGGCTGGACCGGGAGATCGCGGCGGAGCTGTTCATCAGCCACCGAACCGTGACGACCCACGTCACGTCGATCCTCGCCAAGATGTCGGTTTCCTCCCGGACCGCCGCGGCGGCCACCGCCGTTCGCTTCGGCATGGTCTAATCACCGAACGGGATCGGCCGAAACCCGGCCAGGCGACCGGGCCGTCGGCATGCTGGCAACATCGGCGGTCAGGGATCCCGAGTAGGCATGACGGGGTGTCCGGCCGGAGATCAGACGAGGAGGCAGCGATGGAAGACCGCGCGGTCGTCGAACAGGGCATCAACTGGGTCATGGCCTTCGTGGCCGGCGTCGTCGCGATCGGCTTCGGCGTCTACCTCCTCACCGATCCAGGCAACGCGACGGCCCTGATCGTCGGGATCGTCTCCTTCGCGCTGTTGCTGGGCAGCCTGATCCACCTGCTCCAGGGCCTGCGACGCCATGCCAACGAGTTCGCGGCCCGGGCGGCGATCCTCAGCGGCGGGGTCGGCGTCACGGTCGGCTCGATCGTCACCCTCGACCTGTTCTACGACTACCTCGACGACCAGGCCGCCCGGGTCATCCTCGCCAGCGGCCTGATCGTCTACGGCATCCTGGGACTGGCCGGGATGCTCGTCCAGCGGATCGAGGGCACGGTCGTCCGCACGATCGTCACCTGCGCCTTCGCCCTCGGTTTCGCGGCGCTGCTGCTGTACTACAGCCAGGACGACCAGCTCAACACCCGCTGGTTCGGCGCCGCCCTCGTCGTGACCGGCCTGCTGCTCCTGGCGCTCGGCTATTTCGCCCGCAACCATCAGACCCGGCTGCTGGCTCGGCGCGGCGGCGGCTCCAGTGGCGTCCCAGCGGGCGGTGCCGAGCGCAAGCCGGTCGAGCGCGGCGCGGCGCCCGCCGCGACAGGCCGACCGGAAGCCCCCGCGGCGACCACAGCGACGCGTGGTTCCCAGGCCCAACCTACGCTGGCGGCTCCCGCGGCGGATCGCCCGGAGGCGGTCATCGCCCGACCCGCCACCACGGTGACCGCCGGCTCCGGGCAACCCGGCCAGGACACCCGTGACCGACTGCTGGACCGGGAGAGCGCCCAGCGACCCGAGCCGACACCACCGACGGGCCGGAACTGACCGGGCCGGCGGGAGTGGACCGAGCGGCAGGTCTGGCACCAGGCCGTCCGTGAACCGCAACCCGGCGCCCGGCATGATCTCGGCGGTGGTCGTAAGATCGTGTCCAGCGCGACAAGCGGCCGATGAGGTGGCGCCCGGCGCTCGCCTACGGCAGACGGCCCCGCCCAAAGCGGTGGCGACCAGGAGCGATCGGCGATGGGGCTGGAGATCTTCGAGCGCGGCACCCTCCCCCGCTGGGTGCTGGTGAAGCAGCGGCTCGACAAGGCGGCGATCCCACCCGGCGGCATCGGCGCGGCGATCGCCGAGCAGTTCCTCCAGCCGGGCACCGGTGAGCGGATCCTGCCCGGCCAGCGTGTCGCCATCACGGCCGGCAGCCGCGGGATCGACCGGATCGCCGAGGTCCTGCTCGCCGTGGTCGCCGAGGTCCGGGCCCGCGGCGGCGAGCCGTTCATCGTCCCGGCGATGGGCAGCCACGCCGGCGCCACCGCGGAGAGCCAGCTCGCCCTGCTCAACCACTACGGCGTCTCCGAGGCGACGATGGGCTGCCCGATCCCGAGCGGCATGGACGTCGTCCAGCTCGGCACAGTCGAGGGCGATGTCCCGGTCTTCTTCGACCGGATCACCTTCGAGCGGGCCGACGCCGTCATCCCGGTCGGCCGCGTCAAGGCCCACACCGACTTCCGCGGCCCGATCGAGTCCGGCCTCTGCAAGATGATGGCGATCGGTCTCGGCAAGCAGCGCGGCGCCGACACGCTCCACGCCCGCAGCTTCGCCCACTTCAACCACCTCGTCCCGGCTGCCGCCGGACTGATGATGGACAAGGTGAACATCCCGTTCGGGATCGCCCTGATCGAGAACGCCTACAGCAGGCTCGGCATGGTCGAGGCGGTCCCGCACGAGCGCATCCTGGAGCGGGAGCCGGAACTGCTCATCATCGCCAAGGAGCGCATGGCCCGGCTCGCCGGGGACCGGATCGATGTCCTCATGCTGGACGGGTTCGGCAAGAACATCTCCGGCGCCGGCGCCGACCCGAACGTGACCAACCGCGACCCGACCGGGCTGCTGACGATCCCCGGCCAGCCGGCCCTGCCCCTGATCCAGCGCGTCATCGTCCGCGACCTGACGCCGGAGACCGAGGGCAACGCCGCCGGGATCGGCTATCTCGACTTCGTCCTCGCGCGCGCGGCCGACAAGATCGACCGGACCAAGACCTACATGAACCAGGTCACGTCGAAGATGCCCTCCGGCGGTGGCCTCCCGATCGTGGCCGACCACGACCGCCAGGCGATCTTCCTCGCGATCGCCTCCGCGATCAACACGCCGACCGAGCAGGCCCGGATCGCCCGCATCCCGAACACCAAGGATCTCGAGTACCTCTGGATCTCGGAACCACTCCTGGCCGACCTGCTGGCCGCCGGCGCGGCCGACCAGATCGGCGAGCTACAGGCGATCGCATTCGACGCGGACGGGATGCTCGACACCGCGCAGGGGTACCCCGCCTGATCGTCCAACGATCACGGCCACGCTCCCCGCGGTCGACTCAAGGGTGAGAGCCGGACGACTCGACCGGGCCGCTATACTGGCAGGACGGACGGACTGACGGACCGCCGCGGCCGAGCGGTCGCGATTCGATCCGGGTCGTCTGGCGACTCTTCGCCGGCGTGACCCGCACCGCAGGAAGGGAGCGACAGGGTTTGAGCTGCTCGACCCCACTCAGGGAGTCGCCATCCACGCGACGATGGGTCGGACGCCTGACCGTGTTGGGCGTCGTGCTGCTGGTCATCGGCAGCCTCGCCCTGCCGATCGTCCAGCCAGATTCGACCGCCGCGCACGGGTCGCCGTCCCGCGTCCAGCTCGCCGGCTCCGACGTCACCCCGACGCCACGCCCGGCCCGGCCGCAGATCAACCCGGTCTCGCAGAACGGCGACACCGTCGTCCGCCCGGACGCGACGACGGACGATATCAACGGTCTGCCGACATCGGGTATCGGGGTCACGAACCCGGCCGACGCGGACATCCGGCGCTGGACGTCCCTCGCGATCGCCGCCCTCGCCCTCAACGCCGTCGTCCTGTTCGGGGTCGCGATCTGGTCGCTGCGTCGCCGCCGGGTCTGATCGATCCCGTACACAGGTCCCCGAACGAGCGAGTGGGTCGCAGTGGCTGGCTGCGACCCACTCAGTGTTCGTCGACCTGCCGTCCGAAGGACACCCGCTGGCTGGCCGGGCGCTGGGACGACGATCGCGGCCCCATCTCGGGGGCCGTCTGGCTCGGTCGGGGAATGACCTGTCCGTAGGATAGCCGGTCCGTCATGGCAAGAGCACCGTCAAACTACGTATTTTTTTCGATCTACATCCTCGACATCCGTGACCTGATCCTGCTCGAAGCGTCCGATCGCGTCCCGGAGAGCCCGCATGGCCGGACTCGGCAACGTCGCCGGGTCGGCGACCTGCCGGGCGAAGGAGCCCATCGGCCGGTCCGGGCCGTCCGCGAGGTATTCGCGGGACTGGAGATAGGTCTCCAGCCGGTCAGCCTGCTTGACCAGGCGAGCCTCGGGCGTCGCCTGCTCCTCGTACTCCCGCCAGGCCGCGCCCAGCGTCCCGGCCATCGTCGCCGGCAGCCCGTCGAGCAATCGCGCCATCGCCGCCTGCTCCGTCTGGCGCTTCTCGGCGGCCCGACCAGGATCGCGTTCGTGTCGCTGCTCGAGGAATCGGCGCCGAGCCGCCTGGTCGCTCTCGGGTGGGACGTCCGCCGGCGCGTACGGCGTCGGGTCGCCGGCGAACGCCTCCGGCAGGTCGTGGGCCAGCGCGAGGAGCAGCACCCGGGCCGGATCGATGCCCGTCTCGATGAGAG
>CAXTHM010000078.1:0-13165 GCA_964244115.1 uncultured Thermomicrobiales bacterium
CTCCGGGCGTGAGCGCCGCAGCGCGAAACGAGCCGGGGAGGGGTTTGGGGAGGGGACAATCTCCGCGACCAATCGCGTCCGCAGACGCCAGCCTCGCCAGCGAGAGCTTCGCCCCGACGGACGACCTCGGCGCCGGCTCCGGACGGCATACATTCATACGAAAGGGTTACGACGATGCTGTTCGATCTGGCGGGGAAGACGGCGCTGATCACCGGGGCCGGCTCAGGGATCGGCCGGGCGATCGCCCAGCTCTACGCGGTGCACGGGGCTTCGGTCTGGGTCGGGGACCTGAGCCGGGACCGTGGGGCGGCGGTCGTGGACGAGATCGGGGTGGCCGGTGGGCGTGCGGCCTTCGTTGACATGGATGTGAGTGATCTCGCGTCCGTCCGGGCGGCGATCGCGGCGGTCGTCGCGGCTGACGGGCGGCTGGACATCCTGGTCAACAACGCCGGGATCGGCATGGTCGGCAGCGTCACCGAGACCGAGCCGGACGACTTCCATCGCCTGTTCCGGGTCAACGTCGACGGCGTCTACCACGGCTGCAAGGCGGCGGTCGAGCAGATGGTCGCGCAGGAGCGACCGGGCGGGGCGCTGGTCAACATCGCCTCGGTCGCCGGGCAGATCGCCGTCCCGCGGCGCTTCGCCTACGGCGCGACCAAGGGGGCCGTGATCTCGATGACCCAGTCGGTCGCGATGGACTACGTCGAGCGGGGCATCCGCTGCAACTGCATCTGCCCGGGGACGGTCGAGACGCCGTTCGTCGATACTTACCTGCATCGCTACCATGCCGGCGAGGAGGACGAGACCCGGAAGGCGCTCCACGCCCGCCAGCCGATCGGCCGGATGGGCCGGCCGGACGACATCGCCCCGATGGCGCTCTACCTGGCGTCGGACGAGGCCGGCTACGTCACCGGCGCGGCGATGGTACTGGACGGCGGCTGGACCGCCCGCTGAGCGACCCGAACCCCCGCGACCACGAGATGAGAAGAGGTACCCGATGGCCCAGACCCTTGGCGGCGTGCAGTTACAGACCCGGAGCCGGGAACCGCTGGTGTTCGACACCGTCGCGGTCACCCTCCACGCGATCGACAACGTCGCGATCGCCAAGCAGGCACTGGTCCCGCGGACGATGCTGACGGGACTGCCCGACGGCGGGGCCGACCTCGAGACCCGCGGCGTGATCCCGGCCGGGCACAAGTTCGCCTTGCGCGATATCGCCGAGGGCGACCCCGTCCGGCGCTACGGCCAGATCATCGGTTTCGCGACCCAGCCGATCGGTCGCGGCCAGCACGTCCACTCCCAGAACCTTGCCGTCCGGGACTTCGACCGGTCGGCGCTGTACGAGATCGGTGCCGAGGTCGTCCCAGTCCAGTACGTCCCGGAGGCGGAGCGGCGGACCTTCATGGGCTACCGGCGCCACGACGGCCGGGTCGGGACGCGGAACTTCGTCGCCGTGCTGGCCTCGGTCAACTGCTCCTCGACCGCCACCCGCCGCGTCGTCGACCACTTCGCGGCGCCGGGGATGCTCGACGCCTACCCGAACGTCGACGGCGTGATCGGCTTCCCGACCAAGGGCGGCTGCGGCGCCCACTACGGCAGCGAGGCCCTGTTCCAGCTCCAGCGCACGCAGGCCGGCATGGTCGATCACCCCAACGTCGCCGGCTATGTCATCCTCAGCCTCGGCTGCGAGACCAACCAGCCCGAGGACCTGATCGACGCGACCGGGCTGACCGAGGCCGCCGCCGACGGCAAGCGGCCGCTCGTCCTGACGATCCAGGAGGACGGCGGCTTCGCGAAGACCGTCGTGGCCGGTATCAAGGCCGTCGAGGACCTGCTCCCTCTGGCCAACCGGGCGACGCGCGAGCCGGTGCCGGTCAGCGAGTTGATGGTCGCGCTCCAGTGCGGCGGCTCGGACACCTGGTCCGGCGTGACGGCCAACCCGGCCCTCGGCGTCGCCGCCGACCTGATCGTCCAGCAGGGCGGCACGGTCGTCCTCGGGGAGACCAGTGAGGTCTACGGTGGCGAGCATCTCCTGACCCGGCGGGCCGTCAGCCAGGCGGTCGGCGAGGCGCTGATCGAGCGGATTCACTGGTGGGAGGGGTACACGGCGATGCACGGCGCCAGCATCGACAACAACCCCTCTCCGGGCAACAAGCTCGGGGGGCTGACGACGATCTACGAGAAGTCGCTCGGCGCGATCGCCAAGGCCGGATCGACGCCGATGACGCAGGTCGTCAAGTACGCCGAGCGGGTGACGGAGCGCGGCTTCGTCCACATGGACACGCCGGGGTTCGACCCGGTCTCGGCGACCGGGCAGGTCGCCGGTGGTTGTCAGCTCGTCGTCTTCACGACCGGGCGTGGCTCGGCCTTCGGGTTCAAGCCCAGCCCGAGCATTAAGGTGGCGACGAACAGCACTCTCTACGCCAGGCAGGAGCCGGACATGGACATCAACGCCGGCCGGGTGCTGGACGGCGTCCCACTGGCCGAGGTCGGCCGCGAGATCTTCGACGAGATCATCGCGGTCGCCTCCGGCAAGCAGAGCAAGAGCGAGGCGGACGGGCTCGGCGAAGAGGAGTACAACCCCTGGATCCTCGGCGCGACCCTGTAGTTGTCCGATTTCAGCCTGATCGATCGTCCCGAGGAGGGCCGGACCATCGCTGGTCCGGCCCTCCTCTGTCACAGCCTGCCGTCCATCGCCGTCTCATCGGTGTGAGCGGACGGGCCGCGTACCGGGCGGGGCATGCACCCGTCCGATGACCCTTCCGGCTACTGGCGGGATGTGAGCGATGGCGGGACGGTCGGATGTCGGATGTCGGATGTCGGATGTCGGATGTCGGATGTCGGATGTCGGGTGGCCCCGGTGGCGGACGGCGCTGGGCGGTGTCGTCATCGTTGCCGGGCTGCTGCTGGGCTGGGTCGGGTTCCAGTCCGTCCGGGACGGTCGGCCGGTGCTGATCGAGTTCCTGGTGCCACGGGACTATTCCGGTTGGCTGGTGGTCTCGTGGAACTGCGACGGTGGGGTCAGCTTCGACGACGCGGGGTCGAGCAGCCGCCGATTCGTCCTGACGTTCCCGGAGACCGGGGCGCTGTGTCTGACGGACGACGTCCCGGCCGACGGCTATGTCGTCCTCGGGTATCGCCGGATCGCCGAAGGCGACGGTCTGGACGATGACTACGGGCGGATCTCCTCGCTGTTCCTGCGGACCGGCCCGAAGCGCGTGCTCCCTGGCATCCCCGGAGCGTCGACCGTCCAGCCGGCCTGCGGTGGAGACGCCGCTCATCGGTACGACATCGCCTGGGTCGAGAGCCGGCCGGAGCTGCTCGCCGACGCATCGCAGCGGTATCCGCGTGAGCCCGTCCAGCTCGGGGACCGCTGCGACCTCGACCGCTTCATGCGGCAGCGGTTCTCGGAGCCAGGGACCGCGACGAGCTGTGGCACCATCCCGGCGCGGCAGGCGGCCGGGCTGTCAGGATGATCGCGATGACTCGAAGGCTGGCTGAGACGACCGCCCGTTACGGGGAATCAGCGCCGATCATCGGCTGACCGACGGGCTATCCTTGAGGGACTGATCCGGCCCCGGATTCCCCGCCCATGCTGTCGCCCAAAAGGAACCGTATGACCCGTCGCCTGCTCGTCTACTCCGGGATCACGCTGGTGGTCGTCCTGCTGTTCATCATCGTCGTGCGGCCCATCCTCGAGGCCCGCCTGACGATCGTCGACTACGTCGTCCCGCAGGGCTACGTCGGCTGGCTGGTCGTCTCGTGGGACTGCGCCGGTGGGCAGGACTTCGACGACCTCAACGTCGACGGCAACCGCTACGCCGTCGTCTTCGCGGGCGACGGTACCGCCTGCCTCACCGACCCGGCACCGTCGCCCGGTTACGGGATCGGGGGCTACCACTATCCGGACGACCGCGACGCCCCGGTCCGGCCCGGCGGTGTCCTCAACGCCGCTCGGTACTACGCGGCGACCCCGGCGTCCGGCGGGATCGGAGTGGTCTCCACGACCGGGCACATCTACAACATCGCCTCGATCGGGCAGGGCGACGAGGGTTCGCTGGGCGATCGCTGCGACCTCGAGCGGTTCCTCCAGGCGCGGTTCGGGGAGCCGATCTCCGGCCAGCCCTGCGGCCCGATCGAGGACCAGGTCGAGATCGTCCCGGTCCAGGAGTAGCCGGCTCTCCGGTCTCCCTGCGATTGCAGACCGGCACTCTCGCCCGCGACCTGTCGTCGTTCTGACCCCATTCGGACAGCAAACAACCCGCCTCGGTTACGAGGCGGGCTGTTCGCTGTGTCATCAACGACGAATCGGTGGCTGTGTCCAGCGGCCTTCAGGCGAAGTATGCGACCTCGATGGGCGCCGCTCCCCCCTCCGTTCACCTGCGGAGCCCCAGCGTAGCGAGAACCGCATGGGGCGGGCGAGCGAACAGGTGAGCCGGAGAGAGGTCTCGCTTCGCTGGGGTAGAGGTCTCCTGCGCGACCAGCGCGCGTTGATCGAAACCCGTGCTAGCCGAGGTGCTGGCTGAACCAGTCGAGCGTGTCCTGCCAGGCGGCGAGGGCCTGCTCCTCGTCGTAGCGCGGTCCGGTGTCGTTGTTGAAGGCGTGCTGGGTGCCGGGGTAGACCTTGATCTCGAAGGTCTTGCCCGCCTCGGTCAGGGCCGCGGCGAGCTCGTCCCGGCCATTGTTGGCGAAGTCCTCCGGGTCCTCCGCGTAGACGCCCAGGACGGCGGCCTCGATGTTCGGGACGCCCTCCAGCGGTGGCGGCGGCCCGTAGAACGGGGCCGCGGCGATGATCTCCGGGGCGGCGCAGATCGTCCGCCAGGTGATGCCGCCGCCGAAGCAGAAGCCGTTCATGCCGATCCGGGCGGAGTCGACGGTGTCGTCGCTCTGGTAGTGGACGATCGCCGCCTGGAAATCGGCGACGTGCCGGTTGGGGTCGCCTTCGCTCAGGATGCTGGGGATCTGGGCCGGGTCGGCGACGCCGGTCGTCCCACCCTCGCGGCTGAGCAGGTCCAGCGCGGTCGCCGTGTAGCCATTGCTGGCCCAGCGCCGGGCGACGTCCTTGATGTGGTCGGTCAGACCGCGGTTCTCGTGGCAGATCAGCACGAGCGGCAGGGCCGATCCGGCCGGCGTCCCCGCGCCGGCGGCTGGCCGAGCTTCGTAGGCGATGATCTCGGCCCCGTCAGCGCCGGGGAAGGTGATGGTCGCCGTCGTCACGCCCGGGTCGCCCTCGGGGACGGAGATCGGGCTCTGGGGCGGAGTCGGGGTGGCGGTGGACGGTGCGCCGGCTGGGGTCGCGTCTTGGGCGCTCGCCAGTGGCACGCCCATCGTCGTCAGGATCGTCGCGGTCGCCGCGACCCCACCGGTGATGTGCAGGACCCGCCGCATCATGTCCCGCCGGGACATGACGCCATCCTGATAGTCGTCCACGAATTCATGGACGAGGTACTGCTGCATCTGGGTCAGTTCGCGGTACCGGTCGAGCTCGCTGTAGGGACGCACAGGGAACCTCCTCTGGGTGGCCGGCCTGGGCTGGGTGCCACATGGTCGGGACCGGGCCATACCTCGCCGTCCAGGGCGCACGATTCATTCCGGACGGGCGGGAAATCGGGCGAAACCGCGCGCAATCCTTGCCCGGCTGGCGGGCCGCGACGCCGGTGGAACCGGGCGGCGGTTCGTCGAATGCGCGATGATCCACGGAGAGTTGTTCTGGATCAAGATCGGGGAAACAGTGGCAACCTCGGTGAAGGATCGCGGCCCCTCCATCCCGCTCCCGATCGTCGCGCTCAACCGGGCGACGATCGTCGTCAGCATCGTCGTCGCGCTCGCGCTCGGGCAGCCGCTCATCACGACGGCGCTGCTCGTCGTCCTGACCGCCCCGCTGGTGTTCGGGCCACGCGGCAGCCTGATCTTCCGGGTCGGCGATCGGCTGCTGCGCCGTCAGGTCGCCATCGCCCGGGAGGCCGGGCAGACCGAGGCGGCGATCCTGATGCGGTTCAACAACAGCATCGCCGTCCTGATGCTGGCGCTGGCCCAGGTCGCGTTCCTGGCCGGGCAGCCGTCGGTCGGTTGGGTGCTGGCAGCCCTGGTCGCGGTCGCGGCGACCGTCGCGCTGGCCGGGTTCTGTGTCGGCTGCTTCATCTTCTTCCGGGTCCGGATGCTCCAGTATCGGCCCCGGTCGGGCCGCGCCGCCCGGGATCGTGTCTCCTGAACGACCGGGTCCCGTCGATTCGTTGCCCTAGACCGGGCGCTGAAGCCGCCCGGCAACCCGGAGATGGTCAGCGCGCGGTGTCGTGGCGAGACGTTGTGGCGAACGAATCACGCCTCACGAGGTCTCGCTGCGCATCAGCACACTCGCGGGATCGATCGGTGTCGGACCGGCTCGTTGGTCGGCCGGCCCATATCGAAAGGAGAGTCGATGCGGATCGTGACGGATGCCCGGCCGCGGGCCTGGCCAGCGGCGGTCACGGCCCGTACCCTGACCGGGACCACTCCGGTCCCCGGCGGCTCGCTGCTGCCGGCCTCCATCGCCGTCCCCGCCGGGAGGTTCCCCATGGTCGCTCAGCCTGCTACCTCGACCCGTTCCCATCCCCTGACCCCACTGGCGGCTGACGAGATCGATCGCGCCGTGGCGATCATCCGGGCCAGCCGGCCCGACCCCGCGGGGCTGCGCTTCGTCCAGCTCGACCTGCTCGAACCGCCCAAGGCGGCGCTGCTGGCGCTGGCGGCGGGGACGGGCGATGCGCCGGAGCGGGTCGCCCTGGCGATCCTGTTCGACCGAACGAACCGGCAGGCGGCCGAGGTCCGGGTCTCGCTCGACCGGGCGGCCGTCCTGTCCTGGGAGCCGATCACCGAGGGCTTCCCGCCGCTGGCCGGCGACGACTACGGCGTCGCGATGTCCGTCGTCATCGCCGACCCGGACGTCCGGGCTGCGCTCTCGAAGCGGGGCATCACGAACTTCGACGGGGTCTTCGTCGAACCGTGGACGGCCGGGCACTTCCCGGACGAGGCGGCGCAGGGCGACCACGGCCTGCGGCTGGCCCGCTGCCTGTTCTCCTACCGCGACGAGCCCGGCGACATGAACCCGTGGGCTCACCCGATCGAGAACCTCGAAGTCCTGTTCGACCTGGACGCCGGCCGGATCCACCGCCTGATGGACTACGGTGCCGTGCCGATGCCGGCCGCTCCCGGTGAGTTCGGCGTCGATCGGGTCGGCGACCTGCGGGACGGCCTCAAGCCGCTCATGATCCATCAGCCGGACGGCGCCTCGTTCACCGTCGACGGGCAGCACGTCCGCTGGGACCGCTGGTCGTTCCGGGTCGGGTTCAACGCCCGCGAGGGGCTGACGCTGCACGAGGTCTCGTGGGTGATGCCCGACGGCCGGGTCCGGCCGGTCCTGTTCCGCGGCTCGCTGGCCGAGATGGTCGTGCCCTACGGCGACCCGCACTCGGTCCAGATCCGCAAGAACGCCTTCGACGTCGGCGAGTACCTGATCGGGATGTGCGCCAACAGCCTGGAACTCGGCTGCGACTGCCTCGGGGTGATCCACTACTTCGACGCGACGATGATCGACGCGACCGGCCAGGCCGTCCCGCGGCCGCGGGTGATCTGCCTGCACGAGGAGGACTACGGCGTCCTCTGGAAGCACACGAGCGAGTCGAGCGGGCGGGCCGAGGTCCGCCGCTCGCGCCGCCTCGTCGTCTCGATGTTCAGTACCGTCGGGAACTACGACTACGGCTTCTTCTGGTACCTCTACCAGGATGGTCGGATCGAGGTCGAGACCAAGCTGACGGGCATCCTCTCGACCGGCTCGGTCTTCCCCGGCGAGCGCAGCAGCCACCGCCAGCAGCTCACGCCCGACGGGCTGGCCGCGCCGATCCACCAGCACCTGTTCAACTTCCGGCTGGACTTCGACGTCGACGGGCCGGTCAACACCGTCATCGAGGAGCATGCCGAGGCCGATGCCCTCGGGGACGGCAACATCATCGGCGCCGCCTTCCACACCGTCTCGACCCCGCTGGAGACCGAGTCGGCCGCCCAGCGGCTGACCGACAGCCACCGGGCCCGGACGTGGCGGGTGACCAATCCGAACACGCTCAACGCGATCGGGGAGCCGACGGCCTACCGCCTGATCCCCCACGGCAACGTGCTGCCGTTCTGGTCCGCCGGGTCGAGTATCGCCGGCCGGGCGGCGTTCGCGAATCGCCACCTCTGGGTGACGCCGCAGGCCGACGACGAGCGCTACCCGGCCGGCGAGTACCCCAACCAGCACCCCGGTGGGGCCGGCCTCCCGGCCTGGACCGCCGCGGACCGGCCGCTGGTCGAGACCGATGTCGTGCTCTGGTACACGCTCGGGACGCACCACTCGGCCCGGCTGGAGGACTGGCCGATCATGCCGACCGCCTACACCGGTTTCACCATCCAGCCGGACGGCTTCTTCGACCGCAATCCGGCCCTCGACGTCCCGCCGACCTCGCAGGCCGAGAACCACAGCGTCCTGGCGAATGGCAACGGGGCGTCGGCAAACGGCAACGGGCATTGCCCCTGAGCGAGGGGTGAGGCTCTGATGACGTAGGGTCATGGGCTTGCCCTGACCGGCCGCCGCAGCGGCCATCGCCCCACAGGGCGATGGCCGGCGCTCAAGGTTCAACGATGTGGTGGGTGTCTCGCAGCATCGCCAATGACTCGTCTTGTATGGGGCACGATTGAACCCGGACCACCATGTCGCCTGACGCCGAAGGCGCCTGCGGGCTACGGGCGAGGCAAACCGTCGCCCCTGCGACGTGGTTGCCATCACGGCAGTTCGATCTCACCCATACGATTCGAGACAGAGGGATGAAATGTCACTCGATGTGAACACGTCGATTGCCGGGCAGGTGTTCTCGCATCGCTACCTGCAGCATAACCCGGGCTTCCTCCAGATCGCGGCGCCGAACAGCCCGGTCGGTCCGTGGGTGGAGCCGGATCTCCATCCCTCGAACCACCGGCTGGTGATGCGGACGCAGCAGCTCGTCGACCTGAGCGGCCTCGCCGGGCGGCTGGCGGAGATCGCGCCCCGGCCGGCGACGGACGAGGAGATCCTGGCCTACCACTCCGAGGCGTACCTCGAACGGGTCACGGCGCTGGACGCGGCCGGGGGCGGCGAGGCCGGCGACGGGGCGCTGATGGGGCCGGGCTCGCTGGCGATCGCCCGGCTGGCGGCGGGCGGGGTGATGGCCGGCGTCGATGCGGTGATGGCCGGCCCGGTCCGGCGCGTCTTCGCCAACGTCCGCCCGCCGGGGCACCACGCGATGCGCGACCGGGGCATGGGCTACTGCATCCTGAGCAACGTCGCGCTGGCGGCGCTCTACGCCCGGACGACGTACGGGCTGTCTCGGGTACTGGTCCTCGACTGGGATGTCCACCACGGCAACGGCACCCAGGATGCCTTCATCGACGACCCCGGCGTGCTGTTCGTCTCCGTCCATCAGAACGACCACTACCCGGCGGGCTGGGGCGCCGTCGATGATGTCGGGACGGGGGAGGGGACCGGCTTCACGGTCAACCTGCCGCTCCCGGCCGGCTCGGGCAACGCGACCTACCGGGCGGCGTTCGACCGGGTCATCCTGCCGATCATCGCCGCGTACGCGCCGGAATTGATCCTCGTCTCGGCCGGGCAGGACGCCTCGATCCGGGACAGCAACGGCCGGATGTACCTCACCGTCGACAGCTACCGCTGGCTGACCCAGGCCGTCATCGACGCCGCCGATGCGACGGCTGATGGCCGGCTCGTGATCACGCAGGAAGGCGGCTACAGCGAGAGCTACGGCCCGTACTGCACCTTCGCCGTCATCGCGACTCTGGCGGGGCAGACCGACCTGATCCAGGACCCGATCGCCGCCCGGGGCTTCGATCGCAATACGACCTCGACCGTCGTCAACGCCGCCGCTGAGGCCTCACTGGCGGCGATCCTGAACGTGCAGCAGGCATATTGGCCGGCCCTGCGGGCGTAGCGGAAACGCGTCGGATAATCCCGGCCGGTTATGGAAACCGTTCGTGACTGGCAGCCGAACTTCCGAGTTCGTTTCCTTCCCGTTGGCGTCCCCGCACCCGTCCGCCTCGGACGGGGCGCTGAAGCCGCCCGGCAACGCGAAGACAGTCCCCATCCGGTGCGCAGGCATGGAGGGGGCCGAGGGAGAGGGTCATTCTGCCGCAGCGCGACTCCCCATGCCGCTCGCATCGACGCAAAAACGTCTGAACGTTGGGACTACGTTCGTCTCGAGCCCGACCGTGCCAGGCGATTCGTGACGAAGCGAATCGCCCTGCCGATGAGAACGCCGCGAAGGAGCGTGCCGAGACAACCCATGAGAACCTCCCGAGAGCCAACGAACGATAGGGAATCCGCATCTCGAACGATGACACCCCGGTGCGGACGGACTAGATCGGCAGACGAATGACCGGGTTGGTCAGCGTCCCGATCCCGGCGACGGTGATCCGGACCTCGTCGCCCGCCTCGAGCGTGAACTCGGACGGCGGGATGATCCCGGTCCCGGTCATCAGGATGACGCCCCAGCCGAACAGCTCGGCCTGGCAGCGGCGCAGGTAGGCGACCAGCTCCTCGAAGGTCCGGTGCATCTGGCCCGTCGAACTGTCGCCGGAGAAGAACAGGGCGCCGTCGCGGTGGATCTCCAGATGGATGGCGAGGTCCCGCGGGTCGGTGACTTCCCACGGCAGGGCCACGACTGGGCCCAGCGCGGCGCAGGCCCGGTAGATCTTGGCCTGCGGCAGGTAGATCGGGTTCTCGCCCTCGATGCTGCGGGAGGAGACGTCGTTACCGACGGTGTAGCCGGCGATCTCCCCGGCGGCGTTGATCAGCAGCGCGACCTCCGGCTCCGGGACATCCCAGGTCGAGTCGCCGCGGATCGCGATCGGCTCGCCGGGCGAGGACACCCGATCGGGTGTCGCCTTCAGGAAGACCTCCGGCCGGACCGCGTCGTAGACCTGCGCGTAGACGTCCTGCTGGGTGGACTCCTCCATCCGGGCGTCGCGGCTGCGCAGGTACGTGACGCCGGCCGCCCAGACCTCCTGGTAGTCGACCGGCGCGCTGAGTTCGACGCTTGCGAGCGGCACCGACGCCCCACCCGCGGCCCCTTCGACCGCCGCGCGGAGGTCCGACAGGCTCAGCGCCAGCGCCCCGGCGAGGGTGCCCGGACCGCCGGTCGCCTCCATGTCGATGACCTGGTCGCCGGCGATCAGGCCGAGCTGGCGGGGTGCGGACGCGTCGGTGCGGTACAGGCAGAGCGGCACGGGGACTCCTTCGTCTGAGCCAGAGGGTCGGATCGATCGACCGGTGAAAACGGATGGAGGGGTCGCCGAGGTGGCGACCCCTCCGAAGCCGGATCAGGCCGAGGCGCGGGTCGATGCCTCGATGACGGCGCGCTTGATCAGACCGCGGACGAGGCGCTTCCGGTAGTCGGCGGAGGCGCTGAGGTCTTCGAGGAAGTCGATGCCGTCGGTAACGCCGGGCAGCGCCGCCGTGACCGATGCGTCGTCGATCGCCTGGCCGCTCAACGCCTGCTCGACCATGGTCGCGCGGAAGGCCTGTCCGGTCGCGCCGGTGACACCGATCCGGACGTCGCTGGCGGTGCCGTCCGCACCGAGCGTCACCTGGGCGGCGACGCCGATGACGGCGTAGCCCGACGCCTGGTTGGCGACCTTCTGGTAGCTCACGCCGGTCCGGGCCGGGGCGACCGGCAACCGGATCTCGGTGATGATCTCGTCCGGGGAGAGGGCGGTCGTCAGCAGCCCGAGGAAGAACTGGTCGATCTCGATCTCGCGGGTGCCGTCGGTGCCCTGGGCGACGATCGTCGCGTCCAGCACGATCAGGCCGGCCGGGTAGTCGGCGGCCGGGTCGGCGTGGGCGACGGTGCCGCCGAGCGTGCCACGGGCGCGGACCTGCTGGTCGCCGACGTGGGCGGCCATCTCGGCCAGCAACGGGGCGGCCCGACGGATGGTCGCGTCCCGCTCCAGCGTCCGGTGGGTGACGAGGGCGCCGAGCCGGAGCGTGTCCCCGTCGAGTGTGACCGCCCGGAGGACGTCGTCGGTCGCCGTGCTCAGGTCGATCAGGTGGGCCGGCTCGGCGAGACGGAGCTTCATCACCGGCAGGAGGCTGTGGCCACCGGCGATCAGCTTGGCGCCGTCGTCGTCGTACTGCGTCAGGAGGGCGACGGCCTCCGCGATCGTCGTCGGCTTGTGATAGGTGAAGGGGGCTGGGTTCACTCGGCGACCTCCGCGGGGGTGGACGTCGTGGTGGTCCCGTTCATCCGGCGAGCGGCTTCCTGGACCGACCTGACGATGTTGTGGTACCCCGTGCAGCGGCAGATATTGCCCTCGATCCCGCGCCGGATCTCGTGCTCATCGGGGTCCGGGTTGTCCTGCAGCAGGGTGTACGTCGAGAGCAGCATCCCCGGCGTGCAGTAGCCGCACTGGAGGCCGTGCTGCTCCCAGTAGGCTTCCTGGATCGGGTGGAGCTGGGTACCCTGAGCCAGCCCCTCGACGGTCATGACCTCGTGGCCGTCGGCCTGAGCTGCCAGGACCATGCAGCTCTTGACGGCCTGGCCGTCCAGGACCACCGTGCAGGCGCCGCACTGACCGGTCTGGCACCCGACGTGGGTACCGGTCAGCGAGAGCTCGTTCCGGAGGAACTGGACCAGGAGGGTGCGGTCCTCGGTTGCGGCCGTCCGTTCCTTGCCGTTGACCGTCAGGGTCACGGCAATCTTGCCGTCGCCTGGGGGAATGGATGCCACGCGTCTGTCCTCCTCGGGGTGTGAAACGATCGGATCGATCTGGCGAAGCGAAGCCGGATTCTAGCTCGCGGCGTCGGCCGCGACGGTTCCCGCCGTCTTCTTCTCCAGATCCTTGAAGAACTGTCCGGCGACCATCTGGGCGGCGGGCTGGATCAGCCGGGCGCCGACGCGGGCCAGCATCCCGGTGACGTTGCCGGTGCCCTGATACTGGACGAGGGTCTGCTCGCCCTGCTCGATCAGCTTGATGCGGGCCTCGCCCTTGACCTGTCCCTGAGGACCCTTGCCCTCGATGAACATCGTGTAGGAATCCGGCTCGACCTTGTCGGCGATCCGAACCCGGCCCGTGAAGGTGCCCCGGATCGCGGCGATGCCGGTCTCGG
>CAXTHM010000078.1:13175-16140 GCA_964244115.1 uncultured Thermomicrobiales bacterium
ATGGTCGCCTCGTACTCATCGTCGCCGACGAGTTCGAGCCGCTGGCACCCCGGCAGGGTGTCGCGGAGCACGTTCGGGTCGAGCATCGTCCGCCAGACCACGTCTCGGGTCGCGTGAAAGGTGTGCTCTCCGGAGAGCTCCATGGGTGGCTTCCTTGCGTCTACTGGCCCGCCCGGCCGGCGCTGGCGTCGTGACTCACCGCTCGGGCGACACGACTTCTCGCCGCCGACCGCTGGGGCCGCCAGTTCAATCGCAAGTTTAGCGGAGTCGCCGGGATGGTGCAGCCGGATTCGGCGACGCGCCGGGAATCGTTCTCGACAGGATGATCGTCAATCGCTGACTAAAGAGCGGTTCTCGCGGTCCGGTGCCCGACCAGCGCCCGGTCGAGGACCGCCTGGTCGTGGGGGAAACCAAACTCGGGGAGGCGCTCGATCCGGAACCAGTCGAGGTCCGTCAGGTCGTCCTGGGCCGCGGGTGTCCCGGCGATGGTCGCCGCCCGCCAGGCCAGCAGGACGGTGCTGTCGCCGTTGCCCGACCAGACGCCGAGCAGCGGACCGAGGGTAATGGTCAAGCCGGTCTCCTCGCGGACCTCCCGGACGGCGGCCTCCTCGACG
This sequence comes from uncultured Thermomicrobiales bacterium, assembly GCA_964244115.1. Classification (GTDB taxonomy): domain Bacteria; phylum Chloroflexota; class Chloroflexia; order Thermomicrobiales; family UBA6265; genus CADCWK01. The sequence goes on from CAXTHM010000078.1 coordinate 13,790, forward strand.
TTCTCGCCCCGGTCGACGAAGCCGGCCGGAAACGACCAGGTGCCGGGGTTCCTGGTGTGGGCGGCGCGCTGACCGAGCAGGACCTCTGGTCCCGCGTCGCTGTCGCGCAGGATGACGACGCTGACCGCCAGCTTCGGGTCCTGGTAGGTGACCATCCCGCAGGCTGGGCAGACGGGACGCTGACGGCCTTCGACGTCGCGTGGCTCGGTGGGGTGTCCGCAGCGCTGACAATGCATCGTCGGTCCTGTCCATGAGGCGAGCGTCGTGACGTCGGTGTCAGGTAGCGACGATGGCCGTCGTCGCGCGGGCATCCCGGATGGCGACCCGGACCGCCATCGCGACGCCGAGCGCGAGTAGCCCGGCCATGATCCCGATCGGGACGCGGAAGCCGGCGAGGTCGATGATGACGCCGACGAGGAATGGGCCGATCACCTGGGCGAGGTCGGTCGAGAACCGGGCGAGGGTGACGGCCCGCGGCCCGCGGCCCGCCATCCCGAGCAGCAGGTCCTGCGCCGCGATGTTGCAGGCGACCATCCCGCCCGCGTACGGCGCCAGCCACGGCACCAGCCAGAGCGGCGACGGCATGAACAGCATCCCGGTCAGGCAGACCGCCCCGATCGCCATCCCGAACGGGATCACGATCGCCGCGCCGTGCCGGGCGATCAGGCGACCGGTCAGGACCGAGCAGCCGATGTGGCTGAACGTCGTCACGAGCAGGAGGGTGCCGATCTCACTGCCGCTGGCGTCGAACCGCCAGGCGGCGTAGAGCGGGAAGGCGACCTGGAAGACGCCGTAACCGCCCTGGATGATCAGATTCAGGCCCATCGGCGCGAGGAGGGTCCGGAGCGGAGCGTGGCCGTGGTCGATGATCGCCGGGTCGAGCGAGTTGGCCGGGTGCGTCGCGAAGCCACGGCGCCTCGGGGTGATCAGGGCGGCGACGACGATCAGGGCCGAGAGGATCGCGACGGCCCAGAAGACGGCGTTCCAGCTGAAGGAGCTGGTCAGGAGACCCGACGCCACGAGGCCGCAGACGGTGCCCAGACCCGAGCCGACGTTGATGATCATCAGGGCGACGCCGCGGCCCGGCCTCGCCCGGACGATGGAGAGCATGAACGAGGAGATCAGCATCGCCAGCGCCAGCCCCTGGATCACCCGCGCGGCGAGCAGGACGACGTCCGACGGCGCCAGCGCGGCGAGCGTGGAGCCCATCGCCATGACGACCCCGCCGCCGGCGGCGGTCAGCGGGGCGCCGAGCCGGTCGACCATCAGCCCGGCCGGGACGCTCATGATCAGCCGGCCGATGTAGAACAGCGAGATGACCAGGCCGGCGGTCGTCCCGTTCATCCCGAGGGCGTCGCGGACCGTCGGCAGGGCGGGCGTGATGATGTCGACCGAGCCGAAGGTGATCCCGAGGATGACTAGGGCGGCGGGGAAGGCGAGGATCGGCGAGGTCCGCCGCAGCCGGTCGCGGAACGGGGCGAGTGGAGGTCGGCGCCGCGCCGCGGGTTCCGGCGCCGCGTGCCCGTCGGCTTCCCGGCGGGAACCGACCGCCTCCGTCGATGGTGAGACCACTCCTGGCCCTCTGGCTGCTCCCGAAGACCGGGCATGGCAACGCCGGCGGCTGAGTTCGACGGCGGACTCGGCCGTTGTCTGGCGGTTGCGATCGGACGGACATCGATGCCGGAATCGTATCACTCGCGTCGGCTCGCGTGAAATGCCATGGAAACGCCCGGGCGGCGAAGCGGTTCCCTCCCAAAATCCCTCCCCGGCGCGTTTCGCGCTGCGGTGCTCAACCCCGGAGAGTGGCTTTTCGTGCCGGCGGTTTCTTCCGCCTGACAAAAACTGGACAATCGCGACGGCGGCTGATCTGGTGAACAGTCTCGTAGCGGCGAAGCTTGCGAGCCCGGCACCCGCAGGCGCCATCGCCCCGCAGGGCGATATCAGTGTTCCGGGTTCGATGATGGTCCATGGGACCGACGGGTTGCCGAACGCGACGTGCGAATCCGGCCCTTCCCGTCGAATCGGTTGGTGGTGACCGTTATCGCCCTGCGAGGCGATGGCCGCTGCGGCGGCCTGGCTCGCCGGCTTCACCGCTACGAGAGCCGCTGCTTCCTGCGCAGGAGCGCTCGCGAGACCCGTGGAGCCCCTCTCCGGGCGTGGGCGCCGCAGCGCGAAACGAGCCGGGGATGGGTGGGGGAGGGGACCGCTCCGCCACCCATCAGGTTCGGATCGACCAGGGCGCATGACAGTCACCTGAGGGTCAGGCGCGGCCGTACTGAGCCGGGGCGTCCGGGATCTCGTAGCCGAACTCGCGGGCGGCGCGGCGGGCGAAGTAGGGGTCACGGAGGAGT
>CAXTHM010000079.1:0-15909 GCA_964244115.1 uncultured Thermomicrobiales bacterium
GAGCGGTCTGCTCCGCCACCGAGGGGTCACGGGTCCACCGACCGTTTACCCGGATCCCGTATGAGAGTCCGAACGTCATCCGCCACGGAGTGATCGCCTGGCGGTGGTCGCTATCCGATCCCTCGTTCCCTTGCGCCAGCGACCCATCTGACCAGCTGGCCAGCCAGAGAACGGGTGGCCGAATGCCTCAGGCGTATGATCCGGTGACTGCCTGGGCGGTGCGGACGGGATGTGTTCTGCCGGACCCTGGCATCCTTGCCAGACCCGGTGGGTGGATCGCTGCTACCCTTCTCGCCGGTCAGGTCGAGTCCCCCTTTGGATCAGGTGGCTTCACCCTCCTGCTGGCCACCGGTCGAATGGTCAGCCACGGGACGTTCGTGGACGATGAGCAACCGTGACGACGCGCGGCCGGACCGGGCGCTAGAGCCGCCCGGCAACACCGAAGGTCTCGTGCATCCGGATGGCGTTGCCTGAACCGGTCCAGTCGAAACCTCGAGACCGATCCAACCACGAGAGACAGCACCTCGATGAGCGTCACCCAGGCTGGCAGTCGCGATACGCACCGTTCCGAACGACCCCCGTTTTGGCGGTTGAGTCCGGTGCTGCTCGGGCTCCTGCTCATCCTCTCCGGCTGCTCGATCGGCGGGGGCGACGATACATCGCCGACTCCGACCGGAGCGTCTGTCTCGGGCGTGGACGGGTCGGTGGCTGGTCCCCGGCTCGTCGGCGAGCTCGCCGACCAGATCAACACCGCCTGGCTGACCGTCCGGAGCTACCGGTCGACGACCGTCCAGGGCAGCGGCGACCTGTCGGCGATCCCGCCGCCGTCCGCGCCGGTCTCCGCCGCCGTCGCCCCGGACCCGAATGCGACCTGGCAGTCCGTCGTCGACGAGATCATCCTGCCAGACGAGCGTCATTACCTGGAGTCGAACGGCGGGTCGATCTCGGAGTTCACGGCCGTCGGGGGGCGGGTCTACGCCCGGGGCCGGTTCAGCCAGCTGGCCGTCCGGCCCGACCTGGACGCCACGACCTGGGTCAACCTCGACCCGGCCTTCATCTCGGCCGACAGCACGATCGGCCAGTTCCTCACCGCCTTCGTCGGCGGCGACGCGGCCGCGTTCCGGGCGCCCCTCGCCGACCTCCAGCCCGATACCCGGGCGCGGGAGCTCACCGAGATGGGACCGATCGATGTCGGAGGGCGCTCGTGCGCCGCGTATCGATGGGTCGATACCGACGAGACCGGCGACCCGATGACCCGGATCGTCAGCATCGACGCGGCCGGGCTGCCCTGCTCGCTCGAATTCACGGCCGGGGACTACACCAGCCGCGTCACCTGGGACAGCTACAACCTGGTGCCCGCCATCGTCGCGCCCGCCGAGTCGGTCACCGTCGGGGAGACGCTCGATATGGGGACGGCCGTCGACGCCGCGGCCGCGACGCCGGTCTCCGTGCCCGACGCTGGGACGACTCCGGTCGCCGCCGGCACGCCGGCCGGTGCCCCGACCCCGGACGCGGTGGCGACACCGATCGGTGGGTAGCTCGCCAGTGCGGGCAGTCCGGACCCGGTTCTTGGGATCGATCGACTCCACCTAATCATCGCCTCGTGTGCTCCCTGCCCAACGACACCTCCAGTGGCGCCATGCATCTTAGCCACAACTAAATTACAATCTCGTCGAGATGTGATGTGGTCATGTGGTTCCTGCCCACGCGCAGGCTGCCGGATGCTCGCCCGATGGTGCCTTGGGGACGAGTCCTTTGATGGAACGACGAGACGCGACCGCTGTAGCGGATCAGACCGGTGCCAGTCAGCTGCCTCCCGCGGCGAATCACGCTAACCGGCAGTACGCCGGGGAAGACATCAGGGGCAGCCACGCCGACGCGACCGCGACGGCTGGCGCGGACGTGCTGTCCGGCCGGAGCAGCCGCACGGGCATCCTCCGGGTGCTGCCGTTCCTGGGGCCCGCCTTCGTCGCCGCCATCGCCTACGTCGATCCGGGAAACTTCGCCACCAACATCACCGCCGGCGCGGAGTACGGCTACCTGCTGATCTGGGTGATCGTCGCCTCGAACCTGATGGCGATGCTGATCCAGGCGATGTCGGCCAAGCTCGGGATCGCGTCGGGCCGAAACCTGCCCGAAGTGATCCGCGAGCGCTTCCCCCGCCCGGTCTCGGTGGGACTCTGGGTCGTCGCCGAGGTCGTCGCGATGGCGACCGACCTGGCGGAGTTCCTCGGGGCGGCGCTCGGGCTCTACCTCCTGTTCGGGATCCCGCTGTTCGAGGCCGGTCTGTTGACCGGCGCGATCACCTTCGTGATCCTCCTGTTGCAGCGACGGGGCGTCAGACCGCTCGAGCTGGTCATCGTCGGTTTCATCGCCGTGATCGGCGGCTGCTATCTCGTCCAGTTGATCCTCGGTCAGCCGGATCTCGGCGAGACGGGGAAGGCGCTGATCAATCCGCGCTTCGACGGCTCCGGCAGCCTGACGCTGGCCGTCGGGATGCTGGGCGCGACCGTCATGCCGCACGTCATCTACCTGCACTCCTCGCTCACCCAGAACCGGATCACCTCCCGGAACGACGGCGACCGGCGCCGGATCTTCCGGTTCGAGCTGGTCGACATCGCCATCGCGATGACCATCGCCGGTCTGATCAACGCCGCGATGCTGCTGACCGCGGCGGCGGCGTTCTGGACCGGAGCCGGCAGCTCGGTCCTCGGGGAGGACGTGATCCAGGAGGCCTACCGGACCCTGACGCCGATCCTCGGGGGCTCGGCCAGCGCGTTCTTCGCGATCGCCCTGATCGCTTCGGGCATCTCCTCGTCGACGGTCGGGACGATGGCCGGGCAGGTGATCATGCGGGGCTTCCTCGGCTGGCAGATCCCGCTCTGGGCCCGGCGCCTGATCACGATGCTGCCGGCGCTGGTCATCATCTACATCGGCGTCGACCCGGTCGAGACGCTCGTCATCAGCCAGGTCATCCTCTCGTTCGGCATCCCGTTCGCGCTCGTCCCGCTGATCATCTTCACCGCCAATCGCCGCCTGATGGGGGCGCTGGCCAACCGGCGGGCGACGACGATCGTGGCCACGGTGGTCGCGTCGATCATCATCGCCCTCAACATCGTCCTGCTCTGGCAGACGTTCTTCGGGTAGCCTCCTGAGTGACATCGAATCGGGATCGACGTGGTTCGCCGCAGGATGAGATTGGCAATTCCATGGCTGCGCAACCGAGCAGGTGGCCGCTGTGATCCTCAAGCATCCCCGGGCCGTGGTGCTCGAGCTCCTGTTTGCCCTGTTGCTCCTGGCCCCGATCGGCGGACAGACCACCTCGGGACAGGCGGTCGCGCCAAGGGCGACGTGGTGGCAGCCGGAACCAGGGCTGGACTGGCAGATGCAGCTCACCGGCAAGCTGGATCTCGACGCTGGCCGCGATGTCTTCTTCCTCGATCTGTTCGACGCACCGGATACGACGATCGCCCAACTCGCTGAGCGCGGGACCAGGGTCGTTTGCTACTTCAGCGCGGGCTCGTTCGAAGCGTGGCGTCCGGATGCGTCGACCTTCCCGTCATCGATCATCGGAGACCCGCTGATCGGCTGGGAGGGCGAGTCGTGGCTCGACATCCGCCAGCCCGAGTTGCGCTCGATCATCGAGCACCGGCTCGATCTCGCGGTCGAACGCGAGTGTGATGGTGTTGACCCGGACAACGTCGACGGCTTTGCCAACCCGACCGGCTTCACGCTCTCGAGTGATGACCAGCTCACCTTCAATCGCTGGCTGGCCGCCGCCGCGCACGACCGTGGCCTCGCGGTCGGGCTCAAGAACGACCTCGACCAGATCCCGGCGCTGGTAGACGACTTCGACTGGCAGGTCAACGAGCAGTGTGCCGAGTATGACGAGTGCGAGGTGCTGCTCCCGTTCGTCGAGCGCGGCAAGCCGGTCTTCGGCCTCGAATATCCCGTCGAGGGGGAGCAACCGCTGGCTGACCGGGCCGATGACGTCTGTGCTCACGCCAATCGGCTCGGCTTCGATACGCTCGTCAAGCCGTATGATCTGACGGCTGAACGTATCGTCTGCCAGGCATGGCCCGGCTCGACCTTGAGGATGGCCGCAGGGTGACCGGCGAGATCGAAACCGAGGTCCCTATGAGCGGAGAGACCGAACCCCCGGCGTCCGATGTGCCTGTGACGGTCATTCTGGCTGGCAATGTCGTCGGGCTGGGGCCGCTGGACCGAGCCTGGCTACCCGATTACCACCGCTGGGCCAACGACCGCGAGACCAGCCGGACGCTCGGGCTGTCGTGGCCCGTGACGATGGATCAGGTCACGGCGACGTTCGCGGCGCGGTCAGCGGCGACCGACGCGGTCTGGTTCACGATCCACGAGACCGGCACGATGCGGCCGGTCGGCCTGGTCTATCTATTCCAGGTCGAGCCGCGTCACCGCCGGGCGACCTTCGGCATCCTGATCGGCGAGGCGGACGCGCGTGGCCGGGGGTACGGCACCGAGGCGACCCGCCTGCTGCTCGCCTACGCCTTCGAGCTCTACGGGCTGAGCAACGTCATGCTGACCGTCTACGCCGACAACCTGGCCGGGCAGGCTGCCTACCGGAAGGCCGGGTTCCGCGAGTTCGGCCGGCGGCGGGCGTGCAGCGCCAGAGGGCAGGACTTGATCGATCTGATCTACATGGAAGCCGTCGCAAGCGACTGGCTGGCGCACGCGGAATGACCCGCCTGCGTCGCGGCAGGCGGGTCATTCGTCTGTCGAGATGACGTGGGTCGGGCAGGGGCCCTAGAGCCCCGTGAAGGTGTCCGGGTCCGGTCCGGTGCGGCGCTCGTCGGAACCGAGACCGTCGATCCGGGCGATCTCGTCGGCGGTCAGGGTGAAGCCGTAGACATCGATGTTCTGACTGATCCGCTCGGGCGAGGACGCCTTCGGGAACAGGATGTTGCCCTCATCGAGGTGCCAGCGGATCAGGACCTGGGCGGGCGAGACGCCGTGAGCGTCGGCGATCTCCGTGACCGTCGGGTCGTCGAGCAGCTCACCGTGGCCGAGCGGGCTCCAGGCTTCGGTCGCGATGCCGTGCTGGCGGTGGAACTCGCGCAGTTCCTTCTGCTGGAAGCGCGGGTGCAGCTCGATCTGGTTGATGGCGGGGACGACGTCGAACTCTCGCAGCAGGTGCTCGAGATCCGCGACCCGGAAGTTCGAGACACCGATCGCCCGGACGCGGCCGTCCCCGAGGAGTTGCTCGAAGGCCCGCCAGGTCTCGGCGTAGCGGCCCTCGGTCGGCATCGGCCAGTGGATCAGGTAGAGGTCAAGCGCGTTCAGGCCGAGCTTGCCCATCGATGTCTCGAACGCCTTCAGGGTCGAGTCGTAGCCCTGGTCGGCGTTCCAGAGCTTGGTCGTGATGAACAGCTCCTCCCGCGGGACACCCGTCGCGGCGATCGCCTGGCCGAGTTCGCGCTCGTTGCCGTAGGCGGCGGCGCCGTCGATGTGGCGGTAACCGACCTCGATCGCGTGCTCGACGAGCCGCTGCGTCTGGTCTCGCTCGACCTGCCAGATCCCGAAGCCCAGCTGCGGGATCGTGACGCCGTTGTTGAGGGTGATGTCGCTGACCTGGGTCGCTGTCATGCGGGGTTCCGCTCCTGGGATGTGCGATCGGTCCGACCGCCGGACCATTCCGTCTGGTCTGACTGGTTCATTTCCCGTGCCAGAAGGTGGGAGAGAGGACGTTTCGCCGGCACCGAGTCGCCATCGAAGCGCCGGGGTAACGGAGCCGACCGCTCCCCCCAGCGAAGCGAGACCTCTCTCCGGCTCACCTGCTTGCTCACCCGCCGGAGGCGGCTCTCGCTGCGCTGCGGCTCCGCCGATACCCGGAGGGGGAGCAGCCCCTCCTATCGAACGTGGATACGTCACAGGGAATTCCTGGTGGACATAACCAAAGGATTCGCTCGCGCTCAGCCGCGCCGGGCGAAGAGCCTGGCCTCGCTGGCGGCGAAGCGGTCCTTGAGCTTGCCGCCGCTCGTGTCCCAGTCCTCGCCGCCGTGCAGCTTCCGCCAGCCGCCGTCGGGGAAGGGCAGCGAGAGGGTGCGGGGCCGGTCGCGCAGGTTGACCGCGACCAGGATCTCGCCGTCGCCCTTGCCCCGGCGATAGACCAGCGTCTGGTTGGCCTCGTCCTGATGGATCAGCTCGAAGTCCCGGCTCATCAGCGCCGCGGAGGAGCGCCGGAGGCCGGCGAGGAAGCGGACGTGCTCCTTGAGATAGAGGCCGTAGTCCTCGTCGAGCAACTCCCACTGGAGCGGCCGGATCTCCATGTCGCGCTCCCGGGAGCTGCCGAACTCCTGCCCCTGGTAGAGCATCGGCACCCCGACCGCGGTGAACAGGAGCGACGAGGCCAGCTTGTGGCGCCGGAAGGCCGCCTCGCCGGTGATCCCCTTCCACTGGAGCTGCCGCAGCAGCGGTTGCTCGTCGTGCGACTCGATGTAGTTGACGACGAGTTCCGGGGCGCTGTAGCCGCTGTTCGCCGGCTGCAGCACGGCCGCGACCTCGGCGACCGTCACGCCGGCGCCGCCGGTCATCCAGCCGAGGACGGCCCGCTGGAACCGCTGGTGCCAGGCGCCGTCGGCCGGACCGTCCGCCCCGGCGATCGACGGCTTCTCGGGCAGTTCCTCGGCGACGACGTAGATCGGCTTGCCGCCCGAGACCTCCCGGGCGTGCTCGCGGACCGCGCGGACGATGTCGAAGTTGTCGATCGGCGCGGTCGCGTCGAGCCGGTAGCCGTCGACGTGGTACTCGCGGACCCAGAACTCGACCGTCTCCAGCGCGAAGGCGAAGGCCGGCCGGACGTCGACCGACTCGTCGTACCGCTCGTAGTCGAACGGCGGACCGAAGGACGCCACGCCCTTGCGGTCCGGCCGGTACCAGTACTCGAAGTCGATCCGGGTCAGGGGCGCCTCGGACTCGCTGTGGTTGAGCACGATGTCGAGGATGACGCGGATGCCAAGACCGTGGCAGGCGTCGACGAGGCGCTTGAAGTCCTCGGGCGTGCCGTAGGCGGATTCGACCGAGAACGGGTAACGGACGTTGTAGCCCCACGAGGTGCTGCCGGGGAAGGCCATCACCGGCATGATCTCGACCGCGTTGACGCCGAGGCTCTGGACGTACTCCAGCCGGTCGATCACGGAGAGGAACGTGCCCTGCCTGCCCTCGACCGCGCCGAACTCGCCGACGTGGAGCTCGTAGACGACCAGCTGGTCGTTGGACGGAAGCGCCTGGTCGTCGTGCTCCCAGACGTAGCCGGGGTCGGTCGTGATGTCCTCGCCGGCGCCGATCACGATCACCGAGGCATCGCCGCGCCAGTCGTCGACCAGCCGGGCGCGTGGGTCGGCGACCTCGACGACCTCCCCTTCCATGAACGAGGAACGGGACGGCAGCCGGAAGTGGTAGGTGTAGCGGCCGTCGGGCAGATCGATCGTCGCCCGCCAGGTGCCGTCGTCGCCGCGTCGCATCGGCGTGGCGACATCGTCGTCCCACGATCCCAGCAGGTCGACGGTCTCGATGTGGGGCGCGAACAGGCGGAATTCCATCGATTGGACCTCGTCACGACGAAACCGGTCGACCCTCTAACGGGCGACAGGGGAGACCGGCGGGCCGGCAGACAGCATGAGACGCCTCCGTCTGACCGATGACCCGATCCGGAGACGTCTCGAGTAGGGGAGGGTACGCCGGACCCATGGCGCCACCCGGGTTGCGATCACCATACCAGCCGGGTGTACCCGATCGAGCCGCAACCGTCCTCACCACCTGGTCTCGTCTCCCCCCCTCGGTGGGCGCCGCGCGGCTGGCGCCGGTGGACTCCGGTCGGCGAGATGGACCAGGAAGATCGTCCCACTGGATGGCTATCGCGGAAACTCGATGGAGGGTTGACTGCTGGAGGATCCTCCCAGGGTCGGGCGCCGACTGGATCGATCGGGCTTTCCATGATCGGCGCGATGTCACCGCGGTCGGGACGGATCTGGTCGTCATCCAGGCGAGCAACGACTCCGATCTCGGAGCACGACATCGCTCGAACGCCGCCTGTCGGCGTTGGTCGGGACGGTTGGGAGCCGCGCCTTCGGGATCCGGGACGGTTCCGTCCTTCGGGCCAGGCGGGCTGGTGTGGCGCAGGCCACCGTCTCGGGCGTGACGTACGTCGCTCGGCGCGTTCCGCCCCGTCCGCGTCGACCATACCCGGTCACTCCTCATGGGCTGAACCACCTGTACCGCCATGCCGTTTTCAGTAGCTGAAGGTCCTGCGGCCGAACCTTTCGTTCGGCTCCGGAATGGCCTTGCCGGGACCCATCGCTGCGAGCCCCTCCGATCGCAACCACTGGCCGAAAATCCAGCCACCTTCACTTTTAGTGTCACATTTCGCCCTAATTCTCCGATCGTATCGATCGTCCTCCACGCCAGTCCTCCGGGAAGGGGGTACTTTCGTCCTAAATGAAGCCAATGACCCCGTCATGGCTGGTTTTCCCCTTTCCATGTGACTTTTTTCACGATACCATCCAACGAGCACGGAGAGATCGAGACGAAACGGTAGCTTCCGTATCGACCGGAAGTCCCAGTCTCGGCTCGACACTGCCCGTCCCACCATTGGTTCGGAAATCCCGAACTTCATCCATCCGAAAGGGCATATCGCATGATCGTTTCCTCCCTGGCCAAGCGTCTCGTCGCCTTCGCCCTGGTCCTCGCCGTCAGTCTTTCGGCTGCCGGTCCGGCCCTTGCCGAGACGGTCCCGGTCTCCGTCAACATCGGTCCGGGGCAGCTCTCCCTTCAGGTCAACTCGACCCAGGCCGTCGCTCTCCAGGGCGCCGGAAATCAGACCACCCTCCCCTACAGCAGCAGCGCCCAGTCCGCCACCGGCTCGATCGGCTTCATCGTCGACGACGGTCGCTCCGGTGCCTCCGGCTGGAACGTCACGGCCCAGATCACCAACCTGACCGGCGATGCCAACATCTCCATCGCCAACACGGGCATCACCGCCACGACCAACGCCATCACCAAGCTCGGGGGCTCCGACCAGCTTCCCCAGTCCCAGTCCTCCACCGCCATCGACCAGCCCAAGAAGGTCCTCGTGGCCGGGAACGGTGCAGGCGCCGGGCGTTATTCGGCCAACCTCAACCTGAACGTCGCCATTCCTGGCTACTCGCGCCCGGGTTCCTACTCCGCCACGGTGACCGTCTCCCTCATCGCCGGCCCGTAGCTCGGCCTCGCGGCTGACTCGCGGCAAGACGTCGACGCATGGAACATCCCGGGAGCCCGCACTTCTGCGGGCGCCCGGGATGTTCCGTTCAGGCCATCGGTGCTGCTCTGGTCAGGCAAGCCGATGGGTCGCTTCGGGTACCGGATACCAGTGCCCGGCTCCTCCCCAGACCGTTCTCGTCGCCGCGTCGCGTGAGGGCGATGGCCGATTCGAGCCGAGACTCGACCGCTCGATCACCGTCTCGCCATCCCATTCGCCCCGCGGCCGCGGCCGGTTGGCCCCCCAGCGCGATGGGCTCGGTGCCGCGATGACGACCAATGTCCCTCCCGCTGGGGGCCGCCGGTCCACGGCCGCCTGGCTATACTGGGAGATGTGGACGGTCATTCATGATCGAGGGTATGCCTGTGTTGAGTCGCCGGTCGTTGGTCCTTCTCAGTCTGACGGCAGCGCCCGTCTCCACCCTGCTCGCCGCGCGCCCCGTGTGGGCCCAGGACGGTGAGATGAGCGATGTGCTTCTGACGATCGCTCCGGTCGGAGATGACGCCGTGATCGGCTACTTCTCGCTGACCATGGATGCGGGCACCGAGCGGGTCCTGGAGGTCCGGATCTCGAATATGGGAACGGACTCGGCCACCGCGCGGACGTTCGCGGCGGACGCCTACACGCTCCCCAACGGGGGGTTCAATGGCCGCCTCGAGGGGGAGGAGATTACCGGCCCGACGACCTGGCTGGACTATCCGACGCAGGTCATCGATCTGGACGGTCAGACCGAGCAGATCGTCTCGTTCCGGGTTTCGGTCCCGGAGGACACGCCTGCCGGTCAATACCTCACATGCCTCGTGGTCCAGAGCGACGATCCCACCGAGGGCTCTGGCGGGATCGCCATCGATCAGGTGATCCGGCAGGTCATCGCTGTCGCCATCGATGTTCCGGGCGTGTTCAGCCCCGCGATGACGTTCCAGTCAGCCGTCTACGATGACGACAGCGGGATCGGTCGTCTCGACATCCAGATGACCAATACCGGCAACGTTCACGTGCGAGGCGGTGCGGACATCAGGCTCTCCGATGGGAGTGGCGTCGAGATCGAGCGGTTCGAGTTGGCGCTCGGCACACTCTACGCCGGGTTGCCGGCGACGATCGAGGTCGCGGTCGGCGACGCGCTGAGCCCCGGTGCGTACAGCGTCACCCTGACGATCACCGATGACGAGCTGTCGTACACGGTCACGTCGGATCCCCTGGAACTCGAGGTGGCGGTGCCGGCGACTCCGGACGTGGCGACTCCGGTGCCACCGCCGGTCGAGATCAGTGAGATCACCGCGGAGGAGGTCCGCTCCGACGGTGTCCTTCAACTGGTCGCCATCGCGGTGACCGTCGACAACCAGGGACCCCCCATCGACAGCGCCCGGCTCACCTTGCGGGTCGAGCGGGATGGTGACCTCGTGGAGGATGTCGTCCTGGGCGACGATGTCAGCTTCCCCGGGGGAACGAGCTCGTTCTCGCAGCGTTATCTCCCGCTCGATGGGTGGCAAACCGGTTCCTACCTCTTCACGGCGATCCTGGACCTGGTCGATCCCTCCACCGGAGAGGTTCAAACCCTCTCGACGAGGGTGGCCGACGCGCGGGTCGTTGTCTCGTAGCACCATGAGGTGGGCCCGGTCCGCCGATCACGACAGCCGGCACCTCGCCCTCCTGCCCGGCACGCGCGTCGCGGCGCACGGCTCCCGCTCGCGCCGCTGATTGCGACCGCAGCGTCGGGAGCGACGAAGATCCGGGTCGATGCGGCCCTCATCGTTCCTGGACACCGGCGACCCATGCGACCGGGTCGAGTCCCAAGGACGTTCCAGCGTCGAGGGGGATCGTCGTATCAGCGTCTCCACGCTGTCTCGAACCGGCTCCAGCCATGACGGAGGTCGACGGCTGGCTGTATGGCGCTCCGTCGATCGTCCGACCCGCCGCGACATGCTCCGGATTGCGGGTCCTTGCCGCGTCGACCGGCCAGACGACATCGAGGGGCGAGTCGATACGTGGCACACGCCGGTCCAGGACCGATCCCGTCCGGCCCTGAACCGGCCCTGAACCGGCCATGTCCCCGTGACGCGGATCGGGGCGATGCTGGTCCGGAGCGGTGCCCCCGGAGCGCGTGGCATGATGCGTCGCGCCGACCCGACGCGGGTGTCGATGCCCGGAGGGAGATCCCAGGAGTTTCGCCGGATGACCGAGACCCTCGATATCATGCCCAGTTCGAGCGATGAGCAGTTGACGGCGGTCCTCGCCGCCTGCGACCGCACCCGCGATCGCGACCTCGCCGACCTGTTCCGGCTCCTGGCGCAGCCCAGCATCAGCGCCCAGGGGATCGGCGTGCCGGAGTGCTCGGCCCTCGTGAAGGAGCTGCTGGAGGCGAGCGGGTTCGCGGCCCGGATCATCGAGACGCCGGGGGCGCCGGTCGTCTACGGCGAGCGGTGCAGGGCGCCGGGCCAGCCGACGCTGCTGATCTACGGGCACTACGACGTCCAGCCGGCCGACCCGCTGGAGGCGTGGACCTCGCCGCCGTTCGAGCCGACGATCCGCGACGGCCGGATCTGGGCCCGCGGCGTGGCCGACAACAAGGGGCAGTTCGTCGCCAATATCCTCGGCGCGCGGGCGTGGCGGGAGGTGGCTGGGGAGCTGCCGATCAACGTCAAGGTCGTCGTCGAGGGCGAGGAGGAGTCGGGCAGCCCGAACTTCCCGGCCTTCGTCGCCGCCCACCGGGAGCTGCTGGCGGCCGATCTCGTGTACGTCTCGGACGGGCAGGTCTTCGAGACCGACCAGCCGATCGTCGAGTTCGGCAACCGGGGGATGCTCTATATCGAGTTCATCGCCCACGGCCCGTCGCGCGACCTCCATTCCGGCAACTTCGGCGGCGTCGCCCCGAACCCCGCCTGGACGCTCGTCCACCTGCTGGCGACGATGTTCAGCCCGAACGGCGAGATCCTGGTCCCGGGCATCCTCGACACCGTCCGGCCGGTGACGCCGGAGATGCGCGCCGCGCTGGACGCGATCCCGCTGGACGAAGCGGCCGCGCTGGCCGACATCGGCCTGACGGAGAAGGCGGCGCCCGAGGGCGTGCCGTACTACGACCGGCTGATGGTCCGGCCGACGATGAACATCGCCGGGTTCACCAGCGGCTACGGCGGCGCCGGCAGCAAGACGGTCCTGCCAGCCGAGGCGCGGGTCAAGATGGACCTCCGCCTCGTCCCCGACCAGGACCCGGCCCTGATCTACGAGCTGATCCGCCTCCATGTCGCCACGCACGCGCCCGGCGTCGAGGTCATCCGGCACGGCATGATGGACCCCGTCGCCGTCCCGCTCGATTCCCCGCTGGCCGCGCCGGTCCGCCGGGCGGTCGAGATCGGCTTCGGCCGGGCGCCGGTCGACGTGCCGATGGTCGGCGGCAGCCTGCCGTCGGCGGTCTGGCCGCGGGAACTCGGCGTCCCCGCCATCGCCGTCCCCTACGGCAACGCCGACCAGGCCAACCACAGCCCGAACGAGAACATGATCGAGGGACGGTTCTACGCCGGCATCCGGACCAGCGCCGCCCTGCTCAGTGAGATGGCGGCGCTCGGCAACGGCTGACGGGCACCCGCTATCCGAGCACCATTCATCGCGACGAACTGTCCGATGTTCTGCCAGATCCCGGAATCGTGTCTGAATGATCGTCCGGAGACGGCGAACCGGCGCGCGCCGGTTGGTCGGGAGGGAAGGCGATGGCCGAACAACAGACACTGGCCCGGGTCGTGGTCGGCTCCCACCTGCATGGGCTCGCCCAGCCCGAGAGCGATACCGACCTCCGCCGGGTCTGGGTCTCCGGCCTCGGCGAGATCCTGTCGCCGTGGCCGCCGGACGCGCCGGAGATGGGACCAGAGGAGGATGGCTGGGAGCTCCGGCATTTCGTCGGGCTGATCGCCAAGGGCAACCCGACGGTACTCGAAGTGCTGTCGAGCGACATCCACCTCGGTGCGATCGACCCGCGCTGGCACGAGCTCCAGGTGCTGATGCCGGCCATGCTCGACCCGGAGACGGTCCGCCACGCCCACGTCGGCTACGTCGTCAGCCAGCGCAGGCTGATCGAGGACGCCCGTCGGCGGGAAGATCTGCGCCGGGTGGCGAAGGCGGCTGTCGCGGCGCTGCGGATCGCCAACCAGGGGGCGGACCTGCTCCGGACGGGTGTCTTCACCCCCCGGGTGACCCGGCACCGCGACCTGATGCTCGCCATCCGGCGTGACGGGCTGAGCGACGAGCGCGAGGCGACCTGGCGGCAGGAACTGGACGGGGCGATGACCGAGCTCGACACCGTGGCCGCGAATCCTCACTCCAGCCTGCGGCTCGACCGGGCGGCCATCGTCGCGTTCCTCTCGTCCGCGTATCGTTGAACGATCCCGTGACCCGGCCATCGGTCGGCATCGCTGAGCCGCCGACGGAGCGCCGGTTGCGAGACGGACGGTCCAAGGCACGGTTTGTGGCGGTGCAGGTGGAAGGAACGCGTGGACCATGAGCCTTCCCGAAGCGATGGAGCGGACGATTGTGGCACGGCACGGCAGCGCTGGCCGGGAATGGTTGGACGATCTACCGCGCCGTCTCGCCGAACTGGAGCATCGCTGGGGCGTCCGGATTGGAGCGCCCTTTGCCTACCCGAGCGTCAACTACGTCGCTCCCGGAACCCGGCGGGACGGCACCCATGTCGTGCTCAAGATCGCCTTCGACGGCGCGGACCTGATGTCTGAGATGGCGGCGCTCCGGTTGGCTGAGGGGGATGGGATGGTCCGGCTCCTGGAGGAGAAGCCGGATGGTCGCGCCTTCCTGATGGAGCGGGCCGTCCCGGGTGACATGCTGATCGACCACCCGGATGACGACGAGGCGACTCGGATCGCCGCCAGGATCATGGCGGCGTCCGGACGACGAGTTCCATCCGACCATCCGTTTCCGACGGTCGCCGACTGGGGTGACGGGTTCCGGCGGATGCGAGAGAGATACCGAGGCGGAACCGGACCATTGCCAGCCGAGCTCACGGCGCGAGCCGAGCGGCTATTCGCCGACCTCGTCGCAACCTCATCAAGCCCGATCGTGCTGCACGGTGACCTGCACCATTTCAACATCCTGCGCAGTGCGGACCGATGGGTGGCGATCGATCCCAAGGGGGTTCTTGGCGAACCAGCCTATGAGATCGGCGCCCTGATGCGAAACCGGTTGCCAGATCTTGACGACACTGCCACCGCGCGAATCCTGTTGCTCCGGCGCATTCAGATCGTCGCCGAGGTCACCGGGCTCGACGCCGACCGGATACGGCGGTGGACGATCGCTCAGGCGCTGCTGTCGGCATGGTGGACGATCGAGGACGCCGGCGATATCGCCGACGCGCGGAACGTCATACAGGTGGCCGAACTGCTCCTGACGGATTCGGACTGATAGTGGCGGTGAGGGCGGAAGCTGACGAGATCGACTACCGGACCCGCTCGACCGGAAAGACGGTGTCCGGAGCGAGGAGCTTCGCCGCCGAGGCGACCAGCCGCATCTCGGAGACATCGGCGTCGCGGGTGATGGTCAGGACGGCGTAGACGCCACTGGCCGCTGCCGAGATCGCGGCTGGGACATCGCCGTCCCGGAACCAGTGGGCGGCGAACAGAGCCGTGTAGAGGTCGCCGGTCCCGACCGGCGTGAAGTCGAAGCGCGGCGTCCGCACCCGCCAGGCGCCGTCGACGGTGACGGCGTAGATGTCGAGGCGGTCGTCCGGCGTGTCGGCCAGCCGCGTCCCGGTCACGACGACGACCCCGATCCCGGATGCGACGAGCGTGTCGGCCGCCCCGAGCAGTTCGTCCTGCGTGGTGACATCCATCCCGGTCAGCAGCCCGAACTCGAACTGGTTGGGCGTGATCGCGTCGGCCAGCGGGACGAGCTCGGTCCGGAAGATCTCGGGTAGGGTCGGGTCGACGTAGACCCCCGGCGTGTCCCCCATGACCGGGTCGCACAGGTAGCGGAGCTTCGGATTCTGCGCCTTGGCGTCGCGGACGAAGTCGAGCACCGCGCCGGCCGTGCCGGGATCGCCGAGGTAGCCGCTGATGATCCCGGTCGCGAAGCTGGCGACGTCGCGTTCCCGCAGCCCCTGGAGCAGATCGCGGATCAGCCGGGGTTCGACGAACTCGCCCCGCATCGTCGGGTAGCCGGGGTGGTTGCTGAGCAGCGTCGTCGGGATGTCGACGACCTCGATCCCGCTGAGCTGGAGCGGGAAGATCGCGGCGTCGTTGCCGACGTGGCCGTAGACGACGTGCGACTGGATCGTGACGACGACTAGGTCCACCGGTGGCCGATCCTCGGCCCGGTGGACGTTGAGGTTGGCGCTGGCCTGGGCCTCGGACATCTCGTTGGCCGCCGCGACCGCGTCTCGGGTCACTTCCTGCTGGGTCGCGCGTTTGGCTGGCATCGTCGGCTCCGTCTTGGTGGGCAAATCATCCCGATGACGGCCATGCTACCGCGTTCCTTGAGAAGCTTGACCGACCAAACATGGTGAGGGCGGAGGAATTGGTGGATGGAGTGGCCGGAAGAGGTGAGGCTCTCGGGTGGCAGAGCAGACCTCTCCCCCGGCCCTTCTCCGGCTCACCTGCTCGCTCACCCGCTGACGCGGCTCTCGCTGCGCTGCGGCT
>CAXTHM010000080.1:0-15525 GCA_964244115.1 uncultured Thermomicrobiales bacterium
AGCGAGATCACCGCCTGATGGCGCCGGTTCGACGTCGCGAGGGCGAGCCGCAGGCCGGCTTCGCGCCCGAACGCCACGATCTCCGCCGCTCCCGGCATCAGGGCGAGGTTGCCGAGGATCATCTCGGTCCGGAGCGCGTCGAACTCGGTCGTCAGCGCACCGAGATCACCTTCGAGCTCATACCACTCCATGAACAGGGCGACAGCGTCCGGCAGCCGGCGCCCGAGCAACTGGGCGGCATATTCCGCCCGCGCCTGCTTGCCGTGCCGCCGGAGGAACTCCACCATCGCGGCGTCCGCCAACGGCTCACTGTCGACGAGCAAGCCATCCATGTCGAAGACGAGGGCGTCGATCGTTCGGGACCGGGCGTCATCCATTCTCGTCACTCCGGGCCAGTCGGCCGATCTGCTCGATAGGTGGCGGAGACGCTACCACGTCGGGGGCGTCGTCGGGTGGATCGTCAGCGCCTGGGCCGGGTTGTCGATCAGCATCCGGCGAACGTCGAGGCCGGAGACGCCGGCATCGAGGAGCATGTAGACGAAGCGATCGAGGATCCAGGTGATGCCCGGTGAGCCACCGTAGGCCGGACGGAGCGAGCGCCGGGCGAGATCGTGGGAGAGCACGATCTGGCCCACATACCCCTCCGCGATCAGGTCGGCGATGACGACCGCCTTGGGCTCGTCCGGCCCGTGGCGTGGCTTGCCGAGTTGGTCGAACCCGATCGTCGCGCCG
The DNA here is from genome assembly GCA_964244115.1 of uncultured Thermomicrobiales bacterium. Classification (GTDB taxonomy): domain Bacteria; phylum Chloroflexota; class Chloroflexia; order Thermomicrobiales; family UBA6265; genus CADCWK01. Next base: position 733 of record CAXTHM010000080.1, read on the forward strand.
GTGGCGAGGACCGCCCGCAGCATCGCCCGATCCTCGAACCGCCGGTCGAGGTGGCTGGCGATGACGCGCCCTGGATCGACCCCGTGACCGGCGAGCAATGCGAGCTGCTCAAGAGCCATCGTCCCGGCCTCGCAGTGGGACACGATCGGCACGCCGGTCGCCCGGTGGGCCAGCGCGACGGCGGCGAACGCGGTCCGCTCGGTCTCGGTGATCTGGTCGAGGCTGCTGGCGACCTTGAGTTGCCCCGGTCGGACTCCGGTCTCCGGGTCGCCATCTCTGACCTCGGCGATCAAGCGATCGGCGAGCTCCCGCGCGGTATGACCCGCGATGCGTCCCCGGCTGTGCCGCTCGGTGTGGAATCCGGCCGTGGCGACGACGTGGACGCTGACCCGACCCGCCACCCAGAGCAGCCCGGCGAGGTCGCGACCGTTGTCCGGCGGCGTGCAGTCCACGATCGCGCCGCCGCCGGCGAAGCCGAACGACTCGGCATCGGCGAGTGCCGCGTCCCACTCACCCGTCCGGAAATCCGGTTCGGTGTCGACGGTTGCGGGAGGTGCCGCCAGAAGGTGCTCGTGCGGCAACGTGATTCCGAGCGCGGCGGGGTCGACGGCCCCGAGTACCGTCATGACGTGCGGGTCCCGCGAGGGGTCGATCTCCGTCTCGTCGTCGTCGGTGAACAGGACGTCATCATCGGCGAGTCCGAAGTCGTCGCGGCCGTCGTAGAAGTCGGTGACCACAGGTGATCGCTCTCCGGATGCCTTCGTGGGCACCGATTCTGACGTATCGTTGCATCAGGATCACGACGCGGCCTCGGCTGCCACGGAACAGCCGTCGGCAGGACCCGTAGCATGCGTCGTCCATAGTATCCATTCCTCCGAGGATCTCCGTTGACCGACAGACCGCCTGACGACGCGACCCGACCCGCCAGCCAACCGCTCCGAGCGCACCCGTTCCGCCAGACCGATGGCCTGCCGCCGGACGCGACGAGGAGCCCTGCTCGGAACGCCGACCAGACGATCCGCTCCGAGTCGATGCCGGGCCCGAGCCGGGCCGAGACCGGCCGGTTCCGGATCCAGCCGGTCCCGGAACGGTCCGCGTCGCCCGACGAACCTCGCCCGACTCCGACGCACCCACCCCGAGCCCGATCGTTCCCCCCGCCGTCAACCCCGTTGCCTCCGAACGCCGGGATCCCGCCGGTTGATGTTCCGGGTCAGGCAACACGGACCCCCGTGTCGCCGCGCCGGCCGGCTCGCGTCCTCGCGCCACCGCCACTCGCCCGAGATATCGAGCGGCTGGGGTGGGCACCGCCGCCGGTCGAGCGGCGGCCACGGCGGCGGCCCTCCCGCCTGTCACGACTCGTCCGGGTGCTGTTCATCGTCGCGATCCTGGCGACCACCGCCTTCGCCGCCACGAATCAGGCGCTCGTCCAGACCCTCTCCGACACGCCGCAGTGGCAGACGGTCGAACAGACCAGCCGCCACGCCGTCCACGCCGTCGTGTCGCTCGTCGCGGAGGAGCCATCGTTCGATCCGGCCCCGGCCCTGGCGAGCTACCCGATCTGCGCCGACACCAGCCCGGACGACCAGGACGATCTCGCGTCCGGGATGAACCTGATGCGCGGTACCGCCGAGGGCGAGCGCCTCTTCGACCAACTCGTCGATCAGGACATCTGCGTCGAGGTCGAGGACATCGCCTACAACAGCGGCTATGCCTACGGTCGCCAGTCGCCGCTCGATGGCGGGTGGTCGGACTCCTACATCGCCGTCGCCTCCGATCTCCTGCACGCCGGGGAGACCGATGTCCTCGCCTCGCTGCTCGTCCATGAGGCGACCCACATCGATCGCTACATCAACGGCCTGGCCTGCAACTACCGCGACACCTGCACCACGTTGCCGAACGGCGTCGACCTCGAGGAGGAGGTCGCGGCCCACGGTGCCGAGGCGCAGTGGTGGATCGCGGCCTACGGGTCGGATGGGAAACGGTTCGCCACCGGTTACGACTACGGCCTCAACCGACTCGCCCGCGCCTACGGCGAGGGGCCGGAGGTCTTCAAGGCCTACGTCCGAAGCATCCGCGGCGACTCCCGCGAGGGTGATTCCATCGCCCATTGAACCGTCGGGGCCGCATCGACCCACCAGCGGTCGCCGACGTCGCCCGCTCGGATCAGGGCGGCGATTTCTCGGCTTTACCCGTCGATATGACCGACATTCTTCCGATATGATGAAAAGTACGCGGAAAATCCGTTCTTCCCGCGTCAAACTGATACCCGGTGTATCCAAGCCTAGACGAACTTGGTACGATGCCGACCGCGTTATTCCCGGAGTCGTCATGGGAGGGACCGGTTTCCCCACCGCCGACTGATCCGACACGGAGGTCCCCCGTGCCCCGAGCCAAGATCGCCGACACCAAAGAGTTCTACACGACCCGCACGGCCGCCGAGCGCCTCAACGTCTCGCCCTATCTGATCAAGTCGCGCATCCAGGCCGGCATCTTCCCCACGGCGACGCGCGTCACCGAGGGGGGCGTGATCCTGGTCGATGAAGACTGGATTCAGGCGGCCCAGCGCGCCCTCTCGCAGACCACCGTCCAGCGCGGCCGGCGCCGGCGGGCGGTCGGCCCGGTGATCCCGGCACCCGCCTCGATCCTCGGGCACGAGGTCGGAGCCGAGCGGGTCCTGCCGGACTGGGCGACGATCGTCGACTACTTCGAGCACCTCGCGGCCGCGTCGGACCGGGTCTCGGTCGAGACCCTGGGCACCAGCACCGACGGCCGTCCCCACATCGCCATCGTCATCTCCGCGCCGGAGAACCTGACCGACCAGGCCCGCACCCAGAATCGGACCCTTCTCGGCCGCCTGTGGGACCCGCGGCGACACAGCTCCACCGAGATCGACGAGGCGATCGCCGAGGCCCGGCCGGTTGGCATCATCATGGCGACGCAGCATTCCAACGAGATCGGCGCCTGCCTGATGACGCTCGAGCTGGCGCACGGGCTCGCGACGGCCAGCGATCAGGAGACCCTCGACCTACTCTCGCGGACGATGACGGTCCTGCTGCCGAGCCAGAACCCGGACGGGGTCCAGCTCGTCGCCGACTGGTACCGGCAGTGGCTCGGGACGGAGTACGAGGGCTCGGACATGCCGTGGCTCTACCACCGCTACGTCGGCCACGACAACAATCGCGACTGGTTCATGCTGACCCAGAAGGAGAACCAGCTCTACGCCGCGTTCCACAACCGGGAGCACCCGCAGCTCGTCTTCGACATGCACCAGATGAACCGTGACGGCGCCCGGTTCATGGTCCCGCCGTTCATCGATCCACTCGACGCCAATCAGGACCCGGTGATCCAGCAGCAGTTCGCCGCCGTCGGCAGCGCGATCGCCGCCCGGCTGACCGCGGCCGGGAAGGCCGGTGTCGTCACCCACGCCATGTTCGACAACTACTCGCCGTCCCTCGCCTACGGCAACTATCACGGCAGCGTCGATCTGCTCAGCGAGGCGGCCAGCGCCCGCTACGCGACCCCGGTCGAGGTCCGCGAGGCCGACCTCAAGGCCGAGACACGCTCCTTCCCGACCGTTCGTGCCTGGAACAATCCGCTCCCCTGGACCGGTGGGCGCTGGACGCTGCGGGACATCGTGGACTACGACCTGATCGCCGCTCGGGCCGCCCTCGACCACCTCTCCCGCAACCGGACCCAGTGGCTGCGTGATTATGTCGACATCAACCGGCGGGCCAGTACCCGGACCGAGGCTCCGTACGCCTTCGTCATCGCGGGGGACGACGCCCAGCACGACCCGAGCACGACCCGTGAACTCCTCGACGTGCTCGTCACCGGGATCGTCGACGTCGAGGAGGCCACCGCACCCGTCACGCTGGATGGCGTCGAGTACCCGGCCGGGACGCGCGTCGTCCGGCTGGATCAGCCGGCCAGCAGCTTCGCCAAGACGCTCCTCGAGGTCCAGACCTACCCCGACCTCCGCCGGTGGCCCGACGGCCCGCCGCAGGCGCCGTACGACATCGCCGGCCACACCCTGCCCCTGCAGATGGACGTCCGCGCCAGCCCGGTCCGGACTCCCGTCACCGAGAGCGCCCGTTCGGTCCTGGCTCCCCTGTCCACCCCGTCCCTCCGGCTGGGGACGGTCACCGGGGACGGTCAGCTCGGCTACCGGTTCGACCCGTCCATGAACTCGTCGATCCGCGCGATCACCCGCCTGCTCGCCGAGGGCCGGAGTCTTCGGCGTTCGACGGGGAGCGAGTCCGAAACCGGCATCCGGCCGGGGACGGTCTTCGTCGACCCGTCAGCCGGGCTCAGCGACCTGGTCTCCGAGCTGGCGACGGAGACGGGTGTCGATTTCCACGGGGTCGCCTCGGACATCGGCCTCTCGGCCGTGGTTCAGCAGCTGCCGCGGCTCGGCCTGTACCAGAGCTGGCGCCCGTCGATCGACGAGGGCTGGTCGCGCTGGATCCTGGAGCAGTTCAAGGTCCCAGCGACCACGCTCCATGATGCCGACGTCCGCCGCGGCAAGCTGATCGACCGGTTCGACGTAATCCTGCTGCCGCATCAGAGCGCGGACGACCTCCTCAACGGCAACCCGGCCCGGAACACATTCGGAGAACCGTACCCTCCCGAGTACGTCGGTGGCCTGGGCGGTGTCGGGCTGGACGAACTCCAGCAGTTCGTCGAAGCCGGCGGCACCCTGATCGCCCTCGACGGCAGCACGGCGGCGCTGATCGACCGGTTCGCCCTGCCGGTCCGGAACGTCCTCGACGGGCTGCCGACCAAGGAGTTCTACTGCCCCGGCTCGCTCCTCCGCGTCGTCGTGGATACCGCCCACCCGCTCGCATGGGGTCTGCGGCGCGACACGACCGTGCTGTTCTACAACAGCCCGGCCTTCGAGGTGCTGTCCGGCGGCGAGCCGGTCACCTCGGTCGCCCGTTACCCGACCGGCGGCACCCCGAACGTCAGCGGCTGGATCCTCGGCGAGCAGCACCTGCGCTCCCGCTCGGCGCTGGTCGAGGTCGGTCTCGGCCGCGGGCGCGTCATCCTGGTCGGGTTCCGGCCTCAGTTCCGCGCCCAGGCCCGAGGCACCTACAAGGTGCTGTTCAACGCCATCTTCCGCGCCGGCCAGGCGCCGGTGGACTGACCGACCGTCATCCAGAGGCCATCTGGTGCGGCCGCGCGAGACCGGATCGCGATCGGGACGCGGTTGCGGGATCGGTCGGCATTCGCTACCATCGTCGCCGGTTCGTCCCCCGGCCGTACACGACGCTTCGAGGTCACCCCAGATGATCGGCTAGCGCCCCGGGCGCTCCCCCTGACAGGCGATACCACGCGGGTATCGCCGGGTCGCCCCCTCCATCCTCATGACGGCAGCCTGCACGTCGGCCCTGGAGGGCACTCCCTTGAAGATCTGATGGGCGCCAGAGGGCTCCCACCTGCCGCGCGGCACCGACCGCTCTGGCCTCGCCCCCACCCCGCGAACCCCTGCCGCGCATCGCGGCTCAGCGCTCCGAGACGCGCGCATGACCTTCGACGGTCAGCGTCGGTCCCGGCGTTGAGCCTCGCGTCTGGCGAGCTCATCATGTTGACCGTCCACTCCGTCACCGCTCATATCGACGAGCGCGTCATCTTCGAGGACGTCGGCTTCTCCCTCAACGCCGGCGAGGTCCTGGGCGTGATCGGGCCGAACGGCTCGGGCAAGTCCACACTCCTGGCCCTGCTCGCCGGCGACCGCAAACCGACCAGCGGCACGATCACGCTCGCTCCGGGCGCCCGGATCGGCTCCCTGCGTCAGGGCTTCGCGGACCAGCCCGCGGGAACCTTGGCCGGCCTGGTCGACATCCCGACTGGCGGCCTCGCCTCGGCCGCGCTGGCCGTCGAGGAGACGGCGACCGCGCTCGGCAACGAGTGCGACGACCCCGACCGGGCGCTGGCGGCGTACGACGCGGCGCTGGCCCGGTTCGACGGGCTCGGTGGCTACGAGGCGATCGATCACCTCACGGCGACGATGGAACGGCTCTCGGTCGGGCCCGATGCGCTCAACCGTGGCTGGGACACCCCGCTCGCCGAACTGTCCGGCGGGCAGAAGACCCGAGCCGGTCTGGCCGGGCTGCTCGCCAGCCGTCCGGACCTGCTGCTGCTCGACGAGCCGACCAACCACCTCGACACCGACGCCGCCGAACTGGTCGAGCGGCTGGTCGAAGCCCAGACCGGCGCCGTCGTGATCGTCTCGCACGATCGGGCGTTCCTCGACCGCGTCGCGACCCATGTCCTGGCCCTGAACGACGACGGTCCCGGCTGGACGATCAGCGCCGGCGGCTACAGCGACTTCCTCGATGCGCGTGCGGCCGAGGCAGCCGAGCAGGCCGCGGCGTACCGGCGTCAGCAGGAACTGATCGAGCGGGTCGAGACCGACATCCGGGCGATCAGCGCCCGCTCCCAGAAGGTCGAGTCGGAGATCCACGTCGTCACCAACCGCTGGAAGAAGTTCGCCCGGGTGGCCGTCGTCCGGGAACGCCGCCTGGAACGAATGCTCGATTCCGAGGAGCGGATCGACAAACCGCGGCTGCGCTGGGGTCTGTCGGTGGATCTCCCGCCCGCCCCACCGGGAGGGCGGGAGGTCGCAGTGATCGACGACCTGACCGTCGTGCTCGGTGGGACGACCGTCCTCGACGGCGTCTCACTCCAGATCCAGGCGGGCGAACGGGTCGCGCTGCTCGGCGCCAACGGAAGCGGCAAGACGACGCTGATCCGGGCGCTCCTCGGTGAGATCCCGCCCGCCTCGGGCTCGGTCCGGCTCGGCGCCAACATCATCGTCGGGCGGTTCACGCAGGAGCAGGAGAGCCTGATCCCCCATCGGACCGTCCTCGACCACGTCCGCTCGGTCGCCGAGATCAGCGACACCGACGCCCGGACCTTCCTGCACCGGTTCCTGTTCTCGGAGGACGCCCCCCTCAAGCGGGCCGCCGAGCTCTCCTACGGCGAGCGGGCCCGGCTGGCCCTCGCGATGGTCGTCCTCCGCGGCGCCAACTTCCTCGTCCTGGACGAGCCGCTCAACCACCTCGACCTGGACAGCCGGGAGCAGTTCGAGGCGGCGCTCGGCGGCTTCACCGGCACGATCCTGATGGTCCTCCACGACCGTCGCGCGATCGAGCGCCTGGCGTCGCGCTCGGTCGTGCTCCGGGACGGGACGTTGACCGACGCCGCCAGCGACTGAACGGGAGAATCGGGAAGCCCACCAGACGATCGCCTGGTGGGCTTCCCGATTCAGCTCATCGCCGGATATCGAAGCGCTACTCTTCGTCTTCCGTCTCGGCGGCGGTCGCTTCCGCCTCGAGCGCTGTCAACGCGTAGTTGTCGATCTCCTGCTGGAGCGCATCCCGCAGGTTGATCAGGTCGACGAGGTCCAGACCGGCCAGGACCGCGTTGTTCTCCGGATCGCCATCGTCCGAGCCGTTGGGTACCACCCGGAACTCGACCTCGACGCCCTCGTCCTCACTGTCGAGGCCAGCGGCCGGGGTCTCATCCATATAGATGTTGTACGTCTCCACGTTCCATCCCTCATCAAGTGGGCCGGAACACCGGCCGGACAAACTGCCGTGGCCCATTCTAGCCGGAAAACCGACCGCCGTGTGAATCCCCTTCGGTCGCGTACGCTTGGTGCCGTCCGCTACCACGCCCGATCCAGAGGAAAGCGCCAGATGAACCAGCCAGCCGACGCCCAGGCAACCACCGATTCGACCGATCCTGCCGCTCCGGGCATCCTGATCCTCAACCGGGATCTGTTCTTCGGGGTCCGACTCCGACAGGCCCTGACCGCCGACGGATGGCTGCCGCGCCTCATCCCGAATGCCGACGCCCTTGTCGCCGCGCTGGGTGAAGGCCCGACCCCGGCTCTGATCGTGGTCGACATGGCGGCCGGTCCGGACTGGCCCGCGATCGAGGCCGCGGCCGCGTCGACGCAGCCAGCGACGCCCGTCCTCGCCTTCGGCTCGCACCGGGATATCGATGGCTTCCGGGCCGCGAAGGCCGGCGGCGCCACCCGTGTGGTCTCTAACGGTGACTTCCACCGGGACATGATCGGGTTCGTCCGGCGCTATGCCAGGACGCCATGAGAACCACCTGTACGGAACGGACGTACACCCTGTCGAGGACGACTTGCGGGATTCTCCGCAACCGGATACGATACGTTCACAGTGTACGTACACCTACCCGCTGGTGACGATCCTGGCGTGACCCCGCGGTCACGCAGACCGTCGGCCCATCGCTCGCCCACCTTCGGGCGCCGGCGATGCGCACAGCGAGAGGATGAGCATCGACATGGCGGCTCCCCATCAGGCCCGGTCAGTCACCCCGGCGGCACTGGCACGGACGGTCCGACCCGTCGCCACGCGGCCCGCTCGCCCGGCGACCGACCCGGAGCCTCGCATCGTCCCGGCCGGTCAGGAGGACGAGGAACTGTTCTCGGTGCTGACGGCGGTCGAGATGTTCTTCGGCGACCTCCGGCTCGCGCCGCGGTCCAAGAAGACGTATCGCAATGGGATCGCCAAGTTCCTTCGCCACCTGGAGCAGAACGAGGGCATGAACCCGGCCGAGATGCCGGTCACCTCGCTGGCGGCCGACCACGTCACGTCGTTCGCCTCCCTCCTGGTGCCGGCCGACATCCGGACGCCCGAGGAGGTCTCCCAGATGCGCACGGCGCAGAACAACCTCTCGGCCGTGCGGAAGTTCTGCGCCTACCTCTCGGCCTACGACCTCCACCCGGACCTGCCGACCGACAAGCTCCGGGTGCGGATCGCCGCGATGATGCCCCGGTTCACGCCGCCGCCGCCCGATGTCAAGCTGGCCGACCTCGAGCGGATCGTCTCGTTCGTCCGGGACGGTGAGCCCGCCGGCAAGCCGAACCTCGAGCTGCGCCGGCTCAAGGTCCGGGCGATGATCCTGTTCCTCTACCGCACGGGCGTCCGGGTCTCCGAGCTCTGCGCCCTGCGCCGTCGGGACGTCGACCTCGCCAGCGGCACGGCCGGCGTCTACCGCGCCAAGGGCGGCAAGAGCCGCACCGTCCACTTCGACATGGAGACCGCCGAAGCGATGACCCGCTACTGGGCGATGCGGGAGGACCCGGTCCGAGGCGCGTCGGCCTACCCCGCCTTCAGCGGCCGGGACAAGCCGGGCGACCCGGGCACCTCGGTCAGCCCCCGGACGGTCGAGCACATCGTCGCGCAACTCTGCATCGCGACCGGGATCGAGAGCGAGGTGACGCCGCACTCGTTCCGGCACGGGCTCGCGACCGAACTGGTCCGGCGCCGGGTCCGCGAGTCGACAGTCCAGACGATCCTCGGGCATGCTTCCCCCTCGACGACCCGGATCTACGTGCACAAGACCGCCCGGGATGTCGCCGAGGAGTATCAGGATGCATTCGGGCAGTACACGCCCCCGCGCCAGTCGGCCTGAACCCGGTTCCGACCCTGACCGACTATCTTCGTCACTGGCCTCCGCGCGTTCGCGGAGGCCAGTCGGCGTGCTGTCCGTCATCGGGCTCGCCGTCCTGCTGCTCTCGGGCTGCGCCTCGGACCGGGCCACCGACCAGCGCCCGGCGCGCGAGACGTCCGAGACGACGCCGGGCGTGATTGTCGGCGACCAGGCGACCTGGTCCGCCAACCGTTACGCTTCCCCGACCGTGATCCCCACCGCGACCGATGTCCCGCCGGCGACCCTGCGGGAGATCGGCCTCGCGACCGGCGTCGACGGCTCGGGTCAGCCCAACGGGTTCGTCGTCTCCGTGGCATCCAGCGCCGGCACGGTCTATCTGGTCGCCGATCTCGACGGTCTCCGTTCCGGCAGTGTCGTCCGGACGTACTGGTTCAGGAACGTCGAGAAGTTCGAGGACCGGACCTACGCCGGCGAGGGAACCGTGACCGTCGGGCAGGACGGGCGCCAGTGGGTCGCGGTTCCGCTGAACCTCGACGGCTCGCTCCAGCCGGGGAACTACGGGGTGCGGCTCTTCGTCGATGACGTCGAGGTCGGCTCGGTCGGCATCGAACTGACCTCGCCCGGGACCCAACCGCGCAGCGCCTGACGTCCCGGACGAGATCGGGTCTGGCGGTCTCCCCATGCCTGCGAGAGAATCGGGAGGATCGCTGCCCGACCCGCCGCTCACGCCACCACAGGAGCCCCTCACCATGTCCCAGGTCGCCGAGACGCTCGAACAGACGGAGGACGAGCGGGAGCGCATCGCCCTCGCCCGCGAGAAGCACGCCCAGGCCAGGGCGCTGCTGGCCGAGAACGGCATCGCCTGCTGGCTGACGTTCACCCGCGAGGGCAGCGACGTCATGCTGCCGTTCGTCACCGGGATGCCGTACATCGCCGGGACCAGCGCCCTGATGATCTTCGCCGACGGCCCGTCGGTCGCTGTCGTCGCGGACTACGACCGCAGCCAGGTCGAGGGCATCTTCGACGAGATCCACGCCTACAGCGGCGACTGGCGCGTCCCGTTCCACGCCACCCTCACGGAGCGCGACCCGGCCAGCATCGCGCTCAACTACTCCGAGCAGGACTTCGGCATCGACGGCCTGACCCACGGCCTCTACCTACAGCTGATCCGCGAACTGACGCCGGTCGGTCTCGCTGATCGCCTGGTCTCGTCGGCCCCGGTCGCCGAGCGCATCCGGGCCCGCAAGACGCCGGGCGAGGTCGAGCGCATCCGCCGGGCCTGCCAGATCACCCAGCAGATCTTCGACGACGTCACCGGCGTCCTCAAGGTCGGGATGACCGAGCTGGACGTCCAGCAGTTCATCAATGAGCGCATGGAGACCTACGGCGTCGGGCCGGCCTGGGAAGCCGCGTTCTGCCCGTCCGTGGTCGCCGGGGACCGTGAGGCCGGCCACACCCCGCCGACGATGAAGCCGATCCAGCCCGGCGACACCGTCCGGATCGACTTCGGCGTCATCGTCGAGGGCTACTGCTCGGACATGCAGCGGACATGGTACCTCTCCCGCCCCGGCGAGACCGAGATCGACCCGGACGCCATCCACCGCTTCAGGGCCGTCACCGACAGCGTCGCGATGGCCAAGAGCCTGATCCGGCCCGGCGTGATCGGCTGGGACGTCGACCACCCGAGCCGCCAGATCGTCGAGGACCGCGGCTACGGCTTCACCCACGCCCTCGGTCATCAGGTCGGACGCCTCGTCCACGACGGCGGTCTGGTCCTCGGTCCGAACAACGCCCGCTACGGCGACCGCTCCGGTGGCGAGATCGAGGAAGGGATGGTCTTCACGCTGGAGCCGTGCATCCAGGGCGCCCAGATCGAAGAGGACGTCGTCGTGACGGCCGACGGCTGCGAGTGGATCGTCCCGCCGCAGACGGAGCTCTACGTCATCCCGGCCCGATAGCTCGAGCGGTCCCCGGTCTTCGCGTCACAGGAGTTAGGAAGCGACCATGGTCCATGTGTCCCCCAGCCGATCGACGCTGGCGTTCAACGGGGTCGTCGCGGCTCCTCACATCCTGGCCGCGGAAGCCGGCATCGCCGTGCTCCGTGACGGCGGCACGGCGATGGACGCCGCGATCGCCACCAACGCCGTCCTGACGGTGATGTACCCCCACCAGACGACCGTCGGCGGCGACCTGTTCCTGCTCTACCACGAGGCGAGCAGCGGCAAGCTCCACGCCCTCAACGGTTCCGGGCGCTCGGCGATGGGCACGAGCCGCGAGTTCGTCCGGGCCGCCGGCCACGAGCGCATGCCCCTTCGTGGCGTCCACGCCATCACGGTCCCCGGGACCGTCGACGCCTGGGTGACGGCCCAGCGGGCGTTCGGCCGGTTCACGCTGGCCGACGTCCTCCAGCCGGCGATCGACTACGCGGACGAGGGCTTCCCGGTCTCGGTCAAGCTGGCCGCCGGGCTCCGGCTCGGGGAGCCGCTGCTGCGGGGCGACCCGCAGGCTCACGCCACCTACATCCCCGACGGGATGATCCCCGCCGTCGGCCAGCGGCTCCGGCTCCCCGCGCTCGCCGACAGCCTCCGCCTGATCAGCGCCGAGGGGCGCGACGCCTTCTACTCCGGCGCGATCGGCGAGCGCATCGCCGCGACCGTCCATCGCCACGGTGGGGCACTCAACATGGCGGACCTCGCCGCGCACCGCTCGGAGTGGACCGAGCCGGTCCTGAGCACCTACCGCGACGTCACCGTGGCCGAGTTCCCGCCCAACTCCCAGGGCATCACCGCCCTGATCGAACTCAACCTCGCCGAGCGGGTCGAGCCGGACGCGACCTGGGGCTCGGTTGCCCACCTCCACCCACTGATCGAGGCCAAGAAGATCGCCTTCGATGTCCGGAACCGGACCCTGACCGACCCCGACTTCGCCGAGATCGATGTCCCGCACCTGATCTCGAAGTCCTACGCCGCGGAGCTCTGGGGCCGCTACGACCCCGACCGGGCTGGCACCGGGCAGCCCGACGGCGACGCCGACACGGTCGCCATCTGCGTCGTGGACCGGGACGGCAACGCCGCCGCGATGATCCAGAGCCAGTACATGGGCTTCGGCTCCGGCATCATGGCCGACGGGACCGGGATCATGCTCCAGAACCGGGGCGGCTACTTCTCGCTGGACGACGATCATCCCAACCGGCTGGAGCCGGGCAAGCGGACCCTGCACACGCTGATGCCGGGGATGCTCTACCACGGCGGCCAGCTCGCCGGACCACTGGTCACGCAGGGCGGCGACGCCCAGGCTCAGGTCCATCTCCAGCTCGTCACCAGCTTGGTGGACTACGACCTCTGGGACAACCCGCAGTTCGTCCTGGACCTGCCGCGCTGGGTCTCGGGTGGCGATGGCGACGAGCCCGATACGTCGCTTCAACTGGAGGAGCGCTTCGAGCCCGAAACGATCGATGGGCTGACGGCGAAGGGCCATGTCGTCCAGTCGATCGCGCCGTTCGCCAGCAACGTCGGTCTCGCCCAGCTCATCCTGCGCAACCCGGAGACGGGGCTGCTGCTCGGCGCCAGCGACTGCCGTGCCGACGGCGTGGCCCTGGGGCTGTGACCGCGGACCGGCCGACCGGCCATGACAGGGGATCGGCACCCGGAGGTGCCGTCGAGCGCGGCGACGTCGCATGGCGGCGGCGGGTGATGGTCTTCGGCGAGTCGATCCGCTCCGACATCGACAACCCGCTGGCGACGACCTGGCGGGCGATCATGCGGGCGTTGACCCGAGCCGGCCACGAGGTCGTCTTCATTGAGCCTCGCCGGAGCGACAGCCTGACCCACCTCCTGCGACACCGGGGCTCGGCGCCGCTGCGCCAGTTCGCCGACATTTACCGCGATGTCCAGTACCGCACCCTCGATCTGCCCCACAGCCGGGAACTGAGGATCTGGCTGGCCCGCGAACTGGCCCTGGTCGACGCCGTCATCGTCCTCGACAACGCGTCGGATGAGATCAGGGCGCTGATCTCGGACTACGACGAGCCGCGCCTCCTTCGCGTCGCGACGTCCCGATCCGGCGGACTGTCCACCGCTGACGGCGAGCCGATCGACCTCGGCCCGGCCATCGATGTCCACGCCGTCGATCCGCATCCGATCGTGAATCCGGACCGACCGCGGCTCACCGTGCTGGCATGGGATGCCGAGCAGGCCAGCCTCGCGATGCAGGTCTGGCACATCGCCGAGAAGATCGACCCGGGGGCGACGCGCCTCAGTCTGGGGTCGCTCTCGCTGGATGGGTGGCAGCCGATCACCGAGCTCGATCTGGCTCCCCGCCTGTCAGCCATCGACATCGCCGTCGTGGTCGCCGGGCTCCACCCCGCCGGTCCGGCTCTGGGCGTCCGCTCCCTCCTGCCGTGGTCGTTCGGCGTCCGGGCGGTCACGGTCGCGACGCACGTCGACGGCTCAGGCGGGGCACTGCCGGGGCCGGTGGTCACCCTCGACGCCCTCCCGGATCAGATAGGGGAATCGGGACGACGGGACTGGCCCGATCTCTCGCGGTGGTCGGCCGACGACCACGCGGCGAGGCTGATCGCGGCGATCGACCGGAGCCGGGCGGCGTTACGAGCCGACCGGTCCTGACCTCAGCCACGCAGCCCGATCGGCGTCGAGGCCGGTGTCGCCGCCGGGCGGTCACGGACGAGCCAGTCCTCGAACCGGTCGGTGAGGGTCTCGCGCTGGTCGGTCCAGTAGTTCCAGTTCTCGACGAACTGGCTGTCACGAATCTCGTCAGCCGTCGGGATGAGCTGGCGGCGCTCGGCGGCGATCAGCGGCAAAGCGCGCCGGTTGACCGGGCCGAATGGCAGGATGTTGCAGAAGTTGGCCTGCGGCACCGATCGGGTCGCATAGTTGACGAAGTCCATCCCGACATCGGCGTTCTCCGCCCCGAGGGGGACCGTCCACGAGTCCCCGGACAGCATCCCCCCGTTCCACTGGGCGGCGACCCGGCCACCGATGTCTCGCGCCGCGATCCGGACGTTCCAGGCCGCCGCCAGACCCACCTCGCCGCTCAGGACGAGCTGGACCGGCTGCTGGGCATCCTCGTACCAGGACAGGACGCTCGGGAAGAGGCGCTCCAGCGCGGCGAACGCGCGGTCGGTGTCGAGCGGGTAGAGATCAGCGAGGCCGACCCCATCGGCCAGCAGAGCGAACTCCAGCGTCCCGACGGGGTTGCGGCGCAGCGCCCGCAGGCCGCCGAACCGGCTGGTGTCCCAGAAGTCCGCCCAGGACTGCGGCGCCTCCGCCGAGCCCGCGCCATACGCGATCGTGGTCGAGTACAGATCGACCACGACGCCGTGCTGCATCGCGACGCCGAGAT
>CAXTHM010000081.1:0-15280 GCA_964244115.1 uncultured Thermomicrobiales bacterium
GCGTTCGCCGAGCACCGTACGACCGGCGTGATCCTCGACGTCCTGCTGACCAGCGGTGCCGAGCGGTTCCTCCAGCCCCTGACGTTCCAGGCCCTGACCCGGCGACCGGTCCATACCCACCTCTGGGAACCGTGGACCGCCGACTCCGCCGGGCACGTCACGCTCGCCAGTGACATCGAGGCGCTGATCGTCGCGCCGGCGACCGCGAACGTGATCGCCCGGCTGGCCCTCGGCCTGTCGGACGATCTGCTCGGCGCGGTCAATCTCTCGACGGTCGCGCCGCTCGTGATCGCCCCAGCGATGGAACACCACATGTTCCATCACCCGGCTACCCAGGGGCACCTCGCGACCCTGCGGCAACGCGGCGCGATGATCGTCGGTCCGGATCCCGGGCGCCTCGCGTCCGGCGCGATGGGTGACGGGCGCCTGGCGCCTCCCGACGCCATCGTCGACGCGCTTCGCGTCGTCCTGGGACGCACCTCCGCTGGCGAGCAGGCCCGGCCGAAGATCGTCGTGACCGCCGGCGGCACCCAGGAACCGATCGACCCGGTCCGGAGCATCACCAACCGGTCCAGCGGCCGGATGGGCTACGCGATCGCGCGGGCCGCGCTCGATCGGGGCGCCGACGTCACACTGATCACCGCGCCCGGCGAACAGACACCCCCGACCGGTGCGACGATCGTCCGGGTTACGACCGCGGCCGAGATGCTCGCCGCCGTCGAGGACGCCGTCACGGATGCGGCCGTGCTGATCATGGCTGCCGCCGTGGCCGACTTCCGTCCGGTCACCCCGGCCAGGACCAAGCTCAAGAAGGGCTCGCTCCGGGCAACGACGACCATCGAGCTGGAGCCGACGGTCGATATCCTGGCCACGATCGACCGGCCGGGCCTGATCAAGGTCGGGTTCGCGGCCGAGACCGAGCGGCTCGTGGAGTACGCGACGGACAAGCTCCGGGCCAAGCGTCTCGACCTGATCGTCGCCAACGACGCCGTCCGGACGATCGGGGCCGAGGCGTCGACGGCGACCCTGATCGGACGGGACGGGCACCCCCACGAACTGCCGGAGATGACGAAGGCCGCCCTCGCGGATCGGATCGTCGAGCGCGTCTGGGTCCTGCTCGGCTCGACGGCGGCACCGTCACGATGATGCAGCCGCGACCGCCGTCCGGTGCCGGAGCGGGGACGTCCTCGCAGATCGCGCTGGAAGTCGTCGTCAATCTCTACGCCGCGGTCGCGGTCCTCTTCGTCGCCCGGACGGTCCTGCTCGTCGGCGACGTCGACAGCCGGGTCTGGATCGGCCGGACGATCTACCGGTTCACCGACCCGCTGGTCCTGCCCTTCGGTCTCCTGCCAGGTGCGAACCGCACCTTCGTCGGGACGTTCGGTCTGGCCGACTTCACCGTCCTGGCGCTCGTGGTGCTGATCCCCTTGAGCCTGTCCCTCCGTCGAGGTCACGCCGACTCGCCGCAACGGGAGGAGTACTAGGCATCCCGCGCGGATGGACAGGTTCTTGCGCCGAATCCGTGCATCGGTCTGGTCCACCCGGTGGGTGGCCGCGGTCTCCGTGTCCCAGAAACCATTCGCCGGGTCGAGAGAGCGAGGAAGCGTGCACAAGAATGAGCTGATTCGTCAGGTCGCGGCGGAAGCGCAGCTTCCTCATCAGACCGTCGCCCGGGTGATCAACCAGACGCTCCGCATCATCACCGAGGAAGTCGGCCAGGGCAGCCGGATCATCCTGACCGGGTTCGGGACCTTCGAGCTCCGCGAGCGACGGGCCCGCCGCGGCGTGGACCCGAGGAGTGGTGCCGAGATCCTCGTACCGGCGGCCCGGACACCGGGCTTCACCGCCAGCGCGACCTTCAAGCAGCGGGTGCGTCAGCCGCGGGATGAGGCGGAGGCGAACGGCGCCCCACCGGTCTGACCGGCTATGATGCCATCATCCGCTTGGGGCCGTATCGCACGCGACCGGCCCGTCAGTCAGCAAGGAGCCCTCATGTCGCGCAACATCGTCCGGGCGATCCTCGGAATCCTCCTCGTCGCGGTGGCCCGCAAGGTCACCGACCTCCTCGTCGAGCGCGTCTTCGGGCCTGACGAGCAGACTGCCTGAACCGGATGATGGCTCCGCCAGAGCCGGAGGCGAAGACGTTCGACCCGGTGATCCAGATCATCAGTGCCCCCTCCAGTGGGTATTCGGCTGTACCGACGCCGAGGGAGGCGACCGGTCGTCGAATCGCGGTCATCGCCAACCCGGCCACCCGGATGAGCGCGAACGCGCTCGCCAGGGCGCTGGCCGAGTGGCGCATGGGTCTCGATGATGTGACGCTAACCTTCACCGAGGGGCAGGGCACCGCGGAATTGCTGGCCCGGCGAGCGGCCGAATGGGCGGATGTCGTCGTCGCAGCCGGTGGGGATGGCACGGTCGGCGAGGTCGCGACCGCGCTGGCCCACACCCAGACTCCGTTGGGAATCATCCCGGCTGGCTCGACGAACATCATCGCCAAGGAACTCAACATCCCGGTCCGCCCGGGCGATGCCCTGGATCTGATCGCCCGCGACCACGCGCTGATCAAGATGGACCTGGCCTTCGTCAACGACCGGGCCATGCTGCACATGGCCGGCGCCGGCTTCGACAGCCGCCTGTTCGCCATGACCGATCCCCGGCTCAAGCGCCGGCTCGGCTGGGGCGCGTACTTCCCGGCGGGCATCCGGGCGTCGCTCTCCCGGCCCGCCTCGCTCCTGGTCATGACCGAGTCCGAGACGTTCCGGGTCGACTCCCCGCTGGTGCTCCTGGCCAACGGCGCCTCGATCATCAGCCGGCACCTCCGGATCGACAGCAAGCCGACCGTGGACGACGGCGTCCTCGATCTCTACATCGTGCTTGCGATCCACCCCTTGCCGACGATGGAGACATTGATGCACGCCATGCTTGGCGGCCTCGGCGATGCCCCGGACGTGATCTACCGCCAGGTGACGTCGGTCCATATCGAGAGCGACCAGCCCCTCCCCTACCAGATCGATGGCGACGTGATGGGCAACCTCCCGATCGACGTCACCGTCTCGCCCCATGCCCTGCGGGTCATCGTCCCGAAGTCCCTCGTCTGATCGGCGGGATCGGCTGTCCTTGGTCGGCCAGTGCGGACGCCAGCGCGACGGTCCGGCGACCGTGACGTCGGGGTGTCTGCCAGTCTAGACGCTCCCCGGTCACTCCGTTCGGCCGGAGCGCGTCGGTCCTGACATCGGCCACTGCCGGCTCCCTCCTGGTGCCTTCGGCGGCAGTTGGTCCGTCAGGACGCCCCCCGCAACCAGGGGACCACGACCACAGGCCACCACCTGCGAAAAACCGGACGGGGCGGACCCTCCAGTGGGTCCACCCCGACGTTGGTCACGATCGAACATCGGTCGAGCGTTAGCGGACGGCCTTGATCTCGACCTGCTGGCGCCCGCCGGGGCTGAAGAAGTACGTCGTCTCGCCGGCGCGCTTGCCGTTGAGCGCCTTCCCGAGCGGCGATTCGTTGGAGATCATGTTGGCTGACGGCTTGGCCTCGATCGCGCCGACCAGGGTGTACTCCTCCGGCTCACCGTCGCCGAAATCCACCGTGACCTTCGAGCCGATCCGGATGATGCCGTTGGACCCCGACGAGGTGTCGACGACCGTGACGTTCTGGAGCCTCGACTCGAGCTCCGAGATCCGGCGCTCGTTCATGGCCTGATCCTGCCGGGCGGCATCATAGGCGGCGTTCTCACGCAGGTCCCCGTGCGACCGCGCTTCGGCGACGGCCGACACGAGGGCTGGACGCCGGACCTCGATCAGGTCGCGCAACTCGGCGGTCAGCCGGTCCAGACCCTCCTGGGTGACCTGAGTTGGCTTGCGTGACTCCATCTTCCCTACTCCGATGCTCTCTTGAGTGCCGACCGCCAGAGGATCGAACGATCCACCGCGCCCGTCATCCCATTATCGTTCCCGCTCGCAACCCGATGCGGTGTCGCCCGGCGAACGTCGCTCAGCGGATCTTGAACTCGGCCTCGATCTCGACCGGGATCCGGTCCGGGAGGCCGCCCATGCCGACGGCGGACCGGGTCGGGAGTCCCACGTCCGGGCCGAAGACCTGGACGAACAGATCGGTGCAGCCATTGATGACCTTCGGCTGCTCACCGAACGTCGGCGCCGAGTTCACCATGCCGAGCACCTTCACCACCCGGACCACGCGGTCGAGGTCTCCGACGGCATCCCTGACCGTGGCGATGATCTGCAGGCCGCACTCGCGGGCCGCCTCGATCGCCTGCTCGACCGTGACGTCGCTGTCGACCTGACCGACCGGGCCGCCCTTGACCGGGCCAGTTCCTGAGATCAGCAGCCGACCGGTCTCCTCGTCATGGACGAAGCGGGTGTAGGTTGCCACCGGTCGGACCGGCTCCGGCAGTGTGATACCGAGTTCGATCAGACGCTCGTCGATTCGACCCATCGTGTCATCCCTTCGCTCGTGTGTGGACCTGGGCCTCAACCCGTGGGTGAGGCCCAGGTCCGTGAACCAGACGTGCCCGGATCTTCGCCCGGTCCGTTGGACCGAGCGGCGATCGCGTATCGGGCGCTGGACTGCCTCACGGTTCAGTCGGAACAGTCTACGTGGTTTGACCCCGTTCAGTCCGCTCCGAGGGGCTCTCCCGACGAGATTGGCGAGTCGGCCGCTCCACCGGGCCAACGATGCCCCCAGCCGGACGGGCCTCACCGTCGGACAGGCGCATCGCATCGACTCAACCCCTTGACATCCTTATGGCGTACGTATATGCTGTACGTACAGTCCCGATGGGCCAGCGGCGCCGGAGCGGACCACCACCGATTGTCAGAACGGCGGGACGGGTTGCGGGACCTGTTCCGGGACCGGCTGGCAGGAGGGCGGATGAGCGGAACCGGGCGCGTTGCGGGGCGTCGCTCGGGAAAGCTCATCAGCGGGTGGCCGACCTGTCACGATGGTTTGTCGGGACTGGTCTCGTTTTCATTCCGTCGCCGTCGACGTGCCGATTCCGGTATGCTGAGGACTCTCGCGGACGAGGATCTGCCGCAGGGTCGTGGGCAGTCGATGCCCGCCCAGCAACCAGTTGATAGGCCGACCGTTTGAAACTCGTTCTCGCGATCATCCATGACTACGATGTCGACCCGGTTCTGCGCGCCCTCATCGGTCGCGGGTTCAGCGTCACCCGGATCGCGTCTGCCGGTGGCTTCCTCCGGACCGGAAACGTCACCATCCTGATCGGAGCCGAGGACGAGCAGGTCGACCTCTGCGTCAGCATCCTCGCCCAGACCGGTTCCCTCCGAATCGTCCCGCCCGCCGCCGACGCCCTTCTCCCCTACGACGACGACACGGCCAACGGCGTCGCGAACGTGTCGCTCGGTGGCGTCAGCGTCTTCGTGCTCCCGGTGGAACGGTTCGAGCGGATCATGGCGACGGGCACCGTCGTCTCGTCGCGGCAGTGAGACCGCGGCTCGGCATCGGCCTCGGCCGGGCCGTCCGGCAGTACAGCGTGGCGCTCGGGTTCGTCCTCGGGCAGATCGCGCCGCTGCCGACCACCCCGGCTCGTGAGCCTGCCGCGATCGTCCGCACTCAGCCGAGTGAACGGGACGCGCTTGGGTTCGACCCCAGAGAGCGCGTGCCCGGCCGGCGAATCCTGACGCTCCCCCATACGCTCTCGGTTCCATCGGATGATCGTGTCGCGGTCGCCGAACATCAGCGTCGCCGCGAACCGGACTGGTTACGCCAGAACTGATCGGTTCACGCGCTACGTCGGCCGGCCGGTTTCCCGCCAGACCCTGTCATACGCGATCCGGGGGAAAGCCTGGTGCGTGACCGCACGCGCGTGGTGCCCCCCACGCCGGGCACCGGCGGAGCCGCGGCGCAGCGAGCGGCGCATGGGGCGGGAGAGCGATGCCGGTCAACCGGAGCGAAGGGAG
Organism: uncultured Thermomicrobiales bacterium; assembly: GCA_964244115.1. GTDB lineage: Bacteria > Chloroflexota > Chloroflexia > Thermomicrobiales > UBA6265 > CADCWK01. The sequence continues at coordinate 5,947 of CAXTHM010000081.1, forward strand.
CGGGCTGCTCCCCCATCGAGGGGTCACGCGCCCACCGACCGTTGACTCGAATTCGGTACCAGGCAGCGCCTCGGAGCCATCATCCTCCGCTGGCCTGAGGGAGGCTCATCGATCAGGCTACCCTGCCGCCATCGCTCCCTCGCCGGAACCTCTCGGCCGGTTCGGACCGGCCGCCCCACGATGGTTCCGGTGCCGGCGAAGGGCTCGGCGATGAATCCGCTATACTGGCGTCTGCCGATAGACCAGCGTCGAAGCGATACGCCGTCCCGGCGTGCCTGTCCCGCCCGATCGTGGCAGCGACGCTCCCTCCTGGCAGCGATTCCGGCTCCGCCTTCGCCTGCGGTGGCCGGCCCGAGCGTGCGTTCGCTTCGACGACATCGAGGATGACCCGTGGCCCAGCGTTCCCCAACCAGACAGACCGGCACCCGCTCGACCCGTCAGGGCCGGCGGCTCAACCGCGCCGAGCAGCAGGCGATGGAGATCCGGAATGCCAGCACGCGGATCGGAACCGTGACGGTCGCCGAACCGCAGGTGCCGGCCGCCGCTCCCCGCATGGCCGGAGCCCCATCGACCGCGAGGACCCGCCGGCGCCGGGAACCCGGGCAGGCGCTCCGCTCGGTCACGCTGACTCGCGACCAGGAATACGGGTTCATCCGCTCCGACCTGCGGCGCCTGCTGCTGCTCAGCGGCATCCTGGTCGTCGTGATGATCGCCGCGCTGTTCCTGATCGAATCCATCGTCTAGTCGTTGGTCTGACAGAGATGCGAGACGGGCCGGTGCAGTCTCCTGCACCGGCCCGTCTCGCGTTCATTCGCGGTAACTCGAAGGGCTAGTTGTTCAACTCGTCGTCGTCGACGTCGTAGCTGGTGATCGCGATGGGCGGCTCATCGGAGTCGGACGGCTCGACCTCGTCGTTGACGTCGGACGCCGCGTCGTCCTCCTCGTCCACGTCGTCGTCGTCGTCCGCATAGAGCAGGTCGTCATCGCGCCGAAGCAGGTTGCCCTCCCGGTCGGCCGGGCGGATCGCCTTGAGCTTGCCGGGGAATGACGGCCTCGTGCCGAGCTGCGGCGCACGGTAGGCCTCGCGGAGAATGATCCGGAGGCTCTGGGCGCTCAGACCGAGCGAGTAGATCTCATAGCGGTTGCCCTCGCCGATCATCTGCGTGATCCGCTGGGCGATTCCGACCTCGATCTCGCCGAGGCGCTGCCCGGTTCGGTCGGAGACGTAGAGTCGCGGCCCATCGACCTCCAGCGTGAGTTGCTCGCCGGGATCGACCTCCGCCAGCCGGATCAGTTTGGCCGGGTTGACCAACTCCCCGTGCCAGGTCTTGCCGACTTCCTCGATGAAGACCGTCGTGCGGGGCAGCGGCTGCGCCTCGCTGGACGATCGGGCCGACGTGTGGCCATCGGGCTGCTGGAGTAGGAGGTCGAGGCGGCCGAGGTTACGCCGGGCGATCAGGTTGGCCGGGTCGATCTTGAGAGCCGCCTCATAGGCGTCGAGCGCGTCCTGGTAGCGATCGAGCTCCAGCAACGCCCGCCCGCGGCGGTTGTGGGCCTCGGCGTCGCGGGGAAACCGGTTGATGAGATCGTCGTTGACGCGGATCGCGTCCGGCCAGCGCCCGGCCATCGCCGCGTTGCGGGCGTCGTCGATCAACTGGCGCTTGGTTCGGTCGGTTCGATCAGTCGTATCGGTCATGCGTCGCTGCGTCCTTCCCTGTCGGGTCTCGGTCGAGCCGGATCATCTCATCCGCCTCACCGGGTAGGTCTCGTCTCGTTTCCATCAGCAGGCCATTCAGGCCGGAACCCCCGCCGCCTCTCCGATCAGGAACCAGGGCGTAGCTGACGTGATCCGGACATCGACCAGCTTGCCGAGCAGATCGACATCCTCAGTCACGTCGACATGGATCAGGGTGTTTCCCCGGCTCCGCCCGGACCAGCGCCCCTTGTTCTTGCCCTCGACCAGCACCTCGACGGTCGAGTCGACCCGCGCGGCATTGATCTCGGTGCCGATCCGCTCCTGGAGCTTCTCCAGCACCTGATGCCGGCGATGCTTCTCGGCGTGGGGGATGTCGTCCTCCCAGCGGGCCGAGAGCGTCCCCGGTCGGGGCGAGTACATCGCGAGGTGGACCTTCTCGCAGCGAGCCTCCTCCAGCATCGCGTACGTCTGCAGGAACTGCTCTTCGGTTTCGCCGGGGAAGCCGACGATGATGTCGGTCGCCACCGTCAACCCCGTCATCCGGGACCGGGCGTAGCCGAGCCGCTCCAGCCAGAGGTCACGGGTGTAGCGCCGTCGCATCCGGCGCAGGACCTCGTCGTCACCGGCCTGAACCGGCAGGTTGAGATGCTCGCAGAGGGATGGCAGCTCGGCCATCGTATCGAACAACTCGTCGGTCATGTACATCGGGTGCGAGGTCAGGAACCGGAGCCGATCCAAACCCGGGATCGCATCGACCGCCCGGAGCAATTCGGCGAGCGACTGCCTAGCCGGCAGATCGTGCCCCCAGGCGTTGACGGTCTGCCCGAGCAGCGTGACCTCGCGGACACCATCCTCGACCAGTCGGGAGACCTCCCGGACGATCGCCTCCATCGGACGGGAGGTCTCCTTGCCCCGGCGGTACGGGACGATGCAGTAGGAGCAGAGGAAGTTGCAGCCGTAGATGATCGGGACGTAGGCGGTGACGCCCTTCCGGTAGCCCTCAGCTGGCTCCAGCCCATCGGCGGCCGGCGCGTAGTAGTGCGGCAGCGCGGCGAGGTCGTCCTCCAGCCGGGCCAGCTCCGGCACGACCAGCCCGAGGCGGTCGAAGTCCGACGGGTCGAAGAACAGATCAACATGGGGGAACCGCTTGCGGAGTTGCTCCTGCTGGTTGGTCACCATGCAGCCGGTCAGCACGATCCGCGTCTCCGGCCGGGACCGCTTGAGCCGGGCGAGGCTGCCGAGCTTGCCCGCGACCTTGTCCTCGGCCGACTGCCGCACGACGCACGAATTCAGCACGACGATATCGGCATCGTCCTCGCTGGCGGTCTGGCGATAGCCGACCTCCTGCAGGAGCGACGCGACCTTGGCGCTGTCGGCCTCGTTCATCTGACAGCCGATGGTCCAGATATGGAACTGCTTGCCGTTCGCGGGCAACGGCGCCGGCGCGTGGGTGGCTGACATCGACAGCTCCGCGTGCGGGGCGCCGGATGGCGGGGCGGCAACGCGTCTGTCCGGCTCGGCCCCCTCGACGGCCCGAAGCGGAATGATCGATCGGGTCGCCACGGTGAACTCCTTGACGGGTGGACCGACGGTGATGGCGGGAGCGGGTAGATCAACAGAGGAGGATACCACTTTTCGGGCGGGGAGCGTAGGGCCATGATCTGGGTCTCGTTGATGATCGCGTCCGACGATCCCCCGGCCGACCAGGGATCTGGAGACGAGGTGTCCGCCCGACTCCGGCGGGATCGCACATCGTCAAGATGCCGCCAGTCGCCGGCGTCAGTCCCCGCCAGGAAGAGCGTCGTCGAGAATCCGGATCGCCCATCGAGCTAGTCGTCGTCGAGGGGCGGCGAACAGGCCGCGCTGGCGGCTCTTTCGACCCCGGATCTCGTGTCTGGCGTGCTCGTCGACCGGTCCGGCTGATGGCGCGTCGTCCGGGCCGCGTCGTGGAACCGTGATCGCGTTCTACGTCTTCCCAATGGGTCAAAGTCCCTGCGACGAACACCGATCCGCACGTCCCCCGACGTGGTCGACAGCCACCCGTGACCGATAGACAAGCCCGGTGGACGCTGATACACTCACGGTCTAGTCCGACCCGGCCGAGCGTCGAAAGACCGCCCGCTACAGCCGATCGCCCGAGGCGATGGGCTGGGATGGCTTCGCCTTTTTCGGACCTTCCCTCCGGCCCGTTCGCTCCGAAGCGAGGACTGTGACCCCCTTGGCTACCCATAAGTGTGGGACCTGTTTCTTCTTCCAGGAGGCCGGATTCGCCGGCAACGGGTGGTGCCTGCACGCGGACCGAGCGAAATCCGCCGACGTGCGCACCCTCGTCCGGCGCAACGAGTTGGCCTGCCGGAACGACTGGGGTCAGAGTCTGTGGACGGATCCGAAACAGGCGGCCGAGACCGGAGCCGCCCGCAAGCTCATTACCGCCCAGGCCGAACGCCCCGCGACAGAAGGCGAGATCGGATTCATGGTCAATCCGCGTGACGGACAAGCAGACGCCCGTCCCCGAGCCGACCGGACGGACCGGCCAGCCGACGACGCCCCGACCGGCGAGGATGTCGTCGTCGGTCAGATCACCGTCATGCCACCCGGCATGACCGGACGCCGCCGTCTCGTCGATCAGGTCCCGGTCGAGCTGCCCACCCGGGACATCTTCGGCGCCAGTGCGGACCCCGACGACGTACCGCACGCCGCCGCCGCCTCAGAACCCCTCCCCACCCGTCCGGGACGTCCTATCGAGGTGCCCGCCGACCACGAGTCGACCGATCGCACCGTCGCTGGGCGCGATCGGAACCGGCCTCAGCGCGTCCTGCCCCGGTCGACGGATCGGGCTGGCGCTGGCCAGGCGGGGGTCTCGACCGAGCGTCGGGCTCCGGCCGAGACCACGAACCCGGACGAGTTCCCACCGCGCCGACGTGATCGTGCTGTGCCGGGGCCGCAACGTCGGCCCGATCAGGACCCCGCCGACGACCGCGACGCGGTCTCCTCCATGGACACACGCGACTCCTCAGCGCCAGGGCGCCCCGTGATCGCCTCGCCGGACGGATCCCCAGCCCGCAACGGAGGCCAGACCGGGCTCGACCGGGAACTGCCGCGTGGCGTACGACCGGCGCCCATTCCCGGTCCGGTACCATCCAGAGAGCTGCGTGGGGGGCATGTTCCCGAGCCGCGCCCCATCATGTCGACCGACCCGCGACGACAGCCGGATCAGCGACCGGTCCGGTCTGACGAGGCCGACGTGGCCCGGCGACCGTCCCGGCCGATGCCATCGCCGATCATGGACGAGAGCGGCTCCCTCTCGATCGGTCCTCCCGCCCGGAGCCAGCCGGCTCGCCGTCCCGCGCTGCCGGACCTGTCCGATGACTTCTTCACCCGCGGGGCGATCCCTCCGGTGGCGTCGGGTTCCGGCACCGGCCATGTCTCGGCGAGCAACGAACGCGAGGAGCGGCGGTCGGCCACACGACCGATGAGCGACTCCACCGAGGTATCCCGTGCCCACGAGCCGCGACCCGGCCGGGCGAGACCGGCCGTGCCGAAGCTGGGCGGCGAGCCGGAGCCTCAGCCGAGGGTAGCGGCGCCGATCCCGACCGTGGCCGAAGCGAACCAGTCGGGATGGGCGTCGCCCACGCCGCCTCCGGCTCAGCCGTCACGAGTCGCCCCAGCTCCACGTCCTGACACCGGCTGGGCCGCCCCGCACCCGACGATGGGCGAATCAGCCCAGGCCGGCACGCAACGACCTACGATGCCGAGAGACGCCTCGATCGACGAGAACCGCGAGCCGGCCCGGTTGGAACCGCCGATACCGCTCCGTCCCGAGATCGCCGACTTCGGCGAGTACGGCGGCTGGTTCGACCTCCAGTCGGTCGAGCCGCGCCTGGCGCCCGAGCTCCAGCGCGCCTGCGAGACCTGCCGGGACTTCCGCCCATCGGAGAACGGGGAGCGCGGCTGGTGCACCAACCGCGATGCCTTCACCCTCCGCACGGTGGTCAACGCCACCGACTTGCCCTGCATCTCCAGCTTTGGCTGCTGGTGGGTGCCGTTCGACGACCTCTGGCTGTCCGAAGCGGCCATTCGCGGCCACCGCAACCCGACGCCGCTGCTCGACCAGACGATCGGACCCGAGGAGGAACTGCCCACGACGGCCCGGCAACGCCGTCGCTCCCAGTAGAGGAACTGAATGGGAGCGACGTGCCTGCCGGTCATCCGTATCGCGCTCTGACCCACCGACAACGGACAGCGGATCGGAGTCAATGGGTGTCTGCCGAGAGGACGAGAGCATGATCCGGCCGGGCGAATCCCGTCCCGGCATCTGTGCAGATGCGGTCCCGGCTGGTAGCATAGCGAGGCACGCAGGATCGATCCGGTGGACCGCTGGGGAGCGGTTGATGACAACGGTGGCACAGCGCGAGTCCTCATCCTGGCTGGACGTGGCTCGCGGGAATGTCCCACCCTGTCTCTTGGGGTTGGATCAGGCTGTCGACGCCTGAAGGGGGAGCCAACCAGGCTTATGGCTGTATTCGGCGAGACATTGCGGCAGGCACGGGCGTACAAAGGGGTAACCCTGAAGGAAGCCGAGCAGGCGACCCGCATCAACCGTCATCACCTCGCCGCGCTCGAGGACGAGAACTTCGCGGCGCTGCCGCCGTTGATCTATCAGCGTGGCATCGTCCGCAACTACGCCGCCTTCCTCGATCTGGACCCGAACAAGGTCCTGACGATGTTCGAGGACGCGCACGGCACGGCGAACCCGGGCGGTTCCATCCCGATGGCGGTCAAGCCGCTGGAGATGCCCAACCACTTCACCCCCAACTTCGCCATCATCGCCTTCCTCGTCGTCCTGAGCGCGATCGTCTTCGCCTGGGTCTACAGCGTCTACCGCGGGCCGTCCGAGGTCCTGCCGACGCCGACCATGCAGACGACGGTGACGCCGATCGCGACCGTCGATGGCGCCGCGCCGATCTCGGCAACAGCCACCGCCACCCCGACGCGCGACGATGACGATGAGGACGCGGCCCTCGCGACCTCCCCCGGGGCTGATACCGCCGCGACGACGGCCGCCGAGGAGCAGGCCGCCCGGCCGATGAGCGAGGCCAACGCGCGCCGAACCCAGGTCGCCGAGGATCGGGGCGACGCGGTGGTCACGACCGGCAGCGTTGACCAGACGACTGGTTCCGCTTCAGCCAACGTCGCGGGAAACGGAGCGGAACCGACCGCGACGCCAACCGATGAGCCCGAGAACACGCCGACTCCGGACGCCGAGGCGACTGACACAGCCGCGACCGAGGAGGCCCAGGCTGCCGAGGAAGCCGCCGCGGAGGCGCAAGCCGCCGAAGCGACGCAGCAAGCGATCAGCGCCTCGCTGCTGACAATCAGCTTCGCACCGACCGCCCCGGTCTACCTTACCGTGACCGGTGACGGCGTCCTGCTCTGGGATGGCGACGTCGCCGCGGGACAAGTGGTCGGACCATTCGACGCCGAGAGCTTCCAGGTCTATACGTCGGACCCGACCAGCACCATCGTCAATAATCTCGACTCGGGCGACGACTTCTATATGGGTCAGCAGTCGTTCTCGCTCCCGTAGCGAGATCAGGGAAGACTGTTGCGGGGAAATGGGAAGGGCGGACACCGATGCTGGTGTCCGCCCTCCTGCTCTCACCAGATTCCGGAGCGGGTTAGCCGGCGACCGACGCGGCCACGGCCGAACCGACATCACCCGTCGCCGCCGGCGTGACGCCGGACGCCACCACGTCGCCCGTGAGGCGTCCCGTCGCGACGACCGATCCGACCGCCATCTCGACCGCGTCCGCCGCCTCGGCGAGCCCCAGGGACGTCCGCAGCAGCATCGCCGCCGAGAGGATCATCCCGATCGGGTTGGCCTTGCCCTGGCCCGCGATGTCGGGGGCGCTGCCGTGGATCGGCTCGTAGACGCCGAACCGCCCACCATGACGATTGCGGGTCGCACCGAGGGAGGCCGACGGCAAGAGTCCGATCGACCCGGCGATCATCGACGCCTCATCGGTAAGGATGTCCCCGAACATGTTCTCGGTCACGATCACGTCGTAGCGCGACGGCTGCCGGACGAGATGCATCGCCATCGCGTCGACCAGGACATTCTCCATCGCGACGTCCGGGTTCGCCCGCGCGACCTCGGCCGCGACCGACCGCCACAGGCGGGACGACTCCAGCACGTTGGCCTTGTCGACGCTCGCCACTCGTGACGAGCGCCCGCCGGCCAGTTCGAAGGCCAGCTCGATAATCCGGCGGACCTCGTGTTCGCGGTAGATCAGTGTGTCGACCGCGACCCGGCCGCGCCGCTCGTGCCACTGCCGCGACGGCCGGCCGAAGTAGATCCCGCCGGTCAGCTCACGGACGACGAGGATGTCGACCCCGGCGACGATCTCGCTCTTGAGCGGCGAGACGGCGGTTAGCTCGGGGAAGACGGTCACCGGCCGCAGGTTGGCGAACAGCCCGAGCGCCTTGCGCAGCCCGAGCAGTCCCTGCTCCGGCCGGACCTTGGCGGCCGGGTCATCCCACTTCGGCCCGCCGACCGCGCCGAGCAGGACCGCGTCGCTGGCCCGGCAGCGCTCGATGTCCTCTGGCCGCAGGGCCGTCCCGTAAGCGTCGATGGCGACGCCACCGATCCGGATATCCTCGAAGTGAAACGCGGCGCCGAACCGAGCAGCCACGGCGCCGAGCACCTTGACCGCCTCGGCCGTCACCTCCGGCCCGACGCCGTCACCGGAAAGCACCGCGATCCGATACTCAGTCACGTCCCGTCCCTCCTATCAGCAAACTCGTCTCACATGCCCGGCACATCCTACCGGGATCGAACCTGGGCGCCCGCATCGTCGTAGGGGCGACGCTGGCGAACCCGGCCGCCGCGGCGGCCATCGACCCGCAGGGCGACAACGGCGTTGGCGACATGCGGGTTCACGGCGACCAACCGTCGAAGCAACACATGACGTCCGGAGAGACGTGGCGCCGCCCGTACTCGGACGACCGACTACGGGCTTTGCCCACATCAGAAATACACGACTTTCCGGTCAGGATCCGGCCGCCACCGCCGGCTCCGGATGGGCGACCGACGGCAGCCACTCGGGCCGACGGGCCTCGTACCGGCCGATCGCGTCATCGTTGCGGAGCGTCAGCCCGATGTCGTCCAGACCCTCCATCAGCCGGTAGCGGGTGAAGTCGTCCATCGGGAAGGAGGCGCTCAGCCGCAGCGACGGGACCGAGACCGTCCGCGACTCGATGTCGACGATCACCTGGGTCGCCGGGTTGACCTCGATAGCGCTCATGATCTCCTCGGCAAACCCCTGCTCGACCACGACCGGGATCAGGCCGGACTTGGTGGCGTTGTTCCGGAAGATGTCCCCGAACCGGGACGAGATGACGGCCTTGAAGCCGTAGTCCATCAGCGCCCAGACGGCGTGCTCCCGGGAGGACCCGACGCCGAAGTTCGGGCCGGCCACGATCACCGAGGCGGACTGGTATTCCGGCCGGTTGAGGACGAAGTCTGGGTCGTTCTCCCGCCAGGATGAGAACAGCCCGGCACCGAACCCGGTCCGCTCGACCCGCTTCAGCCAGACGGCCGGGATGATCTGGTCGGTGTCGATGTTCGAGCGGTCGATC
>CAXTHM010000082.1:0-15260 GCA_964244115.1 uncultured Thermomicrobiales bacterium
CGGTGGCTGCCGGGTTCGCGCCGGGCCTGGTCGGGCGTCCGCCGGTCGAGCTCGATGGGGCCGGCGTGCTCGACGCGGTGCCGTCGGGGGTCGCGCTGCTGGCCGGCGTGGACGTCGATCCGCCGGGGCCGGACGGAGCGGCCGTAGCCGACGGGGACGCGGACGCCGATCGGGATGACCTCACCCTCGGAGTCGCCGTCGTCCCGGTGCTCGGGGCCGGGGTGGCCGTCGCCGCGCCGCAGCCGCTCGCGCTCAGGTTGTCGAGGCAGGTGCCACCGTTCTGGCCGCTGGTCGAGCGGTCCGGGCAGGTCGTGGTGGTGCCGAATGTCACGCTGGCGAAGGTCGCGCCATTGAACGTCGAGCCGGCGAGGTTGGCCCCGTCGAGCGTCGTCGACGTCAGGTTGGCGCCGTTGAAGTTGGCGCAGCTCAGGTTGGCGCCGTTCATCGTGGCGGACGTGAGGTTGGCTCCACTGAAGTTTCCGCCGGCGACATTGGCGCCGTTGAAGGTCGCGCCGGTGAGGTCGGAGCCACTGAAGTTGGCCCCGGCGATCCCGAGCCCGTCGTAGACGCAGGCGGACAGGTTCTTGTTCGGACCTGGCGTGCAGTTCTTGGCGGCCACCTCGACCTGCTCGTCCGGATCAGCGGTGACGCTCACGGACGGGGCGGCGGACGACGAGGCGGGATCGCTGGGGGCTGCGCTGGCGATGACCGTCGCGTCGTCCGCCGGCGTGGTCGCTCGCGGCGGACGGGACGGGCCCTCGGCCACGATCGTCGGGGCGACGACGGGCACGTCCGTCGGGGCATCGGTGGCAAGCGGCTCGGTCACGGGGAGCGTGGCCGCCGGAGACGCGACGACGGGGACGGTGGTCGGCTCGGTCTGGAGGGCGACCGGACCAGCGACGCCAGCGGCGGCGACTGAGCCGGGCTGGAGGGCAACGGCGAGGAGCAGGCCGATGAAGACCATCAGCGAGGTGAAGGTGCGCAGGTGTGTCATTGCGATGACCTTTCGGGAACCGTCTTCGTGGCGGACGCGAGGGCGTCCGGTTGCGCATGGCCCTTCGGCCGTCCTGTGTCGAGCGATCGGTGGCGATGACGTCGATGCGCCGATCGAGGCCGGAGAACGCCGGGGTGGGTAGCCCATATCGTCGGGCCGGGGAGCGTGGTGGTCTGCTGCCTGGGCAGACGGCAACTGGCGGAGCGGTAGGGAGCCTGAACAGGTCCCGGGCCGGGAACCTGGTGTGCGCTACGAGGTTGTAGCGACATGCTCCCGGGTGAAGATGTTCAGTATGCCGATAGTCATAGAGCTTTGGGTATAGCCTGGAAGGCTCCAATGCGCGAACCGGGGCGGGTACCGGGGCGGGTACTTTGGTTCGACCCGTTCGGCTCGGCGACGAGTGTTTTCGTCGCCGGGTGGATTCGGGGCCACACTGCCCGGGATGCCGCCGTTCGACTATGCGGGCACGCCGGTTCACGCGTTCGCGGCGGTCGCGCTGCCGGCCGCGGCCGGTTCCGCTCCGTCCGCTCCGTCCGCTCCATCCGCATGAGCCGGTACCGGCTACAGCAGCCCGACGAACCGGGTGATGGCCTGGCCGATATCCACCCAGAAGCCGCTGCCGAGGATGCCGAGTCCGATCAGGGTCGCGACGATCACGATGGCGTCGATGCTCTGGCGACCCTCCCTGGCCCAGTAGACATCCTTCAGGTGGAGCCAGAGGGCGAACTCGTCCAGGGTCAGGGCGGCGCCGACGCCGAAGAGGATGGCGAACGGGACCCGGAAGCCATCGTTCTCCAGCCCGATGCCGAGGTAGCCGCTGAGCAACAGGAGGAGGATGCCGGGGACGAGGTGATGGAAGTGCGTCCCGCCCGGCGACGACAAGTTGTGGAAGACGCGTCGCCAGCGGCCGGCCCGGATCGCGTGGGTGATGACCCGGACGGCGGTGAAGGTCAGCAGGAAGGTGACGAGGATCAGCAACTGGAGCTGCTTGCCGTCGTCGACGATGTGGCGCTCGTACCCGCGGGCGAGATCATCACCGAGCCGGGAGAGATCGAACATTGGCGTCGCGCTCCTGGTCCGTCGGGTACGGTCGAGTCGGGGTAGTGCCGCGTGGACGGTGGACCTGAGGGCATACCTGACCCGGTCTGCGGATGGAGAAGGGCTCGTGCTGCGTTGGGGGTGGGGTTCGAACCCAGCCATCTGCACGAAAACCGACCACGCCGCAGGCGGTACCCTGCTCCCGGTCGACTCCCGGTCTGGGTAACATCCGTGAGACAAGGATAAATGGCGTGACAGGAACGGCGACAGGTGCGGTCATGACGCGGCCAGGGAGTGCGATGGGCCGGGCCCTGTCCGGTCGGGCGCGACGGCTGCTGGCGGCGTCGGTTCCCAGTGCGGCGGTCGAGGGTGACGGGGTCGTCGATCTGACGGTGCCGGCGCTGCCACCGGTCCCCGAGCACATCCGGACGGCCGCCAGTGCGGCGCTCGCTCGCGGGGAGACGCACTACACCAGCCGGTTCGGGGTGATCGAACTCCGGCAGGCCCTCGTCCGGCAGATGACCGGGGACGGCTTCCCGGTCACGACCGACGGGATCGTGGTCACCAACGGGGGCTCGGAGGGGCTCTACATCGTCCTGCAGGCGCTGCTCTCCGCGGGGGACCGGGTCGCGATGCCGGAGCCGGTCCTGCCGAACGTCGCGGCGATGATCGGGTTCATCGGCGCGGAGGTCATCCGGGTGCCCACCACCGCCGCGGACGGCTTCCGGCCGCCGGTGGAGGCGCTGCTGGCGTCCGGCGCGACGACGATCCTGGTCGCCTCGCCGTCGCCGATCAGCGGGGTGGCGCTGAGCCCGGCGGCGACCCGGGCGCTGGTCGCGGGGGCGGCCGAGCGGGGGATCGAGCTGATCCTCGACCGGTCGCTGATGCCGGCCGCCCATGACCCGGCCCTGGCGGCGTTCGGGGCACCGGAGCTGGCCGGGCGGCTGATCACCATCGGCTCGTTCTCGGCCGGTTACGGGCTGGACGGCTGGCGGATCGGGTACTTCACGGCCCCGGCCGACCGGATCCAGCGGATGCACGTCCTCAAGCAGGCGATGTCGATCTGCACGACTGCCGTCTCGCAGTTCGCCGCCCTGGCTGCCCTCGACGGGCCGACCGGCTGGCTGGACCAGCGGCGGGCCGACACGGTCGCCCGGCGGGCCGAGGCGGTCGCGACGCTGACGGCGGCCGGTCTGCCGGTCGTCGCTCCGGACGCCGGTCAGGCGCTGCTCGTCGACACCCGGCGGATCGACCCGGACGATCGCGTCGTCACCGACCGGCTGGCCCGTGCGGCCGGCGTCCGCGTCCGGCCCGGTTCGGATTTCGGTCCCGCCACCGCCGGCTACATCCGGATCATGATTGGCAGCGCCGGGGACGACCGGCTCACCGCGATCCGGCGTATCGCCGCGCTGCATCAGGAGACCTCCGCATGACGACCAGTGCTTCGGCGATCACGACGCCCGCGAACGGGACCGCCTCGGTCAACATGTTCGATCTCTCCGAGCGAGCCATGCGGCAGAAGGACACGATCTCGATGGGTCTCGGCGACCCGGATTTCGCCACGCCGGAGCACATCGTCGCGGCCGCCAACGCCGCCATCGCCGAGGGCCGGACGGGACCGGCTCCCGCCCGTGGGCTGTTGGAGCTGCGGCAGGCGATCTCCCGGAAGGTCCTGCGGGATGCCGGCTACGCGCCGGACCCGGAGACGGAGGTGCTGGTCACGACCGGTGGCCAGGAGGCGCTGTTCCTGCTGGTGCAGGCGCTGATCGAGCCGGGCGACGAGGTGATCGTGCCTGACCCGCGCTACGCCTCCTACGACGCCGCCATCGACCTCGCCGGCGGGACGCGGGTGCTGGTCCCAACTGACGAGGGGGACGACTTCGACCTCGACCCGGACGAGGTCGAGCGCCGGATCACGCCGCGGACCAAGGCGCTGCTGCTGATCTCGCCGAACAACCCGACGGCCGGGACGATCAGCCCGGCCAACCTGCGGCGGCTGGCCGAGGTCGCGATCCGGCACGACCTGATCGTGATCTTCGACGAGATCTACGAGGACTTCCTCTACGACGGTGCCGAGCACCTCAGCATCGCGGCGCTGCCCGGGATGCGGGAGCGGACGGTGACGCTGAATGGCGTCTCCAAGACGTACGCGATGACCGGCTGGCGGATCGGCTACCTGACGGCGCCGCCGGAGTTCATCGCGGCGGTCTCCGCGCTCAAGGCGATGGTCAACGTCCAGGCGACGACGGTCTCGCAGTGGGCGGCGGTCGCGGCGCTGGACGGCCCGCAGGGATGCGTCGAGGCGATGCGGCTGGTCTACGCCGAGCGACGGCGGATGCTGCTGGACGCGCTGACGGAGATGGGGTTCACCTATGGGCTCCCGAAGGGTGGGTTGTACATCTGGGCCAACACCGCCTCGACGGGAATCGACGCCGGCGAGCTGTCCCGGATGTTCCTCGACGAAGGTGTGCTAATCACGCCCGGGACGAGCTTCGGCGATCGCTGGGGCGGGTACATGCGGGTGACGCTGTTGCAGCCGGTCGACGTGATCGAGCAGGTGATCGTGCGGATGAAGCGGGCGCTGGCGAAGGTGGCAGTCGGACCCCTCGCATGATTTCTCCTCTAGCGACGCGAAAGCCTCTCCCCATCCGCAGATGGGGAGAGGCTCTCGTCGGTCGGCTTCGCGTTCCTGTGATTGGCGGCGCCGTGATGGAGGGTCACGGGCTCCGCTTCCGAACGAGATGGCGCTCGCCTGGCTGAGGTGTCGAGCTCCACAGACCCGCCGGTCGCGCGACAATGCCGGGCATCGATGGTGATGACGGGCGAACGGGAGCAGGCATGACGGCGACACAGACAGAGACTGGGCTGCGGCCGGGGATCTTCACGACGGTCTTCCCGCGGGAGACATTGGCCCAGACGCTGGCGGCGGTCCGGGCGCACGGCATCGATGCCGTCCAGTTCGATCTGGAGAACGTCGGGCTGCCGATGCTGCCGGACGCGATCCCGGATGGGCTGCCCGAGACGATCCGGGCGGCGTGCGCCGCGCACGGCGTCACGATCTCCGCGCTGTCCGGGACGTTCAACATGGCCCACCCGGACCCGGCGGTGCGGCAGCGGGACCTCGCCCGGTTCCGGGTGCTGGCGGCGGCGGCCCGGCCAATGGGCGCGTCGGTGATCACGATCTGCACGGGGACGCGGGACCCGGACGACATGTGGCGGCGGCACTCGGACAACGACACGCCCGCGGCCTGGGCGGACCTGCTCGGCACGCTCGGCGAGGCGCTGCGCATCGCCGACCAGCACGATGTCACACTGGCGTTCGAGCCCGAGCCGGCCAACCTCGCCGCCAATGCCGTCCGCGGCCGGGCGCTGCTCGACGAACTGCGCCACCCGCGGCTGGCCATCGTGATGGACCCGGCCAACATCCTGGCCGGGGCGATGGGCCGGCCGCCGGCCGACGCGCTGGCCGAGGCGTTCGATCTGCTCGGGGAGCGGATCGTCGCGACCCACGCCAAGGACATCGACGCCGCCGGCCGGTTCTGCGCGGCCGGGACGGGGATCGTCCCGTGGGATCGCCACGTTGCGCTGCTGCGGGAGGTCGGTTTCGACGGGCCGCTGGTGCTGCACAGCCTGGTCGAGGCGGAGGTCGATCACGGCGTCGCGGTGCTGCGGGCGGCCATCCAGCCGATCGCCGGCGATTCCGACCGGCAGGCGCGGGTGATGCGGTAGGCATCGCCGCCGCTGTTCGCGAGAATGGGTGGGCCAGGTGGACGATGCTGCTGATGGCGGTGATCGCGTCATGGCCGTACCACGGTGCGCATCTCATGGTCGATCAGCGGCCGTGCGGACTCGTCGGCGACGGGCGGCCGGCTGGCCGCCTGTTCGGCCGTGTCGCTCCCGGCGAGGTAGGATCGGTCGGGGAGACCGACGGGTTCACTCCGACCGCGGCTCCGGCGGACCGGATCACCGTCCCGGTTCACTCGTCCGTGGCTGGCTTCCTCGGGATGCCCGACCGTCGTCGGGCCGGGGCTCTTGACCACCGGAACGGGTGAACCTATCGTGGACCGATGTTCGGTCGGTTTCCGTTCGGTTCGATTCGCATCAGCGCGAGGGCACCAGGCATGTACGAGATCATTCCGCTCTTCTCCGGGGTCGTCATCGGTTTCCTGCTGGCCCGGTTCGCGCCGTCGGGTCCCGTCCTCCGGGCCGCGGTGATCGCGGTCGCGGCGGTCGTGATCGGCACCTTCGCGGCCTGGCTGAGCGGGGAGCTCGCCGAGAGCTGGGCGTTCGCGCTGTTCGATGGGCTGCAGGTCGTCGTCGCGGCGGTCCTGACGATCTGGCTGGTGGTCCGGTACGGCCTCGGCAGCCGGTCCGCCCGGACTCGCTGACCCCCCCGGTCGTAATCCCACCCCCAGCCAGGCGAGAGGCCCTCTCCATCCACGGATGGGGAGGGCCTCCTTAACTTTGGCTATTTCAGACAGGCAGTGGCTGACGGTCCGCTCACGAGGGGACCGTTGAGCACCCCATGGCACCGCGTCTCGGCTTCGGAACGGGCCACCGACCCGCCGCCGAGCGAGGTCGTCGGGTCAGATCCGCCGACTCTGACCGGTCAAGGTCGGAAGCGACCACGATTCCGGCGGCATTTCGGGCCAGTCGTCCGCCATCACCCACCAATCGGCTCGCAATGACGGCGACCCAGCCGGTGGCCCACTGGCGGCGGTCGGAGCGGTCACCTCATGCCGGACCGCCAGCGCCACGTCCCGCGCCGTCCACCGTCGGGGCCGCCACCACCGCCCATGGTGACTGGCCGGCGGTCCCGTGCTCCAGCCCCAGGCCCGGGTACCCCGTCAGCACCAGACACCCGACCGTCCACGCCACCCAGCGCGGTGTCGTCGCCGCACTGACCGGGTGCCATGCCTGCGTCTCGCCCAGCCCGAAGCCACTCTTGAGCTCCTTGTGCAGGACCTCCACTTCCCAGCGCTGCGACGCCCATGCCAGCAGCTCCGGTCCGCTCAGCGGCAGCTGCCAACCGCCGTGCCCATCGGCCTCAGTATTGATCAGCCAGCACGTCGGGTCGCGCTGCCTGGTCCCCGTATTTGCGCTGACGGCCACGGGTACCAGGGACCCGCGGCGTGGGTAGGGCGAATAGCGCCCGGTTGCGCGCACAGCGGCTCAGCCGCGTCGTGTGGTGGGGCCGGCTGCGCCACAGCTCGGCGCAGCCGTTACTGCCCGTCGGCGAGGGCGAGCAGGCGCTGGGTGGGCCGACCCAACTGGTCGAGCTCGGTCCGCAGCCACTGGAGATGGGCCAGCCCGGCCGCCCATTCCCGGACCGGCAGGTGGTCGGGCCAGGCCGTCGCCGAGGGCGTCGGGGCCGGGGTGACGCGGATCGGGACGGCCCGGCTGGCGCCCTGCGCTGAGCGCGGTAGCAACACACTGGCCCCAACCCAGCGCTGGGCGACGTGCCGCCCCCGGCGCCACTTGGGCGAGCGGGGCGTCGGCAGCCAGCCGGTCCCGACCAGGCGGCGACTGGTCCGGCGCAGCTGGGTGGCGTCGAGCACGACCGGAACGGGGCGGTGGGGCGGATGGTGATGGACGACGGCGGCCAGTAGCGCTCGGTCGGCGTCGTCCTGGTCGATGCGGGGCTGGCGGAACAGCCGGTAGGCGGCGCTCCAGTCGCGGTCCCCGCCGCCACAGGCAAGCTGGATCTGGGTCAGGGTGCGGCGGCCGAAGGCGAGGACGAGCCCGTCGGTCAGGGTGAGTGCCCGCTGCTGGGTGTGGGGTTGGCGGGCGGTCCGGGCGAGGGTGCTCAGCAGGGGGTGCAGGTGGGGAAGGACGGGGCGGGACATGGGAGGCTCTGGCATCGGGCGGGCTCCGGATGGCGGGCGGACGTCAAGCATCCCCAGCCTGCGGAGTCCGTCCGACCGCCGCAATCCCACGTCACCAAAGAGCCAACGTTAAGGCAGCAGGAGCACCGATTGCTGTGCTCCTGATGCATTTCTTTCTCTGATCGGCTCAACCCAGTTCCATCCCTGGCGATCCGATCCCCATCGCGAGATCGCGCAGGAGTCCCCGCAGCAGTTCCAGCCGGTCCCGGCCAAGGTGTTCCGCCCAGACGTCTTCGGTTGCCAAGACCGCCGACCGAACAATACCGATCACATCGATGCCACGCTCGGTAATCCGGACTTGCTGGGAGCGTCCGTCCGTCGGGTCCGCCGACCGCTCCACATAGGCGTGCCTCTCGAGGTGATGAACCAGATAGGTCATGGACGGTTTGGTGATGTGGGCCCAGGTCGCCAGGTCCGTGAGGCGGGCTCCCTTTTGTCGGGTGAACAACGGCTGGAGCACCGACAGGTGAGGGCGTCGGATTTCCCCATGTCCGGCCGCAACAAGTCTCTGCTCGACCGCGTCCGATACGGCTGAGTACGGGATGCGCAGCAATGTGCCCAACAGGACGGGACCAGGCCTACCTTCCCCATCGATGCTATCAAAGGCGTTGCCTGCCACTTCCACGGTGATTCTCCTAACCTGACCACGACGCCTCTTGACAAGGTAGTTAGACACTCTTACCATTTCGTTAGAGTGTCTAACAAGACGCCAAGTATACGACAGTTGCGTCCCCATAGGGCACACGCCCAAGGAGATGGATCATGGCCGACACGTCCCCGATGTCAACCGCCGTCTTCACCCTCGCCGCTCCGGGAGCGGAGGGTGAGGAGTTGATCTGGTATCTCGATACGTTGCTGACCGTGAAGGCGACCGGTGAAACGACAGGTGGCGCCTTTGACCTGATCGAGGAACTGATCCCCGAGGGGTTCTCTCCGCCCATGCACACGCATCACCGCGAGGAAGAGTGCTTCTACATCCTGAACGGCCGGATGACCTTTATCTTTGAGGACCGGTCCATTGAGGCCGGGCCCGGCTCCTTCGTTGTCCTGCCGCGTGACGTGCCACACACCTTCCGGGTTGACGGTCCCGGTCCAGCTCACACCCTGGAGATCAATACGCCGGCGGGTATGGTTGGCTTCTTCCGCGATATGGGCCGGCCGGCGGAGTCCCGGACCCTGCCGGTCCCCAGCCGTCCCGACATCGCAAAGATGCGCCAGGTCGCCGGGGCGTATGGCATGGAACTCGGCGCACCGCCTCCGGGGCGATAGTCGGGGCATGCGAGTCGATGAAGTGCAATGCAGCAGCGCTTGGAGCCCCTCCCCATCCACGGATGGGGAGGGGCTTCTGCATGTCGATCCCGTCGTCCTGCGTATCCGAGCCGAGTGGCGATCAGCCGAACGGTGTCAGGAACTCCGACGGGGCGAGGGCGCGTGTGCTGATCCGGACGTCGCCGAGGAGCCCGTAGAAGCCCTGGCCGTAGGCGAGGTCGTAGCCGGTGCCGCCGAGGACGAACGGCAGCCCCATCGTCGTGATCCCACGGGACTCCTGGGCCGGGTTGCGGGCGATCTTCGAGCCGTCGATGTAGATCACCGTCCGGTGGCTGTCGTTGACCACGGCGATATGCATCCAGCGGTCGACGGGGATCGCGTGGCTCCAGGAGGTCGGGTCGGCATCGACGTTGGTCGGATAGACGACGTACTGGAGGAAGCGCTCCGAGGCGAGGTTGAGGCTGCACGTCGGCTCTTCCAGCGCGTAGCCGGTCGTCTTGCCGGCATCGCCGTTGCGGCCCTCCCAGCTGAAGATGCCCATGAAGGCGTGCTCCCCACCGTCGAAGGTCGCGGGCAGTTTCAGGAACAGCTCGATCGTGTAGCCATCCTGGAAGGTCTCGCTGTTGATCGGGGCGTCCGGCAGGGCGCGGAGCAGGGCACCGCGGTTCGGAGACTGAGCGCCGCCGAAGCGCAGACTCGCGTGGGCCGGCTGGTTCGGGTGGTGGTCGCCGGACCAGATCAGCGCCTCCGGTCCGCTCGCGTGGAGCCGCTCCACGACGAGATCGTTGCCGTTGCCGGTCAGATCCATCGCGACGGTGCCATCCGGGACAGCGCCGACGGCCACGGTGATGCCCGCATTGTCGAACCGCCAGTAGGCGGCGGTGTCCTCGGAGATGACCGTCGCGGCCGGCCGGGTCGCGGGCAGGATCTCCGGCGCGAAGCCGGCGAACCGCTCCCTGAAGGGGATCTCGACGGTGAAGCGCTCGACCGGGCCGCTGAGGACGGCGCACTCGGTCTCGAGCGGAGCGCGGGTCTCCGGGTCCAGGCCCATCAGGTACGGCGAGAAGGTCTCGACGTCGATCACGTTGCGGGACAGATCGAAGCCGTAGAGCCGGATCATGGCGGCGCCGCCGAAGTAGCGGTCCTGGTAGTTCGAGATGTGGGAGTGGACCGTGTTGCCGGCGTCGTTCGTCAGCATCATCCGCCCGGTCGGCCACCAGTGGCCGTTGATCGTGAGGAAGATCTGGTCGTTGCGCCGGACCAGTTCGTTCCAGACCAGCTCACCGTTCTCGGACAGCTCGGCCTGGCCGTCGTCGTCGGCGGAGACGAAGTCGTGGATGGTGAGGATGATCGGGAGGCGACTGTGGGCGTCGATCACGCTCTGCGCCCAGGCGAGGCCGGTGGCGGATGGGCGCCAGTCCAGGGCGAAGATGAGCCACTCGCGGCCGCCGGCGGTGAGGATGTGGTAGCTGTTGTAGCCGCCCGCGTCGGAGCCGGCGTACGTCGGGGAGTCGGCGAAGCGGTCCGGCCCGAAGGCGGCCAGCCAGGCGGAGGGGCCACGCGTATCGTCCAGCGAGCCGTCGATGTCATGGTTGCCAGCGAGGACGCTGTACGGGATCTGGCCGTCGATCCCGAGGAAGGTCCTGTCCGCGAAGCCGACCTCGAGGTCGCTGCCGTGCTCGACGACATCGCCGAGGTGGGTCAGGAAGACGATGTTGCGAGCCGCGCGGTGCTCGATCAGCCAGGCGAAGGTCGCTTCGAGGGGGGCGGGGATGGTGCTGTCCTCGTCGAACAGGTACTGCGTGTCCGGCAGGACGGCGATCGTGAACCGGGCGTCCCGCGGGTCGGCCTGGTTGATCTGCCCGGCGGGGCGGCTGGTGGCGACGGCTGGTCCAGTCTCGGGGATGGACGGTGAACTGCCCGAGGTGGCTCCGGTGACGGCCGGAAGCCCTATGGCGGTGGCACCGGCGACCGGGGCGATCAGGGCGGACTGGAGGAGGGAGCGACGGCGCAGGGTCGAGCGGTGGTTCGACCGGGTCTGGTTATGCTGATCGTTCATGGGGGACAAGCTCCGTGCGTGGGCGGCGCAGTTCGGCACTGCCCGGTCAGGCTAACAACCCGACCGATCGGCACTGTCAACACTTTGTGGTGTGGCTGACCCTGCCCTCAGCGAAGCGAGATCTCGCCCAGCCGCGGCTGGGGCGGGGTTCTGGCGTGTCGGCCGCGTCGTCCTACGGTGGATGGAGGTGTGTCATCGGAGGGGTGACGTCTGGGAGGTCGTCGCCGACGTCCACAGGCACTTTGCGGGGAACCCGTCAGGAGCAGGGACGGGGCCGGGCCGACAACCATCAGCCCGGCCCCGTCCATCGTCGCGCTACCGTGGTGAGAGGCTACGCCGCCGGGGTCTCGTCGCCGCCGTCAAGGTCCTCGGCGAGGAACAGGGTCGCGAGCGTCCGGTCGTCCTCTTGAGTCAGGTAGGCGACGCCGGAGAAGCGGGACGCGCCGACGGCCGGCAGCCCGAAGGCGAGCGAGCCGTCCTCGGTCACGATGCCGCCGATGGCCCCGCAGACCAATGGGACGGTGTCGTCGTCCTCATCGAAGACGACGAGGACGTGGTCGTCGGCTAGGAGGTCGTCCAGGGGCAGGTCGAGGGTGGTGAAGGCGGTCTCGACGGCCGAGGAGGTGTCGGCGCCCTGGGTATCACCGGAAGGTGCCCGGACGTTGGTCAGGGTGGCAATGGGCTCGTCGGCGAGGTCGCCGTCGCAGTCGCCGGCGTAGATGGCAACGGTGGAGCCGTCGGTCGCGGCCGTCATCGTCTCTGCCGGTGCTGCGCTCGCATCAGCTCCGGTCGCGTCCGCGTCGGTTGCGACGTTGTAGAAGGACACTCCCCGGAACTCTCCGTAGTTCCCCGCGGATAGCGGGTTCTCTCTCGGTGCGTACCCGTCCGGGACGGTGGAGATGTCCTCCGTGAACACGAGCAGGAGGCCCGGATCGGTGGGCAGGTTCGGCACGAGGCAGATCTCATCCTCGACCGTGCATGAGCCGAGGACGGTCCCATCTTCGAGCGAGATGGTGACGCCAATGTCGGCCACCGTCTGGCAGTCATTCGGAAACGGGCGATCACCGGCGACGAATCGCTCTCCCGGATCGGTCTCGCAGAGATAGGCGCTGACGGGATAGCCGTTCGAGACGGCCGTGGGTGGCGTGGCATCTCCCTGAGCCGACACGGACAGCGGCGCGAGCAGACTAACGATGAGAGCAAACAGACCGAGGCCACGGGGCAGCGTCACCGACGGGCGCATGGAGATCTCCGACGCGAGAGGGGGGAGCACCGGCGATTCCGGCCTGTCGAGTCTATCGGCTCCGTCACCGTGGCGCATGCCTGGGCGAGTGTCGTGGTCAAAAATACGTACTTTGCGCAGGCCGGGCGCGAACGGCCGATCGTTCGGAAATCCGAAGCAGTAGCCGGGTGTGTAAGGTATTTTGCGACCCACCGTACCGGCCAACGAGTTCAACCCGGAAATGGACACTGGTACGTCAGGCCAGTAGCATTGAGGATGGATCGGGATGCGCTTCGACTGGGACCCGGCGAAGAATGAGGCGAACATCCGAAAGCACCCCGTCGCCGCGGTCGGGCGAGCGGACGTTGGTCTGGGTGGCGACAGGCTCATCGGCGTGTGCTCACCCACAGCCCGACGCATGCGGAGGTTCGATCAGGGGTGCTGCGCGCCCTGGGCCTCGACGTGGACGCTGTAGA
The DNA here is from genome assembly GCA_964244115.1 of uncultured Thermomicrobiales bacterium. Classification (GTDB taxonomy): domain Bacteria; phylum Chloroflexota; class Chloroflexia; order Thermomicrobiales; family UBA6265; genus CADCWK01. The sequence goes on from CAXTHM010000082.1 coordinate 12,944, forward strand.
GCGACCGGCTGGCGGTGATGAACAGGCGGTTCTTCTTGACCCCGCCGAAGCACAGGTTCGCGCACCGCTCCGGGAGGTGGATCTGGCCGAGCAGGGCGCCGTCGGGGGCGTAGCAGTGGACGCCGTCCAGCCCCGGACCGTTGCCGGCCGCGGCCCAGACGTTGCCGTCCCGGTCGGTCCGGATGCCGTCGAACCCGCCCGACGCCCCGGCCTGGACGAAGACCCGCCCGTCGACGGCCGCCGTCGCGTCACCGCTGCCCACGATGTCGTAGACCCGGATCTGCCCGAGATCGACCACGTACAGCCGTGACTCGTCCGGCGAGAAGCAGAGCCCGTTCGGCCGGTCCATGCCGGTGATGACCGGCGCTCCGGCCGGCGGGCTGGCCATGGTCCCGGCGCCGCGCTCGGCCGGGATCCGATAGACGTGGCGGGGGAGTTCCTCCGTGGCCCGGTGGCCCTCGTAGTGGCCTGCGATGCCCCAGCCGGGGTCGGTGAACCAGATCGCGCCGTCGGAGTGGACGACCACGTCGTTCGGTGCGTTCAGCCGCTGGCCGTCGTGGGTATCCATGAGGATGGTGATCGTGCCGTCGTGCTCCGTCCGGGTGACGCGGCGGGAGCCGTGCTCGCAGGTGATGAGACGGCCCTGCCGGTCCCGGGTGTTGCCGTTGCTGTGGTGCGCCGGCTGCCGGAGCACGGTCACGGCGCCGGTCGCCTCGTCCCAGCGCAGGAGCCGGTCCCCGGGGATGTCCGAGAACACGAGGCAGCGGTGGTCGCCGAACCAGACCGGGCCCTCGAGCCAGCGGCCCCCGGTCCAGAGCCGCTCGACGACATCGTTCCAGACGGTAAGGGGGCGGAACCGCTCGTCGATGATCTCGATCGCCGGGTCCGGGTAGCGCACGATGGTCCGATCCGCCTGCCAGGCACTGGTGCCCGGTCCATCGCTCGACATCCTTCGTACCCTGTCCCTCGCCACATGGCGATCCACCGCATTGCCGGTGTCGATCAGCCCTCCGTCGGGCGGGGTGGATCGTAGCAGAATCGGCATGATCGGCGAGCTGGGGAACAGTGGGGCGTGGTGGCCAGGCATCGGCCCTGAGAAGGGACCGGCTCGGCGGTATCGTGTTGGGCGGTGATCTCCCGTCGTCCAGGCCTCGTGAGCGATGGGTCTCCGCCTGAATGAATCATCACATCGAAGGTCCTTCAGCCGGCCCCTTCTGCCGGTCCAGCCGGACTCGCCCCGCACACGCGACGTGTGCCAGCGAGTTGGCGTGAGGTCGGTTCACCCTTGGCCGCTGATCTTCTCGGCCGCGATCGTGACGATGACCCGGACCTGCTGATGCCCGCCGTACCACTGGTAGGGCTGGCCGGTGTACTTCTGCGCGAGCTTTTCGATGTGCTCGACGCCGCCCTCGGCCGTAGTGTTCACGACCCGGCCCCGGACCTGGATGTACCGAAACGGGTTGGCCGGGTCCGCGATCGCGACGGCGACCCGCGGATCACGCGCGATGTTGCGCAGCTTCAGATAACCTTCGACGGTGTTGATGACGACGTGCTCGCCGTCGGTATCCACCCAGGTCTGGGTGACCTGCGGCGACCCGTCGGCCATGATCGTCGTGACATAGCAGGGGCTCGGCTGGCGGAGCAGCGCAAGCAGGTCGTCGGTCAGGGGGATGGCCATCGGTGATCTCCGATCGGGTGAGGGGTGGTTGGGCTCCGGGCGGTCGTCCCGGAAGGTTCGACGGGATAGTCGTCTCGCGGCCGGGCAACCGGCCCACGTCCATAGGCGTCGATGCAGGGCGACTGCCAGCACTGATCGCTGGCGTGAGGAACGTCGTCCGCCTCGCGGGATGCCGTCGAGCGGGTCCTGGCCGGCTGGGTGCTCGCTCCCCGTGGCCAGGGCCGTCCCCGGTCTATCCCCGCCCGACGAAGGGCATCTTCGTCGCGCTGATGGTCATCGTCGCGACGTTGGTGTCGAGCGGCAGACTTGCCATGTAGCGCACCGCCCGGCCGACCTCATCGACATCCATCAGCGGCTCCACGCGGACGCTGCCATCGGCCTGCACCGCCCCGTTGGCGACGCCGCGGCCCATGTTGGTCGCGGCGTTGCCGATGTAGATCTGCCCGCAGGCGATGTCGAACGCTCGCCCGTCCAGTGCCGTCGATTTCGTCAGCCCGGTGATCGCGTGCTTGGTGGCGGTGTAGGCGATCGATCGGGGCCGGGGGGCGTGGGCGGAGATCGAGCCGTTGTTGATGATCCGGCCACCCTGCGGCTGCTGGGCGCGCATCACCCGGAATGCCTCGCGGGTACACAGGAAGG
>CAXTHM010000083.1:0-9378 GCA_964244115.1 uncultured Thermomicrobiales bacterium
AACGGGCTACTGGCTCACCATGGCATCAGCCACGCCGTTACCATACAAGGGGAGTAGGTCCGCGTGGCGCAGATGGGCGCTCGATGAAGCGCGAAGCACCGCCGCAAGCCGGACCGACTCTACGGCGTCAGGCGGTTGATGTCGCGAGGGAAGAGCGTCACCTCGCGGAGGTTGGCCGTGCCCGTCAGCCGGGCGACGAGGCGCTCCAGGCCGATCGCGAAGCCGCCGTGGGGCGGCATCCCGTGGCGGAAGGCATCGAGGTACCAGTCGAACGGCGCGGGGTCCATGCCGCGCTCGGCCAGGGCCGCCTCGTAGTCGGCGACATGGTGGAGGCGCTGCCCGCCGGTGACGAGCTCGAGGCCGCGGAACAGCAGGTCGAAGCCGCGGGAGAAGCCGGGACGGTCCGGGTCGGGATGGGTGTAGAACGGCCGCTTGCTCATCGGGTAGCCGGTCACGGCGAGCAGATCGGAACCGTGCTCCCGCAGTGCCCACTCGCCCAGCCAGCGTTCGCCGGCCGGGGAGAGGTCCGGCTCTCGCCGCTCCCGCTCATCGACGAGGGCGTTGGCGATCAGGTCGCGGGCGTCGGTGAAGTGGATCGCCGGGATCTCGTCCGGGATCGCCGGGAGGGTGACACCGGCAAGGACGACGTCCGGGCCGAGCCGGTCCGGGAGCCGGTCGAACATCGAGCGGAGTGTGCGGGACAGGACCGCCATGACGTCGCGCTCGTTCTCGATGAAGCCGATCTCGGCGTCGAGCGAGATGTACTCGTTGAGGTGCCGGGGCGTGTCGTGCGGCTCGGCCCGGAAGACCGGCCCGGTCTCGAAGACGCGCTCGAAGACACCGACCATCACCTGTTTGTAGAGCTGCGGGCTCTGCGCGAGATAGGCGGTCCGGCCGAAGTAGTCGATCGGGAAGACGTTGGCGCCGCTCTCGGTCGCCGCCGCGACGATCTTGGGCGTGTGGATCTCGGTGAACCCGTCGCCGGTCAGCGCCGCCCGGAACCCCTCGGTCAGCGCGGCCGCTAGCCGGTGACGGGCCCGGAGGGCCGGGTGCCGGAGTGCGACCGGGGCGTGGTCGAGGATCGTCGGGAGCTGGGCGGCGAGTGTCGGCCGGAACAGGTCGAATGGCGGCGGGGTCGCTTCAGAGAGGATCGCGATAGCCGGATCGTGGACTTCGGCACCGCCCGGCGCCTGCGGGTTCGCGACGGCCTGCCCGCTTACGGTGAGGACCGACTCGTTGGCGAGCCGGCCGAGCCGGGCGGCGGTCTCCGGGTCGTCGACGACGATCTGGACGAGGCCGCGGGCGTCGCGGAGGACGAGGAAGCCGACGTGGGACAGCTGCCGATACCGGTGCAGCCAGCCCGCGAGCCGGACGTGCTGCCCGGCATGGGTGATGAGGTCCGTGGACCAGACGCGCTCCATGAGACACCGCCTTTCCCGGGACACTGAGGTCCCGAAAAAACGATCGCTCCCTCGGCATGCGGACGAGGGAGCGGCCCGTGGTGCCACCGCACTTCACCGCGCGAGGAGCAGGCGCGGTCTTGGGGCCCGGTAACGGGGGCGAGCCGTCGGCGCTTGGTCCGGTTCCGGGGCGGTTCGCCGCCGTCAGCCGAGTGTCGCGCCGCGCTCCGGGGAGTCTTCACGGCCGGTCCGGGTATCGCCGTTCCACCGTTGGCGACTCGCTGAGACCCGGAGACCGCCGCTACTTGGCCCCCTCAACGCTGTGCCGGGCAGTGTACGGCACCGTTACCAGACATCGCGCCCCTCCACACCTGCGTCAAGAGAAATAGCGTTGACTAATAATGATCATTCAGTTAGCATCATTCGCGTAATGTCACGGTCTATCCCCTGGTCGCGGTGCTCGGAGGGTCGACCGGCTGTCCACCGGGGCCGACCCATTCCCATGAAAGACGAGGACCAATGCGCCAGTCGATCTCCCGACGCACGCTGCTCGGTGGCCTGCCCGCTGCCGGTCTCGCCGTGGCGTTCGGATCATCGTCCGCCCGCCCGTCGGCTCAGGGGGGCGGCCTGAACGTCGTCGCGACGACCGGCCAGGTCGCCGACGCGGCCCGGAACATCGGCGGTGGGCTGATCACCGTCACCGCGATCATGGGCGCCGGCATCGACCCGCATACCTACACGCCCTCGGAGGGCGACCTCGAGCGGCTGTTCGATGCGGACGTGATCCTCTACAGCGGCCTGGAGCTGGAGGGCCGCTTCACGGAAGTGTTCGACTCGCTCCGGTCCGAGAAGCAGGTCGTCGGTGTCGCCGAGACGATCCCGGCCGAGCTCCGGATCGCGTCGCCACAGTACCCCGACCAGGCCGACCCGCACGTCTGGTTCGACCCGGCCATCTGGGACTACGCCATCGCCGCAACCGGTGTCGCGCTGATGGAGGCCGACCCGGATAACGCCGCGACGTACGAGGCCAACACCGCCGCCCACCGGGCCCAGGTGACCGCCTTCGCCATCACCGCCGAGACCGCTCTCGCGACCGTCCCGCCCGAGCGCCGGGTGCTGGTCACGGCCCACGATGCCTTCAATTACTTCGGGCGCCGCTTCGGCTTCGAGGTCGTCGGTATCCAGGGCATCTCGACCGAGACGGAGGCTGGCGTCAGCGACCTCCAGAACGTCGCCCAACTGATCGCCGACCGTCGGATCCCCGCCATCTTCGTCGAGACCAGTGTCTCTCCGGCCACGATCGATGCCGTCCAGGCCGCGGTCCGCGACCGGGGCTTCGAGGTCGTCATCGGTGGCCAGCTCTACTCCGACGCGCTCGGTGACGAGGGGACGCCCGACGGCACCTACCTCGGGATGTTCACGACCAACGTCGACACGATCGCCGTCTCGCTCGGCGGGTCGGCGATCGGGTCCGTCCCGGTCGCCACGCCGACCGCCTGATCCCACATCTCCGGTCGGGGCAGCCAGTGACCCGATCCGTTCGATCCGAAAGGAGCCGCTCTCCGTGAGTCAGACGATCTCCCCCGCGACCCCTGCCGCGACCGGCGCCCTGCCGATCACCGTCCGCGACGTCATCGTCGCCTACCGCTCGACGCCGGTCCTGTGGGACATCCATCTCGATGTCCAGCCGGGCCGCCTCACCGCGATCGTCGGGCCGAACGGTGCCGGCAAGAGCACGCTGCTCAAGGCGATCCTCGGGCTCGTGCCGCTTTCCTCCGGGCGGATCGAGATCTTCGGCCAGCGCTACCGTGACGTCCGCGGGCAGGTCGCCTACGTCCCGCAGCGCAGTTCCGTCGACTGGGACTTCCCGACCACGGCGATCGACGTCGTGATGATGGGCCAGTACGGTCAGCTCGGCTGGTTCCGCCGGCCGGGCAGGGCTCAGCGGGATGCGGCGCTGGCCTGCCTGGCGCAGGTCGGGATGGCCGACTTCGCCGACCGGCAGATCAGCCAGTTCTCCGGCGGCCAGCAACAGCGCGTCTTCCTCGCCCGGGCTCTCGCCCAGACCGCCGAGCTGTACATCATGGACGAGCCCTTCGCCGGGGTCGACGCCGTCACCGAGCGGGCGATCGTCGACCTGCTCCAGCGTCTCCGCGCGGACGGCAAGACGGTCGTCGTCGTCCACCACGACCTCCAGACGGTGCCGACCTACTTCGACGATGTCGCCCTGCTCAACGTCCGGCTGGTCGCGGCCGGTCCGGTCGCGACGACGTTCACGCCTGACAACCTCGGCCAGACCTACGGAGGCCGGATCGCCTTCCTCGACGCCGGCACGCTCGCGCCGGATGCCGTGCCGGATGCCGTACTGGAAGGTGCCCGGTGAGCGATCTCATGATCGACCTGCCGCTCGGCGTTCTGACCGTGCTCGGCGTGACCTTCGACTATACCCTGCGCAATGTCCTGCTCGGCTCCGCGATCCTCGGGATCGTCGGCGGGGTAATCGGCTGCCTCGCCGTCCTGCGTCGCCAGAGCCTGCTCAGCGATGCCGTCGCCCACGCCGCCCTGCCGGGGATCTGCCTCGCCTTTCTCGTCACCGGGGTGCGTTCGACCTCCGTGCTGATGATCGGCGCGGCGATCACCGGGCTGCTCGGGGCCATGCTCGTGCTCGGGATCACCCGTGGCACCCGGCTCAAGGAGGACGCCGCCCTCGGGATCGTCCTCTCGACCTTCTTCGGCTTCGGGACGGTCCTCCTCACCCAGATCAGCCGGAGCGGCAACGCCGACCAGGCCGGGCTGAGCCGCTTCCTGTTCGGGCAGGCGGCCAGCCTCGTCGCCGGCGACGTCGCGGCGATGGCGATCCTCGGTGGCGTCACGCTCGCGGCCGTGATCCTCGCCTTCAAGGAGCTGAAGCTGACGACGTTCGACCCGGCCTTCGCCGCGTCGCTGGGCTTCCCGGTCACGGGCCTGTCGGTGCTGCTGACGATCCTGATCGTCGCCGCGATCGTGATCGGCCTGCAGTCGGTCGGCGTGATCCTGATGGTGACGGTGCTGGTCGCACCGGCCCTGGCCGCGCGGCAGTGGACCCAGCGACTCGGCACGATGATGGCGCTCGCCGCGATCTTCGGCGGCTTCTCTGGGATGCTGGGCGCCCTGCTCAGCGCCTCGATCTCCCGGCTGCCGACCGGCCCGACGATCGTCCTGATCGCCTCCGCGATCGTGATCGTCTCACTGCTGTTCGCGCCGGAGCGTGGCATCGTCTGGGGGGCGCTCCAGGGGCGTCGGGCCGGGCGCTCGATGCGCCGGGAGCGACTCGGCACCCCATCGGCAGCCCAGGTCGTGACCAGCGCCGACACGTCGTCGTCGCATGGTCCGGTCGTCATCGCGACCGGTCGTCAGACCGGTCGTCAGATCGGAGGGACGTCCCGATGAGCTTCGCGATGGTGATCATCCTGACCGGCGCCCTGACCGCGATCTCCTGTGCCCTGGTCGGCTCGTTCCTCGTCCTGCGCCGGGTCGCGATGGTTGGCGACGCGATCAGTCACTCGGTCCTGCTCGGGATCGTGACGGTCTTCTGGCTGACCGGCGGCTCGCGCAACGAGATCCTGATGGCGATCGGGGCCGGCGCGGTCGGCCTCCTGACGGTGTTCCTGATCGAGCTGATCCGCAACTCCGGCCGCGTCCGGGAGGACGCCGCGATCGGGCTGGTCTTCCCGGTCCTGTTCTCGATCGGCGTGATCATGGTCTCGCGCTTCCCGCAGACCGTGCACCTCGACGTCCAGCACGTCCTCTACGGCGAGATCGCGTTCGCCCCGCTGCGCAAGCTGGAGCTGTTCGGCTCCGAGGTCGGCTACCGGTCGCTCTGGGTGCTCGGCGGGATGGCGCTGATCAACCTGCTGTTCGTGACGCTGTTCTTCAAGGAGCTGAAGATCTCGACGTTCGACCCCGGCCTGGCGGCGACCCTGGGGTTCGTTCCGGTCGCGCTGCACTACGGGCTGATGGGGCTCGTCTCCGCGACGACGGTCGTCGCCTTCGACAGCGTTGGCGCGATCCTGGTCGTCGCGATGCTGATCGTGCCGGGGGCGACGGCGTACCTGCTGACGGACCGGCTCGGGTTGATGATCGGGATCGCCTGCGCGGTCGGGGGGTTGTCGGCCTGGGGTGGCTACCTCGTCGCCCGGGCCGCGGACGCGTCGATCGCCGGGGCGATGGCGACCGTCGCCGGCGGTCTCCTGCTGCTGGCCGTCCTCGGGTCGCCGCGGCACGGCGTGATCGTCCGGGTCTGGAGCCGGGCCCGGCTGAAGCGGCGTTTCGACGTCCGCCTGCTGGTTGCCCACCTCGCCGACGGTAGTGACCCCGCGCATCTCTCGAAGCAGTTCCGCTGGTCCCCCTCGACCGTCAGGCGGACGCTCGATCTGGCCCTGCGTGACGGGTATGTCGAGCGGCGGGATGGTGGGACGCTGACCGTTACCGCCTCCGGGACCCTCTTCGCCGACGGCGGCGATCTCCGCTCGTGAGCCGCGACGAGTGGGCATTCGGGCGGGAGCGCATGCGATAATCACCCGGTACGCAACCGCCCCGGTCAGACCGCTTCGGCCACGTCTGGGCCGCAACGCAGCGCCCACGCGAGGCACCATGGAGTCATCGGACAGGATCGGCCAGACGCACGGGATCGAGACGGACGTGCCGGCCAAGGCGCGTCCCCGGATCACGCCGGCCATGGAGGACTACCTCAAGGCCGTCTACCGGCTCGGCACCGATGGCGCCGCGGTTACGACCCAGCGGCTGGCCGACGAACTCGGCATCTCCGGGCCGTCGGTGACCAACATGGTCAAGCGGCTCGACGAGCTCACGATGCTCGAGCACACCCGCTACCACGGGGTCGTCCTGACCCAGGCCGGCGAACGGGTGGCGCTCGAGGTGCTGCGCCACCACCGCCTGCTCGAGGTCTACCTGGCGGAGTCCCTGGGCTACCCGTGGGACGAAGTCCATGAGGAGGCCGAGCGGCTGGAGCACCTGCTCTCGGACAAGCTGGAGCAGAGCATCGACCGGGCGCTCGGCCACCCGACGATCGACCCGCACGGCGCTCCGATCCCGACGGCCGAGGGCAAGATGCCGGCCCTGTCCAATCGCCGCCTGAGCGACCTCGGCGTCGGCGAGGTCGCCACGGTCGAGCAGGTCTCCGACCGCGACCCGGAGCAGCTTCGCTATCTCGGCACGCTCGGGTTGGTCCCCGGCAAGCGGGTGGAGTTGCGCGAGCGCCTGCCGTTCGAGGGGCCGTTCCGCCTCCTCGTCGGAGGCCAGGAACATCTCATCGGCGCCCCACTGGCCCGGATCGTCTACGTCGTGAAGACCCCCGACGAGGCGCAGACCGGACCGGCGGTCGAGCAGGCGGGCCGCTGACCCATGGACCGCTACCCGGCGCCGAAGCCGAGCCCACGCGGCCCTCGCCCGCGGCCGACCGTTCGGGACGGCGTCGTGGCCGACGACGCGATCGAGATCCTGACGCTGCCGGAGTCCCCGGTCAATCCGCCGCCGGCCTACCGGGTCGGGGTCAAGGAGATGGCGCCGGATGAGCGCCCCCGCGAGCGGATGCTGCTGCGCGGGTCGGGGTCGCTGAGCAACGGCGACCTGCTCGCGGTGTTACTCAATACGGGTTTGCCGGGCGAGTCGGTGCTGGAGGTCTCGCAGCGGATCCTGCACGACCACGGCGGTCTGGCCGGGCTCGTTCGGCTGGACATCGTCGAGCTGGCCGCGATCCGCGGGATTGGCCCGGCCAAGGCGGCCAAACTCCGGTCGGCCTTCGAGCTGGCCGGACGGATCGCCGCCCTGGCGCCGGACCAGCGGCCCAGGATCACCACCCCGGACGACGTCGTCAACCTGATCGGCGTCGAGATGGCGGCGCTCGGGCAGGAGCAGCTCCGGATCGTGCTCCTTGACACCAAGCATCAGGTGCTCGCGATCCGGACGGTCTACCAGGGCAGCGTCAACGGCGCCCCGGTCCGGCCGGCCGAGCTGTTCCGGGAGGCGATCAAGCACAACGCCGTCGCGATGGTCATCGTCCACAACCACCCGTCCGGCGACCCGACGCCGTCGGGCGCCGATGTCGCCGTGACCCGCGAACTCGTCGCCGCCGGAAATCTACTGGGCATTGACGTCCTGGACCACCTCGTCATCGGGCAGGGTCGCCACGCGTCGCTGCGCCGGCTGGGGCTGGGGTTTCCCCCTCGGGCGTAACCGGTTGACTCCGAACCCACCTGCCGTCAGACGGTATCGCGCCTGCGATGGGCAGCCGGCGCTCCGTCTATCCGCCGAGCAGTATGCTGCGCATTCCGCAGCAGGGTGACGAGTCGCCGTCGACTGCGCCGCAGGACCGGACAACGCCTCGGGAGAGATGGACAGGGAGACGACACCATGGTCACGCACGATACCGATCGACCCACGGCGACGGCTGGCCAGGAGGGGGCCCCGGCGCCGTTCAGCCAGTACGCGGCGACGCGGCGCTACCAGCCGACGCTGGCGCTGACGCCGGACGGCGCCGAGGTCGTCTACTCGACCAATGTCTCCGGGCAGTTCAACCTCTGGCGTCAACCGACGACCGGTGGCTACGCCCGTCAACTGACGCTGTTCGACGACCAGACGGTCCGGATGGTCGCCTGCTCGCCGGATGGCCAGACGCTCGTCTTCGCGGCCGACCGGGCCGGGGACGAGTTCACCCGGATCTACCGGTTGCCGATCAGCGGCGGGGTGCCTGTCGAACTCTTTGGCCGGGCGGACGTGCAGGCGGGACTCGCCGAGTCGCCGTTCTCACCGTCGGGGAACGACATCCTGATCTCCGCCAACGACCGGGTGGCGACCGATCAGGACGTCGTGATCCGCGATCTGCACGGGGCGGAATCCGGCCGGCCGCTGGCCGACGGGCACCTCAACGAGGGGCTGAGCTGGTCGCCGGACGGGACGAGGATCGCCTACGCCCAGGTCTTCTCCAACATGGACATGAACGCCGGGGTGATCGACCTCGCGACGGGATCGAGCCAGATCCTGACGCCCCACGAGGGGGAGGTCGTCTTCATCGCCGGGCCGTGGGCCGCGGATAGCTCGGGCTTCTTCGTCCTCACCGACGAGGGCCGCGACGTCACCGGGCTGGCGTTCCTCGATGCCCGGACCGGTGAGCGCCGGCCGGTGGCGACGCCGGACTGGGACGTCGAGATCGTCGCGACCGCCGCTGGCGGGCGATATCTCGCGATCGTCGTGAACGAGGACGGCGTCAGCCGCCTGGCGGTCCACGATCTCGGACAGGGCGGCGCCCCGACCGGACCACTGACCGCCGCCACGGCGGTGGCACTTCCCGATATCCCCGCCGGGGTGATCGGGACCCTCGTCGGTGCCGCCGACGCCCCGGTGCTGGCGTTCCTGCTCAGTCGCCCGGACAGCGCCCCGGAGGTCTTCACGCTCGACCTCGCCAGGGGAACGCTGACCCAGCTCACGGAGAGCATGCTGGGTGGTATCGACCCGGCGACGATGATCCGGCCGGAGCTGATCCGGTTCAGGACGCATGACGGCCTGCACGTCCCGGCCTGGCTCTACCAGCCGTCAGGGCCCGGCCCGTTCCCGGTCGTAGTGAGCATCCACGGCGGACCCGAGGCGCAGGAGCGGGCCAGTTACGGCGTCGGCCTGTACCAGTACCTGCTCAGCCGCGGGATCGGCGTCCTGGCGCCCAACGTCCGGGGCAGTACGGGCTACGGCAAGGCGTACCAGAAGCTGATCCACCGCGACTGGGGCGGCGCCGAGCTGGAGGATTTCCGGGCGGCGGCCGAGTACCTGCGGGGGCTGGATTGGGTCGACGGCGACCGACTGGGCGTCTATGGCGGCTCGTTCGGCGGCTTCGCGACGCTGAGTTGCGTCAGCCGGCTGCCGGAGTACTGGGCGGCGGCGGTGGACATCGTCGGGCCGTCCAACCTCGTCACCTTCGCGAAGGCCG
>CAXTHM010000083.1:9388-15094 GCA_964244115.1 uncultured Thermomicrobiales bacterium
ACCCGGAGACGGAGGTCGATTTCCTCATGTCGCGCTCCCCGATCACGTACGTCGACCAGATCCGGGCGCCGCTGTTCGTGATCCAGGGGGCCAACGACCCGCGCGTCGTCAAGCCGGAGAGCGACCAGATCGTCGAGCGGCTCCGGGAGCGCGGCGTGGACGTGACGTACGACGTCTATGAGGACGAGGGCCACGGCTTCACGAAGCGGTCCAACGAGTTGAAGGCGTACGGTGACACGGTCGCGTTCTTCGAGCGGCACCTGCTGGGGTAGGTCGCGTCAACGCCGTTTGACCCGGCCCTGAAGGGACGGGGCTCACGGGTGAGGCCCTTCGGGGCGTCATGTGACGGGGTCGAGGGCACTGTGTCCGGGAACGAATGACTCACCGTGGGCAGGGGGACAGTCACACCATCGTCCGAGTCCCGATCCTTTGCCTGTCGGAACCCGAACTGCGAGACGGCCGCCGAGCATGCCCGGCCTTGTCGCGGAGCACGGTTTGCGTCACCATGGTCGACATTCTGGGTGTCTCTCACGGGCGGATTCGAGGTACGGGGCGTTGACCGATTCGAACGATGACAAGGGCCCGGGCGGGCTCCGGATCGCGGCGTTCCACGTCGAGCCCGAGGCGTACCGGCTGGTGCGGGAGTGGGTCGCCGACCACGGTCACGAGATCGTTCTGCTGGTGACGACCCCCGGCCCCGGACCACGGACGTACCTGGGCTACCAGCAGATCGTCGCGGCCGCCCCGGCCCGGCAGGAGATCCTGGTCACGACCCGGTTCCGGACGGCAACGCCGATCATCGCCGCCGCGAAGCCGGACCTGCTGCTGTCGTACACCTTCCCGTACCGGCTGCCGGACGCGCTGCTCGACGTCGCCCCGCTCGGGGCCGTCAACCTCCACCCGGCGCCGTTGCCCCGGTTCCGTGGCCCGAACCCGCACCGGATGATCTACGAGGGCGACCGGACGATCGGCGCCGCGCTGCACCGGATGGCGCCGGAGTTCGACGCTGGGGCGATCCTCAGCGTGCAGGAGGCGGCGCTGCCGGACGCGCCGACGCTGGAGTCGGTGCGGGAACTCTACGACCGCCTGATCATCGCCGCGCTGGACGAGGGCGTCGGGCGGGCGGCGCGGGGCGAGCGGGGCGAGGAGCAGGACGACGCGGCCGCGACCTACGCCGCCGGCTTCGGCCCCGAGGAGTACTGGCTGGACTGGCGCCTGTCGGGCGATACCCTCCGACGGCAGGCGATCGCCCTGAACCTGGTCGAGACCCGCGCCCGGGCGGCAATCGAGCAGCACGCCCGGCTGGTCGCCGCGGTCGCACCCGTCGCCGAGGCCGATGCCCCGTACATCCGGTTCGGAGTGCAGCCCGGCGAGGTCGTCGGGCGGGACGGCGACCGGCTGATCGTCATGGCGGGGGACGGGCCGGTCGGCGTCGAGGTGGGCGACCCGGTCAGCGACAGCATCCCCGAGGCGTTGCGGGTGTCGTACAAGGCGCCGCGGCGGCCGGCGGTCGTCTGCGAATAGCCTTACCGCGGTCCGCTCCCGATGCGGCTGAGCGTCTGGTGCAGATCGGTGATGACGCCGTACTCAACATCGATGGCGGTGAAGTGCTTCTTCGCGCAGGCGATCTTGTCGTTCTCGGCCGGGCGGCGGTCCTCCGAGAGTAGGCTTCCCTTGGTCTCCTGGACGAGGTAGAGACGGTCGCCGTCGCGAAGCATGATCGCCCAGTCGGGGTTGTACGTCCCGATCGGCGTGTCGACCGTGAACCAGTCTGGCAGCTCGACGAAGAACCGCACGTCGTCGTTGTGGTCCAGCGCGCGGGCGAACTGCTCCTCGACCCGGGAGTCGTACTCGACGAAGCGGTAGGGCGACTTCGCCGGGTTGGCGACCTCGTAGAGGTTGCTCAGGTAGCGGTCCAGGCCGGCCTTGCCCTCGCTCCGCATCCGGGTGAGTTCCCACTGGTCGTCGGCCATGCGCTCGTAGACGATGCCGGGGATCATCAGCGCCGAGCGCCTCGATCGGTCCGAGCCGGTAGACCCGGAAGGCGAACAGGGTAGTGTCGATCTGGTGCGGGTTGAGGTCGACCTGGGCGTCGGCCAGCGCACCGGTCGGCCGACCGGCATCACCGGCTCCGTGGCGCCTGGTGAGTTCATAGGCGAGGCGATTACTTGGCTTGATGATCGGTGAACGACACCGCTCTGAAGCTCCCGGCGTCGGCTGATCCCTTCACATTCGGGCGCATGGTACCGCAGGGGACTGCGGGGACGACGACACTCACGTACGTCGATCGACCGATGTGTGCCGGGGATGGGACCAGCACAATGGCCTCGAATGCGTGCCGCCCTGAAATGATCAGGTATCTTCCGAGTCACCGCCGATCTGCCTAATCCGGTTGGCGGTGTCGTATTTCGGGCAGGAGCTGTCTCGGTCTGGATCGACCTGCTCGCCGGGCTGCGGATGTTCGGCCGATCACCGACCCTGACGATGACCGCCGTCTGCCTGGTGATCGCACTGGCCGGTTTCGGCGTGCTGAACGCGGTCGATCCCTTCTTCGTAATCTTCAACCTCGGCGGCTCGGCCGAGATCTACGGCCGGTTCGGCACGGCGCAAGGGGCGGGGACCCTGATCGGCGCGATCGCCTTCAGCGTTCTCGCGTCGCGATTCGGGATGCCGGCGATGTTCTGCGCCGGGATGGCCCTGCTCGGCCTCGAGATGCTTGTCTACGCCCAGTTCACCGACGTGCCCGCCGGTCTCGCGCTGATCTTCCTGTTCGGTCTGGTCTTCCCGGCCGTCAATATCGCGATCTCGCCGATCATGCTGCTCGTGACGCCCACGGCCTACCTCGGCCGGGTCGGCGGCACGTTGAACCCGCTGATCAACGTCGCGACCCTCGTCGGCGTCCTTGCCGGCGGCGTCATCTACGGGCTCCTCGGCGAGTCGTTCTCGGTCCGGCTGCTCGGGATCGAGTTCGGTGCGCTGGATGGTCTGCTCTCGTTCACCGGCCTGACGAGCATCGCCGCGGCGATCTACGCCTGGCGACGGTTCGCCTCGACAGCGGTCCGCGACGAGATGGAGGACGCGCCCGGTCGGGAACCGCCCGAATCGTCGAATGCCGTCGCCGACTGATCGGCGTCGGTCATGGGTTGGGTCGCCGGGGCTGGCGTGCGACAATTCGGCGTTTACCGACGAACGACGGTGCGCGATCGAATGGCGCACTGACAGGCAGGAGAAGGCAGATGACCAGTCCCGTTGGGCAGCGGCCCGTGGCCCTCGTGACCGGCGGCTCCCGCGGAGTCGGCGCCTCGACGGCGGTCCAGCTCGCGCGGCGCGGCTACGACGTCGCGGTGACGTACCGCAACAAGGCCGCCCGGGCGGAGGAGGTCGTCGCCAGGGTCGTCGCGGCCGGCGGACAGGGGCTCGCCATCGGTGGCGACATGACCGTCGCGGCCGACCGGTCGGCACTGGCCGAGGCGGTCGGCGGCTGGGCCGGGCGGCTGGACCTGCTCGTCCTCAATGCGTCCGGTGGGCTGGAGCGGGAGATCGTCGCCGCCAACCCGGACTACCCGATGACGATCAACCGGGACGCGCAGATCGCCACCCTCGACGCCGTCCTGCCGATGCTGGCCCGGGCGCCGGGCGGAGGCACCGTCGTCTTCGTGACCAGCCACTGGGCCCATCTCTACGGCGAGGTCGTCCAGCTTCCGGCCTACGACCCGGTGGCGAGCAGCAAGCACGCCGGCGAGCAGGCCCTCCGGGCCCGGCTCGACGAACTCAGCGGCCGGAATGTCCGGCTCGCCGTCATCACCGGCGACCTGATCGAGGGTACGATCACCCCGAAGCTGCTGGAGCGGGCGATGCCGGGTATGACGGCCGAGGCCAAGGACCGGGCCGGCGCCCTGCCGACGACCGAGGACATGGCCGCCGCGATCGTCGGCGCCGCGACGGACGCGAGCCTCGCGACGGGGGCGACGGTCGTCATCGGCGGCGACCTCGACTCGCTGCCCCGGCTCGCCTGAGTGGCAGACAGCGTCGGATTGGTACAACATTGACATGCGTTGGCGCGCAGTAGTGCCGCGGCCGAATCGTCCGGACAGAGCGTGCCTTGTCCGTACCGTCAGGGGACATCCGGCCGACGCGATCGTTTGCGATGAACGTCGGTCGCCAGCACCGTTATCGCCCTGCGGGGCGATAGCCGCCGCGGCGGCCGGACTCGCAAGCTTCGCCCCTACAGACGATGGCCGCTGCGGTGGCCGGACTCCAAAGCTTCGCCCCCACTATGGTCATTTGAGGCGATTGCCTGGAGCCAGCAAGCCGATGGCAGACGACCATCGGCTTGCTGATCTTTTGGGCGCCGTCGGAGACCGTTCGCGGCACGACATCTGCCTCTGCGATCCCACTCCAGCGCTCCCCGTCCGCTGCGAAGACGTCGCCGGCGCCCCGGCTGGCGGCTTGTCGTGTCGTGTCGTTCAGCGCGTCTCCTTCCGCTTCGGGATTCCCGTCCCCGTCGGGGGTGAGTACGCCAGCACGCAGAACCCGGTGCCGGCCAGTGCTGGTCGGCTCGGGCGGGACAGATGATGACCACCACCACTTCACGGCCCACCCGCGTCTCGAAGGCGAAGATCACCGGACTCGCGAAGGACACGTTCGGATACGACACGTTCCGGCCCGGCCAGATGGAGGCGATCCGGAGCCTGCTCGCCGGGACGGACACCCTGGCCGTCCTGCCGACGGGAGCCGGGAAGTCGGCCATCTATCAGATCGCCGCGATGCTGACCGAGGGCGTCACGCTGGTCGTGTCGCCGCTGATCGCGCTCCAGCAGGATCAGGTCGACTCCATCGGTGAGCGGCGGATCGGTCGGGCCGTCGCGCTCAACTCGTCGCTGAGCGAGCGCGAGCGGGCGGCGATGCTCGACGACATCCGGGGCGGCGAGGTCCGGTTCGTCTTCCTCGCCCCGGAGCAGTTCGCCAACCCGGATACCGTCACGGCGATCGCCGAGGTCGAGATCGCGCTGGTCGTGATCGATGAGGCGCACTGCCTCAGCGAGTGGGGCCACGACTTCCGGCCGGACTACCTTCGCCTCGGGAGCGTGATCGAGCGCCTCGGGCACCCGACGATCTGCGCCCTGACCGCGACCGCCGCGCCCCCGGTGCGCCACGAGATCGTGGAGCGGCTCGGGATGGACGACCCGGCGGTGATCGTCAGCGGCTTCGACCGGCCGAACATCCGGCTGTCGGTCGAGCGGGTCGACGGCGACGAGGCGAAACGTGAGGCCATTCTCGATCGCATCGACGCGCTGGGTCGGCCCGGCATCGTCTACGCCCCCACCCGTCGCGAGACGGAGGAGCTGGCGGCGGCGCTCCAGGAACGGTCGATCAGTGCCGTCGCCTACCACGCCGGTCTGAAAGCGGATGAGCGGGAAGCCATCCAGGACGGCTACATGGGCGGCGACCATGAGGTCATCGTCGCGACGATCGCCTTCGGCATGGGGATCGACAAGCCCGATGTCCGTTTCGTCATCCATGCCAGTGTCAGCGAATCGCTCGATGCCTACTACCAGGAGATCGGCCGGGCCGGCCGGGATGGCCGTCCGGCCGACGCCATCCTCTTCTACGACCCGCGCGATCTCAACCTGCGCCGATTCCAGACCGGTGCTGGCGATCTGCCCGAGGATGAGGTCGTTGCGGTCCTGAAGGAACTCCATCGTT
>CAXTHM010000084.1:0-14977 GCA_964244115.1 uncultured Thermomicrobiales bacterium
GGTAGTTGCCGCCGGTGGAGGAGCCGGCGGCCGGGGTGGCGTCCTGCGCCGTGACCGCAGCGGACCCGCCCATGAGCAGGGCGGCGGCGAGAAGTGGCGCGGACAGGATGGCGCCGATGCGATGCGTCTTCAAAGGGATCTCCTCCCGGAGTGGGCCGCGCCGCCGATGATCCCGATGGGCATCATGAGACGAGCGCGATAGACGACTGGACGGTCCCGGCCGATGGGACCGTCCGATGGGCCACAGGGCCCGATCAATGCTGGGATGCAGAAACCGTTCCACATCTCGATGGCCTATCGGGCAGCTCGACCTGTCACGTTCTCGTCGGATGCGGCGAAGAACCAGGCTGGCTGGTAGACGGAGGCCGACGGCGATTCCCAGACCCGGACGTAGTCCCGCCCGTCGATCGTCGCTGAAGGGGCATTGCCGCTGAACTGGTTCAGGGACAGCACGACGCAGGGCGCGAAGTCCGCATATGGCTGTTCCCTGGCGAGACTCGCCGTGTCGTTGATGACGCCGACGTGCTCGATGTCCGGCTGATCCAGGAGTGCCGCACCCAGAAGCGACCAGACCGGGTATTCGGCCGCGTCGAACCGCCAGAGTCCGACATCGCTACACCCGGTGGTCTCGATGACGGCCGTCGCAGCCCTGAAGTCGGCCTGGAGCTGGGGCCGGGTGACGAACAGCTGGTCCTCGGCGGAGTCACTGGCGAGTGCCCCGGTCCGTTGGGTCGGGTCGTACAGGTCATTGCCGATCACCGGGCGGTGCTGGGCGTAGAGCAGGAAGGGGATCGCCCCGACCAGCAGGGCCGTCGCGGCGATCCTGGGCAGCCATCGCCAGCGGATCATCCCGAAGGCCAGCCCGGCGACCGGCGCGAACAGCACGAAGCTGGTCAGGTAGAGCCGGGTGCTCCACGGCGACCACTTCAGCAGCAGCGAGAACAGCAGGAAACCGAGGACGGCACAGGCCGCGAAGAGGACGACCGGCACCCGGCGCAGCGCCGGCACGACCAGGATCGCGATCAGCAGGATGCCGATCAGGGCCAGGTGGAGCAGGTTGCCGGCGCCGTCCTCGTTGGTGTGCGGCGGCGCGATGTTGAACAGCTGGCCGGCCCAGGTCGTGCCGGGGTCGCTCGCGTCGATCCCGAACCGGGCGAGGAAGTCGGCGATGACCGTCGTCTGCTCGCTGGCCCGGTCCGGGAGCCCGACGTTCAGCGCGAGGTAGCGGACCGTGTTGGAGAACAGGGTCTGGAGCGAGAAGACCGCGTTGGTGTACTTGCCCCAGTCCTCTCCCGGCGGGCTCTCCTGTCCCGGGCCCATCGGCGAGCCGTAGAGCGCGTTGTTGCGGGCGAGGTGACCGAGGTTCAGCGCCAGGGCCATCCCACCGGCGACGATGCCGAGCGGGATGGTTCGCCAGCGGAACCGGCGCAGGGCGATCGGCACCAGCCAGACCAGGAATGGCAGGGCGAAGACGTACCCCGTCGTCTTGGTCAGGATCGCCAGCCCGAGCGCCGTCCCCAGGCCCAGCCCGGTCGGGATGAGGTGGATGCGCACCGGCAGCGATCCGGACGCGGCGTTGCGGACGCGGACGACCCAGTAGGTGAGGACCACGACCCAGTAGGCCTCGGCCAGATCGTTCTGGGCGGTCGAGCCCTGCAGGACCGCCATCGGGATCGTCGCCGCGAAGACCGCCGCGAAGACCTGGCCGCGCCCGCTGGCGCCGAGTTCCCGCGCGACGAGGCTGACCCCGATCGCGCTGCCGAGGAAGGCGAACCACTGGATCAGGTTGGCCCAGGCGTCGCTTCCGCCGAGGATCATGAACTGGGTAATGGCGTACTCGGCCCACGGGTTGAGGTTGAGTTGCCGGGAGACCGCGGTGGGATAGAAGCCGACGCCGCCGTTCTGGATCCAGTGCATCACGCGCGGCAGGTGGTAGTCGAGCACGTCGTTGGTGCTGATCCCGCCGGACCACGCCACGAGACCGGCGATGGCGAGGACGATGCCGAGGCTGCCGAGCAGGCCCCACTCCGGTGGCCACCCGACGGCCGCGATGCGCACACGGCTGATCGCCGGCCACTCGACCCGCCAGGGGGCCGGAGTCGCCACGATGCCGACGGTGGGACGGCTGACCCGCCAGGGCGTGGCCGCCGCCGCCGCCAGTATGACGACGACCCAGATCGCCCCGACCGCTGACTGCGTCAGGGCCGACCCCAGACTGAGGCCCTCCATGATCGCCGTCGTGACGACGCCCCAGGCGAGGGATGCGACCAGGAAGGTGTGGCGCCAGTCGCGGTGGGACCGACCGGTGCGCAGGAAGGCGCACAGCCAGAACATCCCGAAGGCAAGCAGAGGAAGCGCAACCAACACCGATGTCTCCTCGGATCGATGATCGAGTGATTGGGACCAGCAGGGATCTGGCGCCCATCGCCGTGTGGGATGATCCCGGGGCATGGCATGGCGCTGCCCGGAGTCGGATAGGCGATGGGGGGACACCGGCAGGGAGGGTCAGTCGGATGCTTCGGCCAGCGTGTCGGAGCCCGGATTCGTCGTTCGAGCAACATGGCGCTGCTCGGTCTCCTGAACGCTCGCGCCCTCAAGGCTCATGACCTTGATGTGCGACGACAGCGATGCCCCGAGGAGCACGATCAGGGCCACCCAGTAGACCCATGTCAGCAGGAATGCCGCGGTGGCGAAGGGTCCGTAGAGGGTCGAGAGGGACTGCCAGAGCAGGTCGACGAGGGCGGTGAAGGCGGCTCTGGTGACGAGGAACAGGGCGGTCATACAGCCAGCCGCGATCATGACCGCGCGCCACATCCGCTGGCCGTGCGGGACGACCGCGTAGAGCAGGGTCAACACGCCGAAGATCAGCAGGACCTGGCTGATCTCGATGACGGCGACCGTGACCGGGGTGTCGTCCGCCGACACGAGGCCGAGGGCGCGTTCGGTGATCGCGATCGCGGGGCGCGTCAAGAGCGCCAGGGCCGCGACCCCGGCTACGCCCAGCACGAGGAGCGCCTCGATCGCGGTCCTGCGCCGGAAGGAATCGTCGCGCCGGTCGACGTCGGACATCCGGTCCATGGCCAGAACCAGGGTCCCGAGCACGCGCCGACCGGCCACGAGGACCAGGAGGACGGCGATGATGCCGAGCCGTTGACGCTCTCGCTGCGCGCCGTCCAGCAGGGCGGTGGGGTCGATCTGCTCGGCCGGGACGAATTCGTTGACGCCGCTGACGATGCGCTCGGTGACCCAGGCAGGATCCGTCAGGTAGGACGCGAGGATGATGACCACGATGACCAGCGGGAAGAACGAGAGCAGGGTGTAGAAGGCCAGCGCCGCCGCCCAGACGAGACCGTCACTCGCGATCAGGTCCCGGATGGAGCGGTCGACGACCATCGGCCAACCCGTCATCCGCCTCAACAGCCGTCCAGCAGGTAGTTGACCCGGAGGTCGGCGTTGTAGATCACCCCTTTCGCGAGGGCGATCTGGGCGTCCGCCGACGCGCCACCGTAGAGGGCGTTGGCGCCGGCCGAGAACGCCTCGACGAGGTCGCCATTCAGGTTGTCGGCTCCGTCGGGCGGGTTGCTGTTCGCCTGCTCCTGGGCGACGTTGGCGAGCGCCTGAGCGTCACCCTGGACCGAGCCGGTCGTCTGCGTCTGCCGCTCATACGGGTACAGCAACTGACGACCGACCTCGATCCGGTCCAGGGTCTGGTTGCTCCAGTCCTGACAGTTCTGCGCGGCGCTGGAACCACGGGGAACGGCGTAGGCGAAGAGCGTCCCCGCCAGAACGACCGCCACCGCGGCCAGCAGTGCCCACTTCCTCATCACCGTTCCCCCGTTCATCGGCTAGACCGAGCGCTTCTGCTTGTTGTCGTTATCGTTGCCGCCGCCCATGATCTCCTTCATGGCGTAGGCCGCGATCCCGCCCAGCGCGACCTTGCCGAGCGTCCCGCCGGGGAAGCCGCCACCGCCGCCGCTGTTGCCGCCGCCGCCGAGCAGGCCACCGAGGGCGCCCCCGCCGCTGTTGCCGCCGCCGAGCAGGCCACCGAGGCCGCCGCCGAGGCCGCCGCCACCGCTGTTCCCGCCGCCCAGCAGGGAGGCGAGACCACCGGGGTTCTGCTGATGCAGCTGCGACACCATGCCGGCCATCTGGCGCGGGTCATTGCTGACCGTGCCCTGACCACCGTGCTGCTGCTGGAGCAACTGGGCCATCTGCAAGCGCTGATCGGGGGACATGTTGGAGAACGCCTGCTCCGACGCCCGCTGCATGGTTGCCGGATCGGCGTGCTGGGCGACGTTCTGGTAGTGCTGGATCGCTTCCTCGTCCGAGTACCCCTGGTCGATCGGGCCCTGCTGATACCGGGAGATGAAGTCCTGGGCGTTCGCCTTGTGATCGTTGTCGTCATCGCCGCCGCCGAACAACTTGCCAAGCATGTCCATCGTTGAGTGCTCCTGTTGAGGTTCAAGGCCTCGCTCGTGGCACCACGCCACGTCCACGAGACGCCTGGCTATGGATGAAGCCGGAGTCGTGCCATGGGCACGCTCCGTCAGCTCGATATCGTCTTGCCGACTCCGGTCGACGGGTCGGTCGTCACGTCGCTGCGGCCAGTTGACGTGGTCGCCATCTGGTCTCGTGTCAGCGTGTTGTCCACGACTTCGACGTCCTCGCGGCGGACGGTCCCGCTCACCTCGCGGATCTCCTGGACCGCGTCCTTCGAGATCACGATCTCCTCGATCACCCGGGCGCGCGTCCCGAGATCGACCTCCTCACCGTAGACCGCGACGTTGAGGGTGCGGCTGTCGACGGCGAGGTCGGCCGCCGTCGCGAGCCGGTCGACGGCGACGCGCTGGATGTGAACGCGCTCCTCCGTCACCGGGACGTCGATCGTCTCTTCGTGCTCGGTGACATGGGTCTCGAGACGGACCTGGCCGCGCTCGACCTGATGCCGCGACGGGTCGAGTTGCTCCTCGATGACGGGCACCCGCATGACTTCGGTCGTCTCCACATCGGTGGCGCTCCGTCCGGTCGCGGTTCGCCGCGTCGTCCGGTCGCTCTCCCCGACCCCCCGCTGCTCATCCGCGGCGGAGAGGGCGGTCATCTCATCGACCGACCGACTCCCATCGAAACCGGAGGCCTCGTCGGCCGACACGGAGAGGTCGATGCGGTCGTCGGTGTGGGTGGCGACGGCGGAGACCGGGATGCGAACGTCCTTCGGGAAGAGCCCGCCCTTGTGGACGATCAGGTCACTGCCCTGGATATCCGTCACGCCGCCGATCTTCTTGCCGGTAATGTCGAAGACCTCCGTCCCCGGCTGGATGACCCACTCGTCGTGGTCCTGCCTGGCCTTCGCCTTCGATCGCGATCTGGACATATGCGGCCTCCCGGCCTGAAGAGGGTCCCTTGCCCGTGAAGAGACCACCCCAAAATTCGTCCGCCCAGGAACCCCTGCGCGTTACCGTATCTGCGAACGTGGCTCGGCCTCGGCACGATGATGCTCGTCGATGTCGACCTGCTCGACGGTCACATCCGAGGTCCGGACGGTTCCGCTGACCCGCCGGACGGTCTCGACCGCGTCACGGGCGACCACGATCTCTTCGGTGACGCGGACCTGGCGCTCGACATCGATATCCTGGCCGAAGAAGGGGATCTCGAACGTGCCGCCGACCAGGACGATGTCGTCACCGGCGGCCGTCGTGCCGACGACGTGGCGCTGGATGTGGACCTGACTGGGACTGCCGGGAGCCTGTTCCGTGGACCCGTTCGAGAAGAGGTGGGTCTCGATCCGCACGACGCCGCGGGTCACGTCCCGCGGCCTCGCCACCAGGTTCTCCCGGCGGATCGGCAGACGGACGTTGCCCTCCTCGTCGGTCAACTGTTCCAGCTGAGCCTCCGCATCCAGGACGATGTGCTCGGCCGAGGTCGCTTCCTGTCGTTCGAGCAGGGATGCCGGCTGCCGGTGCCAGATCTCCAGCGCCTCGTCGTCGGCGACGACGTTGAGATGGATGGTCTGCTCATCGTGGGAGCCGATCGCCGCGAACGGGATGTAGGAGTCGGAGACGAAGAAACGACCCCGCCGCAGGACCAGGTATCCCCCCCGGACATCGTCGACGCGGCCGATGTGCGTGCCCGCTCTGTCCAGCACGTCCGTGCCGCGCCGGACCTGCCACTCACTGGCAGGGTCGCTCATGACGGGGCGGCTCATCGTCGGCTCTTCGAGCGTCCGCTGGGCGACGAGCCGGAGCGACCGCGGAGGCCGCCCAGTGCGCCGGCCTTGGATCGTGCGTCCGATGAGCTGGTGCGACCCAGCAGCCCCTTGACGAAGTCGATGATCCGCTGAAGCACGGTCGTGTCCTCTCATGCGAGATCGGGAACGGGGAACGCCCGAACGGGCCGCACCCGGTGAGGTGCGGCCCGTTCCGACGGTTAGGCGGTCGCGACGAGGTCGCGGCGGTTGTTGTGGCCGATGATCCCGCCGATGGTCGCGGCGGCGAGCGCCAGGACGATCCCGATCAGCGTGCCCCAGCTGCTGTCCTTGACCGAGTCGAAGGCCGTCTGCTGGGCAGCGGGATCGGCGCTGACGTCATTGGCGACGTTCGTCACGTCCGTGAGGTTGGTGCCGATCGAACCGAGGATGGAGCTGAGTCCGGAGCCGGCCAGCACCAGGATGAGAGCGAGGATCGCCGCCCCGACCAGGAAGCCGTTGATCATGCCGCTGCCGATGCCGCCGACCGCCGCGGTCTTGGCGGCGATGTAGCCCCCGACCAGGAAGGCGATGATGGCGCTGATGGCGCCGTAGATCGCGGCACCGGTCCCGAGCGACTGGCCGATGTCACGCGGCTCGAGGGCTGAAGACCCGATGGCGACCCCGAGGAGGCTCAGGATCAGCAGCGTCGCGAAGGCCGTGAGGACGCCGGCGATGATCGGTCCCCACTGGACCCGGTTCTTCGCGGCGATGGTGTCGTTGTCGGGGGCCGTCGCGGCGTGATGGGTCACTTCGCGATGAAGGGGAGCGGTGACGTGCTCGGCCGCGGTGGTGGTGTAGGGAGTCGTCATGGTGATGATCTCTTCTCGTTCGGGCAGACAGCGGGAGGCCGATCCGATTCGGCCTCCCGTTCCCTTGCCCCTGGTCCGGCGTCTGCTCGACTACCGATCGCGACGCGTTGCGTCAGTGGAGGTCGTGGACGTGCCGGTCGTCGTGACGTCGGTCGTGACGGTACCGTCGATGACCTCGACGTCCTCGCGCCGGACCGTGCCCGAGACCTGCCGGGTCTCCTGCACGGCGTCCTTGGAGATCTCGACCTCCTCGACGACGCGCGCCCGCTTCTGCATGTCGACCTCTTCACCGTAGACCGGCACGTCGATCACCCCGCCCTGGGCGGAGATGTCGGTGGCGTCGGCCGGGCGGTCGACCACGCGGCGCTCGACGTGGACGCGCTCCTCGGTGACCGGGACGCTGAGGCTCTCCTCACGCTCGGTGACGTTGGTCTCGACGCGGACGGCGCCGCGCTCGACGCCGCGCTTGGTGGCGGACAGCTCTTCCTCGATGACCGGGACGCTGATCCGCTCATCGCGGTCCAGCTCGGCCGAGCGAGCGGTCGTCGCCGTGGTGTCGTAGGTGTCCGTCGTGCCCGACACGACGGTCGTGTCGTAGCCCGTCGTCGTGCCGGACAGCGGGGTGGTATCGACGCTGCTGGACGCGTAGCCGGTCGTCGTGGTCGCTGTCGTTCCGGTCGGGACCGTATCCCAGTCCCGGTTGGTCGCCTCGTCGGCGGTGACGTTCAGGTTGATCCGATCCTCGGTGTGGCTGGCGATCGCCGAGAAGGGGATGTAGTGGTCCTTCGGGAAGAAGAACCCCTTGTGGAGGACGAGATAGCCGTCCTGGATGTCGTCGACCTTGCCGACCTGCTTGTCATCCGAACCGTAGACTGCCGTTCCCGGCTGGACCGTCCATTCCTGGGACATCTGTGCTCACCTCGTCCTGTCAGTCGAATCATCCGTCCATCTGCACCCGCAGACGGTAGCGTCAGCGACAAGGCACGATGGGTGCCATCTCTAAGACGAGCTGACTGTCACCTGGCGATAGCACTTTCCGGAACTCCATCGGTTGGAGTATCTGGGCTTCCGAAGGACGTATGTCGTGCCTGGATTGGGTGTGATTCTTTCGGGAATCGGTTCATTCGACGCAAGAACGTGAAACCCAAAGCTGGAGACTGCGACACGCGCTCTCCAGCGCCGGCGAGCGCTGTCCTGTGCGGTCGATCACGCGCCGACGCCGCGTACCGGGATCAGTAGGCGAACCGGGAGAAGTAGCCGTCGATCGCGTCGACGAAGGCGTCGGCGATCAGGTCAGGGGCGTTGGCCGAGCGCAGGAAGGCGATGTCGTCGAGATTGGTGATGAACAGGCTCTCCATGATCACCCCCGGCATCTGGCTGGGCGTCAACGCTCCGGGGATCGCCGGGCCCGTCAGCAGCATGTTGTGGGCGAGGGTCGGGTCGGAGTCGTCGACGGAGTAGGTGCCGTCGTCCTTCGCCCCGCGGTTCTCTGGCGTGTACCCCTCCGCCGCCATCCGCTTGCCGAGCGATTCCACACCGAGCTGAGCCAGGACGCCGCTCTGGGTGCCGAAGGGGCGGTCGGCCGTGTACCAGCTCTCGTAGCCGGAGGGCTTGCCGGTGTCGAACCCGTTGAGGTGGACCGAGATCAGCAGGTCGGCGTTGGACCGGTTGCAGACATCGATCCGGGCCTGGATCTCGTCGTAGGTCCCGTCCCGCTCGGAGTCGGCGATCGTCTTGCCGTCGGCGTTGACGTCGGCGCCGTCGGCGTTGACGTCAACGTCCTCGGTCCGGGTCATCACGACGACGTAGCCCTCGGCCCGCAGCTTGGCCTGCAGCGCCTTCGCCTGCTCGAGCACGAAGACGGCCTCCTCCAGCGGTGGGATGTCCCCGTCGCCGGCGAAGGTCCGGCCGCGGTCGGAGCCGCCGTGGCCCGGATCGATGCAGACCGTCTGGACACCGTCCAGCCACGGCCCGGCGTAGCCCGGCTCCTGCTGCCCGGCCGGCGGCAGGGTGGAAGTGGGCAGCGGCTGGTCCTCGAACCGGACGAGGGGCTCGTCGGCGTCGGCGGTCCCGTCCAGGGACGCGCCGACGCCGTCGTCATGGGCGTCGGTGGCATTCGCGGCCGCGATCTCGGTCCCGCTCGCGGCCGAACCGTTGTCCCCGCCATTCAACATGCTACCTACGCTGGCGACGATCACGGAGATCGCCAGGAACAGCACGCCGGCGATGGCGAGCATCCGCCCGCCCGGCCCACTGGCTCCCGTCGGGACCAGCCGGGTTCCGACGGGCCGCGCACCGCCGAACCCATCGTCCTGGCCGTCCCCTGCGAGGACCGGCCGGCCGGTCCGGCGCGTTGGCCGGGACGATGGGTTCGGGAGGTCATCGGGGCGTGACCGGTCATCGGCTCCACGACGCCCGTCGGCGCGCTCGCGCCGGGGCGATCCCGCGCGGAGGGGATCGGCGAACAGGTCCCGGCGGCCGGGTGGGCGGTCCCCCTGTCCGAGCCGGTCCCGGAAGGGGCGCTCGTCGGCGCCGTCGCGGTCTCGGGGGGCATCGCGCGGTGCGAGGTAGTCACGCCCCTCGCGGTAGGCGGGGCGGAGCCGGCGGTCGGTGTCCCAGCGCAGGTCGGCGTGGGTATCGCCATAGCCGTCGCCCGGTAGGCGCCCGCGCCGGGGAGGCGGCGGAGGCGGCACAGGCCGGTCGAAGCGTTCGGAGGCGCTGGGGCGGCTCCGGGTACCGGCGTCGTCCGGTCGCGGCTGACCCACCCGCCGCCGGGGCGGTGCCGGGGAGAACGGCCCATTGCCGGGGGTGGCCTCAGGCGTGGGGCGATCCCCGGTCGGTTCGGTGGGTCGGCGATCGATCCGCCGGCTGGGCATCCCGCTGAACGGGGAATCATCGAAGCGACGATCAGGCGCGGGTTTCGCCATGATAGCCCTCCGGCTCGAACCTGGCGGGGATTGCGGCCGGGCGGCCGGAGCCCGGTGGGGAAGCGACGAAGCGCGAACGAACGCAGCCAGAACCCGTGCGGACGGCCCGGCGCGACCGAAGACGGGGCGCCCCTTGATGGCAACAGGATAGGCGATCCCCGGCGGCGGCGGCAACGTCGGCGGGACGCACGCGTTGCATACATCCTCGGCCGGCAGATCCGTGGTGATCCCCGTTGCTGTGCCAGAGGATGGTTCTCGGCGCTCGGGAGCCCTCCCTACCCGCGGTGGAGAGGGGCTGCTGCTGGTCCGGGCGCCTGCCCGCTCCGGTCATGGGAGGCATCACCCCGACGGGACGGACCAGACGGTCACAGGGGGAGCCCGCCCCTGCGGACCTCGTGCCGCTACCCCTGCCGGGGGTCGAGGGCGTCGCGGAGGCCGTCGCCGAAGAAGGTGAAGCCCAGCATCGCCAGGGCGATCGCCAGCGTCGGGAACAGGCCGAGGTGCCAGTTCAACTGGATGAACTGGGCGCTGTCGGCCACCATCTTGCCGAGGCTCGGGGTCGGTTCGTTGATCCCGATGCCGAGGAAGCTCAGGCCGGCCTCGGCGAAGATCGCGGTCGGGACGGCCAGCGTGATGGCGACGATCAGCGGCGCCAGCGCGTTCGGCAGGACGTGCTTGACGGCGATCGAGCGCTCCGTCGCGCCGAGCGCCCGGGCGGCGGTGACGTACTCCTGCTCCCGCAGTGTCAGGATCTGGGCCCGGGTCAGCCGGCAGATCGT
The DNA here is from genome assembly GCA_964244115.1 of uncultured Thermomicrobiales bacterium. Classification (GTDB taxonomy): domain Bacteria; phylum Chloroflexota; class Chloroflexia; order Thermomicrobiales; family UBA6265; genus CADCWK01. The sequence goes on from CAXTHM010000084.1 coordinate 10,760, forward strand.
GATCCAGCTCGTCAGGCCGATCACGAGGATGACATTGGACTGGCCGCTGCCCCGGATCGTGAGCAGGAAGATCGCGAACAGGATGCCGGGGAAGGCCGTGATGATCTCGGTCAGCCGCTGGATCGCGAAGTCGGCGATCCCGCCGCGCAGCCCGGAGATCAGCCCGAGCGGGATCCCGATCAGGCAGGCGACGGTGACGGCGGCGAAGGCGACCGTGAACGAGGTCCGGATGCCGTACATGATCCGGCTGAGGTAGTCCCGGCCGATGGCGTCGGTCCCGAACCAGTACTCCGAGCTGGGCTTGAGGTTGCTGTCGAGGATGTTGCTCTCGGCGTAGCCGGTCGGCGCCAGGAGCGGCGCCCCGAACCCGGCGACGGCGAGCACGATCACCAGCAGCAGCCCGGCGACGGCGAGCTTGTGCTGGACGAACCGGCGGGTCGCCATCGACAGGTTCGACCGCGCCGCCGGGGTCGCCCGGGCGCTGGGGATCGGGCTGGCGTCGGTCAGGCTCGCCTTGGCTGGCGTCGAGGACGTCATGGTCGGTGCTCCCGCGTGATGGTGCTGGCCCGGACGGGTCCGCGTGGCCGGTCGCAGGCGTCGCTCGGTATCAACGCCCCGTGAGCCGGATCCGGGGATCGAGGAAGGTGTAGAGCAGATCGGTGATCAGGTAGGTGAGGCCCCAGAGGGTCGCGATCAGCAGCACCAGCGCCATGATCATCGGGTAGTCGCGGGTGAAGGTGCTGGTCACGAAGAAGCGGCCCAGGCCGGGGATGCGGAAGGCGGCCTCGATGAAGATGCTGCCGGTCAGGATGTTCGGGATCTCCGGCAGCAGGACGGTCACGCAGGGGATCAGCGCGTTGCGGCCGGCGTGGCGCAGCAGGACGAACCGCTCGGCCAGTCCCTTGGACCGGGCCGTCCGGACGTAATCCGCGCGGAGCGTCTCCACGAGCGAGGCCCGGGTGTAGCGCGCCACCAACGCCGTCGGGGTGAGCGCGTAGGCGATCACCGGCAGGATGTACTCCTGCGGGCGACCGAAATCGCCCGTCCAGCCGCCGGCCGGCAGCCAGTGCAGGTTGACGGAGAAGATCAGGATCAGCCAGATCGCGATCACGAACGAGGGCAGGACCAGCCCCAGTGTCGCCCCGAACGAGACGACGTAGTCCAGCCAGGTGTTCTGCCGGACGGCCGCCGTCACCCCGAGGAACGTCCCGAGGAGGTAGGAGATCAGGATCGTCGGGGCGCCGATCGCCAGGGTCACCGGCCAGGCGTCGCCGATCAGTTCGAGCACCGTCAGGTTCGGCGCCTGGAAGGGCACGCCGAAATCGCCCCGCAGGGCGTTGCCCATGTAGCGGACGTACTGGAGCCAGACCGGGCCGTCGAGGCCGTATTTGGCCTCCAGCGCTGCCTGCGTCGCCGCCGAGACCGGCTGCTCGCCGAGGTCGAACGGCCCACCGGGGACCGAGCGCATCAGGCCGAAGGTGATGACGGAGACGGCGAAGAGGACGAAGACCAGCCCTACCAGCCGCTGAAGGATGTACCGGATCACGCCGTCGCTGCCTCCCGCCGATCGCCCCGTCGTGCCGGCGCCGGATACCCCGTGGTCGTGGCTGTCATGTGGGCCGAACGGTACCAGAAATCCGGGCCGGATACGGTCGCATTAGTAGCGTCGGTGTCGACTCATTGTGCGGCGAGCCCATCTTCCCAATCTCTGAACGAGCCGGGACGATTCGGGGTGCGCTGATGCGAGAGAAATCGTGCTACGCGAGGGTGGGGATCGAGTTTCCAATGCTCATGGATTCGTCTGACAACGTAGCTGTCCATCCTGTGCATACCGAGTCTCGGTAGGATCAGGAGCGATAGCGGAAAAGAAAAATTTATCCCCAATACTCCGCGTGTTGCGCAACAGATCGACACAGATCAGGACGACGCTTCATCGCCGATCAGGACGACTGGACCGATCGATGGGTATCCGAGAAAGATGGTAGCGACACAGGCTGAACGCCCAACCTTGCTCTGGCCTGATCGAACAGGCGAGCCGAACACCATTCGATCCGTCAGCTATCCCGGCTGATATTCCACCGGAGGAGGTGTATCACGACGCGGCGTTCGCCCTGTTGTCCGCTCAGGTCGGTTCCAATGACGCGCTCGACGGCAAGGCATCGCAGGCGTTGACCATCGGGAGTACGGCGCTCCCGCTGACGTTCGCCCTGCTCAATCTGACACGCAGTCCCGCTGATACGAATCGGCTGACGCTCGGAACCGCCGACACCATCTTCGTTACGGTCGCGATTCTCTTCTATCTCGGCATCATCGCCTGCAATGTCCGAATCAGTGTCCTGAACAACCGGGGTTTGGAGTTTCGACCGAAGCCGGGACTCCTCAGGGACTATGTGCCGTCGTACGCCGCCAAACCGTATGGGGGTCGGGCGCTCAAAGGGTGGGTCGCAGACGAATACCTGGCTTCCACCATCGAGAACGATACGTTCCTTCAGGGGAAAGCCAGGTATGTCTTTCGGGCCCAATTCTGCCAGCAGGTCGAGCTCGCCATCCTGGCCGCCTGGGCGGGCTGGACGCTCCTGACCTGCTCGACTAGTCCTTGCGGTTCGTGGGTGGGGACGGACTCGGGGATCGGATCAGGATGTTCGATGGCCCGGGAGGTGGCGGTGCCGGCGGACGTGGCATCGATGTCCTGGTGTTGCTCATAGAGCGTTTGGCTCCTCCCGACCTGGGACGGCACCGTCGGCCCGACCGTACGATGAGCCAAGGATACGGCGATATCGACCGATGCCTACCCAAGCGACCACGTCGTGACGCGCCAGCCGGCGTCGGTCGGGCGCAGCCAGGCGGTGGCGGTCGCGACGCCGTTGGTCTGGGGGCTGTCGAGCCGGATCATGATCGCGGCGGTGCCGTCGGGGAAGGTGACGACGGAGCCGACCTCGAGCAGCATCGCGGAGACCTCGCGGCCGTCGCTCTCCTCGATCAGCGGCGGCCCCGCCTCGCCCTCGGCCGGGGTCTCGGCGACGGCCCGGTCGATCTCCGGCTGGACGTCCGCCCGCCCGACGCCGAGCATGGCCGGCGCGAAGGCCGGGTCGGTCAGGGTCAGCAGGCGAGCCATGTCGCCAGCGTTGCTGCAGGCGATCGCGCCCTCGATCGTCGCGATGACCGCATCGGTCGTCGTCGCGTCGGCCGGCTGGCCGGTCGCGAAGGCCGGCGGGTCGGTCACCGAGGTCGCGGCCCGGACGGCATCGCCGTAGGCGACCGGTTCGACCGGGTCGACGGTGCACGCGGTGGCCCCGAGGGCGATCGGCGTGGCGACCGGACTCGCCATCGCTGTGGCGCCCGGCGTCGCCGGGGCGTCCTGAGCGGCAACGCTCCGGGTCAGCAGGAGGGCAAGCAGGGCCACCGGCAGCATGGTCGGAACGAGGCGTCGGACTGATCGCATGGGGAACTCCTGATCGTCGGCGGCGATGACCCCGATCGCGGTGGCGGCCGGTCCTCGGCAGAGTACCAGTGTACAGATCGGTGAGGTCGTCGGGTCGACCCCCAGGGCGATCGCCCTGGATCATCCCGAGCGCCCGAGCGATCGGCGCCTGCTGGCCATCCGGCCGATGGTCCCCCGACGAGGGAGGGGTTCCGTGCGGTGTCCGCCGACCTCGATCTACGGCGTCATGGACGATCTGGCCGGGGCAGTGATCCCGCTCCGCACCGGCCGATCTCCGCCAACCGACACGGCAGCCCTCGGGAGACGGTTGGCGGGATCCGCATAACCTCGGGTCATGCCTGGCCGGTCCGTCCGCCGTGTCGTCATGTGCGGCATCGGCGTCCGCCGATGGCAGCGTCCAGTGACCGAATCGCGCATCCGCTAGGTGACGGTGATGACGGCCTGCATCAGGTTGGCGTGCAGGTCGCAGACGTACGGGAACGTCCCCGGCTCGTCGAATGTGGAGGACACGCTCATGCCGCCACTGACGAAGTCCGTCTTGAAGCTGCCGTCGTCGGCCGAGGCGTTGTGCGGCGCCACACCCGTGTTCGTCCAGGTCACGGTCGTTCCGGCCGCGATCTCCAGCTCGGCCGGCTCGAACCCGAAGTCATACATCTCGACGGTGGCGGTCATCCCATCGGCGGCCGGGGTGGCCGCCGGCGTCGCGGCCGCGGCGCCCACGATGAACGGGCCGGCGATCTCGAGGACCTCGTCCGGCGTCCGCGCGGCGTCGACGG
>CAXTHM010000085.1:0-4932 GCA_964244115.1 uncultured Thermomicrobiales bacterium
TCTCTGTCAACACCGCCGCGCTCGCCGACCCCGACCTGATCGCCCGGGGCGCCGACGTCTTCGGCCGGCAGTGCATCGTCGTCGCGATCGACGCCCGGCGGCGCCCGGATGGCTCGGGCTGGGACGTCTTCACCCACGGCGGGCGCAAGCCGGCCGGCCGCGATGTCGTCGAGTGGGCGATCGAGGCGACCGGTCGCGGGGCGGGCGAGATCCTGCTGACGAGCATGGACCGCGACGGGACCGGCGAGGGCTACGACCTGCCGCTGCTGGAGGCGGTCGGGCAGGCGGTGAACGTGCCGGTCATCGCCTCGGGCGGCGCCGGGACGCTCGAACATCTGGTCGAGGGGCTCCGGCCGGGCCGGGCCGACGCGGTCCTCGCGGCGAGCATCTTCCATTTCGGCCAGTTCCGGATCGGCGAGGCCAAGCGGTATCTGGCCGACAACGGCCTGCCGGTGCGGCCATGACCGCAGATGAGGCGGCCCTGGCCGCATCGCCCGATCTCATCCGGTTCGGCGCCGACGGGCTGGTCCCGGCGATCCTGCAGGACGCGGTCAGCCGCCGCGTCCTGATGGTCGGGTTCATGAACGCCGAGGCGCTGGCGGCAACGCGGAAGACTGGCCTGGTCTCGTTCTGGAGCCGGAGCCGGAGCCGGCTCTGGCAGAAGGGCGAGACATCGGGCAACGTCTCCCGCGTGATCGAGACGCGCATCAACTGCGAGCAGAACAGCCTGCTGCTGCTCGTCGAGCAGGTCAGCGCCATCTGCCACGATGGCTACCCGACCTGCTTCTACCGGCGAGTCGATGAGGTGGGCGATCTTGCGGTCGTCGAACCACGGATCTTCGACCCGGCCGATGTCTATGGTCCGACCGAAGCGGCGACGCATCGAACGCCGCTGGGCGACACGGTCGGGCGCTGGTTCGGCGCCTACGAGTATCTCCGCGATCACGATCTCTCGACCGAGTCCTCGACGTCGAGGCGGTTACGGTCCGGCGAGGACCTCCGCAGCCGGGTCGCCGACGAGCTCGAGGAACTGGCTGGGGTGCTGGATGGGAGCCACCGACATGGCGAGTTCACCGAAGATGTCGCGCTGGAAGCCAGCCAGGTGCTGTACTGGATGACCCTGGTCGCCGTCCGGCAACGCGTCGCGCTGGCTGATCTCGATCTGACCGCCGTCCTCCAGGCACCGGGCACGACCTCGATCGCCGGGTTGCCGGGCGAACGGCTGACGCTGCGGTCGCTCGCGTCGACCTGGCCATCCGTTGGGACGCCCGACCTGACGCTCCAGGTGCAGGTCACCGTCGCGACGCTGGCCCGGGTCTGCGCCCTGGCCTCGGTCGAGATCACCGGTCTGATCGAGGATGACCTCGCCAGCCTGGCGACGCGCCCCTATCTCCGGGGCTATTTCGGGACCTGAATCCCGGTCGTCCAGGGCGACCGGCGACGATCCCCAGCCGGCGATGGGCAGCGTGACCGACCGGACGGTCGCGCCTATCGGGAAGACGATCTTGACCCGAAGGTGCACCCGGCGAGGCTGGCCGCTCCGGTCGGACGTTGGCCATCCTCCCGGCTGGGTAGGGCCGCCGCTCGGTGTTACCGGTGCCGGGTCTCCGGTTCGGGTGTCCGGCTCGCGGTGCGCTCTCGCGGTTGAGAACGGCCGGCCGATGCCTGCGATGTCCGGCCCTCCACCTGCCCGACGGTCGCGGCGACGGCATGGCAGGTCGGGACGTGTCGCTCGTCGGCGACGTGATCCAGCCAGTCGATCCAGGCCAGCGCCGGGTCTCGACCGGCCGGGCGCACGGGGCCCAGGTCCAGCATGGTGATCGGGTGTTCCGCCGGCCCGACGGGCAGGGATGCCAGCGGTCGACCCGATGGGTCGAGGGGGGGACGTAACGTGTCCTCGAGGTCCGGCAGCCCGGCGATCGCCCGGCCGAGGCTCGTCGAGCAGAGGACGACCGTGTCCCGCTGGTCGGCCGTCGTCTGGAACATGTCCGGTTCGATCTGGTCGCGGACACCGAAGGGCTCCGACCGGGAGCGCCCGGAGCCGGCGAAGTGCGGTTCCCAGGAGTGGATCGCGGGGATGCTGTAGATCATCTGGTCCTGGGTGAAGAGGATCTGGCTGGGTGGGACGTGGGCGAAGATCAGGTCCTCGCCGTCCAGCGCCATCGCCGCGGCTCCGACGAAAACCCGTTCGCCGCGCCGCCGGCCCATCTCGCCGCGGTTCGCCGCCCGTACGCAGGCGTTGGCGGCCGCGAAGCCCCGACCGAGCGCCTCCGGCACCGTCGAGTCGTACTGGGCCGCGAACCCCTGCCGAAGCGCCTCAAGCGCTTGGACCGCCACCGACCAGCCATGCCCGGTCTTGTCGACGGGCTCGACCGTCGCCACCAGCCAGCGCACGGGTGAGCCACCGGGGGGCCGGTCCAGGCCGGCCAGGACCGGCGCAGCGAACACGCACCGGTCCGGTGCCGCCGGTTCGCCGTGCTCCCGCCGGAAGCTCTGCACTGAGGTGAAAGGGTGTTCGGCCGACACGGTGATCCTCGATGCTGGCCCGGATGACGGTGGCCCGTGTCCGACGCGTGAACGAGCCCGATCCCCGCCGCGCGACAATGTCCGTACACTCGTAGTCTAGTGGCAAGCAGCAGGCCCGTCGACCGATCGTCAACCAGATCAACGACATGGATCGCGGACATGGGTCATGAGTATCCGCCCGGCACGGTGGCGGTCAGGACGAGTCGACCATTGGTGATGGAGTCGACTTGCCACCCTCGGGTGGACCGTGGATCGTTGGGGTCGATCCGGTCAGTCGAACGGGCAGTGAGGCGCGACACCGGAGAACCGGTGTCGCGCTTCGCTGCCCTCTTCACACGCCGCCGAACATGTCGTCACGTCGTCGGTCATCCGGGACCGGGGGGACTGGATTCGTCCCGGCCGTCGTACGAGAGGGTCGTCAGCGACCGGTCGTGATCCTCCGGTCGATCGGTCGCATGCCGAGCGTTGCTCGTTGACCTGAACAGGTTGCCGAATCCGGAACGGCGGCGGGAAGAGGTGGATGGGCCCGGGTCCGATGGTTCGTCATCGAGCCCCCGGCCGGGGGAGACGCGTCGTCCGGATTCCCGGCGGCTGGTCCGCTCGGTCCGCCCGGAGCGCTGGGGCGGGTAGTACTCGGGGTTGTTGTCCTGGTAGCCATCGTAGCCGGGTTCGGTGTCCTCGTCATACCGGTCGGCGCCGAAGCCGGCGGACGACGCGCCGTAGAGGGCGTCCGATGCCTCGCGCCGAGACCAGCCGCGAGGATCGTCATCGGCGTCTCCACCGGAGCCGCCGCGAGCGCGGTAGCTCTCCCGATCGTCGGCGTATCCCGGTTCCCGGTAGCCATTCCGGTCGTCGGCGCGGACCGGTCGCCCGTAGCCGTCGTCGTACCCCTCGTCATGGCGATCATCCCGGTCAGCTACCCACCGGGCGGGTTCGTCGGGCATGTGCCGTCCGCGAATCGATTCCCGAGCCTCGCGAGGGTCTCGATCGTCGTCATAGTAGGAATCGCGACCCCGCTCCGGCGCTCGACGTCGGTGTTCCTCCTGATCGTCGTCGAATCGATAGCGCTGGTCGTCCTCGTCGTACCGGGAAGGTGACTGATCGTCAGCGCGATAGTCGTCCCGCTCGGCGTACGACGGCTGGGTGTCGTGGTGGCGCCCGTTCCGTCCCGCCCCCGCGTATCGGGGGTCGGTCCGATCGTCCGGCCCGCCGTAGGGATCGCGGTCGTCGCGCCGGTCCGGCGCATAGTCTCCAGCGTCATCGTCGTCGAGGTATCGATCCGTCACCGAGACGGGCGACCGCCGATCGCTCTCGTAGGCGTCGAATGGACCGGAGTCTCGGTGATCGTCGTCCTGGTAGCGCGCATCGTCGTCGTACCGGTCCCCGGCAGATCTCGTGGGGAGGTCCTGATGATCTCGATGAGGATCGTCATCGTCCCGGCGGCGCTCGTCCCGCGCGTCGAAGCGCTCGTCTGGGTAGCGGTCACCATCCCGCTCCGGCGCCGGACGCATGCCCGAGCCGTCGAGCCCGTCGTTCGATCGGTGAATCTCCGGGAACGTCCGGTTCGTCCCGCCACCGAGTCCCTGGATGAGTTCCTCGGCCCGCCGGCGCAGCTCGTCGTACTCGGAGCCGGCTTCCATCGCGTAGTTGGCTGCGTCGCTGAGCCAGCCGATCGCGTCTTCCGCCGCGCCTCGCTCCGGAAGCCGCGCGATCAGCATCCCCATGTTGAGCCGCATCGTGATCCCGCCGCGGATGTCGCCGGCGTCGTCGGCGGCGCTGACGGCCCGCTCGTAGGTCGTGACCGCCTGTGGGTCGCCCATGACGTCCTGGGCGGTGGCGAGGTACTGGAGTGCCCGTCCGAGCAGCCGGGAATCCCCGATCGACTGGGCGGATTCGACGGAGCGCTGGTAGTTGCCCAGTGCGGTCCGCATGTCGCCACGCTTCTGGGCAAGACTGCCCATCCGCCCGTAGAGGACCGCCATGGTCGAGCGGTCGTTGCCTGACTGTGACAGGTGGAGCGCCTGATCGAAGAGTTGGGTGGCCTGCGTGAACTGCCCGGTATCGGCCGCCAGCGTGGCGAGGGCGGTCAGCGTCGTCACCTGGTCGGCGGTCTGGCCGAGGTCGCGGTTGAGCTGGAGCGCGCGGGTATAGCAGTCGCGGGCTCGGATCGTCTCCCGCTGAGCGGCATGGATCTGGCCGAGGAGCGTAAACGACTCCGCCTGCATGGCGACATTCCGGGTTGCCTCCGCGAGGCCGATCGCATCGTTGGTCACCCGGATGGCGTCGTCGACCTGATCGAACATCCAGTACGCCTCGCCGAGGCTGGAAACCCACTGCGCCTCCTGGCTCTGGTCGCCAGAGCGCCGGGCGAGGTCGATCGCGCGGCCGAAGTGGTCAATCGTCTCC
>CAXTHM010000085.1:4942-14489 GCA_964244115.1 uncultured Thermomicrobiales bacterium
GAGCCGTGCCCGAGCAGGGTGTGGGCGATCCCCAGGTTGCCCTCGGCTCGCTGCTCGATCGCCTCGTCGCCGATCTGGTTGCCAAGCAGCCGGGCCCGCTCGAAGGCCTCGACGGCTGACTCGGCGTTGCGCAGCCGGAGTTCGCTCATCCCCAGGCTCAGGGCCCAGCTGGCTGCCGCCTGCCGGTTGCCGAGGCGTTCCTCGATCCCCAGTGCGGCTCGCTCGGCCTCGATCGCGTCCAAGGTCTGTCCTAGATCGCGGTGGACGTGGGCGAGCGCGGTGACGCAGCGAGCCTCGAGGGCGAGGTCGCCGGTGTCCCGGGCGATCGAGAGCGCATTGCGGTAATAGGGTGTGGCGTCGTCGAGCCGCTCACTCCCGACGAGCGTGTCGGCCAGCCCGACCAGGATGCGGGCCTCGAGGGCCTGGTCGCCGGTCCGCTGAGCGGCGTCAAGGGCCTGATGCTGGAGGGCGGCGACGGTCTCGAGGTTCGCGGTGGGGGTCATGTCGATCTGGCGGACGAGCGCCTCGGCGACGCCCTGCCGGTACTCCAGCCGCTCGGCGGCGGCTCCGGCGCGGCGATAGAACGCCTGGGCTTGGTCGTCGTCGTTCTCGCGGCGGAGGATGTCGCCGAGGACCAGGGCGGAGTCCACTTCGGCGGCGGTGTCGTCCTTCTCCGGTCCGAGGTCGAGTTGCTGGTGCAGGAGGACCCGAGCCCGCTCGAGGTCGCCGGCCTCGACGGCCCGGCGCCCGAGACGGCCGAGCGCGAGCCGGCCACCGCGGATGTAGCTCGCCTTCTGGGCCGAGTTGTAGGCGTCGCGGAGCAGCTTGTCGCTCTCGTGGGCCGGGTCGTCGACCGGCACCAGGCTGTCCAGCCGGAGGGCGGCATCGACGACGCAGCGGTCGAAGCCCTTGGCCCGGGCGGCGGCGTAGGTCAGCCGGGCCAGGGTCTGGGCGAACTCGCGATCGCTCGTCGTCCGCTCGGCGATCGTCGTGTCGAGGGCGCGGAAATCCTCATCCGCGAGCGAATCGAGGATGACGGCGTTGCGTACTTCCTGGGTGGCGTTCTGGATGGTGCGCCGCCGACCGACCACCTCTCGGGCGAGATGGACGATCGCGTTGGCGCCATTGTGGCGACCGCGACCGCCGAGTCGCGCCATGAGGTTTACCACAGCTGAACCTCCGTTCCGCTGGTGCCCGCGGGGATGGCATGAGACGATGTCAGGGGTGGGATCTGGTGCCGAAACGGAGAGCGCATCGGCGCCAGCACGGTTGAGGCTGGTCCCGTCGACGGGCTGAGCTGGAGACGGGAATCCGTTGCCGGCATGGAGCGCTCCTCCGCGGAGTCGGGCGGTGAATCCGCCCGGATGGCCCATGCCGGTCGCGACCGGGAATCGCTGACCGGGCCGCTGGTAACGATGCCAGGCAGGGAGCGGCGTCGAGGTACCAAAGTCCCAAGGCTGACCGGAGTTTACCATTCCCCTCCGCAGCGACGAAACGCGTGACTCCCGGTCATGTCGCCGCAATCGACCGAGTCGGGCGACCGGTGATTCCGGTGCGCATTCTGGCAGGGAAGGGGATCGTCCCATGAGCACGTTCCGAGAGAAGCTGGACCGGAGAGTCACAACGGTCAATGGTCTGATCTGTGTCGGGCTCGATCCGGATTTCGGTCGCCTCTTCCCGGACGGTGAGCCGGCGCCGGCTGCCGCCGCGGACGCCATCGTCCGATTCAACGCGACGATCATCGACGCGACGGTCCCCTTCGCCACGACCTACAAGCCGAATCTCGCCTTCTATCTCCCGTTGGGATCCGAGGGCGTCCGGGCGCTGCTGGAGACCCGGGGGTTGATCCCCGCCGACATCCCGGTCATCCTCGACGCCAAGGCCGGCGACGTGGGACACACGGCCGAGCGGTACGCCGAGACGTATCTCGACCGCTGGGGCTTCGACGCCGTCACCGTCAACCCCTACCTCGGCGAGGAGGGACTGGCGCCGTTCCTCCGGCGGCGGGGCAAGGGGGTGATCATCCTCGCCAAGACCAGCAACAGCGGGAGCGTCGATTTCCAGGACCTGAAACTGGAAGCGAGCGGCCTGCCGCTCAGTGATCAGGTGGTGATGCGGGCGGTCGAGTGGGACGCACGCTACCCGGCCGATGTCGGCCTGGTCGTCGGGGCAACGTACCCGGCCCACCTGGAACGGATCAGGGCGCTGGCGCCGGATCTGCCGATCCTGTTGCCGGGCGTCGGTGCCCAGGGCGGCGATGTCGCGGCCTCGGTCCGGGCGGGCTGCGACCGGAACGGCCGCAACCTGCTGGTGTCGGCCGGACGGTCGATCATGTACGCCGGCGACGGGCCGGAGACAGGGCCATCGGCGCGCCGGGCGGCCGAAGCGCTGCGCGACGAGGTCAATCGGTCCCGGACCGTGATACCCGCGAGGGCCTGACCCGGCCGGAGCCGCGCCGCCCACACGTCAGCGGAACACGGAAAAACACCGAATGGGCTGAGACACTCCCAGCCCACCTCGGTGTTGTCTCATCGCGTCGGGAATCAGGCCGCGTTACGTCGGCGACGGCGCTCGGCCTTGCGGCGCTTGGCGCGGTTCTCTTCCTGGACGCTGATGAAGCGCAGGCCACGGCGATGCTCTCGGATCACACCGGAGCGCTCGATGGTCTTGGTGAAGCGCTTGAGCAGCTGGTCGAAGCTCTCGGAGTCTCGCATCTCAACACGCATACGCGATTGTCACCATTCCTGAGAGGGTCGGTCTCCGACCCTGAACTCTTCGTTACGGGAGTTGCCACGGTGATGAGCCACAGTGGCAGGACTGGCGAAGTGTAGCCGATCGCATCCGTCAGGGCCATAGCCCGGTCATGACGCTTTTCAAGCCAGCGTGAAGCAAATGAATGGAGTGCGATCCGATTACCGAGGGAAAGCTGATATCTGGGTAAGATCGCGGTGCGCCCCTTCTTTAGGAGAGTCGGTTGTGGGCTGCTGGCCATATCGCCGGGACCGTCGGTTCGGCTATCATCGGCCAACCTTCCGCTCCGCTCCTTTTGAGATGATGTGCTCGACGACGAGAGGGACGCTGTGCTCGCCAAGGTGTTTAGCTGCGCGGTCGTCGGGCTCAACGGCGTCCTCGTCGAGGTGGAGGTCGATGTCGGCGGCGGCACGCCGGGGATCATCATGGTCGGGCTCCCGGACACGGCGGTGCAGGAGAGCAAGGAGCGGGTCCGCGCCGCGATCCGCAACTCCGGCGGCAAGTTCCCGCATGGCAAGGTCACGATCAACCTCGCCCCGGCCGACCTGCGCAAGAACGGCCCGACCTACGATCTCCCGATCGCGATCGGCATTCTCCTCGGTGCCCGGCGAATCGTCGCCGACCTGGGCGATGCCCTGATCGTCGGTGAGCTGGCGCTCGATGGCGCGACTCGGCACACGCCCGGCATCCTCTCGATGATGACACTCGCCCAGGAGTGCGGGCTGAAGCGGGCGTTCATCCCGGCGGCCGACGCTCCCGAGGCGGCGCTCGTCGAGGGAATCGCGGTCTTCCCCGTGCGGACGCTGGCCGACCTCGTCAACCACCTCGCCGGTGAGATCCCGATCGAGCGGCAGGAGGCCGGCGCCATCGGCGAGGTCGACATCTCGGCGACCATCGTCGACTTCGGCGAGATCCGGGGTCAGGAGCACGTCAAGCGCGGTCTCGAAGTCGCCGCCGCCGGCGCCCACAACGTGATCATGTCGGGACCACCGGGCTCCGGCAAGACGATGGTCGCCCGGGCGCTGCCGGGGATCATGCCGTCGATGTCGCTCGACGAGGCGCTGGATGTCACGAAGGTCTACAGCGTCCGCGGTCTCCTGCCGCCCGAAACCCCGCTCGTCCGGGAACGGCCGTTCCGCTCGCCCCACCACACGACCTCGAGCGCCGGGCTGATCGGGGGCGGCTCGTGGCCGCGGCCGGGTGAGATCAGCCTCGCGCATCGGGGCGTCCTGTTCCTCGACGAGCTACCCGAGTTCAACACCGCCACGCTGGAGATGCTGCGCCAGCCACTCGAAGACCGGCGCGTGACGCTGGCGCGGGCAGCCGGGACGGTCTCCTTCCCGGCCAACTTCACCCTGGTCGCGGCGATGAACCCCTGCCCGTGTGGTCACCTCGGGGATCCGACCCACGCCTGCCGGTGTTCGGCGCAGTCGATCCAGCGGTATCAGAAGAAGATCAGCGGGCCGCTGCTCGACCGGATCGACATCCACCTCGATGTGCCGCGGGTCGAATACGACAAGCTGACCGAGCGCCGCGACGGGGAGTCGTCGGTCTCGGTGCGCCAGCGGGTCGAGTCGGCGCGCAGGATCCAGGCGCTGCGGTTCGCCGACGAGCCGGCCTTGACGAATGCCGATATGGGACCGCGACAGCTCGCACGCTATGCCGCGCTCGATGAGACGTCCGAGCGGCTGCTTCGGACGGCGGTTCGTCAACTCGGTCTGTCCGCGCGGGGGTACCATCGGGTGCTGAAGCTGGCCCGGACGATCGCCGACCTCGACGGAGCGGCGGATATCGCCCCGGTCCATGTCGCCGAATCCCTGCAATACCGGCCCCGACAGGCCCAGGCCTGATCGGTCCGAAAGGACTCGTGCGGACACGGATCATGTGTCACGTCGATGCGCCATCAGGAGACCCGAATGACCGAAGACGACCGCCGCCGTCGCCGCCAGGGGCCACCCGCGTCGGAACCCTCGGCCCAGGACCCGTACGGGCAGGATCCGTACGGAGAGAACGCCTACGATCAGGACCCGTACGGGCAGGAGCCGGGCCACCCACCTCGCCGGCGAAGACGGACCGCCCTGATCGTCATCCTCAGCGTGATCGGGCTGTGCCTGCTCATCTGCGTCGGCGGAGTCGTCTATGCCTTCACGCAGATCGGACCGGGCATCCGGGACTCCGTCAGCGACCTGACCTCCACTGAGGTCGCTACCCAGCTCGACCAGGCCGGCGCGGTGCGCCCGGGGAACTACGTCATCACCGCCCAGGAGTTGACGACCGGGATCAACCAGCAACTGGCCAGCGATAGCGAGTCGGATACGATCCAGGGGGTCGAGGTCATGATCGACCCCAGCGGGATCGAGATCGTGATCGACCTTGGAGGCCAGACGGCGGGCTACCAGGCTGGACTCGGGGTCGAGGACGGCGAGATCCGGGTGACGGACCCGCAGGCCGATGCCGGCATCATCGGCAACTTGATCCCGACCGACTGGATCGCCGGCGGCCTGCAGGATGGTCTCAACGCCTACTTCGAGGCCAACGACTTGACCGTCACGTCGGTCGAGTTGTCCGAGGGGCAGGTCCAGATCGCCACTCAGCAGCGGTAGGCCGACGAGACAGACCCGGTCGAGCTGGTTAGCTGGCCGATTCGTTCCGATCGGCGACCGTCGCGAGGACTTCCTGCTTGAGCGACTCGAGGTCGGCCTCGATCGCATCGGCCCGCGCGACGTAGCTGGTCGAGCGATGCTCGTCAGCCATCATCGCGGCATTGGTCCGGACGTTGATCAGCGCCGCGTGGGCCGCCGCCGTCGCGAGCCAGGCTCCGACGGAGCAGTCGGCCAGGGCGTGCCGCGTCCCGAGCCGGGCGACGGGTGTCAGCGTCAGCAGCGTCGTCCGGCAGATCTCGGCGACGACGAGTGGGACGTCGGCCGCGACGAGCAGGGCATCCTGCTGGGCGGCCCGGCGGACGCTCTGCTCGGCCTCGGTGCGCTTCGGTAGTCGCGTCGCGGCGATGTACTGGCTATACGCCGATTCGTCCTGGGCTGAGAGGTCGACGAGTCGCCTGGTCGCCTCGCCAAGCAGACCGATTGCTTCAGTCAGTTCGGTCGGGATCGTCGCCGGGTCCTTCTTCCGGGCGATCGTCATGTTCGCGACCATGCTCCCCAATCCGGCGGCGAGGGCGCCGACCAGCCCGGCGACGCTGCCGCCGCCCGGCGCCGGTGCGCCGCTGCTGACCGCCGCGATGTACTGGTGTAGTGTTCGGGCTTCCTGCGCTTCGACGCGGTCTTCCATCTGAGCTGCTCCCCTGTTCCTGTCCGTCGCCAGATCGGCTCTCGGTGATGGGTCCGTCCTGAGCACGACGTCAGCCGCCGTCCCGCCATGAAGTCGGTTCAGGCGGCGATGGGCGGGACGGCGGGAACGGTCTGGGCGATCCGAAGGGACTCGACCAGCCGGCGATAGAGGTCATCCGCCTCCAACAGCTCGGTGTGGGTGCCCCGTGCGCGCACCGAACCTCCGTCCATCAGGATGATCTGGTCGGCATCGAGCACCGTCGAGAGCCGATGCGCGATCGTCACGACGGCGCCGCTCCGGGCGACGCGAGCGATGCACCGCTGCACCGCGGCCTCCGTCAGCCCGTCGAGCTGGGCGGTCGCTTCGTCGAGCAGCAGGACCCTGGGGGAGCCGACCAGCACCCGGGCGAGGGCGATCCGCTGCCGCTCGCCGCCGGAGACCGTCGCCGCCGCGATCTCGGTGTCAAGGCCGTCCGGCAGCCGGCGAACGCGCTCGTCCAGCTCGACCGACCGCAGGGCCTCCCAGATCGCGGCGTCGTCTACGTCGGGGTAGCTGAACGTCAGATTCTCTCGCAGCGTGCCCGGCAGCAGGGGGCCGTCCTGCTCGACATAGGCGATCCGCTCCCGGATCGAGGGGAGCGTCCGCTGGTCGTAGGGGACGCCATCGAGCCGGAGGTCGCCGTGTTCGGGCCGGAGGAAACCGAGCATCAGGGAGAACATCGTGCTCTTGCCGGCCCCGGATGGGCCGACGATGGCGATGTGGCCGACGCGTGGGATCGCCAGCGTGACATCGCTGACCGCCGGAGTCAGACCGGGCGCATACCGGGCCGTGACACGCTCGAGCGAGATGACCGGAAGGTCGAATGGATCCCCGTTGTCGGTTGGCGTAGAGGGCAACGGGCCGATGGCCTCCGGGTCTGTCGGCTCGACGTCGAGCGACTCGATCTCCTGGATCCGCCGGGCGGCGGCGATGCCAGACTGCAACTGGGTGACGGCACCAGTCAGGGTCCCGATCGGGCTGGCGAGCTGGAAGGCGTAGAGCAGGAACGCGATCAGGCTGGAGACCGCGAGTAGATCCTCGCTCACGCGGTAGGCGCCGACGCCGAGGATCGCGATGATCGCCAGCTGGATCCCGGCTCCGGTGATGGCCTGGACGATCGCACCCAGCCGGACCGCCCGGATGCTCTGGGTCGCCGATTCCTCGGCGTGGATGAGGACGTTGTCGCTCTCCCGGCCCTCGGCCTGGCTGGTCTTCACCGTCCGGATCGCCCTGAGGGACCCTTCCAGCCGGCCGCCGAGTCGCCCGACCGCTTCCTGCGCCCGCGTCTGGGCGGTCGCGAGGCGCGGCATCAGGACGGCGAAGGCGACGAAGACGAGCGAGAGGGATGCCAGCGTCGTCGCCAGCAGCACCCAGTCGAGGATCGCCATCAGGGTGACCGCACCGATGATCCCGACGACGGAGTTGATGATCCCGACGAGGCTGGTCGACGCGGCCTGCCGGAGCAGGACCGTGTCCGAGGTGACGCGAGTGGTGAGCTCCCCGCTCGACCGGGAGGCGAGGTCGGCGATCCGCAGTCGGAACATCCGGCGGACCAGTCGGCGCCGGGCGTCGAGGACTATGGTCTCGGCGACCTGCCCGAGCAGGATGAGCTGGACGAACTCGACCACGCTCCCGACGATCAGCAGACCGACCAGGGCGAAGACGGCGGTGTTGATCTCGAGTGAACCTTCGAGACTATCGAGGACCCATTTGGTGACGAGTGGCGAGGCCAGGCTGGCGCCGGTCGCGACCAGGCCAAGGAGGATGCCGACGAGGAGCGCGACGCGATGAGGCTGGACGAAGGTCCAGAGGAGTCGCAGGCTGTCACCCCGGCGGGAAGGGATTGGCGGAGCGGTGTCGGGTGGGTCGATGGAAGATATCAACGGGAGAACCTCCTGGGCCGGACCCGGTGTCTCAGATCAGGATCGTCAGTTCGAGGATGCCTTGAGGGATGGCTCGGAGGTCGACCGGCCGGACCCGCTTCGGGTTCGGTCCCCGACATCGACCGCCCGGCATCGATGGAGGATCGCGCTGGCGGGATGCGAAAAAAGCGAACGGGACCGCTCAGCATCGAGTGGTCCCGTCGTGACGGTGGGCGCAACAGGACTCGAACCTGTGACCTCACGGATGTGAACCGTGCGCTCTAACCAACTGAGCTATGCACCCGCGTTTTCCTTCTCTGAAAGGTAACGCCGAGTATAGCAAGCGGTGCACCCCCTGCCAACGGTGTTCGGCACGGTCGGTACTGGCGCGTCGAAGACACAGAATCAACCGACCAGGGCGATGCACTCCACTTCCAGCTTGACGCCGCGGGGCAGCGCGGCGACCTGGACGGTGCTGCGGGCCGGCTTGTGGTCGCCGAAGTGGCGACCGTAGACCTCGTTGAAGGCGGCGAAGTCGGCGAGATCGGTGACGAAACAGGTGGTCTTGATGACCTGGCCAAGGGACGAGCCCGCCGCCTGCAGCACGGCGGCGAGACTGGTCATCACGCGCTCGGCCTGCTCGGTGATGCCGCCGGGCACGACTCCCATCGACTCGGGGTCGAGTGGGATCTGGCCCGACGTATAGACCAGGCCGCCGGCGATGATCGCCTGGGCGTACGGTCCGATGGCGGCTGGCGCGTCAGTGGTGGTGATCGCCTGGAGCGGTGTGATGGCTGACATCGGTCTCTCCATACTCATGTGAGGCTCGCGGACGGTGATCCCGGACCGAGACGCGCATCGGTCAACGAACGACTGAAGCGGCAGGGGATGATCTCCGCCTCGTAGGGGGGCGTCTCGGACACGCCATGCCCGACGCCCGGCATCCTAGCAGGGAGCCACGGGACAGGGCGATCCATCCTGGCTCCCCACTCGTCACGGCCGACCTGGGCGCTACCTCTCAAGGAGGATCACCAGGTGGAGAACACGATGGACGGATTCCGCGTAACGATCGTCCCCACCGTGACCGATCAGGATGGCCGGGAGATCCGCCGGGAGGACGACAGAACCGCCAATGCAGCCCTCCAGGATCTTGTCCAGCGGGGAACCGGTTCGTCTTGAAGCCGACCCAAAGGAGACGAACGACTCGCCGAAGGTGGCGCTAACCCGCGGAGCACCTCGATCCGGCGATGCTGATCTGCCATCTCGGCGGTCATCGCTCCGAGTGAACCGCCGAAAAGACTCCGGAGGCGTAGTGATGGAGGGGCCACCTAGACGGGGGCGGAGCTTCACGATGCCTTGACAGGGGGGCAGGGGGTGCGTAGACTCCGTGAGCCCTGAGGACGCGACGCGGACTTGGGGCGGCAGTGGACCGGACCGGCAACGGGATGGGACGCTGGGCCAGCGGGGGGAAACCCGGTGCTGGAAGGGGGTGAGGGCCCCGGAGACGCGGGCGACGTCGAAAAAGGGATCGCAAGACCCCTTGACACGGCCGGGCCGGTCCCCTACACTCTCCGAGCTGCGGAAGCGCGGCAGTCCCCTGGCGACGG
>CAXTHM010000086.1:0-8962 GCA_964244115.1 uncultured Thermomicrobiales bacterium
AAGGTCGGGGGTTCGAATCCCTCCCCCGCAACCACAACATATAAGTCAGACAGCGTGGCGGAGAGCCGCTGGGACCCGATCAGGGCCCAGCGGCTGTTGTGTTTTTCAGCTGTGCTGTTAGGAGGCAAAGACTCTTCGTGGGACACGTTCGCCGCAGGTTCACCATAGCCGGGACATGAACAACCCGGATACTGGGAGAAGGACCGCTGCGTGCTCTGTACGCCGCGGTTGACCTTGGCATTCGTCCCTCCCTGCTGGCCGGAGAGCGTCGGAGCTTCGACGAACACGAGTACCATTCATTCCGGCGCTGTGCTGATGCGGTCGCGTCGACCCCGCTATGGCGCCCAGGAGATGCACATGTCACGAGGAATGATCCAACGACGTCCTACCGATCGGCGGCTCCTTGCCGCCGGAGCCGTGGCCGGCATGGCCGTCGGGGCGGTCGTCAGTAGTCGAGTCCGCCGATCCCACACCGGCCCGACCCCTATCGAGATCGGGGACAGCCAGCAAGGCTTCATCGACTGGGACGCTGCGAAGTCGCTGGCGGTCCGGATGAACCAGCAGGAACCGCTGCTGGCCGATGAGCGTGAACGCCTCGATGTCTACTACCGATCGCTGGTCGACCGGTGCTTCCCGATCGTCCAGGCGTACACCGGGATCGAGCTGTCCGGCACCTCGGAGCGGACCTTCACCTTCGATCGGGTCGACTGGATCGGCGCCAACATCGAAGCGTTCAAGCATCTGCTCGATCCGATCGAGCGGTTGGTCGCCGCCCAGCGCGCCAAGGGCAACAACGCCTTCTCCGGGTTGAACCGTCGCCTCGCCAGTGCCGAGGTGGGTCTGCTGCTCGGCTACCTCGCTCGCCGGGTTCTCGGCCAGTACGATCTCGCCCTGCTCGGTCGCGAACCGGTCGAGGGCGGCAAGCTCTACTACGTCGAGCCCAATATCCGGCAGATCGAGGCGACGCTCGGTCTGCCGCGCAACGACTTCCGGATGTGGCTGGCCCTGCATGAGACCACCCACGCTTTCGAGTTCGAGGGCAACCCGTGGGTACCGCAATACTTCAATGGGCTCCTCAATCGATACCTCGGCACCGTCCAGCATGACGCCCAGCTCCTGACGAGCGGTCTGGGTGGGCTTCGGACGATCGTCGACCGGACCCGGAACCGCGATGCCAATAGCAGCTGGGTCGAGGCGGTCATGACGCGGGAGCAGCGCGACATCTTCGGGCAGCTGCAAGCGTTGATGTGCATGGTCGAGGGGTACTCGAACCATGTCATGAACGCCGTCGGCCGTGATCTCCTTCCGACGTATGACACGATCTCCCGCCGCTTCGAGCAGCGCAAGACCCGGAAGTCGCCGACGGACGAGTTGTTCGGTCGGGTGACCGGGCTCAAGCTGAAGATGGAACAGTACCGGCTCGGCGAGGAGTTCATCGACGCCATCGTCGCGGCGCGAAGTCACGACGTTGCCCGGCGGGTCTGGGACGGGCCCGAGCTCCTGCCGACGATGGCGGAAATCCGGAACCCGTCCGCCTGGCTGAGCCGGATCGACGCGCTGGATGCGCAGCCGGTGCCGGTCAGCGCCGGTTCAGATACGACGGTCCCGGTCGCGTAGGTTTGGCAGCGATCAACGACAGGACGAGGCCGGCCCGGAACCTTCCGGGCCGGCCTCGTCCTGTTCTCGTTTGCAAAGCTGGCGAGATCGCTGCCGTCAGTGACGGAAGTGTCGCGTCCCGGTGAAGACCATCGTCGCTCCGACCTTGTCAGCGGCGGCGATGACCTCATCGTCCCGGACCGAGCCGCCGGGCTGAACGATGGCGACCACACCCGATGCCAGCGCGAGTTCGATCCCATCGGCGAACGGGAAGAACGCGTCGCTGGCGAGGCTGGCGCCGATCGCCCGCTCCCCCGCCCGTCGGGAGGCGATCCCGACGCTCTCGAGGCGGTTCGGCTGCCCGCTGCCCATGCCGACGATGGCGCGGTCGCGGGCGATGACGATCGCGTTGGACTTGATGTGACGCGCCGCTTCCCACGCGAACGCGAGATCCCGCCACTCCTGCTCCGTCGGCTGACGTCGCGTCGCGACCTTCCAGGTTCCGATGTCATCGACCCGCGTGTCGCTCTGCTGGACCAGCAGTCCGCCGGTGATCGGTCGGACATCGACGGGCGTCGTTCGACCTGACAGCCGCTCAGCGAGGCCGGGTAACTCCAGCAGACGGAGGTTCGTCTTGCGCCGCAGCCGGGCCAGCGCTTCGGGGGCGAACGACGGAGCGATGACGACCTCGAAGAACGTCTTGCCGAGCACCGCCGCCGTCTCGTCGTCCAGTTCCCGGTTCATCGCGACGATGCCGCCGAAGGCCGAGACGGGGTCGCCGGCCAGCGCCGCCTCGAAGCCGTCGACCAGCCGACCGCGAACGGCCAGGCCGCAGGGGATGGTGTGCTTGATGATCGCGACGGCGGGTTCATCGAAGCTGCGGATGGCGTTGGTCGCGGCGTCCGCGTCGAGCAGGTTGTTGAACGACAGTTCCTTGCCCGAGAGCTGGGTCGCGTCGAGAACGCCCGGAGCCGACGGCATGGACGTGAGCCGCCGGTACGAGGCCGCGGCCTGGTGCGGGTTCTCGCCGTAGCGGAGGTCCTGCGTCTTCCGGCCGGCGACACTCCACTCGATGGGGAACGCGGCGTCAGGCCCTCGGAGGTAATCGGCGACGAGCGTGTCGTAGGCGGCGACGTGGGCGAACGCACGAGCAGCCAGTGCCCGGCGCATGGCGAGATCGGGACCGCCAGCGGCAAGCGTCTCGACCAGCGTCTCGTAGTCGTCCGGTGACGTGACGATCACCACGCTCTGATGATTCTTGGCCGCTGCCCGGATCATCGCCGGGCCACCGATGTCGATCTGCTCGACGGCCTCGGCCAGCGTCGTATCGGCCTGGGCGATCGTCTCCGCGAACGGGTAGAGGTTGCTGACGACGAGGTCGATCGGCGTGATGCCCAGTTCACGGAGCGTCGCCAGATCCTCCGGGTGGTCGCGCCGACCGAGGAGCCCCCCGTGGATGGCCGGATGCAAGGTCTTGACACGACCGTCCATGATCTCAGGGAATCCGGTCACATCGGCCACTGCCGTGACCGGCAGGCCGGCGTCGACGAGTGCCTTGTGACTGCCCCCAGTCGACACGAGTTCGTAGCCGTGGCCATGGAGCGCCCGCGCCAGCTCAACGAGACCGCGCTTGTCGAAGACACTGAGCAGAGCCCGCATCGTCTGAATGCCCTTCCTGACGGAGATCATGGTGATCGCGCTCGCCGGAGAGCAGCGCCATCGAAGACGAGATCATACCAGAGGGCTCGGACCACCCTGTCCCAACCGCCATCAGTCTCCGTCTGTCGCTGCCACCATGACGAGCGGCGCCACCGGAAATCCCGATGGCGCCGTCCCGATGAGCGTTGAAGGTGCCCGATCTCGAACCCGATTGACTGATGGACCGATTGACCGATTCCGACCCTTGCCTATTGCGACGGCCCCGCGGTTCGTCACCGCGACGCCGCTTAGAACCAACGCTGCCAGACGACATCGGACCTTTTCGCGAGCCGCCGCGGGAACAGGGCCGAATAGGTGCCTGGTCCCGAATACACCATGGAGAAAGCCAACATCACACTCCCAATTCCACTTCTCGATCCCAACAGGCCAACGACTTCAGCGTAGGGCCGGAAGCGCCTCTCCACCATACGTAAGATGAGCGGTTTCCGGAAATACGTATATCGCGCGTGACTCGGCCATCGTGGTCCACACCGCAGGGCTGGGAGCCGATTCGGTGAATGGAGATGACGGTACGCGGGTTGCACCATTGGCGCCATCGGTTCGCCGCTGGACGGCGAAACCGGATCACGCGCCCGGTGGGCAGTAACCTCGAACCAACGCCGCCCGTTCTGGGGGCAGGAGGATTCGCGATGCGGGCACTGACATGGCATGGCAAAGAGGACGTCCGGGTCGAGAACGTCCCGGACCCGACCATCATCGATCCGGGAGATGTCGTCATCAAGGTGACGGCGACGGCGATCTGCGGCTCGGACCTGCACCTCTACGACGGCATCATGCCGACGATGGAGTCCGGCGACGTCCTCGGGCACGAGCCGATGGGAGAGGTCGTCGAGGTCGGCAAGGGTGTCAGCCGGCTGAAGAAGGGCGACCGCGTCGTCGTCCCGTTCACGATCTCCTGCGGGGAGTGTTACTTCTGTAGGAAGAGCCTGTTCTCCCTCTGTGATCGCTCCAACCCCAACGCCGAGATGGCCGCCAAGGTCATGGGGCAGTC
The DNA here is from genome assembly GCA_964244115.1 of uncultured Thermomicrobiales bacterium. Taxonomy (GTDB): domain Bacteria; phylum Chloroflexota; class Chloroflexia; order Thermomicrobiales; family UBA6265; genus CADCWK01. Next base: position 4,307 of record CAXTHM010000086.1, read on the forward strand.
GCCAGCCGGTCTCTTCGGGTATTCGCACCTCCTCGGCGGGTTCCCGGGCGGGCAGGCCGAGTACATGCGGGTACCGTTCGCCGATGTCGGCCCGATCAAGGTCCCGGAGAGCCTCTCCGACGAGCAGGTCCTGTTCCTGTCGGATATCTTCCCGACCGGCTGGATGGCGGCCGAGAACGCCGAGATCGAGCCGGGCGACACCGTCGCCGTCTGGGGCTGCGGTCCGGTCGGGCAGTTCGCGATCCGGAGCGCCTGGATGCAGGGCGCCGGCCGGGTGATCGCGATCGACGGGGTAGCCGAGCGGCTGGCGATGGCGCGGGACAAGGGCAAGGCCGAGACGCTGGACTTCAACGACGGTGATATCTACGAACGGCTCATGGAGATGACCGATGGCCGCGGACCCGACCGGGCGATCGAGGCGGTCGGCGCCGAGGCCCACGGTGGCGGGATCGGCGGGGTCTACGACCAGGTCAAGCAGACGCTCAAGATCGAGAGCGACCGGCCGAATGCCCTCCGCGAGGCGATCCGCTGTGTCCGCAAGGGTGGCACGCTTTCCGTGCCCGGCGTCTACACCGGCTTCATCGACAAGTTCCCGATGGGACCGCTGATGAACAAGGGGATCACGCTCAGGACGGGTCAGACCCACGTCCAGCGTTACCTCGAACCGCTCCTGGCCAAGGTCGTCGACGGCGAGATCGACCCGTCATTCGTGCTGACCCACACGGTCTCGCTCGACGAGGGGCCGGCGATGTATCGCACCTTCCGGGACAAGAGGGACGGCTGCATCAAGGTCATGCTTCGGCCGTAGCGATCGGAGTGATCCGCGATCGATACTCTAGGGCCAACTACCGACCCTCAGCCGATCGTCTTCGGTTGAGGGTCGTTGCCTGTGCGCTGAGCAGAACTCGTTGGCACTACTCTGCCACGGTCTCGGTAACCGGATTCGGACTCGGGGAGGAGGATATCGCGCGTGTCCGACGGAGCGCCCGCAGCCCGAGCGCCGCGGCCGCCAGCGCGGCGGCTCCCCCGACCGCAAGTCCCCAGCGTGGTCCGGCGTGTTCACCGATCGCCCCGATCAGCGGCCCACCGATCGGGGTCGTCCCGAGGAAGGCGACCGACCAGAGCGCCATCACCCGCCCCTGCATCGACGGCGCACTCTCCAGTTGCAGGGTGACGTTGCCCAGAGACGTGAAGTTGATCGAAAAGAAGCCGACGATGATCAGGGCGCAGAACGCCAGCATCAGGGACGGCGCGATCGCCGTCAGCAGCACGGACAGCCCGAACAGGCAGGCCGATATGACCAGCGTCCGCGGGGTGCTCCGGCGCCGGCTGGCGGTGTAGAGCCCACCGATCACCGCCCCGATCCCCATCGCCGCCGTCAGGGCCGCGTAGCCGCTCGCCCCGGCGTCGAAGGTGAACTGCGCCATGAGCGGGAGGATCACCGAGAACTCGTAGGTGAAGGTGCCGATGATCGCCATCATCAGCAGGACGTTGCGGACGACGGGTGTCGACCACGCGTAGCGGAAGCCCTCGACGAGCTGGCCGCTGGCCCGGGCGACCCGCTCGGTCGGGTGGAGATCCGCGGACCGCATCATCGCCAGCATGACGATGACGGCGGCGTATGAGCAACCGTTGATGACGAAGCAGGCGCCGAGGCCGGCCGTCGCCACCACGACCGCCGCGATCGTCGGACCGATGATCCGGGCGAGGTTCATCTCGGTGGAGTTCAGGGAGACCGCGTTTCGCAGCCGCGCACTCCCGACCATCTCCCGGACGAAGGTCTGCCGGGCCGGATTCTCGAAGACCCTCGTGCTGCCCAGGACGATCGCGATGGCGTAGACCATCCACAGGTCGATCCAGCCACCGATGACCAGCAGCCCGAGCAGCAGGCTGGCGATTCCCGCGACGGTCTGGGTCGCATAGAGGATCGTCCGCTTCGGGAACCGGTCCGCGATCACGCCGCCCCAGGCGCCGAACAGCAGGACGGGCAGGGTCTGGAGCGCCGTCACGAAACCCAGCGCCGTGCCGGAGCCGGTCAGCTGCAGGACCAGCAACCCCTGGGCGACCGTCTGCATCCAGGTGCCGGACTGGGAGATGCCCTGGCCGATGAAGAACAGGCGGTAGTTGCGGATGGCGAGGGAGGCGAAGGTGCGCTGGCTGAACGTCCGTAGGGTCATCATCGTGACCGCCGGTTCTGGAGTCGGTTGCCGCGGCGTCGAAGTGGTTCGTCCGTCATGGGTATCGTGTTTCGGTCGTTCCCTGATCGTCAGCGGGAAGGCACTGACGCGCTGCCAGCGCAGTCTACGATGATGTTCGGAAAGAGCAACCCGATGACGCTCCACGCTTTGCGTCGCATGAGCCATGACCATGCTCGCGTTGCCAGCGCCGGGACGTCAACGGCGGAGGGTCTGACTTCCCTGGACGTTTGCATGGGTCTTGAACCTGACGATCCCTGTCCATCCCGGAGGACGCTCCGATCGAGGGCGGGCCGGATGGGACCGGCGACCGCCATGTGATCGTGGTCCGGGACGGGACGTGCCTGCTGTTCGAGCTCTACGTTGCCACTCCGCGGCCCGATGGCTCGCGGTCGGCCTTCCAGGGCGCACGCTTCGATCTGACCTCGAACGACCTGCGTCCGGAGGAATCTGCCTCGGCCGACGCCGCCGGCTTGCCGATCCTGCCCGGCCTGGTGCGCTACGAGGAGATCGACGCCGGCGTCATCCGCCCATGCCCTCCGCCTCACGGCCTCGCTGACCCAGGAGGCATACGTCTGGACGGCACGCCACCAGGCCGGTGCGACCACCGATGAGGATGCGCCGCCGATGGGGCAGTGCTTCCGGCTCAAGGCCGACGTCGACATCGACGGGCTCTCGCCCACCAATCAGATCATCCTGCGGGCGCTCAAGAACTTCGGGATGCTGCTGGCTGACAACGGCAGCGACTGGTTCCTCTCCGGGGTCCCGGACGACCGCTGGGACGACGACGATCTGCACCAGGTGCAGGAGGGCGTTCATGGCAGCGACTTCGAGGCGGTCGACTGCTCATCCCTGATCGGCGACCCGGACTCTGGCCGGTTCAGCTGGTCGTGGCCCTGCCGAACCGGGAATGCGGGATCGAGCATCCCGGCCGAAGCCTGTGGACGTCGAACGTCCCGGGACGCTATCGGCTCGCCAGTGCGGCGACCGGGCGGAGCGCCGGCGAGTCCTCCGGGATTCCGAAGACGTCACGGAGCGTCTCGCCCTCGTACTCGGTACGGTAGAGGCCGCGATTCTGGAGTTCGGGCACCAGATCGTTGACGATGTCGTCGATCCCGCCGGGCACGAGCCAGGGCGTGATGTTGAACCCGTCGACCGCGTGGAGCTCCACGTAGCGCTGGATCTCGTCGGCCACCGAGACGGGTGTCCCGATCAGGCCGCGCCCGATCCCCTGCCCCGTCTGGTAGGTGACGAACTCCCGGAGCGTGAATCCCTTCTCGGTCGCGATGGCTCGCCACTTCTCGGCGAGTTCCTGCGACTTCGCGAGCTGGAACCCGGAGCCTCGGGTCGAACCGGTCACCTGCACCACCGGGTCCACGTCGGGGAACGGCCCGTCGGGGTCGTACTCGCTGAGATCCCGACCCCAGAAGTTCTCCAGGTACTTGACGGCGGTCTGGGGGGTGATCTGCGACTCCTGGACGAACCGAGCCTTCTCGCGGGCCTCGGCCAGTGTATCGGCCAGGATGAAGCTCTGGCCGGGGAAGATCTTGAGGTCGTTCTCCGGACGCCCGGCGGCGCGCGACCGAGCCCGGATATCGTTGGCGAAGGTCAGCGCGTCGTTGATCTCCGGGTGCGCCGAGAAGATCACGTTGGCGTTGCGGACCGCGAACTCCCGGCCGTCGGGTGAGTCCCCGGCCTGGATCGTCACCGGCCGGCCGCCCCGCACGGGCGGCAGGAGGCGGGTGACCTCGATATCGTAGTAGTCATCCCGGATTGCCAGCGAGCTGTCGTCGTTCACCCAGGCCGGAGCATCCCTGCGCTGGGCCAGCTCCCCGGACCACGCATCCCAGATCCGGAAGACCGCCGTCACGAACGACTCGGCGTGGGTGTAGCGGTCCTCGGTGTCGAGGTAGCCGCCGCGCCGGAAGTTCTCTCCCGTCCAGGCGTTGTGAGTCGTCACCATGTTCCAGGCGGCGCGGCCATCGGACAGCGTGTGCAGGCTGGCCAGGCGGTAGGCGAGGTCGGCCGGGTCGTTGAACGTGCAGGAGAGCGTCGCCGCCAGCCCGATCCGATCGGTGATGCCGCTCAGCGCCGCGAGCAGGGTCATGGCATCGTGGCGCCCCACGACGTCCAGGTCATGGATCCTGCCGAAGTGCTCGCGCAGCCGAAGACCCTCGCCGAGGAAGAAGGCCGAGAACAGCCCGCGTTCCGCCGTCTGCGCCATGCGCCGGAACGATTCGAAGTCCGTCTGGGAGCCGCTCTCGGGCCAGTGCCAGACGGTACTGGAGTTGACCCCCTGGAAGAAGATGCCGAACTGGATCTGCGGCTGTCGCTCTGCCATGTCCGAATCCCTCTATGTCGTCGCGAAGCGATTGGTGGCGACGCCGAGCCCCAGTGTCTCGCGGAGCGTGGTCCCGGTCCGCGGCGCGACGGCCAGACCCGACCGGAACAGCGCCGGCAG
>CAXTHM010000086.1:8972-14195 GCA_964244115.1 uncultured Thermomicrobiales bacterium
AGGACGGCGTATCGCAGCTCGGGGAGATCGACGTCGATCACGGCCGGGATGAGACGGATGATGTCGACCGATTCCGAGAGCCTCTCGATGACATCGATCAACTCCGCCGGGGTACCGACCTGGCGAACATCACCGGTCTCGGACCAGAACGTCTCCGAATTCAGGCGAGACAGGCGGGTCGCCGCGGGCTCCCCACGGCTGTCGAGGACGACCTCGATGTCCGTCGCGACCAGGCCGGCGCCCCGTGAACGCGCATCGGCCGCGATCGCCGGCAGATCGGCGACGACCGGCGCGTGGACGATCGTCACGTCGACCTCGCCGGGGTCCACCAGGCCGTCATGGCTGAAGATCGGCAGCTGGCCCTGTGGTGGTCGCGGGACGTAGCTCGGTCCCTTGACACTGAAGTTCTCACCGACGAAGTCCGCGTAGTGCAGCTTGTCGCGGTCGATGTAGCGCCAGGTGGTCGTGTCGCGGATGACGGCGTCGTCTTCCCAGGAGTCCCACAGGCGACGGTTCACCTCGATCACGTCGCTCGCTTCACGCGCGAGCGCGGCGCCGTCCGCGAACGGGGGAAAGCCGTACCCCTTCGCGGCGACCGCGTTACCGGTCGCCCGGACCAGCCAGCCGCCTCGACCCCGGCTGACGTGGTCGAGCGTCGAGAACTGGTTGGCGGTGTGGAACGGCTCGACGAAGGTGACTTCCACCTCCGGCACGAGTCCGATCCGGGTCGTCAGCGGCCCGACCAGCGCCGCCTGCTGGAGGGCATCGAGCCGAGCTACGATGTTCGGCCATGTCCCTGGCGGGAGATGGCCACCGCCGAAGGTGGCGAGGGCGAACCCGGCTGTCTCGGCCAGTTCCACGGTCTGGCGCACGCGGCGGGCGGTGAGCAGTTCGGCCGGCGCGAGCGCTGCCTGGCGCCAGGCGGCGGGGTGAGCGCCATCGCCATCGAGGTGGATGGCCAGCGCAATCGGACGGGGCATGGGTCCTCCTGGTTCAGTGAGCGAGTGAGGGTTCCGCTTCGTGGGCCGGCAGACGCGCGGCCGTCTCCAGGAGACGGCGCGCGATGCTGTCGTTCTCGCGGAAGGTGCGGGCATTGGTCCGGGGTCGGGAGAAGGCCGCCGAAGGTGGGCCGCTGGTGAAGTCGCCGACCGCGAACCGGCGCTCGTGACTGGACCCGTCGGGGCGGATCACATTCCCGTTGACAAAATCGACCTGGAGCCGGCCCGTCGCCACTGGCCCATCCGGTGCGGGGAGCATCTGCTCCCTGCCCGCCCGCTCGGCGATCAGGTCGCGCAGCACGGGGTCGATGCTCTGTGCGATCGCACGCTTCGGGTGGAAGGCGTCCAGCAGGTGCCGCGCCCTTACGGCCTCGGGCTGATGGTCGCTCGTCGCGATGAACGTGCCGGCCTCGTCGTCGATGTCCACCCGCATCCCACCGCCCAGGAAGGTGAGGAGCCCCGCTCGCATCAGGGCCAGCAGCAACTCCAGGCGGATCGGAGGGGGACCGCTGTCGAGATAACTGAAGAACTCGTGCCAGCGCCGGGGGATCGCCTCCAGGCGCGATGCCAGGGACCATGAGGGGTGACCGACCGACTCGGCGACGACGCCGTAGCAGGCGAGGACCGCGAAGAAGACGGCGAGCGTCTCGCTGTGCTCCTCCGATTCGCGCAGGTGGATGTCCTGGCGAATGTAGTCGGCCAGGTGGCCCTGCAGACCGTCCAGGGTGGTCGATCTGACCCCCCGGAGTGGATGGTCGAGCGCGTCGATGTCGAAGACATCGTCCGGACGCACTGCCTCGGCGATCGCCTGGAGCATCCGGGGGCTGTCGAGCCGTTCCTCACGGAAGAGCTCGGAGAACGCGGCCCACGACCCAGCCACGCGTTCGGGGTGGCCGGTGAAGATCTCGCGATAGTGCCAGTAAGCCATCTCCCGGACGATGGTCGGCCAGACGTCTCGGGTGAAGTCGACCTCGGCCTGCCCATCAAGGAGTGACTTCAGCGCGTCGCGGGTCAGGAACGTCGTGGCGTATCCCGGTTGCTCGCCGTGGAGATGACTGGTGATCTTGGCGTGGTACGGCACACCGCGCCGCGAACCGGCCACGATCCGCGGCTCTCGGCCGCTCGGGGAGTAGGTCGACCGGGAGCCGGCGGGCGCGTCCGGGTCGTAGGTCTGGATCCCGCCGCGGTCGAGCGTGAGCCGGACCACAGTGTCGATGAAGCTCAGGCCGAGCCCGCGCACGAGCAGTGGCTCTCCCGGGGGAACGGCGTCGAGGTCGGCATCGGACGCATAGTGTGACGGCCAGTAGGCGAGTCCGTGCCGCGCGGACCGCTCCAGCGTGACGACTTCCTCCCGGGTTGGCTCCGAGTCCGTGTGCCCGACCGTGTAGACCACGATGTCGATCTCGCGGGACCGCCGGACCCCGTCGGGGCCGACGTAGGTCACGACATGCCGGTCGTCGGTCTCCCGGACCTCGACGACCGTGCCGGTGACGTCCTCGATCGAGATCGACCGCGGGGCGAGCGATCGGACGTAGAGGTAGTACCAGCGCAGGTAGCAACTGAAGAGGCGTCGCGTCGCGAACCCCTTGGGACCGAGCGTCCGGATCTCCGCCGCCACCTGGTCGTCGGGGGCGACGAACGGGATGTCGCCACGGCGGACGAGATCGATCCACTCGGCGAGGGTGGGTCCGGTCACGAGTGGACCGGCGATCTGGCACGTCTCGTCGGCGAAGATCGCGACGTCCTCGGCGAGCGAATTCATTCGGAGCGACGGTGACTGGTCGTAGCGCCAGATCCGCCCGGGACCCGCCGGATGCGGATCGAAGGTGACGATCTCCAGTCCCCGTCCGGCCGGGGCGACGCCGGCGTTGGCCACGATGCGTTCGATGATGCCGGCTGCTCGTGGACCGCCACCGATGAAACCGATGACAGGGTAGCCATCCTCCAGCCCCATGAGGTATTCCTTCGTTCTGGATCATCAATCGTCCAATGGCCGGATCCGTGATAGGCTATCAATAGCATAGAAGCTACCGAAATGGTAGGCACCGGGCGGCGTCTCTCACGCTCCCGGTGTCTCTGGGTACCCCGGAGGACGTTCCATTGGCACGAGCAGACAGCCCGATCGTCCCGTCGCGGGACGTATTCATCTACACCGACATTACCGACCCGCGAGCCAGGCCGCTCTTCGAGGAACTCGGCGTCGAGTACTCATCGCGCTACGGCGGCGACCACTCGCTGGACATCAAGACCAGTCCGGAGATGAGGCGATACCCGCCGGTGCTCTTCCGCCCGCCTCGCGGCGGGTTCGTCCTCTTGCTGCGCGACGGCGTGCCGATCTCCGGCGGCGCGTTCATGCCGATCGACGACCGCACCGCCGAACTCAAGCGGATCTGGACCGCGAAGGGCCATCGGCGGCAGGGTCTGTCGAGTCAGGTCATGACGCAGCTGGAGGCTGAGGTCGCCCGTCGTGGTTTCATACGCATCTACCTGACCACCGGCAACCGGCAACCGGAGGCCCGGAACCTGTACCTGAAGTCCGGATATACCCCGCTGTTCGACGTTACCGCGGAGCCGGAGACGCTCAGGCTGCTGCCGTTCGAGAAGGTCGTCGTTCCGGTCAGCCCCTACGGCTCGGGACGGCCGGGTGTCCGTGAGCGAATCCAGGGCTGGCGGCAGCGTCGTGCGCTCGCGCGGGCCTGGACGCTGCGGGATCCGATCCCGGTGCGACTCGATCAACTGACCGATGGCGCCGCCATCCCGTCCAACCCCGCCGTTCCTCCCGCGTCGATCGCTCGCCATCCGGTCCACGAATCCGGTGTCCGGAGCCAGGAAGGTGCGCTCGAACACGCGTAGTCCCCGGCCGCCTGGTCAGCCGGTATCTGGCCAGGCGGCACCGGCCGGTTGCCGGTCCTGGCCCGTCGGACGACGTCGCCAGTGGTTCGAATCGGCCATGCTCGCACCGCCAGGGATCCGATGATCGTCAACCTATCGACAACGCCAAGAAGAGGAGCCTCCGATGACATTCGACGCAACGCCACTTCGGCTCGAGATCATCCTGGGAAGCGTGCGCGTTAGCCGGTTTGGCACCACGGTGCTCAGTTGGTTCGAGGAGCAGGCCCGGCTCGATGAGGCGTGGGAGGTCGGTGTACTGGACCTGGCCGATCTGTCCATACCCGCCGACTTCTCCGTGAACAGCGACGTCGAGTTCCTGACGCAGCGGATCGATCGGGCGGACGGCGTCGTGGTCATCACGCCGGAGTACAACCACTCGTTCCCCGGTCCGCTGAAGTCCGCGATCGACAGCATCCCCAAGCGGGCCTGGGAGGCGAAGCCGGTGGGCTTCGTCTCCTACGGCGGGCTCTCGGGCGGCCTTCGCGCCGTCGAAGCGCTTCGCCTCGTCTTCGCCGAGATCCACGCTACGACGATCCGCGACACCGTGAGCTTCCACGGGACGTCAGCCAGCTTCGACGCCGACGGTACGCCCGCCAACAGCGAGACCGTCAATCGCGCGGCTGGCCAACTCCTGCGCCAGCTCGGCTGGTGGGCGCGGGCATTGAAGCATGCGAGGGCGGTCGAGCCCTACCAGCAGGTCATCCGCGCATGATGTGACCGGACGTTCCCGCGAGGTGACCGGGCCGGCGACATCCCGACTCCGGGCAACGTATTACCGTGCTCGGGGCCGGCGCGGCCCGACCAGCCAACCCGGCTCCTGGCTCTGGGACGCCGGACATGCATGGATGGGAGTAAGGACGCTCGGCGAGGACGGCACGGGGAGTTGTCATTCGCCCCTGTCATGGACCGGATAGGGTAGATCGACAGGGGCGGGATCGTCGGACATCATGCCCCTGATGTCGAAGAACCGGGCCGCTCGTTCGGGTACCCCAGGCAGGAATCGAACCTGCGACCTACCGCTTAGAAGGCGGGTGCTCTATCCGCTGAGCTACTGGGGCGGACCCGGAAAGTCTACCAGCCAGCGTTCGACCGACAAGGTGTGAACAGGGGAGGGGCGGACCGCCACTGGCTCGCCCCTCCCGTGTTGGGCGTTCTGAGTGCCCCACGCCAGCCCGGACGTCATACGAGATCCGGGTTGAATCTTGGTGCGTGACCGCGAGCGCATGGTGCTCCCCTCTCTGGGCACCTGGGAGCCGCAGCGCAGCGAGAGCCGCGTCAGCGGGTGAGCGAGCAGGTGAGCCGGAGAGGGGTCTCGCTGCGCTGGGGGGAGCGG
>CAXTHM010000087.1:0-3165 GCA_964244115.1 uncultured Thermomicrobiales bacterium
GGCCGTCGTGCCCTGGTCCGGCGTGGTGGCGGTGTCGCCGGCGACCATCGTCAGGCAGCGCATCGGCAGATCGAGCTCCTCGGCCACGATCTGCGTCAGCGCGGTCCGCACCCCGGTCCCGAGCTCGACCTTGCCGGCGAGGATCGTCACGCCGCCATCCGGTCGGAGCGTGATCCACTCATTGAGGCGCTCGCCCGGGTCGGTCGGAGACGCCGGTTCCGGGGATCGCGGCCGCACCGGGCGTGCGCCGCCCATCGATGCCGGGCCGGGCGATGCCGCCATGAGCCGGGCAGCGCGGCGAACCGCCTTCATGATCCGGATGTGGGCGCCGCAGCGGCAGAGGTTGCCGGCGAGGGCGGCGACGATCTCGTCATCGGTCGGGTCCGGCGTCTCCGTCAGCAGCGCCGCGGTCGCGATCATCATGCCGGGGATGCAGTAGCCGCACTGGGCGGCCTGCTCGTCGAGGAAGGCCTGCTGGATCGGGTGGAGCCGCTCGGCCGTCCCGAGCCCCTCGATCGTCGTGATCTCAGCGCCAGCCGCCTCCCGCACCGTCGTCACGCACGACCGGATCGGCCGGCCGTCCCGCAGCACCGTGCAGACCCCGCACTGCGACAGCGCACAGCCGACCTTCGCCCCGTTGAGCCCGAGGTCGTCGCGGAGGGCGAGCAGCAGCGGGCTGTCCGGGTCGGCCATGACGTCGTGGGTCTGGCCGTTGACAAGGAGAGGAGTCATGTTTGCAATCGGCTCCATCCAGTTGCTTGATCAGTGTTATCAATCATAGAGGAGCGGTTCCAAGCCAGCGGGTTCGTTACCACAATTATCGTCGCCGGATAGTTTCTCGGTTGTCGATGAATGATGGACCGACCGCGGCCTCAATGGCCAAAAATTCCGCCCTCGCTAACGATTAATTCCGGCGTCTGCGGTGGCTTGTGAACGTTCGTCGTAACTCCTTGCGAAAATGCTTCCATGGCGTATAGCTCCTGTCCATGTAGTATCCGCCGATCCATCGCCTCCACAACCGCTCGATGGCTCGACTGAACATATATCGTCTTGTGACTGTGACTTTCACATTCGAGAGGGGACCACCACGAGCGACGGACCTTACGTCTTCGGCGATTCGATGCAACGACTCGCTGGCGACAACCTCGGGCGGCTGGCAGACCCGGGTGATCCCTTTGAATTGACTGATATCGAGAGGAAAGCTGGCTGACATGCGCTTCAGTCTATGCTCGTTTGAGTCGCGCTCGTAGCAAACGCGAATAGTGATAATCTGTTCAGTAATACTTGCCATTGAGCCATAGAACGATCGTATCTCTTGTAGGGGTGCCATATAGTCGAGACCCTTACCGATTGCCGCTAGGTGCGTCAGACGTGAATCTTCATTGTCCGTCTCAATGGGAATGTTGGGCTCAACACGGAACCGCACATCTCGCGCTGCTCCTCGTCCCAAATTCTTGATAACCACGTCGAAGAGCCCGAAGTTCTCACGGCTTGATTCGATGAAAACCGTGATGGCAGGGTCCAGTTCTGCGTCGGCTAGTCGGCGATTGAGTCACATTCCGACCCATGCGGTCCAGGCCACCACAGCGGCAAAAATCAGATTGCCAATGTTGGTCCAGTTCATTCCGAGCCATCGCACTGCGTCGGACAGCCAGTCCATTCTTCAAACCTCTGTTGACATAGACACCGAAACTAGAGTCGGCGGGAAACGAGATTATGACGTCGGTTGAATCAGCGTGGTTTGGAGGACGTAGGGATTGCGCACTGGGAAGCCGAGGTCCTGCCAGTCCCTTCAGAAGCGTCATTGTGTACTTGTAGTCTCATATAGAACGCATTGCCACAATTTGGGATACGACTTGCCTCTTCTGGCACAGGCCGATCGGCCGGGATGCCTTGATAGGTCATCCTGGCCGATCGGCCTGCAATATTAAACCATGGGCTGGGGTGAGGTCCTACGCCGACAACGCCTGGATCGCGGCCAGCACCTTGGCGGGGGTGAACGGGGTCTGGCGGACGCGGGCGCCGGTGGCGTCGAAGATCGCGTTGCTGACTGCCGCCAGCATCGGGCAGATCGCGGGCTCGCCGGCCCCGAGGGGCGGCTGGTCCGGCCGGTCGATCAGCTCGATCTCGATCAGCGGGATGTCGGCGAAGCCCATGATCGCGTAGGTCGACCAGTCCAGGCTCGTCACCGCGGCGCCGTCGAAGGTGATCTCCTCCTTGAGCGCCCGGCCGATCCCCTGGATCACGCAGCCGTCGATCTGGTTCTGCAGGCCATTCGGGTTGACGATCAGTCCGCAGTCGTGGCCGACCACGACCCGGTCGACCCGGACCGTGCCGTCGGCCGGGTTGACCGTCACCTCCGCCACATTCGCGGCGTAGGCGAACTCGGTCTCGTACCGGGCGAAGCCGATCCCGCGGCCCGTCACCGTTCCGTCGGCGGCCGGGACGACCCCGGAGAACTGCGGTCCGGACGGCCGCGCCATCCAGCCGGCCCGGGTCGCGGCCCGGCGGATCACCTCAATCGCCCGTGGGTCCGCCATGTGCCGCAGGCGGAACTCGACCGCGTCGGCCCCGGCCAGCGCGGCCAGTTCGTCCATGAAGATCTCGTTGGCGGTCGCGTTGGAGACGCCGCCGAGACTCCGCAGGGCGGACGGCCGCAGGACCGGCGTCTCGATCCAGTGGACCGTCAGGCGCTGGTTCGGGAACGAGTAGTTGTTCGGCGCGTTGCGGTCACCACCCGTCTGGCCGAGCGTCGCGGGCTCGACCGGCGGGTCGAGCTGCTGCCCGACGAGCATGTTGCCGGGCTGGCCGCCGGGGCGCGTCGAGTGGGTCGGCGTGAAGACGGTGTAATCCCAGGCGACGATGTTGTCGTTGGCGTCGAGGCCGCCGCGGACGTCGACGACCATCGCCGGGCCCTTGGGCTCCCAGGCGAACTCGCCCTCCCGCGACCAGAGCAGCCGGACCGGTCGCCCGACCGCCTTCGACAGCACGGCCGCGTCGGCGCAGACATCGTCGGCGCCGTTGTGGCCGTAGCAGCCCGGTCCCTCCTTGTAGATGATCCGGACCTGCTCGGCCTCCAGCCCGATGATCGGGCCGATCGCGGCCGGCAGCGCGTAGACGCCCTGCGACGCCGAGTAGATCGTGGCGCCGTCCGCCCGGACGTCG
>CAXTHM010000087.1:3175-13928 GCA_964244115.1 uncultured Thermomicrobiales bacterium
CAGCGTCCCTTTCACCCGCAGTCGCTCAGAGGCTCTCGATGGAGTACCCGACGCCGCGCACCGTACGGATCGGGCTGGCCTCGCCGAGCTTGGCCCGGACGTCGGCGATCGAGCAGGACGGGCCGATCGAGGCGTGGGCCTGGTTCGGGAACTCGTAGGTCGCCTCCAGCATCCGGGCCGTCTGGGAGGCGAACGCTCCCTCGACGTCGCCGGTCCGGACGGACTCGACCTCCTCGGCCGGCATCTCCCGCATCAGCGCATAGAGCTGGCTGAAGTCGGCCAGCGGCTCGGTCGACGTCCAGGTTACCGTCACCGCGGCGGCGGCGCGGACGGCCTGCTCCTCGCGCTCGGCGACGACCCCGACGAAGGTGCCGTTCTGGACGACGTCGATCACCCCCGGCATCGCCCGGGCGGCGCTGTCGTCGATGCTCGCGATCGTCGCGTTGATCCCGCTCAGGGTCCGCACGTAGGGTCGGATCACGCGGGCGTGGACCATGCCCTCGACGGTCAGGTCGTGCAGATAGGCCTCGCCGCCGGTCAACTTGTTGACGATGTCGATCCGCGGGATCGACCGGCCGACGACGGTGTAGGCGTCGAACGGCTTGACCAGCGCATCCCCGGTGATGGCCTGGCCGAACGACTCGGTCGCCAGCTCGCCGTAGGTCACGGTCTTGGTGGAGTCGAACAGCGCCGTCACGACGCCGTCGGCGACCTGGAGGTCGTCGATCGGAACGGCGAGGCGCTCCGAGGCGCGGGTCAGTAGGACCAGCCGGGCTTCGGCCGCGGCCTGCTGGAGGACGGGTCCTGCCACCTGGATGCTCTTGCTGCCGGCTGTCGTGCCCTGGTTCGGCGTCGTCAGCGTGTCGCCGGCGATCAGCGTCGCCGAGGCCATCGTGACGTCGAGCTCCTCGACGACCAGCTGGGTCAGCGCGGTCCAGAGCCCGGTGCCGAGCTCGACCTTGCCGCAGTAGATCGTGACGTGGCCTTCGGTGTCGATGCTCAGCCAGGAGTCGATCGTGTCGCCGGAGACGTCGCGGGTCTGGATGTCCTCCTGCGTCTGGGCGGCCGGGGTGGCGACGATGCCCGGTTCGGTGGTCGGGGTGCCGGCGGGGGTCCCGGCCGGGGCGACGGTCGGCTCCTGCGCCAGCAGGCCGGCCTTCCGGAAGGCGGCGGCGAGACTGAAGCCGATCACGACGCCACTCCCGCCCTTGAGCACGGTGCGGCGGCTGATGGGCGAGACGCTCCGGACGGGTGACTCGACGGAGGATTCCGGGGCGATGGGGACTTCCGGGGGTGCTACGGTCATCGGGTGTTCCTTTCCCACGACATCGTGTGGACTACGCGGTGGCGCCAGCGGCCCGCTGGATGGCGCGGACGATCCGGACGTGCGTCCCGCAGCGGCAGAGGTTGCCGGCGAAGGCCGTGTTGATGTCGTCCACGGTCGGTTCCGGGTTCGTCGCGATCAGGGCGGCGCCCGTCATCATCATGCCGGGGATGCAGTAACCGCACTGGGCGGCCTGCTCGGCGATGAAGGCCTGCTGGATGGGGTGGAGCTCACTGCCGGGGGCGAGGCCTTCGAGGGTCGTGATCTCCGAACCGACGACGCTCTGGACCTGGGTGACGCAGGAGCGGATCGGCTGGCCGTCCTGGTGGACGGTGCAGGCGCCGCACTGGGCGAGGCCACAGCCGAACTTGGCGGCGTGGAGACCGAGCTCGTTGCGGAGCACGTAGAGGAGGGGCGTGTCGGGCGTGGCCTGGACCTCGTGGGGCTGACCGTTGACGGAGATCGAGAGACCAGTGGCCGGTGTGCTCTGCATGTGCAGTTCCTTTGGCGATCGTGGTCAGCGATGACCACACGGTGTCCTCGGGGAGAGGACGAGAGAACGAGTCGTGATTTCATTATCATAGCCAATCATCTCGTGGTCAATCGGTCGATGCAACAGACGACGGGAATCGCCGCGTACTTCGAAGCCCCAGTACCTATTCAGGTATTGAGTATGAACGAGCATAATTCGCCCATATGAACGGCCGGGGACGGGATGGGCTTCGGCCCTCGCGGTCCGTCGAGGGCCGAAGTGATTGCCCCTGAGTAGACCTCTCCTCCGACCCCGTTCTGGCTCACCTGCCGCGAGTTCGCCCCGCTCGGCGTCCTCCGGGTGGAGGAACCGCTCGGCCGCCACGCCTACGACGACCCGCGCCGCCTCGCCGCGACCAGTGATGTCCCGATCCCCGGGGGTGGGAACAATGTCGGTCTGCACGAATGCCGCTGGCTGATCGAGGACGACTGCTATGACGTGGTGCAACCGGACGCGTTGAGCCCCGCTGGCCTCGGCGGGCTGCGGAAGATCGCCTCCTACGCGAAGGTGCATGACAAGCAGCCGTCGTCGATCAGCCGGCAGCGGCTTTGGCGTCGTCGCCCACCTGCACCTGAGCGGCACTTGCCGCAACGCGTCCTGGGTGGAGTTGCGGCAGGTGCCGCCGGCGCTCCCCATCGAGATCGTCCAGGCACGGATCACCGAGCCGCTGGTGCCCGATGCCAGCGGCGATGTCCGCTTGCCCGAAGGACCCGGACTGGGTGTCGAACTGAACACGTCCTGGGAGCGGGTGACCTGACCCCTGGCCCCCGAAGTGAGACAAGAGAGACAAGGCTGGAGGATCAGACGCTCCCCTGGCCCCGTGTCCGCATCGGTTCGAATCATCGCTGAGAGCCGTTGGTTTAGAACTTCGCGTCGAACAGGGCCCAGCGGAGGAAGTAGACGAGGAAGGCGGCCGCGACGACGTACAGGCCGACTGGCACCCTGGCCGCCTCGCCGCGGGCGGTCTTGATCAGGACGTAACTGACGAAGCCGACGCCGATCCCGTTGGTGATGTTGTAGGTCAGCGGCATGACGAGGATCGTCAGGACGACTGGGACGCTGATCTCCAGGTCGCTGAGGTCGATCCGGCGACCGGAGCCGGCCTCGGTGTCGGTCAGGGCGGAGGCCATCAGGATGCCGACGATGATCAGGGCCGGTGCCGTCGCCGCGCTCGGGATCGCCGAGACCAGGTTCACGAACGGCAGCGCCAGCAGGAACAGGGCGCCGGTCGTGACCGAGACCAGCCCGGTCCGGCCACCGGCTTCGACCCCGGCCAGGCTCTCGATGTAGGACGTCGCCGAGGACGCGCTCGCGGCTCCACCGGCGATGGCGGCGACGGAGTCGACGAGCAGCGGCCGCTGGGCGCCGCGCATCTGGCCGCTCGTGTCGAGGTACCCGGCCCGGTTGCCGACGCCGATCAGCGTCCCCATCGTGTCGAAGAAGTCGGCCAGCAGCAGGCTGAAGACGACGAGGATGGCGGTCAGGGCGCCGAGGGTCGACCAGTAATCGAAGCTGAACGCGCCCAGCAGGGCGAAGTCCGGCCCGGCGAACGGCTCGTCGGGGAGGGTCGCGACGTCGCCGGGGACGATGAACGCTACGACGGTCGCGATCACGATCCCGAGCAGGATGCCGGCCCGGACGCCCCGCGCCATCAGGACGAGGGTGACGAGCAGCCCGACGATCGCGACGAAGATCGGCCAGGTGTCGAGCGCCGCGAGGGCCGGCATCCCGTCCGCGGTCGTGATCGCGATGCCGGCGTTGCGCAGCCCGATGAACAGGATGAAGAAGCCGATCCCGACCGCGATCGCCTGCTTGAGCACGAACGGGACGAGGTCGAGGACGTAGCGCCGCACCCCGGCCAGCACGAGGACCGTCGCGACGATGCCCTCGGTGACCACGACGCCCATCGCCTCCGGGAAGCTCAGGCCGAGCGAGCCGACCAGCGTGAACGAGACGATCGCGTTGATGCCGAGCCCCGGCGCGATCGCGATCGCCATATTGGCGTAGAGCCCCATGATGATCGTCATGACGCCGGCGACGAGGCAGGTGACGGTCGCGACCTGCCGGATCTCCAGACCATCACCGCCGAGGTTCAGGATCACCGGGTTGACGGCGATGATGTAGGCCATGACGAGGAAGGTCGACAACCCGGCCAGGATCTCCGTCCGGACGTTGGTCTTGCGCTGCGAGAGGTGGAACAGCCGCTCTAGCAGGTCGCCGCCGCCGGACGACGGGGGGTTGCGCGACGGGACGATCGCCGGGCGTCGTTGAGCCATGATGGGTTGTTTCTCCTTTCCTGATTTGACCGTCAGTGCGACGAGATGCGTCTGTACATGATGTATAGCGTCGTAGTGCCCTCATGGGAAGTGACCCGCGGAACATCGTCCATTGGCGGGGACAGGTGGTCACATGAACGGCGTTCGTCGGCAATGCCGGATCGGTTCGGAACGGGGACCGGTTGACCGCACCGATGATCTCAAGATGTCAGGGATCATCGGTGCGGCCTGAGAACCGGGCGTCGGTCGGTCGACGGCACCGGCGATACTGACCGGATACGGCGGCGATGGCCGGCCCGGATCGGACCGAACCGGTATCCCGGTTTCGCGACGCAGCGGCGGGGGAGGGGACGATGAGCTACGAGGAGGCCAGGCGGCTGGCGGGGGAGGCGTCGGACCTCGAGGTCGAGGGCCGGGGCGACGATGCCCTGGCGGTCTATCACGAGGCGCTCGCGATCGCCCGGCGGGACGCGGCCCCGTGGGATCTCGCCGTGTTCCTGGCGACGATGGCGTCGTTCCTGATGCGGCGTAAGGACTACGAGTCCGCCCTGACGCTGTTCGAGGAGGCGATCCCGCTCCACCGCGCCCACTCCGAGCCCGACCGGCTGGCGCACTGGCTGATGCGGACGGCGGAGTGCCTGCGCAAGCTCGGCCGGACCGACCGGGCGACGGTCTACTTCGACCGTGCCCTGGCACTGTCGCGGCCGCACGCCGAGGGCGGGGTGCTGTTCGACCGCCTGATGTCCAGCGCCGCCTTCCATCAGACGCTCGGCCACCGCGACCAGGCGCTGGCCCTCTACCGCGAGGCGCTGCCCCTGGCCCGCGAGCACGGCGAGTTGCCGGACCTGTCGCGCTGCCTGAAGAACGTCGCGATCGGCTTCCAGAAGACGCGGCAGTACCCGCAGGCCCGGCGCCACTTCGAGGAGGCGCTGCACGTCCGCCGGCAGCACTCCACCCCGCGCGACCTCGCCCACAGCATGATCAATACGGCCAAGTGGCTGACCGAGATGGGTCACTGGGATCGCGCCCTGGAGCTGTGCGAGGAGGCCCTGCCCGTCGCCCGCGAGCAGGCCACCCGCGCCGACCTCACCCTCTGCCTGACGATCGCCGCCCACGGCCACCGCCGCTTCGGTGAGCCCGACCGGGCGATAGCGCTGTTCCGGGAGGCCGAGGAGGTGAAGGGGCGGTCGGCGGTGAGGGCCGAGCTCTGACGACAAGCCGAGACAGCAGCCGATGACTGACGCCCTACGAGACCTTGATCATTCGCTCGACCAACGCTACGCATCGCTGGAGCGTCGCCCGGCTGACCGTGCTCCTGCGGTACAACAGACGGCCATGATCGACGGCCCGGATCTGATCGCAGAGGATATCGGAGTCGTCGTCCAGACCGGTTTCGGCCGCGTCGACATGGATGCGAGTCGGAATGTCCTTGATCTGTCGGGACATCGGAGCAACGATCGAGACCCAACGGGCGGCGTTGACGCCGTCGACCGAGAGGATCAACGCCGGGCGAGTGCCGCTCTGCTCATGCCCCAAGGTGGGCTCGAAATCGATCTCCCAAATGTCCCCTTGGCGCGGAAATGGTCTTGCCGGCGTCATACAATCGGTTCGTCGTGGAGACCGTCGAGCAAGGTTCCTTCGAACACCTTGACCTCGTCCTGCAATGCGGACCACTGGGCAGGATCGGCGCGGATCGTCTCGATCTTCTCCTGATAATCGGCCCAGAAGGTCGCGTCGTCATACTGGCTGACGGCTGCCTCGACGATGGTGCTGATCGACTGCTTCTGCGCTTCGGCGAGCTGCTGCAAGCGGTCGCGCGTCTTCGTCTGAACCCTAATGGTGGCCGTGCTCATCCCGTGCCTCTTTGCGGTATGGCGACTACAAGGGTTCGTGCGCGTCACGAATCCTGTGTCACATTGTGACACAACATCGTAAGGCGGAGAAGTCGAAATCATCCTGTTCGAACCAACCCGGTCGACCCACGAACCATCAGCTCGACTGGCCGATCGACCGCCATGGGAAGCCCTTTTCCCCAGCCACGCGGCCGAGCAGCGGCCGGACTGCCGCCGCGCCGATGTCCTCGACCGAGATCCGGATCAAGGTCACCGAGACGTCCTCGGGGATGCGCGGCCCGTGCCATCGCAGGGCGTGCATCGCGCCGATCGCCCCGGAGTTGGCGTCGTTCAGGGCGAAGACCGTCGTGATCCCGGCGTCCGGTCCACCGGCGTGTTCATCGCCGCGTACCCGCCGTCGGCCGGACGGCCGACGCTCTCGACCAGGCGTCCGGCCCGATCCCCGTCGGTCCGCTCGATCGCCTCCACGAAGCTGCCGAGCCGACCGCCGAGCGGCCGCCAGACTGGGTCGCCGGTGATCGCGGCGATCTTCCGGTGTTCGTGTGCCAGGCTGTGGTCGCCCGTCAGCCGCCCGGTCAGGCGATGGTCCTTGACGACGTGAGGGACCCCGGTCCGAAGTTCGAGACGACCCTGTCGCCCCGGCGCTCCAGCGGTTGCCGGACGACCTTGTCGATGTGTGCGTCGTCCCCCTTCGGCCAGTGTGACGATCGAGAGATACCCCCTGCGCCGTCGCCACCCGTTCCAAGACGCGCATCAGCGACGTCAGGACGTGTGACGCCGGCCCGGAGGCGACAGGGTCGATCGATCGGCTGCTCCGCGTGGTGAGGCGACGGTGTTGAGGACGTCCCCCGCCGGCGGCGGCGCGTCGAGGATGCGCTGCCGGGTGGCGAGGGCGATCCGCCTCTCGCCCTTGAGCGCCTTGCCGACCGTCTGGAGGCTCGCGCTCGCCTGCTCGGTGATGTCGCGCAGGGAGACGGGAGCCATCGGCATCCTGTCCTTTCGGGTCCCCCTGGTCACTCGGGTGGCCGAACCGTGGCGCGTTCGACCCAGCGGGAGCGGCGACGATACGACCGCGGAGGGAGAACGTTTCGGCCCGGTTCGGCACGTTGCTGGAGACGGGAGCGTCGGATACGATCTGCCGCAATCAGCTGAGCGAATGGTCGCGCACCGGTCGTCACCGGACGGTATCGAGGTCTTGGGCACCATGCTGGCGGTCGGGTTCGCGCCGGTCTCGCGGCGTCGGACCGGCTCGTCGTCCACCACCGGCGCTCCCGTCGCCGTCAGCGACAGACTCGCCGTCGATGTCTCCGATGAAGGAGTGGTCCATTGACGAACACCCGCCAGCGAGTCCTGATGATCGGCGCGGGCGGCTTCGCCTCGGCCTGGGTCGATGCGTTCCTGCCCGCCTTCCCGGACCGGCTCGAGGTCGTCGGTCTGGTCGACATCAACCCCGAGACGCTCCGCCGGGCGGGCGATCGGCTCGGCCTGCGGGATGACCAGCGCTTCCTCGGCATGGAGGAGGGCTTCGCCGGCCCGGAGGCCGACGCCTGCGTGATCGTCGTCCAGCCCTTCCTGCGCTGGCGGGCCGTCAGCCTGGCCGTCGCCCACGGGCTGCCGATCCTGGCCGAGAAGCCGATCGCCGATTCCTGGGAGACCAGTCTCGCCATCCTGAATCTCGTCCGGACGACCGGTACGAAGATGGCCGTCGTCCAGAACTACCGCTACGCCCGCCACATCCGCACCCTCAAGGCGGTGTTGGACCAGGGGGCGCTGGGCCGGATCAACCTCATCACCGCCCGCTTCGCCGCCGACTACACGATCGACACGGCCGGCGGCGCTTTCCGCCACCAGATCCCCTACGCGATGCTCTACGAGGGCGCCGTCCATCACTTCGACCAGTTCCGCAACCTGGCCGGCGCTGACGGTGAGTCGATCGCTGGCATCCAGTGGAACCCGGCCTGGAGCACCTTCAGCAACGACACGACCGCCCTGTTCCTGATCCGGATGACCAATGGCGTCGTCGGGCAGTTCGAAATCAACCACCTCGCCCGTGGTACCCAGAACGGCTGGCACCATGAGGGCTACCGGGTCGAGTGCGAGCACGGCGCCGTCACGATCGACGCCGACGACCGCGTCCGGACCCAGGAGCATCTCGCCGGCGGCCGGCTCCGCGTCACCGATGTCGCGCCGGTCATCGGGGCGTACGAGGACCACCTCCAGGTCGTCGCCGACTTCCTCGACTGGCTCGATGGCGGCCCCGCCCCGAAGACCAACATTGAGGACAACATCTACACGGCCGCCCTCTCGTTCGCCGCGATCGATGCCGTCCGGACCAACGCGACCATCGACATCCGGGCCAAGGCCGAGGCCGGGCTGGCCTCGATCGCCGAGGGCGCCGGAACGCTGACGGTGCACTAGGGCTCCGGCCACGATCCAGCGGTCCTGCCGGGAGATGGCCCACCCCATCGCCTTGCTACTCCCCGCTCGGGGCACTCACGAAGCCAAGGCCGTGTCGGCGGGTGAGCCGGAGTGGGTCTGGGTGAGAGGTCGGCTCCGCCACCCGAGCGCGTCCATCAACGAGCGCCGCGCTTCGCAGCACCACGAGGAGGTGATCCATGCCGGTGATCCGGACCGTCGACGACAAGCCCGAATGGGTGAGATGGAGCGATTTCGGCGTCGGGATCGTCCACGACGCCGAGTCGTTCGACCGCCATTTCCATGACGCCCACGAGTACTGGTTCATCTACGCCAGCCGCGCCCGCGTCATGAGCGAGGGGCAGGAGTACGAGATCGGGCCGGGCGACATCCTGGTCACGCGAATGGGCGACGAGCACGACATCCTCGAGATCCTGGAGGGACCGTTGAAGTCGTTCTGGGTCGAGGATCAGCTCCATGGCCAACGCCGGCCTGGGCACCTGCACCGTCCGGGGGACGAGCCGGACCTCGCCGACCGCGGCGGAGCCGATGGTCTGTCGTCGACGGGAGGCGCGGGGTGAGCCGAGCCGACCGCTGAGGGCGGTATCCGGCGCCGGGCTGAGACCTGAACGATGCCGACCAGGCCCCGCCCTGGGTCGTGCACCCTCGCGCTCGGTCTGAGCGGAGCCCGACCCGGAGCCGACCGAACGATCAGCTCCGAGGCTTGGGCGGGTCATCGCTGAAGTCGGTCGGCTCCTCGCCGGACCGCTTCTCGGTGCCATCGCCGCGGGTGCTGCCGAACATTCCCCGGGCGAGGAGCGGGATGAAGATGGCGATCAGGACGACGGCGATGATGATGATGACCCAGGTATCCATGCGGTCTCCGTGCTGCGGCGATGTGGTCGGGCCAGGGACCACCCATGATCCGGCCAGCCGATGGCGGCCGAGCTGACCGGCCGCCACCGCCTGGTACGCAGGGGTCGGGCCGTGCCATCCGGGTCGTGGCGATCGAACGTTCTGCTGTCGCTCGTCGTCGGATCCGACTGCGGGTGCCATGCGTGGAGACTCGGGTGCGTGTCCCGTCTCGCTCTTGCGCAGGTGCCTCGCAAGGACCGCCTGGTCGAACGGTCGAGATCGACCGGACCCGGACGGTCTACTCGTCGAGATCGGCCCGGTTCGCCCGCTGATGGAGCACCCGGACGATTCAGATGGTGTCACCGTCGATCCGATAGAACACGCGATGGGTTCCCGTCGCGCGCACGCGTCCGCCGGAAAACAGGTCCTCATCGCCGCGGCCAAGTTCCGGGAACTGGCGAAGCCGATCGATGTCCTCTCCCAGTTCCTCGACCTACCTTCTGGCAGCAGGCCCACCCCATCGTCGGACGCCCCAACGGACGATGGCTCGCAGGTCGTCCCGCGCGGCCGCAGAGCGCGCCAGGCGCATCAGCGGGTCGTCTGCGGTGATGCTGGTGTCTCGCTGGCCATCTCGTCGAGCACCTCTTCGGAGAGATGCGACAGGAAGTCCGATGTCCAGAGCACGGTTTCGCCGCGTTCGATCTGGTCGAGTCCGATAGTCAGCGCGGCCCGAAGCTCGGCCCGGTCTCGATCACGCTCGCTCAGCAACTGGAGCGCCTCGCGGATGACGTCGCTCGCGTCGCGGTTCTGGCCGGACTCGATACGATGCCGGATGAACGTCTCGTGCTCGGGGAACGTCGCTGGGTCCATGCGGCGCACCTCCGTCACGCCAGTGAGATCGTCGCGGGATGACGTCGTCCTTGCGATACGCGAGCTCTTCAGGGTTCGACGATTGCCGTGTCCGCGCGGTGATGAAGCACCCGGACGATCAGAACGATACCAGGCCGGATCCGGTAGAAGATTCGGTGACTGCCAACAGGCAGGACGCGCAGACCGGATGACACGTCGTCGGCATTTCGACCGAGCAGGGGGTAGATCTCCAGCCTGTCCAGGGCTTCATCAAGAGCCGTGACGTACCGATCGACGTTCATTCCCGTGACGCGGTCCAGACCGTAGCGGACGATGAGGCGCACATCTTCGAGCGCATCGTCTGTGAAGGAGAGTTCCATCGGTCAGGAAGATGTCGCGCCAGGAATCAGGTGGCTGGACAGGCGATCTTGCTCCTCGCGAAGGATCCGCCTCAGGAGGTCGGGTGATCGACGGGTGAGGCGTCCCTGAGTGATCTGCTCATCCCCGTGCGCGATGGCTGCCCGCAGCGCCTCGCGGCCCTGTTCCTCGCTATGCAGGAGATCGAGTGCTTCGCGGATGACGTCGCCCGCGTCCCGGTTCTGGCCGGACTCGATACGATGCCGGATGAACGTCTCGTGCTCGGGGAACG
>CAXTHM010000088.1:0-13749 GCA_964244115.1 uncultured Thermomicrobiales bacterium
AGTCGCCCGCAGGCGACGGAGGCGGACCGAGATGGGGAGGGGGCCGGGGGGTGGGTCCGGCTGCTCGCGACCGACAAGGGCCAGCTGAACCGTCAGATCGTGTAGTCGGCCGCGGCTGAGCCGTTTCGTTCGAGCAGCGTCTGCAGGGAGACCGCACGCAACTCGGCCTCGAAGTCGCCCTGGACCCGGTTCCAGACATCGGAGATGACGTCCTGACGCGGCGGGCGCTCATCGGCGCTCCGGCGGTCGCGACCCTCCAGTACCAGCCAGATGTCGTAGAGCGTGACGGCGTCCGGAGTCTGGGTCAGGCGGTGGCCACCCTGGGGTCCACGGGTACTGCGGACGAGACCGCCGCGGTTCAGGGCGCCCAGCAGTTGGTGCAGATACGGTTCCGGGATGCCCTGACGCTGGGCGATCTCGCGGCTCTGGACCGGTGCCGAACCGCCATTGCAGGCGAGGTCAAAGAGCGCCCTGACCCCGTAATCCACCCGGCTTGAGACGCGCATGCAATACCTCGTTCTGGCTGCCGGTTCGATACCCTTCGAGATCAAGCGTAACGTATTGATATCCTGCCACGCGGACCGCCGCCACGATCGCCTCCCGCTGGGCCAGCGCCTCGCCCAGCCGCTCGACCGGGACCTCAATCCGGGCGACCGTGTCGTGGTGCCGGACCCGGGCGCCGCGGAAGCCGAGCTTGCCCAGTTCCCGCTCGGCCTTGCCGACCTTGGAGAGTTTCTCGATCGTGATCGGGTCGCCGTACGCGAACCGGGAGGACAGGCAGGCGACGGCCGGCTTGTCCCACGTCGGCAGCTCGAACCCGGCCGAGAGCGAGCGGATCTCCGCCTTGGTCAGCCCGACCTCCTGCAGCGGTGACCGCACACCGAGTTCGGCGGCGGCCCGGGCGCCGGGCCGGAAATCCTTCACGTCGTCGGCGTTGGCGCCGTCGATGATCGCCGCGAAGCCGTGCCGGTCGCGGACGGTGTCGAGACGGGTGTACAGCTCGGTCTTGCAGAAGTAGCAGCGCTGATGGGAATTGTTGGCGTAGCGTGGGTCCGTCAGTTCCATCGTTGGGACGACCTCGTACGGAACCCCGATCAGGTCCGCAAGTCGTCGGGCGTCGGCCATCTCCTCGGCGGCGTAGGTTTCCGAGAGCCCCGACGCCGCGACGACCCGGTCGCCGAGGACATCGTGCGCGGCGTACAGCAGGAGCGTACTGTCGACCCCACCCGAGAAGGCGACCACCGCCGAGCCGATTTCGGTCAGGATGGCCTGGAGTTCACGGTAGCGCGTGCCGGTCTCGTTTCCCGCATCGGTCGGACGGAGCTTCTGGCTGGTCATCAGGATCTTCCCCTGCCTCCGGAGCGTGAAGTGCGTCCGCACTCGTTTGGTCATCGTAGGCGCGGTCGTTCGGATTCATCGCATTCATCGCATTTATTGGTTGATTTGACCACACTTCGACCCGGTTCCGTGCGGTTTCGGTCCAGCAGCGGACCTTTTCGCCATGACGCTCGATAAGGCATCTTGTATAGTTGCCGGAATCTCGCGGCTCAGAACGAGGCACCTCGCGGTGCCACGAGCTGGGCGGGACCCGTAGCGGTCTCCTCTCGGTTCGTCCTGGGCTCGACGAAATGGCCGGCATGTCCGCTAGAGATTCCCTCCCCCATCGTCCCGCACGACCCAGCCGTCGAGTGGGTCAGCGGGCGATGTCGGCGGATGGATCACGAGCGGTCGGTTGTCGGTCCCGCATCTCACCCAGGAGGCTAGGACCCAATGGCGGACGGACGGCAGCAGTTCGAAGAGCTCCTCTCCCAGTTTCGATCGAAGGCCATCGATCGACGCCAGTTCCTGACCCGGGCCAGCGCCGCCGGCGCCGGTGCGGCAGCCGCGCTCGCGATGACCGGCGTCAGGCCGACCTTCGCCCAGGATGCGACGCCGGATGCGACGCCGGCTACTACCCCGAGCACGTCCGGTCCCGGTGAGATCGTTCAGCTCCTCGCGGACCGCGAGGAGGTCCGTGCTCAGCTGTACGCGGCCTTCCCGCCGACCGAGGATGCCCCGCAGGGCGGCGAGTACGTGAACGGTGATTCCACCGACATCACGACGACCAACCTCCTGCTCGGCGACAACTCGCCGACCAACCCGGTCCTGGCGCTGATCAACGAGGGCCTCATCGGCTCCAGCCCGGTCGACGGCGATTACGTCCCCGGTCTCGCCGACAGTTGCGAGCTCTCGGCCGACGGCCTGACGCTGACCTACAAGCTGCACGAGGGCATCTCCTGGCATGATGGCGAGCCCCTCACGACGGCCGATGTCGTCCTGAGCCACGATGCCCAGGCCAACCCGGATACCGGCTCGTCCTACACCGGCTCGTTCGCCGGCGCCGTCGCGTCCTACCAGGCGATCGACGATCTGACTTTCGAGGTCACGCTCCTCGACACGTTCGCCCGGGTCGTCGCCTTCGGCAACACCTACTGCCCGATCATGCCGGCTCACATCTGGGGCGACGTCGCCTTCGCCGACTGGGCCGCCGATGGTGGATCGACCGGAGCCGACCCCTCCCGGGTCATCGGGACCGGCCCGTTCACGTTCACCGAGTGGCAGCAGGGTACCAGTGCGACCCTCGCCAAGAACCCCGACTATTGGGACGATGTGCCCAACATCGATACCTTCATCTTCCGGCTCTACCCGGATTCGACATCCGCTATCGAGGCCCTCCTCGCCGGGGAGATCGACGGCTTCGAGAACCCGGATGCGGCCGATGTCGAGACGATCGAGTCCAGCGGAATCGAAGTCCAGGTCTACGACACGTACAGCTTCGGCTTCTACGCCTACAACCTGGACCCGGAGAAGACGGAACTGTTCCAGCAGGTCGAGGTCCGCCAGGCCCTCTTCTACGCCATCGACCGCCAGTCGATCATCGACAACATCTCGCTCGGCTACGGCACCGTTGCCAACGGGACGCAGCCGACGCTCTCCGTCGCCTACGCTCCGGACGAGATCGAGACGATCTACGGCTACGACCCCGAGAAGGCCAACCAGCTCCTCGACGCCGCTGGCTGGACGCTCGGCGACGACGGCGTTCGGGTGAACGCGGACGGTGTGCGCCTGGCCTTCGAGGTCATGTACGGCGCCGGGTCGGCGGCGACCGACCAGCAGGTCGCCTATATCCAGGACGTCTGGGCGGCCATCGGCGCCGAGATGACCCCGAACGCGGTCGACTTCTCGACCGTCCTCGTGCCGACGATCACCGGCACCTACGACTACGACATCGCCCTGCTCGGCTTCAACTGGGACTACAGCGGCGACCAGACCGCGATGTTCGGCACGGCCTCCTACGGTGGCGGCTTCAACTTCATGAAGTACTCCAACCCGGAGTTCGACGAGCGGGCGGCGGCCGCCAATGTCGAGCAGGATGACGCGGCTCGCCGCCAGCTCCTGATCGAGGCCTCCAACATCGTCAACAACGACCTGCCGGTCGGTATCCTCAACTTCCGCCAGGACCGGTTCGCGATCAACTCCGAGCGCGTCCAGAACTATCACGCCAACGCCTACGGCGGGTATCTCTGGAGCGTCCAGTACGCGTCCATCGCCGAGTAGACGACGCCCACTATCTCCTGGTCCGGATCGGGGAAGCGATTCCCCGGTCCGTGCCGTTCCCCGGTGCATCGTCGCGCCAGCCTCCGATGGCCCGAACCATCGACGGCGCGCTCACCGTCCCTCCCGCTCCACCGCTCTTCGCCCGGACCCGAGGACCGCATATGGGCCAGTACATCCTCCGTCGCGTGCTGATGACGATCCCGATCCTGTTCGGCGTCACGCTGCTCACCTACATCATCATCAACGCATCTGGTGACCCGTTACAGGCATTCGAGTTCAACCCACGC
The DNA here is from genome assembly GCA_964244115.1 of uncultured Thermomicrobiales bacterium. Taxonomy (GTDB): domain Bacteria; phylum Chloroflexota; class Chloroflexia; order Thermomicrobiales; family UBA6265; genus CADCWK01. The sequence continues at coordinate 3,885 of CAXTHM010000088.1, forward strand.
GTCTCGCCGGCATCGCTCGAGGCGATTCGCGAGAACCTCGGGCTCAATCAGCCGTGGTACATCCGCTATTTCGTCTGGCTCGGCAATGTGTTGCAGGGCGATCTCGGCAATTCGATGATCAACTATCGGCCGGTCCTCGACTCGATCCTTCAGGCCATGCCCTATACGATCTTCCTCTCGTTCTCGGCGATCTTCGTCTCCCTGGTCATCGCCATCCCGATCGGGATCTACTCCGCTCTGCGGCGCAATGGGATCGTCGACCGGGTCTTCAGCGTCTTCTCGACCGCGGCTTACGCCATGCCGATCTTCTGGCTGAGCCTGCTCCTCGTCATCCTCTTTTCGGCCAAGTTCCGGGAATGGGGTCTGCCCTATCTCCCGACGTCTGGCGTGACGAGCAACCGAGGCGACGGCGCCGGTTCGCTCCAGGACCGCGCCGTCCACCTGATCCTGCCGCTGGTCGCCCTGACCCTGCCGTCGATCGCCGCCTGGTCCCGCTACATCCGCTCCTCGATGCTGGAGGAGATGAATCAGGACTTCGTTCGGACGGCCCGGGCCAAGGGCCTGAAGGGCAACGTCGTGGTCTACAACCATGCGCTCCGCAACGCCCTGCTCCCGCTCATCACACTGGTCGGTCTGACGATCCCGGACATCTTCGCCGGCTCGCTGATCGTCGAGCAGGTCTTCGCCTACCAGGGCATGGGCCGACTCGTTACGGACGCCCTCTTCGACAAGGACTACACGGTCATCATGGGGACGACGCTCATGTACGCCGTGTTGATCATCCTCGGGAACCTGATCGCCGATGTCGCGCTGGCCGTTGCGGACCCCCGCATCAGGTACGGCTGATCCGGCCCGATCCTGCGTCCCGATCCCTGCGCGTCACTATCACCGTCGCCTTATCGTCCACCTGGAGAAACGTCGACATGGCCCAGACCACCGAGGCTCTCAACCAGCAGGTCAGCACCCAGCGCACCCTCGGCGCGGCCATGGAGCGCAAGGCCAAACCCGTGACTGGCTTCTGGGGATCGGCCTGGCGCCGGTTTCGACGCGACAAGCTGGCGATGGTCGCGCTTGGCGTCTCCCTCGCGATCGTCCTCTTCGCGGTCTTCGCGCCGGTCGTTTCGCTCCTCACGGGGTTCACCTATCAGGAGAACCACCTGCCCGAGAAGCTCGCGCCGATCAATACCGACGGCTACCTCCTCGGGGCGGATGGTAACGGACGTGATGTCCTGACCCGGCTGGCCTACGGCGGTCGGATCTCCCTCCTCTTCGCGGCGCTCGGGTCGGTCTCGACGCTCTTCCTCGGGGCAATTCTCGGCGCTATCTCCGGATTCTTCGGCGGTTGGGTCGACACGCTGATCATGCGAACGGTCGATGTCATCCTCTCGCTGCCGACCCTCGTCGTCCTGATTCTGATCGGCTCGTTCTACGAGACCAATGTCTGGACGCTGGCCGGCTTCGTTGCCCTCGTCAGCTGGACCGGCGTCGCCCGGCTCGTCCGGGGGCAGGTCCTGACGCTGCGGAGTCGCGACTTCGTCGAGGCGGCGCGGGTGATCGGTGCTGACAACAAGCGGATCATCGGTCGTCACATTCTGCCGAACGTCGTCCCGATCGTCGTGGTCTGGCTGTCGCTCTCGGTCCCCGGGCTGATCCTGCTCGAGACCTCCCTGTCGTATCTTGGGGTCGGTATCGAGGTGCCGACGCCGTCCTGGGGGAACATGCTGCAGGAGGCGAAGAACACCTTCCGGCAGAGCTGGACCCTGGTGTTCATCCCCGGTTTCATGGTCTTCCTGACCGCCCTTTGCCTCAGCCTGGTCGGCAATGGCGTCCGCGATGCCGTGGACCCGCGGCTGACGAACGAGTAGTCGTCCGCGACTGGTCTGGCAACCGAGGCGGCGTGGCGGACCGGAAGGGTGACGCACCGCTGCGTCCAATGATGGCATCCCGGCATCGGTGACCGACACGCCGAGGTGGGGATGAGCCAGCGGGTATCATTCGCTCGATCTGAATGGGGCGGACGCGATGGTCCGGACGCGATCAGCGGGATAGAGACTGAAGCTGGAGGCTGGTGTGAAGACCTGTCGGAACTGTGGCGCCTCGAACTCGGCAGACGACCGGTTCTGCGGCAACTGTGGCGCGGCGCTGCCTGAAGCAGATGATCAGCAGCCTCGGGCGCAGGGCGACCAGACGTTCCCGGCACAACCCGAGGCGAAGAGCGACCAGCCGCCGCCATACGGCCAGCCGGGATACGGCTCGCCGCAGCCACCGTACGGCTCATACGGCCAGCAGCCTTCGGGCACCGACCAGTACGGGAACCCCACCAGTGGACAGCAATCCGGCCAGGCACCTTGGGGCTCTCCGCCTTTCCGGGAGCCCGGCAATCAGCCGCAGGCGCCGTACGGCCAGCCCGGTCAGGACCAATACGGCCAGTACCCCGGCTATGGTCAATCGGCCGAGGGGCAGTACGGGCAACAGCAAGCATATGGTCAGCAGCAGGTCGGCCCTCAGGGGCAGCCGTACGGCGCCTATGGCCAGCAGTACGGTCAGCAGCCGCAGGCCAACCCGTACGGTGACCAGACCCCGCAACCCTGGTACGCGACCGGCTCGGCCGGAGACGCACTGCCGCCCGTCAAACGGCGCGGCCGATCGGGGCTGCGGACCGCGCTGCTGGTGATCGTCGCCGTGTTCCTGCTCGTCTGCATCGGCTCGATCGTCTTCGCCGTCACGCCGTACGGCAGCAACCAGGTCGAACGTCTCGGGACCTGGGCGGCCGAGGAGCAGACCCAACAGGCCGGCGAGTAGCTTCCAGGACGGCATCCGGGCAAACCTCGATAAAAGCAAAACACCCGTCAACCGTAATGGTTGCCGGGTGTTTCATCATGAGTAGAGTTCTGCTGGGAGCGACCCGTCTACCGGTCGCCGCCGAAGCCGGGGCGCCGCCGGCTATCAGCCGGTCGGCCGCTCCGCGGCCCATCGCTGGTCGGCTCGGGAGCGAAGCTCTGGACGTCGCGGTCGTCTCCGTAGCGGCCGGTACCGGGGCGATCGGCCGCCGGTGGCTGGGCCGGTCCCCGATCGAAGGACTCGCGCGGTCCCCGGTCCGGGCCGCTGTCGAAGGAACCGCGGGGCTCGCGATCACCGCCAGGACCGCCGCCACGGAATCCGCCGCCACCGCCGCCACCATCACGGCGCGGTCCACGGTCACCGCCCGGACCCCCGCCGCCCGGGCGCGGTCCGCGCTCGGGCCGGTTCTCGGGAAGCTCACCGGTGATCGCGGCCCGCCGGGACAGGCTGATCTTCCCGTTCGGGGCGACGTCGATCACCATGACCTCGACCTCATCGCCGACGTTGAGGACTTCCTCGACGCGAGTGACGCGGACGCTCGGATCCTCGGACAGCTCCGAGATGTGGACGAGACCGTCGCGTCCCGGAGCCAGCTCGACGAAGGCGCCGTAGGGCATCACCGAGACGACCTTGCCGGTCACCTTGTCGCCCTTGTCGATCTTGAAGTCCTGGGCGAGCCCGGCGATCTTCGCCAGCGCCCGCTCGACGCCGGCCTGGTTGGAACCGGTCACCGAGACGCCGCCGTCATCGTCGATGTCGATCTTGGTCTCCGTCTCCTCCTGGATCGAGCGGATCATCTTGCCGCCCGGGCCGATCAGGGCGCCGATCTTCTCGGGGTTGATCTTGATGCGCTTGACCATCGGGGCGTACGGCGACATCGTCGACCGCGCCTCGGAGATCGTATCGGCCATCCGGGCCAGGATCGCCTGCCGGGCGTCGTGCGCCTGGGAGAGGGCCGTCCGCATGATCTCGGTCGTGATGCCCTTGACCTTGATGTCCATCTGGATCGCCGTCACGCCGTCGGCCGTCCCGGCGACCTTGAAGTCCATGTCGCCCAGGGCGTCTTCCATCCCTTGGATGTCGGTCAGGACGGTGTAGTTGCCGGAACCGTCCGTGACCAGACCCATCGCGACACCGGCGACTGGGGCCTTGATTGGCACACCGGCATCCATCAGCGCCATGCTGCTCCCGCAGACGCTCGCCATCGATGTCGAGCCGTTGGAGCTGATCGCCTCGGAGACGAGCCGCATGGTGTAGGGCCACTCGTCGATGGACGGCAGGACCGCGATCAGCGCCCGCTCGGCCAGCATACCGTGGCCGATCTCGCGCCGCCCCGGGCCGCGGGACCGCCGGACCTCGCCGACCGAGTAGGCGGGGAAGTTGTAGTGGTGGATGTAGCGCTTGTTCTCCATCGGGATGATCCCGTCGAGGCGCTGCTCCTCGGCCGTCGAGCCCAGGGTGACGGTCGTGATGACCTGTGTCTGGCCACGGGTGAAGATCGCCGAGCCGTGGGTCCGGGGCAGGTAGCCGACCTCGGTCCAGATCGGGCGGATCTCGGTCTGCGTGCGCCCGTCCGGGCGGATGCCCTCGGCGAGGATGCCGCTGCGGACCTCGGCCTTGAGCAGGCTGTCGAAGATGTCGCCAGCCTGCTTCAGGTCGTAGATCGGGGCGTTGCCCTGCGCGGGGTCGGTCTCCTGCCGGAGCTGCTGCATCAGGTCGGTCTTGAGATGGTTGGTGCCTTCGAGCCGGACGACCTTGTCCGGGTTGCGGACGGCCTCCCGCATCCGGTCGCCGACGATCTCCTGGATGCGCTCCCGGAGGACCGGGTCGGTCTGGGGGGTCTCGACGACCCACTTCTCCTTGCCGGCCATCTGGCGGAGCTGGACCTGGATCTCGCAGATCCGGCGGATCTCCTCGTGGGCGGCATCGAAGGCGGCAAGCAGCGTCTCCTCCGGCACCTGATCGGCCTCGCCCTCGATCATCATGATCGCGTCGGCGGTGCCGGCGATGGTGATGTCCATCTCGCTGTCGGCCATCTCCGAGATCAGCGGGTTGATGACCAGTTCATTGTCGATCAGCCCGATCCGGACGGCGCCGACCGGTCCCTCGAAGGGGATCGGCGAGATCATCAGCGACGCCGAGGCGGCGATGATCGAGAGCACGTCCGGGTTGTTCTCCTGGTCGGAGGACATCACGGTGTTGATGATCTGGACCTCGGCCCGGTAGCCCTTCGGGAACAGCGGGCGCAGCGGCCGGTCGGTCAGGCGGGCCGAGAGGGTCGCCGTGTCGGTCGGACGGCCCTCGCGCTTGATGAAGCCGCCCGGGATCTTGCCGGCGGCGTACATCTTCTCTTCGTAGTCGACGGTAAGCGGGAAGAAGTCGGCGCCGGCCTTGGCCTCGCGCTCGCCGGTGGCGGCGCCGAGGACCATCGTGTCGCCGTAACGGACCATGACCGCGCCGTGGGCCTGCTCGGCCAGGAGGCCGGTCTCAAGGGAGAGAGTGCGGTCGCCGAGGTCCATCTCGACCCGGCTGACGTGTGGGCGTTGGCCTTCGATCATGTGGTCTAAGTCCCTTTGATTGGGCAGCGATGCCCGCGGATGACGTTGCGTAATGACCGGACCGAACGGTGCTGCTCTGGGCGGCGACTGGCCGAGGGACTGGGGCAACGCGGCGATCCATCCCCGCGTTGCCCCAATACCCCATGCCGCGCCCGCTCGAACTGAGAGCCTATCGATCCGCTGGCCGATACGGAGGGAAGCGATCACGGACTGTGCCAGCAGCGATGGCCCGGAGCGCCATGCTCCGGGCCATCTTCTGTCAGCAGATCAGGTCGGCGACGGTTGGCAGGACACGCGGCGCGAGGAGACACGGTGCGTCTCCCGCCGGCCGATTGTCGTCTGCCCGGGTATCCCGTCCGCCGCATCCCATACCTAGCGGCGCAGACCGAGGCGCTGGATCACCGTCCGGTACCGGTCGATGTCCTTGTTGCTCAGGTAAGCCAGCAGCCGGCGACGACGGCCGACGAGCTTCAGGAGGCCGCGCCGGGAGTGATGGTCGTGGCGGTGCTCCCGCAGGTGCGACGTCAGCCCGTTGATCCGCTCGGTCAGGATCGCGATCTGGACCTCCGGGGAACCGGTATCGCCCTCGTGGATCGCGTAGTCCGAGATGATGTCCGCTTTCTGACCGGTCTGAAGAACCATTTGGCATACCTCCTGTCGCGTCCACATGCCAACCGGTGGACCGACGGTAATCTGGAATCCGACCAGAGATTCTACCATGTTTCCGCGATCAATGGAGCCATCGTAGCCGTCAGGTACCATGGTCGTCGCGGCGGCGCGAACGCGAACGCCCGGACGACGCATGAACAGCGAATGGAGCAGGCGTTGACGACTGTGAGCTACACCCTGGGCATCATCGGCGGCAGCGGCCTCTACGACCTTCCCGACCTGACCGACCGCGCCGAGCACCGGGTCGAGACGCCGTTCGGCGAGCCAAGCGACGTCGTCCTGACGGGCAGGATCGGCGACCTCCCGGTCGTCTTCATCTCCCGACACGGCCAGGGCCACCGGCTGTCACCGACGACCCTCCCCTACCGGGCCAACATCTATGCCTTCAAGCAACTGGGCGTCACCCACCTGCTCAGCGTCAGCGCCGTCGGCAGCCTGCGCGAGGAGATCGCGCCGCGCAGCCTCTGCGTTCCCGATCAGCTGATCGACCGGACGGTCCAGCGCGACCGGACGTTCTTCGACCAGGGTATCGTCGCCCACATCGGCATCGCCGAGCCGTTCGACCGCCACTTCCGCCAGGCGATCGTCCACGCGGCCGGCGGCGTCGCGCCGACGGTCCACGACGGCGGGACGTACGTCTGCATCGAAGGGCCGCAGTTCTCGACCCGGGCGGAGTCGCTGCTCTATCGCTCCTGGGGCGCCAGCATCATCGGCATGACCGCCATGCCCGAGGCCCGGCTGGCCCGGGAGGCCGAGATCGCCTACGGGACGCTGGCGATGATCACCGACTACGACGTCTGGCACGACACCGAGGCCGACGTCAGCGTCGCCGTCGTCGAGGGCAACCTGCGCGCCAATGTCGAGAGCGCGAAGGCGACGATCAGCCGCATCGTCGCCAACGGCCTGCCGGCGCCGGAGGAGCTCGTCGCCAACGGGCTCGGCGGCGCCCTGAACACGCAGCGTTCCGCGATGCTTCCTGCCGACATCGAGCGCCTCGGCGTGATCGGCGCCCGGTATCTGAGCGACCGGCCCACGACCTGATCAGGGTGACCCCGCTGGCTCACGACTCGGACGACACCTAGATCGGAGAAGGATGGCCGCGACGCTCCAGCCCGGCACCGGTCGCTCACCGGGACGATCCCGCTACCGCCCATCGGGCCGGCTGACCGAATTCCAGCTCCTCGTCGCACCGGCCCTCCTGATCATCGTCGGTCTGCTGACGATCTTCCTGGCGCCGCGGGGCGATGCGCGCTGGTCCTGGGGCGACGTCTCGATCAGCCTGGTCTACGCCGCCCTGATCGCCGGGATCAGCGTCGCCTTCAGCCTGTTCCGGTTCCGGGGCGATCAGCTCATCCTGCCGATCGTCGCGACACTGGCCGGGCTCGGGCTCCTCATCATCCAGCGCCTCCAGCCCGATCTCGAGGTGATCGACGACCGGCTGGCCGGGATCGCCAGCCGGCAGATCATCTACATGACCGCCGGACTGGCCCTCATGGTCGGCGTGGCACTGTTCTCGCCGCTCCTGCCGCTGCTGCGCCGCTACAAGTACACCGCGCTGTTCATGAGCCTCGCCCTGCTGGCGATCACGTTCGTCTTCGGGGTCGAGGTCGGCGGCGCCCGGCTCTGGCTCTACCTCGGGCCGATCCAGATCCAGCCATCCGAGATCGTCAAGGTGACGCTGATCATCTTTCTGGCCGGCTACCTCGACGAGAAGCGCGACCTGCTCACCGGCGGCTGGCGGCTGGGCCGGCTGACGCTGCCACCGTTGCCGTGGCTGCTGCCGCTCGGCCTGATGTGGGGCGCCTCGGTCGCGACCGTCGTCGTGCTCAACGACCTCGGTTCCGGGCTGCTGTTCTTCAGCATCTTCCTGGTCATGCTCTACGCCGCGACCGGCCGCGGCTGGTACGTGCTCGTCGGGTTGGCCTCGTTCGCGGTCGCTTGCGTCGTCCTCTACCAGCTCTTCGGCCGGATCGCGATCCGGGTCCAGAACTGGCTGGACCCCTTCGTCGATCCCTACGATGCCGGCTTCCAGCAGATCCAGTCCGACTACGCGATCTCCAGCGGTGGCCTGTTCGGGACCGGACTCGGGCTCGGACAACCGTGGCGGGTCAGCCAGGTCCAGACCGACTATGTCTTCGCTGCCTTCGGGGAGGAACTCGGGCTGCTCGGGACGCTCGCGATCATCACGCTGTTCCTGCTGCTGGTCCTGAGGGCGTTCGTGATCGCGCTGAGCGTCGACGACCCCTTCGACCGGCTGGTCGCGATCGGGATCGGCGCCACGATCGGCACCCAGACGCTGATCATCCTGGGTGGCGTCGTCCGGCTGATCCCGCTGACGGGTATCACCCTGCCGTTCATCTCCTACGGCGGCAGTTCGCTCCTGACGAACTTCATCCTGATCGGCCTCCTGCTGAACATCTCCAACCGCCGCTCGCGGACCTGATGCCCGAGGGACTCGCCATGCCGCGCTCGATCCGCCTGTTCGCCTCCGCCATCTCGGCCGGCCTGATCGTCGGGGCCCTCGTTTTCGGTTCCGACCTCACCGACGCCCGCTGGCTGGCCGTGCTCGGGCTGGCCTGGGTGCTGTTCATGGTCGCGCTCTGGGTGCCGATCCCGGCTGCTGTCCCAACCGAGCGTCGCACGGTCATCCGGACCGCGGCGACGCTGGCGGCCGGCTTCGTCGCCCTGAGCGTGCAACTGCTCCGTCTCCAGGTCGTCAAGGGGGAGGACAACGCCAACCGCACCGCGATCAGCCCCGAGGGCGAACCGATCTCGAACGTCCGCCGGGTGAACCTCGGTCTGGCGATCCGAAGGGGACGGTTCCTCGCCGCCGGCGGCGAGGTCCTGGCCGGGACCGAGGAGATCGACGAGGGCTTTGGCCGGACGTATCCCGAACCGGCCGCAGCCAGTGTCCTCGGCTACTACTCGCCGCTTCAGTACGGCGTCTCGGGCCTCGAACAGGCCCTCGACGCGGAACTGACCGGCGAGGAGACCGACAACCCATTCCTGGAACTGCGAGACGATCTGCTCCATCGGACCCGGGAGGGCAACGACGTCGTCCTGACGATCGACCTCGGTCTCCAGCAGGTCGCGGTCGATGCGCTCGGCGAGCGGCCCGGTGCGGCGGTCCTGCTGGAGGTCGCGACCGGTCGTGTCCTGGCGATGGTCAGCAACCCGTCGGCCGACCCGGCACGGATCTTCGCGGCCAACTACGCGCAGACACCGGACAGCACCGCCTATTGGGACTCGCTGCTGGAGGGTGATGCCCGCCCACTCGTCACCCGGAGCACGCTCGGGCTCTACACCCCCGGCTCGATCTTCAAGGTGGTGACGGCGTCGGCCGCGGTCGACCTCGGCCAGGCCGACCCGCAGACGATGTACCTGGACGACGGCGTCCTGAACCTCGCCGGCCGGCAGATCATCGAGAACAACCGGCCCGACGACACGATCAGCACCTGGTCGCTCGAGGACAGCCTCGCCTGGTCGCTCAACGTCGTCTACGCGCAGGTCGGTCTCGAGGTCGGAGCGGCGGAGATGCGCGACTACGCGGAGGCGTTCGGCTTCGGGGAGGACATCCCGTTCCCGACCGAGGTCGCCCGGAGCCAGCTTGAGGGGCAGGACGGCTTCCTGAACTCGCCGCCGGCCCTGGCCGAGACCTCCTTCGGTCAGGGGCAACTGTTGGTGACGCCGCTGCACATGGCCCTGATCGCCGCCGGGGGCTTCGCCCTGCTGGGCTGCGGGCCGCCCTTGCGCCGAGGGGGGGAGGCGGCCCAAATCCCGACCGGATCCCCCGTCCC
>CAXTHM010000089.1:0-13494 GCA_964244115.1 uncultured Thermomicrobiales bacterium
GGGGTGTATCGGAACGACCCGTCGGCCTCCGGCCCGGTCACGGTGCCGACCGAGGCGGTCTGATAGCCCAGCGACCGGATGCAGGGTTGCTGGGTGTCGTTGGCCAGGACACCCGGCGCACCGACGACCAGCTCCTGCCCCCGGGAGACCGAGTAGCTGTCATCCCCGGCGGCGAGGGGGACTGCGCTATCACAGGCAGCGGCGATCGCGACATCGTCCACCAGGTTCGGAGCCAGGGACTGGGTCTGAGGGATGGACGAGTCGCTCGCCGACGTGGTGGGTTCGGCGACCGGCGTATCTGAGGCGGTCGTTTCGATGTTCTGGCTCGAATCTGGCGCCGCCCGGACGTGGGGCAGCGTCAGCAGCGGGAGCGTCAGCCCGCAGAGGACGACGACGAGCATGACGATCCGGGCGCCGAAACCGACCTGAGGCATCGGAAAATCTCCAGTCGACGTGATCACCCAAGGAAGGCCGGCGACCCGCTACCGGGCAAGCTGTCAGAGCGTTCGATATTATCATGTTTTGCGATCATGACGACCGATGGCGCTCGGGGACCTGGGATTCGTTCGCCGCGACCGAGCTCGACCGAAGAGGTGTCGGGACGGGGCCCGGGCGGTGTATGGCGGGGCCGGATGGGCGACCACTCGCTGCTCGAGATTCCGCGCGCGGGACCGACTCCCCCTCCTGCTGTCCCGATCGTTATGAGGGACGGGTCCCGGCGAAAACGGGCAGCGGCGCTGGCAAGACCACGGGTTCCCCGATGCGACCATGTTCAGGGGTGGGCGACGGTCGGAGATGTCCCCGCTCCCGGCACTGTAGCCGGCGAGCGCGAAGTCGCCCCGGGACCGCCTGGTCGTGCCCGCAAGGCCCCGTGCAGGACAGCGATGCCTCGATCGTGAACCCTTGCCGTTGTGTCCGACGCGGGGTCGGGTTCGTCGAGCCGGTTCGCGTTTCAGGAGCCGGTTGGCATGGAACCTGCGGTCAAACCATTCCTTCGGAAAGGGTTTTCCGGGGCTAATCATGTAGATATACGCATCGGGCCGCCTGGAGCGGTAATGAAAGAAGATAATCCGTAAAGCGTCTCGTATACGTAGCCATTCGGGTAGCATCGACCCGGTGCGGATCTGTTAAGGTGCATTCGCCAGCGAGTGACGATCGGCCGATGGTCTCCGGACACGGCCGGTTGGTTACCGGGAAAGACGGGTCACGTCCGACTGGATCTGACGGTCGGCAGGCGCCGTCCGTCGATCTTCCACGCATTCACGAGAGGACACGACCAATGCGTACCAACCGACGTCAAGTCATCCAGACTGCCGCTGCCGGAACCGGCCTCGCCGTGGCCAGCTCCATCGCGGTCTCGCCGCTCGCCCGCGCCCGCCAGGCCACCCCGGCGACCCCGGCGATCGAGACCCTGCGGATCGCCATGTCCGGCCTTCCGCCGCAGCTCGACCCGCAGACCGACACCTTCATCGTCATGGTTCGGGTCTACAACATGATCTTCGACACCCTGATCCAGCGCGACTGGGCCAACGGTGGCGAGCTCGTTCCCGGCCTGGCGCTGAGCTGGACACAGATCGACGAGACGACCCTGGAATTCGCCCTCCGCCCCGACGTGGTCTTCCAGGACGGGTCGCCGTTCACGGCCAATGACGTCAAGTTCACGTTCGATCGCACCTTGCAGGGCGACGCCCGGCTGGCGGCGACCGGACGGTACGGCCTGACCGCCGTCGAAGTCGTCGACGACCTGACCGTCCGCCTGATCACGGACGGCCCGCGCGGCAGCCTGCTGCTGCTCCTGACGGACCCCGGCGCCGAGATCGTCCCGGCCACCTATTTCCAGCAGGTGGGCTACGAGGCGTTCCAGCAGTTGCCGATCGGGACCGGCCCGTACCGCGTGACCGAGTTCGTCCCGGACACCCGGCTTGCCTTCACGGCCCACTCTGGCTACTGGGGTGGGGCGCCAGCGGCGGCTAACGTCGAGATCCGGCCGATCCCGGAGGTCTCGACGCGGATCGCGGCGCTGCAGAACGATGAGATCGACATGGCGATGGACTTGCCACCCGATCAGATCGCCGACCTCCAGGAGAGCGGGACCTTCGCGGTCTCGACCGTCGCCCCGTTGAACGTCAACATCCTCGCCGTCGTCGGGACCAACCCCCCGGTGGACCGCAAGGAGGTCCGCCAGGCGCTGAACATGAGCATCGACCGGCAGACGATCGTCGAGCAGTTGCTCGGCGGCTTCGGGGAGTGGCCGACCGGCCTGCAGTCGACCCTCGACCCGCTGTACACCGAGCGGCCGCAGCTCCCCTACGACCCCGACGGCGCCCGGGCACTGCTCGAGACGGCGGGCTACGCCGGGGAGGAGATCAAGCTCGCCTACGATTCGCCGAACTACTACCCGCTGGAGCAGGAGTGGACGGAGGTCATCGTCGCCGGCTGGGCCGATGTCGGGCTGAACGTGACGATGAGCCCGATCGAGCTCAACCAGCGCGAGGCCATCACCGCCGAGAGCGAGTACCACCTCTATACGACGTCGTCGGGCAACGTCGCGGACGTGGCGCTCGCCCAGGTCTACGCGACGCCGACCGCGGAATACCAGATCCTGCACACGCCGGGGCAGTTCGACGAGCTCAACGACCTGGTGGCGCAGGCGCAGGGGACGGTCGATGAGGCCCAGCGCCGGGACCTGACGAAGCAGGCGCTGGACTTCCTCGAGGACTTCGTCATGGTCGTGCCGCTGTTCACGATCAACCGGAACACGGCCAGCAAGGCGTCGATCGCCTTCCAGGAGACGCCGCGCTTCGGCCTGGAGCTCCGTCCCGGTCGATTCACCGTCACCGGCTAACCCTGAGTCGAGCACCCGTCGGCCCGCCTGCGCGGCGGTGCCGACGGGCATTCGGCGTGTCATCCGCATCGGGGAGCCGAGAAATGGGGTCTGCCGGCAGGATCATCGTCCCGCGGCTGGGCCGGGCGATCGTCACGCTCTGGCTGGTCGTCACCGTGGTGTTCGTCGTCCTCCGGTTCTCGGGCGACCCGGTCAGCCTCCTCCTGCCGAGCGACGCGTCGCAGGAGCAGATCCAGGCGCTGCGGGTCGACCTGGGACTCGACGAGCCGATCCCGGTCCAGTACGGCCGGTTCGTGATCGACGTCGCCCAGGGGGATCTCGGGGAGTCGCTCCGGTTCAACCAGCCGGCGCTCGGGTTGGTCTGGGACCGGTTCCCCGCGACGGCCGCGCTGGCGCTGGTCGCCTTCGTCATCGCCGCGGTCGTCGGCCTCAGCGTCGGGTCCCTGACGGCGTTCGCGCGGGGATCGCCCCTGGACCGGGCGGCGATGGCGCTGATGGGGTTCCTCCAGTCCGCCCCGTCGTTCTTCCTCGGTATCATGCTGATCCTGCTGTTCAGCGTCGAACTCGGCTGGTTCCCCACCAGCGGCTACGGCAGCCCATCGCAGCTCGTCCTGCCGGCCCTGACGCTCAGCGCGCTGACGCTCGCATCGATCGCCCGGATCACCCGGTCCGCGCTCCTCGACGTCCTGCGGGCCGACTACATCCGGACCGCCCGCGCCAAGGGCCTTCCGCAACGGCTGATCTGGTTCCGCCACGCCCTCCGGAACGCGGCGCTGCCCCTGGTGACGACGCTCGGGCTGGAGCTGGCCGAACTGCTCGCCGGCGCGGTCATCGTCGAGACGGTCTTCGCCTGGCCCGGTATCGGTCGGCTCGCGATCGACTCGGTGGCGGCGCGAGATTACCCCGTCGTCCAGGCGGCGGTCCTCCTGATCGCCTCGATCTTCGTCATCATCAACCTGCTGGTCGACCTGTCGTACCTGGTCCTGGACCCGAGGACACGCAATGGCTGAGCTGATCGGAGCATCCGACCATGCCCGCCCGGCGGATACGCACGAGCGTCCGCACCGACTATCGGCGCGGGTCGGTCGCCTGCGCTGGCCGTCGCTCCCCCTGGTCGTCGTGCTGTCGTTCGCGTGGGTGGTGGCCCTCGTCGTCCTGGCGGTGCTCGGTTCGGCCATCACCCCGCACGACCCGCTGCGTCAGGAATTGACCGCGCGGAACGTCCCGCCGGTCTGGCTCGACGGTGGCGGCTGGGGCCACGTCTTCGGCACGGATCAGCTCGGCCACGACATCCTCTCGCGGGTTATGGTGAGCGTGCGCCCGACGCTCACCATCGGGGTGCTGGCGTCCCTGATCGCGCTCGTCACCGGGACGGTGCTCGGTCTCGTCGCCGGTTACTTCCGCGGCCCGGCCGACGGGGTGATCATGCTGCTCGCGGACAGCCAGCTCTCGATCCCGTCGCTGGTGATCGCGATCGCGGCGGTGGCAGCGTTCGGGCAGAGCATCGGGATCCTGATCGTCCTGGCGGGGCTCAGCGGCTGGATGGGGTTCGCCCGGACGATCCGGTCCAACGTCCTGACCCTCCGCAGGCAGGACTTCGTCGTCTCCAGCCAGGCACTCGGGGCGGGGAACATCCGGATCCTGCAGCACCACATCCTGCCGAACATCGCCTCGACGGTGATCGTCCTGATCACGATCCAGTTCCGCTCGCTGATCCTGTTCGAGGCGGCGCTGAGCTTCCTCGGACTGGGGGTCCCGCCGCCGCAGCCGTCCTGGGGGTCGATGATCAACGGCGGCCGCGACTATCTCCTGAGCTCGTGGTGGATCAGTGTCATCCCCGGCTTCGCGCTGATGCTGACCGTCCTGACCGTGAGCCTGATCGGCGACTGGCTCCGCGACCGTCTCGATCCCACCCTGCGCAATCAGCGGTAGTCCGAACGCATGTCGCGACCGACAGCTGTACCCACAACGGATCGGCGCCGGAGCGAACCTCTGCCCCGTCCAGGGTGAATCTGCCTTGCTCTCCCGAGGCGGCGGCTCTCGCCGCGCTGCGGCTGCGCAGGTGACTGGAGAGGGAAGACGCGCATCTACCTGGTCTGGTTCTCGGTGTGATCACCTTCAGCCCAGAAGGCCAGCACACCGCCGGCGACAGACCGCGTTTCAGCCCCGATGCGGCTATGATCTGGTGACACCAGCACACCGTCGGTCATCGCCGCGTCAGTCCGGGAGTCGTCTTGTGGCCCAGAACGTCCATGCCCTTCGCTTCACCGCCCAGGAACGCCGGCGGGGGATCCTGGTCATCTACGCCAATACGTTCCTGATGTACGGCGGCTTCTTCATGGTGATCCCGCTGATCTCGATCCACTACGGCTCTGATCTCGGCTGGTCGACCGGAACGATCGGGGCGGTCCTCGCCGTCCGGCAGCTCGTCCAGCAGGGCCTGAGCCTGGTCGGCGGGATCATCGCCGACCAGGTCGGGGCCCGGATTCCGATCGTGTTCGGGCTGGTGGTCCGGGCGGTGGGGTTCGGGTGGATGGCGTTCGCCGACACCCCGGTCGCGCTGTTCGGCGCGGCGATCCTGGCCGCCCTGGGCGGTGCCCTGTTCGAGGCGCCGAAGTCGGCGGTCGGGGCGGCCCTGACGCTCCCGGCCGAGCGGCCGGGGTTCTACCGGACGCTCGGGATCGTCGGCAACATCGGGATGGCCGCCGGCCCGGCGCTCGGAGCGGTGCTGCTGCGGTTCGACTTCGCCGTCGTCTCGCTGGCGGCGTCGGCGGTCTTCATCGTCGCGGCCGCCCTGGCGATCGTCTGGCTGCCGCCCGTTCGGGTCTCCAGTGGACCGACGAAGCACCTCGCCGACGGGCTGGTCCTGGCGCTGCGGGACCGGCGTTTCGTGATCTTCACGGTGCTGGTGATGGGGTTCTGGTTCATGGCGTCCCAGTACACCATCACGATCCCGCTGATGGTCAAGGCGATCGGTGGTTCGGACGACGAGGTCGGTCTCGTCCTGTTCCTGTACTCGGCGGTCACGATCGTCGCCCAGTACCCGATCCTGCGCGTCCTTCAGGGCAGGCTGTCGACGATGGCGACGACGATCACCGGCCTGGCGGTGATGGCGATCGGCCTGGGGTCGATCGCCCTGGTCGATTCGCTTTGGCCGCTGGTCGCCTGCACGGTCGTGTTCGCGCTCGGCAACCTGATGGCGCTGCCGATGCTAAACACGGTCACCGCCCAGCTTGTCAACCCCGTGGCGCTGGGGTCGTACTTCGCCATCGGGGCGTACGCCCTCGCGATCGGCGGCAGCGTCGGCAGCTTCAGCGGCGGCGCCCTGTTCCAGTTCAGCGCGTCGGTCGACATGCTGGCGATCCCGTGGCTGACGTTCGGAGCCGTCGGGCTGGCGGCGGCCGGGGCCTTCGTCTGGTTCGCGCGCGTCTGGTACCCCGGCGAGGCCTACGATGGGGCGAACGCCCCCGTCACGGATCGCGCGGCGACCATCCCGGCTTCCTCCGCGTCGGGTACCGCCCGGCGGTGAGGAGTGTCCCCAGCCGTCGGCCATCCAGGCGGGATGAGACGTCGAGGGTCATCATCTTTGACCAGCACCGGCAGAAAACGACGCAGAGGGGGGTGGCGATCATCGATCGCCACCCCCCTCTGCTGTGCGTCACCGAAACGGATTACCGGGTCTTGAGCGCCATCTTCTCGAGCTGGTTCAGCGTGATGCCCTGATCCTTGATGTAGGCCTCGACGCCCATCTTGTCGATGCAGCGCATCGCGTGGGTCGAGATCCGCAGCCGCAGGCTCTTGCCCAGCGACGGGACGTAGATGCTCTTGTCGTGGATGTTGGCGTCCCAGCGGCGGTTGGTGCGGCGCTTGGAGAACGAGACGTTGTTGCCGAACGTCGGCTTCTTTCCACTGAGCTGGCAGACCTGACTCATCGGGTGCTTCCTTGCTGATTGGCCGGGGCGGCGTCACGCGCAACGCGATCAGCAGGTCATCGCACACCGGGTCGGGACATTCTGAGCGCACCTTCCGGGACTGTGCGCGGACATCGGAAGAGTGTACCGAATCGGTCGCCGTCACGCAACGTGTTGCGATCCGGCTGGACGGGGTTCATCCATTGGCTACAGGTCGCCAGCTCTCGACCTCTTCCATCGCGAGCCGCAGCTGCATGACGAGGTCGTCCTCCTCACCCATCGACGGCTGGTCGATCAGGTAGCTCGTCCGGGGGGACGACGTCCCCGGCGCCTGCTCGCCGGCCTGCCCGATCACCCGCAGCCCGGTGCCGTCCAGCGACTGGACCATCAGCTGCCGACGGCGCTGGTCGTTCGGGCTCTGCCACCGGAGCAGCAGCGCGACCCCGGAGGGCGGCGCCCCGGCCCGGCTCGTCAGCGGGATCACGCCGCTCTGGAGCGGGACCGGCCACCCGGCCACGAGCCGCTCGCCGGCGTCGCGGAACCTGGCCGAGGTCCGGCCGAGCAGGCTCTGGGCGGGGAACGGCGACGGCGGCTGGGCGAACTGGAGGTCGACCGGCCGGGTCTGCGCCGCGGATCGGTTGCCGCCTGTGGACTGGGGCGGGCGGCCCGTCGCCCGGTTGACCCGAGCCCGGAACGACCGCGAGCGAAAAGCCCAGATCCCGAACGCGATCGCCGAGACGTGGATGATCAGGATGACGGTCGAGACGACCGGGGCGTCGAAGCTGTACATCTGGCGGAAGTCGCCATCGAGCCCGGACGAGAAATCCAGCAGCGGGTAGACGATCAGCGCGTTGACGCCCGAGATCAGGGCGAACTGGATCAGCAGTTCGTTGATCGGCGCTCGGAACGGCGGTCGTTTCAGGAGCGCGGCGGCGACGGCCCCGGCGCAGAGCACGATGTTGACGGCGGTCCCGGCCGCCGCCACGACGATCACCTGGGTGGCGCTGAACGGCTCGCGATAACCGACGAACCCGGCGAAGACATAGAAGCCGAAGTCGGTGACCGTGCCGCCGAAGCTCCAGACGGCGACGGCGTGCCCGAGCTCGTGGAGCGCGACCGAGATCGGCACGAGCAGGAAGAACGAGGCCTGCCCGATCAGCATGCGGTCGTTGGCGGTGAACGTCCGGTCCCAGAGGGACGACCAGGCCCTGACGACCTGGTAGAGGACGCGCACACCGATCACGCAATAGATCAGGCTGATGATGGCGAACGTGCCGAATGTCACGGGCGGGCCTGTCAGTGGGGACGGCGAGGCATGACGATGCCGGGACAGGAGCGCCGACGGCCCGTCGTCACGGCGAACCCATTATGCGTGATCCACGGCGCCTACGGATCGCAGCTCGGGAAGCGACGGACGGGTCGACGGCAGATCCACCCGCGCCTCACGGGTATCTCCTGCGGTCTCCATTCGACGTGACCGAGTTCGAGGGCGGTGTTGCTCCTCTCTCCGGGCACCTGCGGAGCCGCAGTGCAGCGAGCGCCGCATGGGGCGGGTGAGCGAAGCCGGTCAAGCCGGAGCGGGGCTGGGGGAGCGGTCTCCTCCGCCACCAACCCCTTCGATCCAGTCCACTATAGCGCGGCGCATAGCGGTTGACGGTGGAGCTGCCTCCCCCTCTCCATCCGGTTCAGACGGAGTCGCCCGCAGGCGACGGAGGCGGACCGAGATGGGGAGGGGGTCGGGGCTTACTGCCATACAGTTTCCCGTCTGAGGGCATCGGCCCAGTGTCCCAACTGCCAGGCAGCCAGCTGGCGGCATGCGCGTTCCCGCCGCCGCTGCTCCCACCGCCCCAGCCGGAGCAGCGACCACGTCCGTCGATCCCGCCGGTCATACCGGTGCCGCTGGCCCGAGCGGACCACCCGTGCGCCCAACGCCATGAGATGCCAGTGTGCCAGCGCCACCCCGATCAGCAGCGCTGCCATGCGGCGAGGCTCCCGCAGCCGGCTCCGGACCAGCTGCCAGCCCCGCCCCTTCCAGTCCGCAAACATCGCCTCGATCTGCATCCGGCGCCGGTAGTGCTTCACCGCCGCCGGCCCACCGGGCCGGTCGCTGATCAGCACCCATGGCGCCGCGTGGTCGGGGTGCGCATGGATCGTCACCCACGCGTCGCGCCAGCCCGCGCCCTTGAACACCTGCCCCTCCCAGCACCGGGTGCGTCGGCGCGTTGGCGTCGCGGGGTCGGGCAGCCACGCGGCAATGCGCTGCTCGCGCCCGTCCGGACACCGGAACAGGTACTGCCCGTTGGGCGTCACGCTCAGGCGGAACACCCAGTGCCAGCCGACCGATTGGCACAGATCGACCAGGAACGGGCTGGTCAACCCAGCATCCGCCAGCAGCGTCACCGTCCGGCCCGGCGGCAGGGCGGCGGCGATGGTCTGGACCATCTCGCGGACCGTCGGGGCGAACTGGTCGCGCCAGCGGGCCTGCGCCGCGACGACGTGCCAGGTCAGGGGGACGGCGCGCTGGTGATGGGCCAGCCCAATAACGAGCGAGGTGAAGCGGTCGGCATGGTTGGTCAGGTCGAAGATCAGGGTCACGTCGGTGCTGGTCTCGGCGGCGAGCAGGTCGGGGAGCAACGGGTCCCAGCAGGCTTGGCGCGTGGCCTGGGGGTGTTGGAGGAAGCGATGGAAGCGGGTGATGGTGGCGTGAAGATCAGCGGTGAACGGCGCGTCGGCGGCGATGGCGGGCAGGCTGATGCCCTCGGCGAAGGAGAGACCGACGGCGAGCCCGGCCAGGACGGGCGGGGTGGTGGCCCGCAGGTGGGGGAGGTGGGTGGCGAGGGACTGGCACAGCTGGTGCTGAAGGATCTGGCGGGGCGGCATGGCGGGCTCCTAGGATGGCGGGTGAGTCAGCACCACCGGAATCCCAGGATGCAGGCCATGCCGCCCCGCGTTCGCCGACGCCTCTGCGACCCGTCTCAGAAACTGTATGGCAGTAAGCCCCGACCCCCTCCCCATCTCGGTCCGCCTCCGTCACCTGCGGGCGACTCCGTCTGGACCGGATGGAGAGGGGGAAGCAGTTCCACCGTCAACCGCTATGAGCCGCGCCATAAGAGACCGCGTAGCAACCGCCGTTCGGACGACGCGGCGGCCCAGACCGTAGGGGCGACGCTTGCGAGCCCGGCCGCCGCAGCAGGCTTCGCCGTCAGGCGAGATGGTGGTCCGGGTTCAACCCTGATCGCATGGACCAATCGGGACACTGGGACATGGCGAGCCTTATCGTTGCTTGCAGGTGCGACTTATGGCCAGGATGGCTGTGCCATTCCGATGCGTCGGTCGCGTGCACCGTTATCGCCCTGCGGGGCGATGGCCGCTGCGGCGGCCGGGCTTGCAAGCTACGCCCCTACGACGATTCCGCTGCGGCGGCCGGGCTTGCAAGCTGCGCCCCTGCGACGATTCCGCTGTGGCGGCTGAGATGACCACCAGGGTCGTCCCGACGATGATGGCTCCGCTACCCGAGCTGGATCAGGAGGACGCCGATCAGCAGCGCCGTGACGCCGGCGACCCGGCGCGGCGTCGCCCGGCGGCGGGGCAGGCGGACCCAGCCGAAGTGGTCCAGTGCCAGCGAGACGATGTTCTGGCCGGAGACGATCAGGGCGGTCGAGATCGCGGCGCCGAATTCCGGCACCAGGATCACGCTCGACGCGACATAGACCGCCCCGCAGGCACCCCCGAGGAAGGCCCAGAGCGGCACGTCCGGCAGCGCCGCCCGGCGCGGGCGCTGTGAACGGACCAGCGCAACGATCAGGGTCAGGATCAGCACGCCGCCGCCGAACGAGAGCGCGGAGGCGGTGAACGGCGCGTCCAGCCCGACCCGCAGCCGGGCGTTGATCGCCGCCTGGGTCGGGAAGACGGCGCCGATGAACAGCCCACCCGCGATCGCCAGCGCCCGCGGCCCGAGCGGCTCCCGCTCGACGACGGCCAGACCGTCATCGGGCGAGGTCGTCGCGGACGATACGAGCGCCCGCCGGCTGCCCTGCCACGAGATGAGGACCGCGCCGATGACCACGATCACCGCGCCGACGACCCGCTCCCCCGAGAGCGGCCGGTGCGGGACGCCGAGCAGGCTGTCGGCGTCCAGCACCAGGGACGTCAGCATCTGCCCGGTGATGTTGAGCGCCACCGTCGTCGCCGCACCGAGCCGCGGGATGAGCAGGATCGTCCCGGCGACGGTGACGACGCCGCAGGGTCCGCCGAGGTAGCCCCACCACGGGACCGACCGCAGCGCGTCTCCCGACGGACGACCTTCGCCGGTGATGACGACCATCGCGATCAGGACGCTGACGCCGACGGTGAACGAGATCAGCGCCGCCCCGATCGGCGCCCGCAGGACCGTGCGGAGCGTGTTGTTGATCCCGCTCTGGAGCGCGACGAGCCCGCCGGCGGTGAGGGCCAGCAGGACGAGGGCGGCATTCATCGGTCCACCCTCGGTGATACGCCCAAATCGAATCGGACGGGGACGAACGACACGGTTCGCACGAGATGGAGCCGGGGACGACCCAGGACGGACACGATCAGGACACCTCTTGGCTGGACGATCGGAACCGCCAGCCCACTGTTCGCGATCCGGAGCGGGAGATCCGTTCATCCCCGCTTCGCATTCGGACCGGTAGGCGACTGGTAGGATAGCCCGATACGCCGGGCAAGGACCGAATCCGCCCAGTCGCGGCCTGGTACGGCCACGCGGCGGCACCCGAACGAGATCGCGGACGCGCGATGGGGAGGCGATGAGGATGAAGAGCATCGTCCGTCCACGTCGGCGGGACCAGTCGCCCGGGGGTGACGCCACCGTCATCGTGGTCCGCGGCCGAGCGGCGCCGCACCACCCGGCTGGCATCGCTCAGCCCCTCCGCTTGGCCCCGTCCCCCGACCCCGCGCCATCGACCACGGACAGCCCTCCCCCCCGAACCGCGCCTCGCTCGACCGCCACGAGGTCGGCAGCAACGGTCCCCACTCCGGTCGCCGACACAATCGTCAACGGCCTGATCTCGCTGGCGTCCTTCATGGCCTGGCTGATCCCGATGCCGTTCTGGGCCGGACTCACCCGCTTCGGCGGCGTGGTCGGGATGCTCGGACCCAGCCGCCGGATCGTCCTCGCGAACATCGAGCACGCCACCCTCGGCAACCCGCCCGGCCGCCTGGCCGCCTGGCGGATGGGCTGTCAGCAGATCGCGACCCACCTGCGCACCGTCGTGATGCTCCTCCGCTCCGGGACGACGCGGTCGCGGCGGCGCGGCCAGCTGGACTTCCGGGAGCACCACCACCTCCTGCCGTATCTCAACCGGCGCGGGATCGTCGTCGTCGGGCCGCACGCCGGCCCCTACCCGCTGCTCGGCTTCATGGCGCTCCCGTGGCTGCGGGACGCGGGGTTCACCGGCGAGGTCGTGATCGTCGCCCGGCTGTTCCGTCCGTTCCGCTCCGGCGCGGTGATGGACTGGTTCATCGCCACTTTCGCCCGGGCTGGCACGACGATCCTGCCGATCGACACGCCGCCGCGGACCCTGGCGCTCCGGCTCCGGCGCACCCTCGCCAACAACGGCGCCGTCGTCCTGCTCGTCGATGAGCCGACCGACTTCAGCTCGCTGCGGGTTCCCCTGTTCGACGACGAGATCGAGATGCCCGAGGGACCGGCCCGGCTCGCCTACGCCACCGGCAGCATCATCATCCCCGGCATCACCCGCTACGAGCGCGGCCGAACGATGAGCGTCACGTTCGGCGCTCCGATCGAACCGGTCGCCTCCCCGGCGGAGACCCTCGCAGCGGTGGCCAGAGCGCTGGAGCCGATGATCCAGGACAACCTGTCGCAGTGGACGATGCTGACGCCGATCTGGAAGCGATCCGGGACGCCGGACATCGACCAGCGGCGGGGCCGGGCCGACCTCCACCTCCACACGCCGGGCTCGGACGGCCTCGTCACCGTCGACGAGTGGCGGGAGCAGGCCGCCCGGCAGGGCATCGACGTGATCGCGATCACCGACCACGACAGCCTGACGACGATCCGCGACTGGCACCGGTCGGAGCGGGAGTCACCCCCCGGCGACCCGGCGGCCAGGGTCGATGTCATCCCTGGCGTCGAACTGACGGCCCGCGGGCGGGCCGTCCATGTCGGCGTCCTCTTCGGCGGCGCCATCCCGGACGAGATCCCGGCGGCCGGGACCCGCCTGCCGGACATCGTCCGCTGGGCTCGGGAGATCCCGGACACCGTCGTGATCCTGGTCCACCCGCTGCCGCTGATCTGGCGCTGGCAACTCCGTGGCCTGGACCGTCGGGGTCTGCTGCCGGACGCGATCGAGACCCGCTACCCGTTCGTCAATGGCAAGACCCATGATCTCGAGCGGGCGGCGCGGCGCCTCGGGATCGCCTGTCTCGGCTCCAGCGACGCCCACCTCCACCCCGACCATCTCGGCATCAACCTGACCGCCTTCGCGGGGGAAACCCAGGCCGAGCTGATCTCGGCCATCCGGAACCGGGAGACGTCCGCCCTCCGGATCGACAGCGCCCGTCGGCTCCCCGGCGCCGTCGCCCGCTATCAGGCGCTGTCATCGTGGGTCCTGCCGCTCTGCTGGCTGCCCGGCGTGAGCAGGCTCAATCGCTCGCTCCTGCTCCGCTCCCGCCTCGCGACCGGCCGCGGCCCGTTGCCACCAGGATGTGTGAGCAACTAATTTCCTGTTGACTACCATT
>CAXTHM010000090.1:0-4304 GCA_964244115.1 uncultured Thermomicrobiales bacterium
TGCAAGTGCCCGGAAAGGGGAGCAGACGTATCCCCGAGGAATCAGGCAAGCCCATCGATCAAAGCTGTAAAGGTCGGCGGTTGATCGACTATCTGCTCCCCTCTCCATCCGCAAGTGCGAAGCACGCCAGCGAGATGGGGAGGGGCTGGGGGTGGGGTTCGGCCTACGCGTCGAACGTCTCCGGGTGCTCGCGCTCGGCGATCGTGAGGCTCTCGTCCGCGACCGTGACGATCCGGTCGATCTCCTCGCGAGTGACGACCAGCGGCGGCGCGAAGTGCATCACGTTCCAGACCCGGGTCAGCAGGCCTCGGTCGCTGATCTCGCGGTTGAGGCGCTTGACGAACTCCGAGTCCTTCGCGATCGGCTTGCGTGTCTCCTTGTTGGAGACGAAGTCGAGCACGGCGTAGAGGCCGACGCCGCGGACGTCGCCGACGGAGCGGTGCGCCCGGAGTTCCTCCAGGCGGCCGAGCAGGTAGCGGCCCAGTTCGGCGCTGCGCTCGACGAGGCGCTCCTGCTCGAAGATCTCCAGGTTCTTGATCGCCGCCACCGACGCGACGGCGTGGCCGCCGAAGGTCAGCAGGTGACCCATCGAGACGTCCTTGTGCTCCTTAAAGATGTCGTAGACGCTGTCCCGGACGACCGTGGCGGCGATCGGCGCGTAGCCGGACGAGAGACCCTTGGCGAAGGTCATGATGTCGGGGACGATGCCGTACTTCTCGATCGCGAACATCGTCCCGGTCCGGCCGAAGCCGTTGATAACCTCGTCGCAGATCAGCAGGACCCCGTGGCGGTCGCAGATCTCGCGGAGCATCTGCCAGTAGGCCAGGGATGGGACATGCAACCCGGCGGCGGACGAGATCGGCTCCCCGATCACGCAGGCGACGGTCTCCGGCCCCTGGTTCTCGATCTCCTGCTCGACGAACTTCGCCGCCATGATGTCGGCCGCCTCACCTTCGAGGCCGAAGTCGGAGCGGTACTTGTTGGGATGCGGGACGTGTGAGACGCCGTACATGAAGGGTCCGAAGTACGTCTCGTTGCGGGAGGCGGTCAGGCTCATCGCGCCGTGGGTCATGCCGTGATACGACCCGCGGCGGGCGATGACCTTGTAGCGGCGGGGGAAGCCCCGCATCGCCTGGATCTGCTTGGCGATCTTGAGGGCGGTCTCTACCGCCTCGGACCCACCGGACGAGAAGTAGACCCGGTTGAGGTCGCCCGGCGTCAACCCGGCCAGCGTGTGAGCGAGTTCCGTCGCCGGGCCGGTGGTGAACGACGCCGCCGAGACGTAGGCCAGCTTCGAGGCCTGGCGACCCATCGCCTCGCCGATCTCCGCGCGCCCGTGGCCCGCATTGACGACCCAGAGCCCGGAGATGCCGTCGAAGTACGCCTTGCCGTTGGTATCCCAGAGGGTCGTGCCCTGGCCGCGCTCGAAGACATGCAGCCCCTGGCGCTCGGCCAGTTCGGCCCACGGCTGGGAGTGGATCCAGACGTGGTCGAGCGCCTCCTGATGGACGTCGAGAGGGGACGCGCCGAGACGCTCGGCCGGGGGCGACTTCAGATCGACCATATCGGAACCTCCATGCAGACACGCGGTGCACGAGGAGCCGGACGGACCAGAACCGCCGGTTGCCTCCGACTGCTCATGCGGGAAAAGGTGCCGCAGTATAGCAAGAAGGCCGGACCCGCTCGGCGAGACTGCGCCAGGCTGGGGTCGGTCTTCTTCATGGGCATCGTGGCGACCGGCTGTCCAACACTCGGGAGGCAAGACGGGAACGCGGCGGGTCTAGAGCGGGCGGGCATGCTCGTCGGTATCAGCGATCGGTCCCGGCAGCCGCGACTGCTCGATGAACCGCTCGATCTCCTGACGGTCGAAGCGGTAGATCCCGCGGGCACCATACTGGTAACCGCCGAACTTCCCCTGGCGGGCCCAGTTGATCACCGTCGCCCGATTGACACCGAGGATCTCGGCGGCGTCACGGGCTGACAGGTACTGGACCGGCTCGTCCGCGCCGGACTCCTTGCTGGCAGCGATTCGGGCCTTTTCTGAAGCCATGGACATGATGCGTTTATCCTTTCGCCGCAGGTTGACGCTCTTTTCCGCGTTCACCGTGGCGGGCTGTAGAACAGGTTTCAGTGCCGAGATCCCTGTTGCCTACGAGGTGAGCAAGAAACCGGCCATTGCTGGAACACCTCCTGTGTCCGCAAAGCCGAGACCGACCAGATATCAGCCGGAGCGTCCGCAGATCCTACCGTATCTGGCGGTATCCAGCAGTATCCGGACTGAAGCCGTAACACGCGATATCCGAGCCTGGTCCGCGGAGGTCATAATTCTCGGGTTCGATCATCATCTACGTGAACCGTGCCACAAGTGGGAATGGATCGACCATCTTCGGCGATCCGGGCCAGCGTGCGAGACGGCAGCGCCCGACCGCCGCGGCTCCGCTCCGAACGGGACATCCGGCACGTACCGTGCGACCATAGCGCCGCCTTGGCCTGCCGTGGCGCACGATCGCAAACCGGCCTCCGGTCGTCAAGCAGGCAGCCCCCGAATCAGGAGAACGACATGAGCGCATCTGCGTCGAGCAGCCCGTCCCGCATCAGCATCGATTACTACAACGCGACGGAGCACGCCGTCGGCGAGCAACACGGGATCAGCGATGCCCAGATCGACAGCCTTGGCGCCAGGGTAGCGACGGAGCACGCCCGGATCCACGCCGAGCACGACGCCGGCGAGCAGCGCTGGATGAATCTCCCAGACGACCTCGCGCTGGTCGAAGAGATCGAGGCCTTCGCCGCCGAGGCCCGGGAGCGCTACACCGACTTCATCCTGGTGGGCATCGGCGGGTCCTCGCTCGGGGCCCTGGCGACGATCCAGGCCCTCGCCCACCCGTTCCGCAATCTCCAGCCCGATGGGGTCCGCGTCGGCCCCCGGCTCTTCCTGCTCGACAATCCGGACCCGGAGAAGGTCCAGGCGACGCTCGAGACGGTCGACCTCCCGAACACGCTGATCAGCGTCGTGAGCAAATCCGGCCAGACTGCCGAGACGATGGCCAACTTCCTCGTCGCCCGGCAGGCCCTGGTCGACGCCGTCGGCGAGGAGCAGGCGGTCAGGCAGATCGTCGCGACGACTGACAACCGGTCCGGGCTGCTCCGGGTCCTGTCCGATGCGGCGGGCTATCGGACCTTCCCGGTGCCGGACGGCGTCGATGGCCGTCAGACCGTCCTCAGCGCGGTCGGATTGCTGCCAGCCGCCCTGGCCGGGATCGACATCCGCCAGTTGCTCGCGGGCGCCGCCGCGATGCGGGCGGCAACGCAGGGGGACGACATCCGGACCAATCCCGCCTACCTGCTCGCCGCGCTGACGTATCTCGCGGACACCGAGCACGGCAAGTCCATGCTCGTGACGATGCCCTACAACGACTCCCTCTACGGTCTGGCCGACTGGTTCCGGCAGCTCTGGGCCGAGAGCCTGGGCAAGCGGCTCGGCACCGACGGGAGCGAGGTCTTCGCCGGACAGACGCCGATCAATTCCCTCGGCGCGATCGACCAGCACTCCCAGATCCAGCTCTACACCGAGGGTCCGAACGACAAGCTGATCTCGCTGGTCGCCGTCGGCGAGTTCCGCTCGACCGTCGACATCCCGAACCCGCCGGCCGAGACACCGGAACTGTCGTACCTCGCCGACGGCGAACTCGGGCAGCTCCTCGACCGTGAACTCCTCGCGACTGCCTGGGCGCTGCGGGAGGCGAAGCGGCCGAACCTGACGATCACGACGCCGGTCGTCGACGCCTTCGCGCTGGGCGAGTTCTTCTACCTCCATCAGCTGCAGACGGTCATGGCCGGCGCGCTCTACGGCGTCAACCCGTTCGGCCAGCCGGGCGTCGAAGCGGGCAAGAACGCCACCTACGCCCTGATGGGCCGCTCCGGCTACGAGCAGCTCCGGGCCGACCTGACCGGCACGGTCGAGGGCGCGGAGAAGTACCGGCTCGCCGCACCGAGCCAGGGCTAGACTCCAAGCGGCTCTGGTTCGCGCCGTCTGGCTCTCGAATGACGACCGTCACGCCGGGCAGATACACTTGGCGTGGCGGTCGTTCCCGTCTCCGGCCCGTATCCGTTCCGGCCGGGCGAGGTTCGCCGGGCCGCCGATCGCCGTAAGTCTCAGGAAGGTGACGCTGCCGTGACCTCCCGCATCTCCCCATTCCGGATCATGCTCTACACCGCGGCGGTACTGGTCGTGCTGGCGATCGCCTACCTGGTCTCCCAGGTCGGCACGGAGCTCTACAGGACGTTCTTCGAAGGCTATACCC
>CAXTHM010000090.1:4314-13475 GCA_964244115.1 uncultured Thermomicrobiales bacterium
GTCCGCGATCGAGCCGATCGTCTACCGGCTCCGCCGCCGAGGGCTGGGCCGGGGGCAGGCGATCCTGATCGTCTACGTCGCCCTGCTCCTGTCGATCGGCTTCGGCTTCTACGCGATCCTGCCGCCCGTCGTCCGGCAGGGCGGTGCCCTGATCGAGAACATCCCGGCGATCCTGAACAGCCTGGAGGATCAGGCCGAGGTCTCCGAGAACCGGTTCATCCGCGAGACCGGCACGGCAAGCGTCCAACGCGTCCAGCAGTTCTACCGGGACACCCAGGAATCGCCGCCGATCGCCGGCGCGACCGCCTTCCAGCTCGTCACATCGACGTTCGGGCTGCTCTTCACCTTCATCACGACGCTCATCCTCGCCTTCTACTGGCTGACCGAGAAGGCGATCATCAAGCGGCTGTTCCTCGGGCTGCTGGCGCCGCGGTTCCGGGGCCGCGCCCACGGGATCTGGGACAGCGTCGAGGCCAAGCTCGGCGGCTGGACCCGTGGCCAGCTCGTGCTCTGCCTGACGATCGGGCTGACCTCGGCCATCGCCTACTCGCCGCTCCTGCTCGACCTCCCGTTCTGGCTCGCGCTCGCGCTCTGGTCCGGGATCACCGAACTGATCCCGTTCATCGGACCCTGGCTCGGCGGCGCCGCGGCCGCGACGGTCGCGCTGACCCAGTCCTTCGAGATCGCCATCCTCGTCGTGGTCTTCGTCATCGTCCTCCAGCAGGTCGAAGGGGCCTGGCTGGTCCCGAAGGTGATGAAGAACGCGGTCGGCCTGACGCCGCTGACGGTCATCATCGCCGTCCAGGTCGGCGGGGCGATCGGTGGGGCCGTCGGCGCGATCCTCGCGATCCCGATCGCCGGTGCGGTCCAGGTCGTCGTCCAGGATCTGCTCGCCTCGCGCAAGGAATCCGTCGACTTCGGCGACCGGCGCTCACGGCCCACCCTCGCGACGCTCTCCCGGATGGACCCGCTCACCCCGTCGAGCCGGGAGTGGCTGGCGGCGGCGACGGCCGGGGGCGAGTCGGTCGACAGCCGGTCCCTCGCGGTCGCCAGCGCTCGTCCGTCCCCGCAACGGGTGGTGCGCAAGGTCGTCCGGCGACAGGAGTCCGCCGCGAGCCGACCGATGCGATTGCACGCCGATGTCGGCGGCGGTTCGCTGACGGACCTGCGGCCGGCCGGACTCCCCCGCGCCAACCAATCCGGCGGACACCCGGAACCGGCCGACTGAGCCCTTCCCGACGACCGCGAGTGGACCGTCTGACCCGCGCGCAGGCGGAAGGACGCTGACCACACGACTGGAGACCGGACATGACGACTGGCACTGATCCCGGACGACGGCGTACCAGCCGGCGACCGGTGGTTCATTTCACGGCAGTCGCCCTCTACGACCAGTCGCTCGATGCCGAGAAGAGCCTGGCCGCCCTCCAGCGGGACGACATCGACGCCAGCACGGTCTCCCTGGTCCTGCGGGATCGGGCGAGTTCCAGCGACCGCACGGCATCGCCGGTCGGAGACGTCGCCCGCGCCCTGGTCGCCTCGGCGATGGGGCCGATGGGGACGTGGTTGCAGGGGCTGGCGTCCCTGATCGTCTCGGAGCGGGGCACGTACCTCGTTGCCGGGCCGATGGGAGCGGCGCTGGCCACGCTCAGCGTCGCGTCGCCGAATCGGGATGGCGACGACATGCCGCTGCCGCCCGTGGACGAGGACGACCTCGGCGACCTGATCGCCGACGAGCATGACGAGGCCGACTCGATCTACCAGATCCTGCTGCTCTTCGGCATGACGGAGGACGACGCCGCCTACCTGGAGAGCCGGCTGGTGGCCGGAGCGTCGCTCGTCGCGCTGACGACGAGCGACCGCCGACTGGCGGCCAGGGCGCGGAACGAGTTCGATGCCCAGGGAGCGGTCTATCTCAAGGTCGTCATCACCGCCGAGGAGATCGTCCGGCTCACCCGGCAGCGGCTGGCCTATCTCTCGGCCGCGCGCTCGACCGGGAAGATCGTCGTCGCGGATGCCGTCGCCCCGCTGCGGCGGATCTGCACCGGAGGGCCGGAGGTGCCGTCGACGCCCGACTGCGGCCGATCGCTCGTCGACGGGAACGGCCAGCCGGTCGGCTCGATCGACGACATCCTCGCCGACCCGTACCTGGACGAGCGGGACGGCACGCCCCAGGTCCGGTATGCCGTCGTCGGTCATGGCGGTCTGTGGCGGCTGGGCCGGCGGTACACGGCGGTCCCGATCCGGTTCGTCAGCCGGTCGCCGGATGGGCCAGCCGTCCTGAACCTGGATCACGACGTCCTGCGGGCGGCGCCGCGGTACGAGCGCGCCGGCGCCTTCAGCCGCCGCGAGGAACTGAGCGTCCTCGCCTACTTCGGTGTGCCCCCCTACTGGCTGGATTTCGTGCCGCCCCCGCACGAGGATGACGAGCCGGACTTCGATCCCCCACCCGACCCTCCGGTTCCGGCGGCGAGCCGCTCATCGGCCCATCGGTCGTGAGACGATCGCTCGTCGACCGACGCCACGGTGGTTCCTGACCTCGCAAGGACCGGATGGACTGCCCATCAGCAGTCCCCGATTCGCTCAGCCCGATCGAACGGATGGTCAGGCCGCGGCACCCGGACCGTCACTCGCGGCCTGGACCGCCGCGATCATCTCGGCGGGCGACGGTGCGCCCCGCCGGGCGAAGATGATCTTCCCGTCCCGGCCGACGATGTAGACGGTCCGCTGCGGCGCGACACTGCCCTCGGTCGCCGCCTGGTACCTCCGGGCGACGCCGAGTCCCTCATCGACGAGCAGGTCGAACTGGTAGTGCTGGCCGTCGGCGAAGGCGGTGTGCTCGTCGACGCTGTCGGAGTTGATCCCGAACGGCGTCACGCCGTAGTCGGTCAGTGCGGTGAAATTGTCCCGGATCGCGCAGAGCTGCGCCGTGCAGCCAGGGGTGTCGTCCTTCGGGTAGAAGACGAGTAGGGCTCGCTGATCGCCGCGAAGGTCCGCCAGATGGATGGTCGTTCCGCGGTGACTGGTGAGCGTGAAGTCCGGTGCGTCGGTACCGATCTCGAGCATGCTGAATCCTTCTGTTCCGGCGCGACGCCACCCGCTTGCGAATCGACTACCGCTACGATACCGCCGATACGCACCTCGCACGCCCTCGACGGTCAACGGAGGACTGGCCGATGAGGACTGGCCCGCGGGAGTCAGACCGAATCCGGGTAAACGGTCGGTGGACCCGTGACCCCTCGGTGGCTGAGACGACGTCTCCACTAAAGGACAGGCATGTCATCAACACCGCTATCGCCCTGCTGGGCGATAGCCGCTGCGGCGGCCTGGCTCGCAAGCTTCGCCCCTACGAAAACGGCCGTTCCCTCGCCGGGCACCTGCTGAGCCGCAGCGCAGCGAGAGCCGCTTCAGCGGGGGTCGAGCAGGTTCACCTAGACCGAAGGAGAGGTCTGTTCCACCACCCGAGCGTCTCCCCGGCCATCGTGTCATCTGTCGGAGTACCGGCCGTCAGCGGCCGAGGCGGGCGTTGTAGCAGTCCCGGCAGAAGACCGGGCGACCGGAGCGGGGCCGGAACGGGACCTCGGTTGCCCGGCCGCACTCGGCGCAGACCGCCTGGAACAGCCGCACCTCACCGGCCGGCCCATGGGAAGCTCCGTCGCCCCGCGGACCGCCCCGCCGGTTGCCGTCGAAGGGCCGCGACTGCCCAGCCGGAGCGAGCGCCTCGCGCGCTCCCTCGGCGTGGGCGGCCTTCAGCTCGGCGTTCCGGGCGGCGCGAAGCTGGACCCGGCAGGTCGGGCAGGTCTCCGGTGCCTGCCCGCCGCGCTGATCGTAGTACTGCTGCTCGGCCGCCGTGCGCGTGAAGAGATCGCCGCACGCGGTACAGGCCAGCGTCGTCGCGTCGGTCGTCGTCACTCCGGTCATCGGTCTCTCCGTCGTCTGGTGTCCAGGATTATGTCGCTTCAATGATACGCCAGGACGCCACCAGCTACGACATCGCCGCCGGATCGGCGGTCTCGGCGCGACCGTCGATGCCGTGCTCGTAGAGGTCCCGGATGATCTCCTCGATCGCCGGCTCCTCGATCGTCAGGTCCCGAACCGGCTGCGCGGCGACGATCGCGCCGATCAGTTCCGAGGCGGAGATGAGCCGGCTGTCGAACCGGATCCAGCAGCGTGGGCCGTCGGTCCGGTCGATCTCGGCACCCACCGGCAGGTTGGGCCGAAGGTGCTCGACGGCCGCAACGGCGTCGCCGTCGAGGTCGATCACCAGCGTCCGGAAGGCACCGAACCGGCGCTTGATCTCGGCCAGGCTGCCATCGAAGATCATCCGGCCGCCGTCGATGATGATCAGCCGGGTGCAGAGCTGCTCGACGTCGGCCAGGTCGTGCGTCGTCAGCATGACCGTCACCCCACGCTCGCGGTTCACCTCGGCGAGAAAGTCCCGGACCCGCGCCTTGGCGACGACATCCAGCCCGATCGTCGGCTCGTCGAGGTACAGGATCGGCGGCTCGTGCAGCATCGCGGCGACGAGATCCCCCCGCATCCGTTGACCGAGCGAGAGCTGCCGGACGGGTGTCTCCAGGAACGCATCGAGGTCGAGCACCCGTCGCATCTCGGCGAGCATCCGGGCGTGGCGCTCGGCCGGGATCCGGTAGATGTGGCGGAGCAGTTCCAGCGAGTCGATCAGCGGCAGATCCCACCAGAGCTGGGTCCGCTGCCCGAAGACGACGCCGATCCGGGCCGCCAGCGCCCGCCGGTCCTCCCACGGCGTCAGCCCGGCAACGGTCGCGGACCCGGACGACGGGACGAGGATGCCGGTCAGCATCTTGATCGTGGTCGACTTGCCTGCCCCGTTCGGTCCGAGATAGCCGACCATCTCCCCCGGCTGGATCCTGAACGAGACCTGATCGACAGCCCGGACCTCGGTCCCGCCGCGATCCGCGAGGCCACGGAGCGAGCCGAGCACACCGGCCCGCCTCCGCCCGACCGTGAATCGTCGGCTCAACCCACTCGCCGAGATGATCGGTTCCTGTTCGGTGTGCATCACATCCCCTTTCATCCGGTCGCAATCAGCCAATCGACCGCTCACTGGACCAACCCACCACATCCCATCTCCCTGCCCACGTCTTCACGCCCGATCACGAAACGTCAACCATGCTTCGAGTTGCCGGGCGGCTTCAGCGCCCGGTCCGGCGAGGCTCGGGCGCTGAAAACCGACCCCTTTCAGATGCGGTCACCTAACTGCCGGTGCTGCGGTACCGGCGCACACCGAGCCGCCAGAGCCAGCCGATCACCAGGCAGAACAGCAGTAGTACCGGCGCCGACAGCAGCCCGATCCAGGCCGGCAGGCCGAGCGGTGTCGGTTTGCCGAGCAGCCACGCCATCGGGATGTGGACCGCGAACGCGAGGGGTACGACGACCAAGAAGAGACCCTTGAGCCAGCTGGCGAAGATGTCGATCGGGTAGGCGGCGACGGCGTTGCCGCCGTAGGTCGCGATGTTGACCGCCTCGATCCCTTGCGTCGTCCAGAAGCTGACCGTCGCCTCGAGCGCGAACAGGGCGGTGTAGAGCACGACGATGCCGAGCACGATCCCCGGCAGGGCGACGACCCGAGCGAGATCCCAGGGCACGTCCGTCCACGAGAACCCGACCACGAGCGCCACACCGCCCTGTATCACCGTCCCCAGGCGCCGAAGCTGGATGTCCGACCCCATGACCTGCACGAAGGCCGAGACCGGCCGGGTCAGGATCTGGTCGAACTCGCCCTTGACGAGCTGTTCCGAGAAGCGCGGCAGTCCGGAGGCGACGAAGTGGCCGATCCCGAACGAGATCGTGGCGATGCCGTACAGGATCGCGATCTCGCCGATCCGCCAGCCGCCGATCTCATCGACGTGTCGGAAGAAGACGAGGATCACCGCGAATTCGGACAGACCGACCGCGGCGTTGGCGACGATCTGGGTGATGAACGAGGCCCGGTACTGGAGCTGACTGCGGAGCCGGCCAACCAGCAGGTGTCTCAGGACGATGAGATCTGCCCACCAGTCCTGAAAGGTCCGCGCGAGACGCCCGCTCGACGCATCGGTCCGGCTAGCCACCCTGCACCACCACTCTCCGGGTTGCCACCCCGAACCACCACCGGGCCAGCGCGAGGATCACGGCGAACCAGACCGCCTGCCCGGACAGGATCAGGGCGGCATTGCCGTTGCCGAGCCAGACGTCGACCGGCGACATGATGATCCCGCGGAACGGCAGCACGTTCAGTACGACCTGGAGCCAGTCGGGGTAGAAGCCGATCGGCAGCAGGAAACCGGAGAGGAAGCTGAAGACGACGAGCTGGCCGCTGCGCAGCCCCTGCATGTCCGTCCACCAGAAGGCGATCAGATTGACGCAAAAGCGCAGCGCGAAGCTGAGCGCGATCGCGAGGACCACCGACACCAGGAACGCCAGCACCTGGGCCGGACGGTCCGGAACGACGAGCGTGTAGAAGATCAGCCCGATCCCGAACGTCGGGATCATCCGCATCAGGATCGCCGCCCCGGCCCGGCCGAGGTCGCGGCTCAGCCAGTAGCCGAAGTACGAGTACGGCTTGAGCAGATCGAAGACGATCTCGCCGGAGCGGATACCGAGGGCGATGTCCCATGACCCCCAGACGAGGGTGGGCACGATCAGCGCCTGGACCAGCCAGACGTAGGTGAGGGCGGCACTGCGGTCGAAGTCGCCGATCGCCGCGCCGTCGTTGGCGCCGTAGAGGGCTCCGTAGATGCTGGCGAGGAACGCCCCGAAGACGGCGTTCGTGACGAGCCCACCGATCGCGGCGCTGCGGTAGGCGAGCTGCTGCCGGAAGGCCGTCTGGGCGACAGCCGAACCCAGCGCGAGACCGGCCGACCATCCGGCGGGCATGGCGATGCGTCCCATCAGGCGCTCCCCCCGTGGTATCGATCCCCCGGCGACCGGAGGGCCGGAGATCGTACCGGACCGGTGTCCCGCTGGCAAGGGTCCGTCGCGGCGGACCGACACCGACCCGGCCGATACCGTATCGTTGTGGCGTTGGACCGCCTTGC
The DNA here is from genome assembly GCA_964244115.1 of uncultured Thermomicrobiales bacterium. Classification (GTDB taxonomy): domain Bacteria; phylum Chloroflexota; class Chloroflexia; order Thermomicrobiales; family UBA6265; genus CADCWK01. Next base: position 11,370 of record CAXTHM010000090.1, read on the forward strand.
CCGGCGCGACCGCCCATGCGGGTCGCGCCGCCCGACCGGAGACCGCTTCATGACCGCCACCGCCCCGCAGAGCGACATCCTCACCCGTGACCAGATCGCGGTCGAGGACACCTGGGACCTGAGCGACCTCTTCACCGACGACGCGGCCTGGGACGCCGACGCCGCCCGGCTCGACGGCCAGATCAAGCTCGCCGCCAGCCACCGGGCCTTCATCGGCGACTCGCCGATGGCGCTGCTCAAGGCGCTCGACGACATGATGGCCGCCCGCCTGACGCTGGAGCGGCTGCGAACCTACGCCGCCCTGCGCAAGGACGAGGACCAGACCAACTCCGACGCCTCCGCCCGCTACGAGCGCGCCACCCGGCTGGCCATCCAGGCCGGCGAGGCCTTCGCCTTCTTCGAGCCGGAGCTGCTCAGCCTGCCCGACGAGCGCCTCGAAGCCCTCGTCCATGACCCGATCCTGCGCTCCTACCATCACCTGCTCGACGACCTCCGCCGCCGCCGGCCTCACGTCCGCTCGATCGAGATCGAGGAGTTGCTCGCCCAGTCCGGGGACATCGCCCGCGCCCCGTCCGATGCCTTCGGGGCGCTCGACAACGCCGACCTGACCTTCGGCACCGTCCAGGACGAGGACGGCCGCGACGTCCAGCTCACCAAGGGGCGCTTCTCGCTGCTGATGGAGCGCAAGGACCGCGCGGTTCGCAAGGCCGCCTCCGAGACCTTCATCCAGTCCTACGTCGATCACCAGCACACGCTGGCCTCGCTCTACGGCTCCTCGGTCCGGACCGACGTCTACTACGCCCGGGTCCGCAACCACGCGACCGCCCGCGACGCCGCCCTGTTCGACAACAACATCCCGGACGCCGTCTACGACAGCCTGATCACCGCCGTCCGCGAGGCCGCCCCGACGCTGGCGCGCGGGCTGGAGCTCCGCCGCCGCGTCCTCGGCGTCGAGCAGCTCGCGACCTACGACCTCCGGGTGCCGCTGGCGCCGTCGACCCCGCGCAGCTACCCCTACCCGGAGGCGGTGGACATCGTCCTCGACGGCCTCGGCGCCCTCGGCCCGGACTACCTCGACAACCTCTCCGGCGGCTTCAGCCAGCGCTGGGTGGACGTCCACGAGAACAAGGGCAAGCGCTCCGGCGCCTACTCCTGGGGCGCCTACGGGGCCCACCCGGTCATCCTGATGAACTGGAACGGGACGCTCTCCGACGTATTCACGCTGGCCCACGAGGCCGGCCACGCCATGCACAGCTTCTACGCCGACCGCGCCCAGACCTACCAGGACGCCGGCTACCCGATCTTCCTGGCCGAGATCGCCTCGACGGTCAACGAGACGCTCCTCACCTGGGACCTGCTCGCGAAGACACCCGCGGACGACGTCCTCGGCCGCTTCGAGCTGCTCAACCGAATGGCCGACGACATCTCCGGGACGCTGATCAATCAGACCATGTACGCCGAGTTCGAATACCGCGCCCACTCCCTGGCCGAGGCCGGCGAGCCGCTGACGCTGGAGACGCTGAGCGACATCTGGGCCGACCTCTCGGCGGTCTACCTGCCGGGCGTCCTGATCGACGACGCCACCCGGATCCGCTGGGCGCGTATCCCTCACTTCTACCGGGCCTACTACGTCTTCCAGTACGCGACCGGGATCTCGGCGGCGATCGCCTTCGCCAGCCAGATCCGGGACGAGGGCGAGCCCGCCCTGGAGCGCTACCTCGGCCTGCTCAAGGACGGCGGCTCCGACTACCCGCTGGCCCTGCTCCAGAAGGCCGGCCTGGACATGACCTCGCCCGAGCCGGTCCGCGCCGCCCTGCGCGAGTACGACCGCATCCTCGGCGAGATGGAAGCCATCATCGACAGCGGCCGCCTCCACCAGGCCTAGCCACGGCAACGGCGCGTTGGTCAGGGCTTGCCTCGACCGCAGCGGCGGCCCACGACGTAGGGTCACGGGCTCGCCCTGACCGGCCGCCGCAGCAGCCATCGCCCCGTCGAGCGATGACGGTGCTCCGCGACCAGCTTCTCAAAGCGAAGACGTTGTGCGGACCAGTCCCCTCCCCGGCTCGTTTCGCGCTGCGGCGCTCACGCCCGGAGAGGGGCTTCATG
>CAXTHM010000091.1:0-11454 GCA_964244115.1 uncultured Thermomicrobiales bacterium
CGGGCATGGTTCCAGCCTACTCTCGGCAGTCAACTCCTGTGAGACCCGCTCTAGCCGGACCGACCCTGATCTCCCTTTCCCAAAGGCAAAGCGGCCCATCCCGGCTTCGGGGTGGGCCGCTTTCACGTCCGTTCTCGATCGATGGCAGAGCTAACGTCTTTGCTCACGCTGCCGTACAAGAGCACGGACCGTCGACCATCTTCGAGTTGCCGGGCGGCTTGAGCGCCCGGTTCAAGGTGCCCGAGTGTTGGAGGCCGGCCGGTAACGAAACACGCGCTCAGGCGCGTCCGGCCGGCGTCAGGATGCCGGCGAAGAAGGTGTCGAGGCGGGCCAGCCCGGCCTCGATCGTCGCCGTCTCCGGCCCGGTGCCGAGCCGCAGGTAGCCGTCCAGCCCGAACACATCGCCGGGGACGAGCAGGACGCTCTGCTCCTCGCGGATGCGGTGGACGAGGTCGGTCGAGTTCATCGGCAGGTCATAGCGGACGAAGACGGTGCCGGTCGCGGCCGGGCGGGTGTAGGAGAGCAGGTCCGGGTGCTGACTGATCCAGCCGTCGACGATGTCGAGGTTGTGACCGAGCATCCGGCGGCTCCGGGCCAGGATCGCCTCGCGGCGCTCGGGCTGGAGGGCCAGGTCCGCGATCGCCTCGCTCAGCGCCCCGGTCGTGATCGACGTGTAGTCCTTGCGGCCCCACGCCGTCGCGATCTCCGCCGCCGGCCCGACGATCCAGCCGATCCGCAGTCCGGGCAGCGCGTAGGCCTTCGACAGGCCCGACGTCACCACCGCTCGCTCGTAGAGGTCGGCGAAGCTGGCCGACTCGGTGCCGCTGAACTCCGTCCCGCGGTAGACCTCGTCGGCGTGCAGCCAGAGCCCGTGTTGCCGGGCCAGTTCGACGATCTGCTGCATCTGCTCCGGCGTCAGGACGCTGCCGGTCGGGTTGTTCGGGTGGCAGATCGAGATCATCCGGGTCCGCGGGGTGATCGCCGCGGCCAGTTCGTCGAGGTCCGGCACCCAACCGAGTTCCTCGCGGAGCGGGACGGCGACCGTCGTGACGCCCATCGCCCGGGCCCAGCCCCAGAGCTGGAGATAGTTCGGCGTGATCACGACCAGCTCGTCGCCGGGCGCCAGCAGCGTCATCCCGAGGACGAAGATCGCCTCGGCCGACCCGTTGGTGACGAGGATGTTCCCACTGGTCCGGCCGGGGTAGAGCCCCGCCAGCGTCTCGCGCAGCGCGAGCGAGCCGTTGGTCCAGCCGTAGCCGAGGTCGATCTCCATGAGCCCCGCCCGCTCCTCGGCGGTGAGCAGACTGTTGAGGGAGTAGGGGTGGACGCCGCTGTCGGACAGGTTGATGTCGACGAGGTTCTCGTAGAGCGACTGGATCCGTTCGAGGGCGAACTCTTCGATCTGCATGGTGGCTCCGGGTAGTCAGCGAGGATGGGTGTCGTGGCCGCATTCTACCGGGAACATCGTCCAGAATGAGCCGGTCGCTGGTCACGGCATCGGATTCTAGGACGATTCGGACCGATGTCGGGTCCGGCATCCGAGCATCCGCCAACCGAGGGGTGTGTTGTCGATATGACGCTGATCCGGTCGGTCGCGGTGCGTCCCACGGCGCGGGAGGAGCGCGGCTACCCGTTCGACCTGCCGCTGATCCGGTCGCTGCCGACGATCGACGTGTCCGCGCCAGTCACGTTCCTGGTCGGCGAGAACGGCTCCGGCAAGTCGACGCTGCTTGAGGCCATCGCGGCGTCGGTCGGCTCCGTCACGATCGGCGGGGCGCCGGCGGCGACCGACCCGACGCTGGCCCCAGCCCGGCGGCTGGCCGACTGCCTGACGGTGACCTGGACCCGCCGGACGCGGCTCGGCTTCTTTATGCGGGCCGAGGACTTCATCACCTGGACCCGGCAGTCCGGCGAGCTGCTCGGCGAGCTCGACGAGATCGCCGAGGCGGCGAAGGCCGACCAGAGCACGGGCGGCGGCGACTGGTGGCGGGCCTACGGGCTGGCGAAGGGAGAGCGGGCGGCGCTGGAGCGCAACCTGGGCGACGGATTCGATGCGAGGTCGCACGGCGAGTCGTTCCTCGACCTGTTCCAGCGGCGCCTCCGGGACGGTGGGCTGCACCTGCTGGACGAGCCGGAATCGCCGCTGTCGCCGCAGCGGCAACTGGCGCTGCTGGCGATGATCCGCGACACGGCCTCGCGCGGCGGCCAGTTCATCATCGCGACCCATTCGCCGATCCTGCTGGCCTGCCCCGGCGCGATGATCCTTCATCTAGATGATGGCGCGATCACCCCGACCCGCTACGACGACGTCCCCAACGTCCGGCTGATGCGCGATTTCCTGCGCGACCCGGAGGCGTTCCTTCGGTATCTGTGACCGTCTATCGTTCGTCGAGGTCGCGGTTTCCGATGGGGCAGTCGATCGCGAACATCTCGCCTGACGGCGATGGCCGCTGCGGCGGCCGGGCTCGCAAGCTTCGCCCCTACGAGACAGGCGTCGCATTGCCGAAATCAGGTGGTGACTGGACCGTCGGAGTGGCGCGGATCGTCGGGGTAGGGCTTGCCCCATCCGGGCTGCCGCAGCAGCCTTCGCCGCAACGCGAGACTGGCTGACCGTCAGGGCTGTCGAGGTGCTCGTCGTTACGCGAACGGGTCCCACGACGGTTGCTCCCCCCGGATCAGCCGGACGAGATCGGCGCCGGCCAGTGCCGCCATCAGGTGGTCGTCGCGCCCGCCGATGAGGTCGATGGGCGGGTGCGAGGCGCCATCGTCGAGACTCCCGAAGCCGGCGCTCCCGTCTCCGTCCGGGAAGATGGCACCGCTGGCCCGGAGCCACGGCGCCGGCCATGCGGCGAGGTCGGGGCGTTCTGACATCGCGCTGGCCTGGAGGTCGTCCGGGTCGGCGGATGGCCAGCCGGTGCCGAACGAGACGATCGCGAGGATCTTCAGCAGGGCCAGTGTCCGGAGATCGGCGTCGCTGCGCAGCTCGCGGTCCGGCCAGGTAAAGGGCATGTACTCCGGCCGCTGGTTCAGGGCCGCGACGAGGTCGGACCGGTCGATCCCGTCGGCGAACGTGAGCGACGAATCGGCCTTCCCCGGCAGCAGCGCCCGGTAGCTCACGATCGGCTTCGGGCGCTGCTCGCGGGGCAGCGTCGGTCCCATCGGGCTATAGCCGACCCAGCCGTTTCCATACTCGGTGATCTCCATCGAATCGCGCTCCTGGGAAGCTGGGTCGGCTTCCACCTCATCCGATGCCCGCACCCGATGTTCGCCGCTTCCGGGATGGTGCGCGGGGACGCATTTCGGCACCTCGCCGGGCGGACGCGAGCCCCCCGACGTGGCAAGCTATGCGTGACGTTCGCGCGACCCGGTCCAGTGCTGGTCAGACGAGTATCCCAGAGGCAGACGTATGGGCGAGCAGGCGAACCGGCATCCGATCAGACGACCGTTCTCCGCTCTCGGGCGGTTCTTCGAGTCGCACGTCCGTGCGCTCGCCATCGTCACGGCGGTCGGCATGTTCCTCGTCCTGATCATGGGCGCCAACGTCACCGCGACCGGCTCCGGGGACGGCTGCGGCAACCACTGGCCGCTCTGCAACGGCAGTGTCCTGCCGGCCGACACCTTCGAGTCGGTGGTCGAGTACAGCCACCGCCTCGTGACCGGGGTCGAGGGCTGGCTGGTCGCCGCGACCGCGATCGGCGCCTGGCGGATCCGGCGACGGTTCCCGATCTTCCGCCTGCTCGTCCCGACGATGAGCGCCTTCCTCGTCATCCAGGCGCTGATGGGCGCGGCGGCGGTGAAGTGGCCGCAGTCCGACGAGGTGATGGCGCTCCACTTCGGTATCTCGCTTGTCTGCCTGGCGTCGGCGGCCCTGATCGCCCGGGTCGTGACCGAGGCGCGTCGCGACCGGACCCAGGACCATCTCCGGCTGGCGACGATGCGGGCCCGGAACGTCGCCCCGGCCGGCCTGCGCTGGCTGGCGGCGGGAGCCCTGATCTTCTCGGTCGTGACCGCCTACCTCGGCGCCTACGTCCGCCACACGAGCAGCGAGCTCGCCTGCCTCGGCTGGCCGACCTGCGAGGGGCAGGTCCTGCACAGCGTCTCCGGCCCGGCCGGCATCCACTACAGCCACCGGCTCTCGGCGGTCGTGATCACGCTGCTCGTCCTCGCGCTGCTCTGGTGGACGTACCAGCTCCGGCATGTCCGGCCGGACCTGTTCGGGATCGCCTGGATCGCCGGCGTCGTCGTCCTGCTCCAGTCGGTCGCCGGCGCGATGGTCGTCGTCAGCAACGTCCAGTTGCTGACGACGCTGACCCACGCCGGGCTGATGGGCCTGTTCTTCGTCACGATGTGCGACCTCGTCCGCTGCACCTGGCCGGCCAGACGCCCGGCCGAGCGGGTCGCCATGCAGGTCTCGATGCCGCAGCCGGCCGGGGATTAGGGCGGTATCCACTGGCGTAACGTGGTGGCGAGCAGTCCCCACCCCCTCCCCGGCTCGTTTCGCGCTGCGGCGCTCATATGAAATCCGGATTGACGCTTGGTGCGTAACCGCAAGTGCATGTTGCTCCCCTCTCTGGGCACCTGCGAGCCGAAGCCGCTTCAGCGGGTGAGCGAGCAGGTGAGCCGGAGAGGGGCCGGGTGAGAGGCCCGCTCCGCCACCGGACAAGACCCGATCAATGTGGTAACGCTGATAATGTGCGGATTGCGGACCGAATGGCTATACTGCGGATACTCCTTATCGCCCCGTCATCATCGACAATCGAGCGCGAATCGGTGTCTCCGGGATCGCCGCTCTGGTGGGGGGACACGCACCGTATCGGTCGCCGGTGACATAGCGTCTGGCCCCACGGTATGGAAGAGCTGAAGATGGACACCGATCTGGTCAGTACGGTCATCGCCGCCTCTTCGATGCTCATCGCGGTGATCGCGCTGGTCGGCAGCGTCGTCGCCATTCGCCGGTCTGGCCGCTCGATGGTGACCGTCGAGCGGTTCGTCGACGAGTCCCGTCGTCAGGCCGCCACCCAGCGCGACCTCTGGTCGCAGCCGCGCGCCGCCCGGGTGATGCTGCTCGGCGACCGGCTTGGCGTCTCGACCAGCATGGTCGAGGACTCGGGCGCCCTGACGCTGGTGCTGCGCAACGATGGGGACGCGCCGGCCAGCCACGTCAGGGTCGGGATGACGTACCCGACCGGCGCCTCGGTCCGGCCCCAGGCGCAGGGCGACCTCCAGCCCGGCAGCGAGGTGAGCTGCGAGTTCCCGCTCGACCACGCCCGGTTCGGGGAGGGCGAGTCCCGCGTCTTCATGGTCGACGTCAGCTATCGGGACCGCAACGGGTTGATCGACCGCCTGATGCCCGTCCACCTGATCATGTCATGGGGGTCGGACGAGCTGCGCTACTTCCTCGGGCCGGTCGACCATACCGTCCAGCAGGTCGAGAATGCCGCTGCCGGCGGCCTAGCCTGATCCTGGAGTCCGGCTCGGTTGCCTATGTAAAACGCTTCGGGTTTTCCGGAGGTCTATTCGTTCATAATGCGCTCAAGTCCCACATGTTCGGGGCCGGAGAGGTGTGAAATAGCGTCTCTGGGGACGAACGCCGCTTACTGTCAATTCTTCCCGCTTGGGCTTAAGATACCGGGAGACGATCAGGCCATCCGATCTGTGGCTGGCCCGGGTCGATCCGGAACCCCGGTGGACAGGAAGTATGGAACAGCAGGCACTGGCGCCCATCGCCCAGACGGTCGACGTCAGGTATCAGTATCCGGTCATCTTCACGACGGACGTCTTCGCCGCCGACAACCCGACGCTGGCCGACCTCTGCGGCCGCAGCGACACCGGCTCTGCCTCCCGCGCCCTGGTCATCGTCGACCAGGGTATCCACGAGGCGTTCCCGTCCCTGGTCAGTGACGTCGTCGCGTACTGCGAGCGCCACGCCGACACGCTGCGATTGGTCCGGCCACCGTTGGTCGTGGCCGGCGGCGAGGGCGTCAAGAACGACCACGCCACCGTCGAGGCGATCCAGCGGGCGATCAACGACGGCGGCATCGACCGGCACAACTTCGTCATCGTCGTCGGTGGCGGTGCCGTCCTCGACATGGCCGGGTTCGCCGCCGGCACGGCCCACCGCGGGGTCCGCCTGATCCGGATCCCGACGACGGTCCTGTCGCAGAACGACTCCGGCGTCGGGGTCAAGAACAGCGTCAACAAGTTCGGCAAGAAGAACTTCCTCGGGACGTTCGCGCCGCCGTTCGCCGTGATCGACGACTTCGCCTTCCTGCGCGGGCTGCCGCAGCGCGAGTGGCTGGGCGGGACCAGCGAGGCGATCAAGGTCGCGCTGCTCAAGGACCCCGTCTTCTTCGATTTCATCGAGGATCATGCCGCCGCCCTGGTCGCCCGCGACGAGGAGGCGATGGGCTGGCTCGTCTACCGCTGCGCCCAACTCCACCTCACCCACATCGCGACCAGCGGCGACCCGTTCGAGTTCGGCTCGTCCCGGCCGCTGGACTTCGGCCATTGGTCAGCGCACAAGCTCGAGCAGCTCAGCGATTACCGGTGGCGCCACGGCGAGGCCGTCGCGATCGGGATCTGTCTCGATGTGACGTATGCCCAGCGCAGCGGCCTGATCTCGGCGGCGGTCCGGGACCGGATCGTCGGGCTGTTCCGGTCGCTCGGCCTGCCGACCTACGCCCCCGAACTGAGCGAGCACCTTGGCGAGCCCGACAGTCCGCGCGATGTGCTGCGTGGCCTGAACGAGTTCCGCGAGCACCTCGGTGGGCAACTCACCATCATGCTCCTCCACGGCATCGGGCAGGGGTTCGAAGTCAACGAGATCGACCACGCGACCATGATCGACAGTATCGCGGTGCTCCGGGCGGAGACCGCGGCGATTCCCATGGAGGGACAGCATGACCATCACCACGCTGGGAACGGGCGCGTGCCTGCTCTCGCAACAGCAACTGATTGACCAGTACTTCATGGAGCACCGGGCCCAGATCCTGAACGTGGCCGCGTTCCTGGATCGGCTGGATCGTTCCATCGAGAAGAACGGCGAGGACGACTTCCGCCTGATCGCGCTGAAGCGGGCCCTGCACGAACTGACCAGCGCCGACGGCGAGCGGGTCGAGCGGATCCAGATGCTCCTGAGCGACCGGGACACGACGCTGCTCGACACCCTGGACCGCAAGGCGGCCTACGGCGCGTCGATCCGCGGATCGGAGGAACAGTAATGGTCATGGACTACATCGATCTCCACGCCCACATGGTCTCGCGCACGACCGACGACTACTACGACATGGCCCTGACCGGCTGCGTGGCGCTGTCCGAGCCCGCCTTCTGGGCCGGCTACGACCGTCGCTCGGCCGACGTCTTCGCCGACTACTTCAACCACCTGACGACCTTCGAGCCGGCCCGGGCCGCCGAGTACGGGATCCAGCATTACACCTGGCTCTGCCTCAACCCGAAGGAGGGCGAGGACCTGGAGCTGACTCGGCAGGTGCTGAAGATCATTCCCGAGTTCCTCGACCGCCCGACCGTCCTCGGCATCGGCGAGATCGGCCTCAACCGGGTGACGCGCAACGAGCTCGAGAGCTTCAAGATGCACGTCGACCTCGCCGTCGAGCACGATCAGCTCATCCACATCCATACCCCGCACCTCGAGGACAAGTACAAGGGCACCAAGGTCATCGTCGAGACCCTGGCGGCCGACAGCCGCATCGATCCGAGCCGGGTGATGATCGACCACGCCGAGGAGCACACGATCCCCCTGATCCTCGAAGCCGGCTTCTGGACGGGCGCGACGCTCTATCCGGTCACGAAGGTCTCGCCAGGCCGGGCGATCGACCTGTTCGAGCGCTACGGCACCGAGCGGATGTGCGTCGCCTCGGCCTGCGACTGGGGCGCCTCCGAGCCCCGCGCGATCCCGCAGTTCATCTTCGAGATGCGCCGCCGCGGCCACGACGACGCGACGATCAACACGATCGTCCACGACAACCCGGCCACGTTCCTCGGCCAGTCGCCCAAGTTCCAGCTCAAGAGCCGGGACACGGCGGCGGTGTTCGCGTAGGGGTGTTACCCCTCCCCATCTCGCTGGCGTGCTTCGCACTTGCGGATGGAGAGGGGGAGACGGAGACGGCGATACGTCTCATAGGGGCGCAGCTTGCAAGCCCGGCCGCCGCAGCGGCCCTCGCCCCGCAGGGCGATAACGGTGTTCGCGGCAGGCATGTCCATGTCGAACACCCGTATCGGCCACACAGCAGCGCCTGCAGGCGCCGGTCAGGGCTTGCCCGTGACCCTACGACCGAGGTCTGTGGCGGACACGGTAGTTCGCGCTTCACCCCTGAGCCCGGTCCCTTCAGGGCCGGGCTTGCAACCGGCCCACCAACACGCCCCCAACCACGACCAAGGAGCCTCCACCCGTGCGGATCGCCGACGGCCGGTACCACCTGACGTATTGCACCAACGTCCACCCTGGCCGTGACTGGCCGGAGACCCGGGCTGGCCTCGAGCAGTACCTGCCGCCGCTCAAGGCCCGGTTCGCGCCGGACGAACCGTTCGGGGTCGGGCTGCGGCTGTCCGGGCTGGCCTCGTCGCAGCTGCTGCAAGGCGACGAACTTGCCCGGCTCAGGGCCGACCTTGACGCCTGGGGCTGCTACGTCTACACGATGAACGGCTTCCCCTACGGCCCGTTCCACGGGGAGACCGTCAAGGCCAATGTCCACGCGCCCGACTGGCGGGACGAGGAGCGGGTCGCCTACACCCTGCGGCTGGTCGACGCCCTGGCCGAGCTGCTGCCGGACGGGCTCGACGGCGGGATCTCGACCTCGCCGCTGAGCTACGCCGCCTGGGTGGAGCCGGTCACCGACGCCGTCTGGGAGCAGCTCACCGCCAACATCGTCACCGTCGCCGAGCGGCTGGTCCGGCTCCACGGCGAGCGCGACATCCTGATCCACCTCGACATCGAGCCGGAGCCGGACGGGCTGCTGGGCGATTGCGCGGCGCTGATCGAGTACGTCGAGCGCTGGCTGCTCCCGGTCGGCGGTCGGATGCTGGCCGAGCGGTTGGGCGTCCCCCCGGAGGCCGGCCGGGCCGAACTGCTCGACCACGTCCGGGTCTGTTTCGACACCTGCCACGTCGCCGTCGGTTACGAGGACCCGGCCGACCTGCTCGACCGGTTCGATGCGCTCGGCATCCGGGTCGGCAAGGTCCAGGTCAGCTCCGCCCTCAAGGTCGCGATCCCGGATGACGCCGCGCTGCGCGAGGACATCGGCGCCTCGCTGCGGCCGTTCAACGACGACACCTACCTCCATCAGGTGATCCAGCGCAACGCCGGCGGCACGCTGACCCGCTACCCTGATCTGGATGATGCCCTCCCGGGACTCGCCGACGAGTCCGTCACCGGCGACGGGCCGGGCCGGGCCGAGGAGTGGCGGGTCCACTTCCACGTCCCGATCTTCGTCGACCGGTTCGGCGTCTTCGATTCGACCCAGGACGCCATCCTCGCGACCTTCGCCGAGCTGGAGCGCCGGGGCGACATCACGAATCACATCGAGATCGAGACCTACACCTGGGACGTCCTGCCGGACGAGCTCAAGGGCGACCTGCTGACCTCGATCAGCCGCGAGTACGAATGGGTGCTGCACCATGTCAACCGGTAAGTCCGCCGCCACGTCAGCCCCCGGGCCGGACTCGTTCGGGGTCCGCTTCCGGCACCACCTGTCGCTGGCCCGGATCTCGAACAGCCCGACGGTCGTCAGCAACGTCCTCGCCGGGACGGCCCTGGCGACGGCGCTGACGCTGACCGACACCGTTGTGGTCATGGCGATCGCGATGGTGCTGTTCTACACCGCCGGGATGTACCTCAACGACCTGTTCGACCTGGAGTGGGACCGGGCCCGCAACGCCGCCCGGCCGCTGCCGTCCGGCGCCGTCTCGGTCCGGGAGGCGCTGGCGGCGATCATCGGGTTCACCGTCGTCGGGCTGATCCTGCTGGCCCTGACGACGTGGTGGGCGTTCGCGTCCGGCATCGTCCTGCTCGGGGTGATCGTCGCCTACGACCGCTGGCACAAGGGCAACCCACTCAGCCCGCTGTTCATGGCGGCGACCCGGATCCTCGTCTACGTGACGGCGTTCCTCGCGTTCTCGACCGACCTGACCTGGGAACTCGGCGCCTGGTGCCTGCTCCTGCTGCTCTACGTCGCCGGGCTGACCTCGATCGCCAAGACCGAGCACGGCAACGGGACGACGCGATACTGGCCGGTCGTGGCGCTGTTCCTTCCCGCCGTCTTCGCGCTGATCCGGCAGCCGACGGTCGGCACGGTCGCCCTGGTGCTGCTCTTCGTCGCCTGGGTGGTCTACGCCTGCTCGTTCGTCTTCCGCCGCGACGGCAAGAGCATCGGCGGCGCAATCGGCCGGCTGATCGCCGGGATCGCGCTCGTCGATGCCCTCGTGCTCGCCTCGGTCGACTCCGCCTGGGGCGTCATCATCGCCCTGGTCGCCTTCGCCGGCACCTTCGTCTTCCAGCGCTACATCAAGGGGACCTGACGCTATGGCCATGAACCGAACCGCTGTCATCGATGTCGTCGGGCTGACGCCGGCCCTGCTGCCGCACCTGCCGAAGCTCAACGCCTTCGCCCAGCGCGGCAAGGTCGCCCACATCAAGCCGGTGATCCCGGCCGTGACCGCGACCGCCCACGCTACCTACATGACCGGCGAGGTGCCGACCGTCCACGGCGCCGTCGCCAACGGCTGGTACTTCCGCGAGATGGACGACATCAAGCTCTGGCGCCAGTCCAACAAGCTGGTCGAGGCGCCGAAGATCTGGAACATCGGCAAGGAGGCTGACCCGAGCTTCACCTGCGCCGACCTGTTCTGGTGGTTCAATATGAACTCCACCGTCGACTACCTCGTCACGCCGCGGCCGATGTACCCGTCCGACGGCCGCAAGCTGCCCGACATCTACACCAAGCCGATGGATCTCCGCGACCGGCTCCAGAACGAGCATGGCCAGTTCCCGCTGTTCAGCTTCTGGGGACCCAACGCCAACATCAAATCCTCGGCCTGGATCGGCGAGGCCGCCAAGACGGTCGAGACCCGCTACAGCCCGACCCTGACGCTGGTCTACCTGCCGCACCTCGATTACTGCCTCCAGACGATCGGGCCGGACCCGGACCGGATCGCCCCGCAGCTCAAGGAGATCGACGACGTCGCCGGCGCGCTGATCGCCAGCTACGAGGCCAAGGGCATCCGGGTGATCGTCCTGTCCGAGTACGGTGTGTCGGCCGTGACGAAGCAGGTCCACATCAACCGGCTGTTCCGGCGGAAGGGCTGGATCTCCTACCGTGAGGAACTGGGCCGCGAGATGATCGACCCGGCGACCTGCCGCGTCTTCGCCGTCGCCGACCACCAGATCGCCCACGTCTACATCAACGACGAGAGCATCCGCGACGAGGTCCGGACCCTGCT
>CAXTHM010000091.1:11464-13272 GCA_964244115.1 uncultured Thermomicrobiales bacterium
GCGACCTCGTCGCCCTGTCGGACCCGGACGCCTGGTTCACGTACTACTTCTGGCTGGATGACGAGCGGGCGCCGGACTACGCCCGCACGGTCGACATCCACCAGAAGCCCGGCTACGACCCGGCCGAGATGGTCTGGGACACGAGCGTCCCGGCGGTGAAGCCGAAGGCGATCGCGACGATCCTGAAGCGCAAGGCCGGCTTCCGCGGGCTGCTCCAGACGGTCCCGCTCAACGGCGACGGCATCCACGGTTCGCACGGCGTCCCGACGACGGACCCGGAGCACGGCCCGCTGTTCATCACCCAGCAGGGCGAACTGCTGCCGGACGCGACGATCGACGCGACCGACGTCTTTCACCAGATGAAGGCTCACGTCGGCATCGCGTAGGCCCTGTGCCGGCGATCGGCAGTGGTTGCCTACGGGCCGTCTGTATCGAAGGGGCTGGTGGCGGAGCGGTCTCACCTCCAGTCCCGCCCTGGCTCCGGATTCGCTCGCACCGCTGAAGCGGTGGTCAACTCATCCGGCCGGGGAGGGGAGCAACGCGCACTGGCTTCAGGGAGCAGATCGGTCGTAGAACCGTCCTCCCCCTCCCTGGGACCCGTCGTAGCCGAAGGTGGTGACTGCTCCGCCACTGGCTACGAATGAACACCACCTCTCGTCGCGAGACCGGCTCCGAGCGGCTGACGAACCGTGCGTCACCAGCGAACCGATAAGCCGATGCGGTTCCGATCGGATAGCGGATCGGGCGCATCCGTGCCATTTGGGGTAGATTCCGTAACCCTTTGGTCCTGTCGGGCGTCTGTATGGTCAGGACATGCGCTACGCTGTCCATACGGGGGCCGGCGTGGAGAAACGTCTGGCCGCGGAACAGGGAAGGGACGCCCACGATGCGGTTCAGGAGACAGGTGGCGACGGCGGCGCTGGGGGCGGCGCTGGTGTTTGGCGGGATGGCGGCGGGGTTGGCATCGCTGGCACCCTCCGCGAGCGCACAGGACGTGACCGCCGAAGACGTCATGGCCGGGGATGCGGCCACGGTCGACGTCGATTTCCTCAACGTCCGGCAGACGCCGAGCCTGAGCGGCACGATCCTGACGACGCTGGCCTACGGTACGGCGGTCAGCGTCGTGACCGGGCCGGTGATCGCCGACGGGTACAGCTGGTACCGGTTGCAGCAGAGCGGTTCCTTCATCGGCTGGTCCGTCGCTGGCTTCCTCCTGGAGACAGGCACCGGGACCGATCCCGGGACGCCCTCGGGTCAGTTCGGCTACGGTCAGGCCGTCACCGTCAACACCGACCTGCTCAACGTCCGCTCGGCACCGACGACCAGCGCCTCGGTGCTGACGGTCTATGCCTTCGGGCGGGGCGCGACGATCACCGGCGGCCCGACGACGGCCGACGGGATCACCTGGTATGCCGTCGACGACTACGGCTGGGTGGCTGGCCAGTACCTCGTGGCCGGGACGGGGACGACCGACCCCGGCACGGGCACCCCGACCGGTGACTTCTCTGCTGGTGACGTCGTCTTCGTCAACGCCGCCGTCGTCAACATCCGGACCGGTGCCGGGACGAGCTTCCCGGCGGCCTACACCGCCGCCTACGGTGAGACCTTCACGATCTCGCAGGGACCGATCGCCGCGAATGGGTACGACTGGTACAACGTCTCCGGTCTGGTCAGCGCCTGGATCGCGGGCGACTTCCTCTCGCTCCAGTCCGGCTCCGGCACCCCGAGTGGCTCGACCGGCGACTTCAGCTATGGTCAGGCCGTCACCGTCAACACCGACCTGCTCAACGTCCGCTCGGCACCGACGA
>CAXTHM010000092.1:0-635 GCA_964244115.1 uncultured Thermomicrobiales bacterium
CCGCGGCAGACCGTACCCCTCGGGGTCGAGGTCGGCCTCGACGGTCCAGTCGTCCGCGTTCCACTCCAGGGAATAGCCGAAGGTCGGGCTGGTGTAGGTCCCGGCGTCCTCGTCCGCGCCGGACCCGGTGCCGCCGCTATCGTCGCTCGCCTCTTCGGTCGCGTCCGAGTCGTCGCTCGCCTCGGAGTCGTCGCTCGCCTCCTCGGTCGGGTCGTCGCTATCGTCGCTCGCCTCCTCGGTCGGGTCGTCGCTGGGCTCGTCCTCGTCGCTCGCCTCCGGGGTCTCGTCGTCGGTGCCGCTGGCGCCGGCCACGGCGTCGGCCAGCCCGAGTTCGACCGGTTCACCGGCGATCTCGATCCCGTCGAACAGCTCGAAGGTCGCGTCGAGCTCGTCGGCGCCCTCCGGGACCAGCCCGACGACCCAGAGCTGCGACTCACTGTCGAGGGCGTAGCAGGCGTGGACGACGTCCGCATCCAGACCGGTGCCCTCGATGTCGATCGAGATCGCGCGGAGCTCGTAGGCGTAGTCGTCACTGTCGTCGGCGACCGGATCGCCGTTGTCGTCCTCGAACGGGTCGGCGCTGGTCGCGTTGGCGCCCTCCTCGAAATCCGGTACGACACTGGCCACGCAGTCGG
>CAXTHM010000092.1:645-1977 GCA_964244115.1 uncultured Thermomicrobiales bacterium
CGGGTCATCGTAGGCGCCGGCGAGCGTCAGGAACTGGATGACGCTGCCCTCTTCGCCCTGGAGGCCGAAGTCGGCGCTGTCGGCCGAGCTCTCGCTCCAGACCGCGTCATCCCAACTGACGGACCACTCCAGCCCGCCCTCGTCGTAGGTGAAGCTGTCGCCCGTCTGGGCGCCGGCCGAGGCTGACTGCAGGCTGACACTCAGTGTGCCGAACACCATCGCGAAGACGGCCAGCAGGCGCGCCCCTGTCAGCCCGAGGTGGCGAATCCGTCCGGACCGGACAACCGGGTTCGATCGATGCATCGTCTCTCCTTCTCGACGGCCGGCGCCCGCATGGGGCCGGACAGGTGGGAAACGGCGTGGAGGCCTCATCGCCTGCAACGCACGACGGCGTCACAACGGGTCGGGGCCCGGCCACACGGATCTGAATGCGGAATCCCGGCGTCCGGGCGTGAGCGTGCCAGACGGACAACCGGCGATCTATAGTCAGCGTATCAGGCAATCGCGCGATTGGAAGTCGTGCCCACTACCATGCCGCGAGGATCGACGTGAAGGCATCCCGGAGCCATCGCCCGACTCCGGCACCGCGGAGGGCCGGGGTCGCGAGGCAGCGGGGCGGACGTCCCGGCAACGTGGGTGCGCAATATGCGTAGAGCGGGTGATCGATACAATCCAAGGAGGCGTGACATGATCGAAATTCTGGACCAGTCGGCCTCCTCCCCGCGACGCAATGCCAGGCTCGTGCACCGGATCGAACCCCTATCCGAGATCCCCACCGACCAGAGTCTGGCCGCGATCGCCTACGCCTCCTTCTTCACGGAGGCCGAGCAGGAGGAGATCGGGACCTTCGACGAGCTCCCCGCCCCCGAACGGGCGCGGTGGCAGTCCGTCGCGGCGCACATCGCCCGGACGGTCGTCTCACCGGTCGATGAGGACATCGAGGCCTGGCGGGCCGAGCAGCGGACGGTCCTGGCGGAGCAGGTCCGGGAGGCGCCGTACTCCCGCGAACTCTGGCGGGCGATGACCCGGACGACCGACATGCAGCAGCAGATCGCGTCCCTGCGCGACCTGCTCGTCGCGTCGAGGGCCAGCATCGCGACCGCCCGCTCGCACTCGCAACGGCTCGCGACCTCGACCCAGGCGCTGGAGTACCCGATCTGGTCGGTCCAACCGGTCACCGACGTCCCCGACGCCGACCGGGCAGACGCTCCATCTGATGCTCCGGCCGACGCGATGACGGGTTCCGCCCCGCGCCTCGACCATCGCCACCCGGACGGCTCGGCCCAGCATCACGACCTGGTGATCCGGCGGACCTGACCTCCCCCCCCCCCC
>CAXTHM010000092.1:1987-13243 GCA_964244115.1 uncultured Thermomicrobiales bacterium
GCATCCGGCGGCGTATGAGGCTGATCGGGCGGCGGAGCAGACCTTTGCCAGTCCCCCAGCCCGGGTGAATCTGCTCGCCCAGCCGCCCGCTGCGGCTGTCGCTGCGCTGAGGTTCGCAGGTGTCCGGAGCGGGGAGACCCGCCGCCGATCGAGACCCGGCCCCCTGCCTAGAACGCCAGCATGTCCAGAAGGTCGCCGATCCGGGCCGACGCCTCGTCGGTGGTGGTCTCCACGCCGGGAGCGGTGAACTCGACGCCGAGGATGTTTTCGTCGTCCAGGGAAACGCAGGTAAACAGGCTGGCGTAGGGCTCGTCGTCGACGCACTCGACCAGGCGGAGCTGATCCTGGGTGTCGCCGTCCACCTCGATCGGGAAGATGTAGGCGGCCGCGGCATGGCCGTCCTCACTGATCTCGAAGGGCTCACCGTTCGCGTCCTCGACGGCCTCGCCGACGGCGGGGTCGAGCCGGATCTCCTCGAACAGGCCGCTGACGCACTCGTCGGTGTCGGACCAGTCCTCCTCGGACGCCTGGACCGACAGGGGGTTCCTCTCGACTCGGCCGCCGGTTCCCGACCGGGCCAGGCAGCGTCGGTGGTGCGTGAACATCTCACGGAGAGCGAACGACGGGGAGCGGCGGATGGTTCCCTGGGCGACCCTTGCGGTCGTGCGGCCTCCGCGGCCACCCGGGTACCCCACCATGAATGGCTCGGGCTCAGGAACGATGTTGCCAACGCACCGGCTTGCCGTTAACCGAGCCGCCTATCGCGATGGATCGGCCGTGCCTGGAGCCACGTCCCACCGAGGCCTGCGTGACCATTCGGTTTCACCGGAACCACGACCCGATCCGGTCTTCGTCTCCGATCCCGAACCATCCAGGGTCCGCCAACGCGGGTGCACGGATGGATCACCCTGTGGGGCGATGGCCGCTGCGGCGGCCGGGCTCGCAAGCGTCGCCCCTACGAGATATGTCGCCCATGCCGTGGCGAACGGCCTGCTCCCCCTCTCCATCCGCATGTGCGAAGCACGCCAGCGTGATGGGGAGCGGGCCGGGGTCAACGCACACGACCGCCAACCAGCGTTGCCTCCGGCCAGCGGTCATGCGTCATCGATCTGGTTTCGGGCGGGCCTAGAACTCCAGCGAGTCCAGGATCTCCTCGACCGCCGGGTACTCGACGCCGAAGTAATCCTCGAACTCGGTACTGATCGTGGTGAAGCCGACGATCACGTCGCTGCCGATGTCCTGACGGCAGTCGATCAGGACCGTGGCGCCTTCGTCCCCATCGGACGCGGTGTAGGCGACCGCAGCGCGATCGTCCTCGCTGATCTCATACGGGTCGCCCGTCTCCGGGTCGTCGGCGGGCGTGTTGGCGGCGGGGTCGACGCCAACCTCCTCGAGCAGGACGCTCAGGCAATCGTCCGGGTCGGACCACTCCTCGGAGCCCTCGATATAGAGGGTGCTCGTCTCGTCCGGGCTGACGAGGTCGAGGCGATCACGTCCGGCGTTGTCGTCGCCGAGGACCTCGCCATCGACGGTCCAGTAGTCCGCGTCGAAGCTCAGCGTGTACCCGTAGGTCGGGCTCGTGTAGGTCCCGGCATCCTCGTCCGCGCCCACACCGCCGGCGACCGGCGTACCGCCCTCGGCGACCGGCGTGCCGCTGTCGTCGCTGGCCTCGGCCGTGGCGTCGTCCGCGACCGGAGTCGCGTCGTCGCTGGCAACCGGGGTCGCGTCGTCGCCCTGCCCACTGCCGGCGAACGCAAGCGACGAGATGATCGGCTCGATGAGACCGTACCCATCGGTCCCATAGTCGTCGACGATCCCGGAACGGCTGGAGAAGCCGATGATCAGACCCGTCTCCGCATCGGCACGGCAATCGACGAGCAGCACCTGATCCTGGGTCTCACCGCTGTCGAGTTCGATGGGAAGGACGTAGGCGGCAGCGGAGTGATCGTCTTCATCGATCTCGAACGGGTTGCCGTCGGCGTCGTCGACCAGTTCGCCATCCGCGATATCGACCCCGAGTTCGGGGAAGAGGGTATCGACGCAATCGCCGGTATCCGACCAGCTGTCCTCGGATCCCTCGACGAACAACACCGTCGTACCGTCAGTGTCCGAGAGCGCGAGGAAGTCCCGACCGCCGTTCGTGTCGGCTTCCGCCTCCGACTCGACGGACCACTGGTCAGCATCCCATTCGAGGGTGTAGCCAAACGACGGGCTCTCGTAGGTCCCGGCGTCCTCGTCGCTCTGGGCGCTGGCGCCCTGGAAGCCGAGGCTCATCGTCCCGAACAGCATGGCCACGGCGACGAGCAACCGGCCAAAGATCAGACCGGCCCGTGAGACGTCACGGGGAAACCGGTGAGCGAGTCGGTGATGCATCGTGTCTCCTCTCGGTGGTCGGCGACCCGCTTCGGCGCCGGACCACGTGGATTGGCCGGAAGCCAGACGCCTCCCGGCCCGGCCGGAACGGGGTTCGCCACCGGAGCCCGATCAGCGGAACGCCCGAACTCACGGGGATGACGCGCCTCGTGAGCAGCGGTAGCGAACCACGCACCCGCACCAGGAGGGTATCACACGAAAAGGGCCGGGAATCAGTGGCCTCCTCCGGGCGAGCCCGAGCAGCGCCGGGGCGCCTCGGCGCTCAGACCGCTTCGAGGTCCCGGAGGACCGCCTCGACGTCGGGCTGGCGGGAGGCGAGCAGCCCGGCGACCGGGTCGTTGGCCGGGGAGGTCGCGGCAGCCCAGGGGAGATCGACCCGGCGGAGGAACTCCCACGACATCATCAGCCGGACCTGCTCCCGCGGCAGCCCGGCGAACGGCCCACTCGGGTCGATCTGCGTGCGGTGGAGCCGGATGACCTGCTCCTTGGTCTCGACGACATCGGCGACCGGCATCGTGACGGTGATCTCGCGGGCCGGGGTGCCGAGATTCGCGAGCTGTTCGGCGGTCAGAGAGCGGAACGGCCCGTCGGCCCGCTGCGCCATCCGCTGGACCCGCTCCCGCGGCAGCGCGTTGTAGTAGAGCGAGGCGACCCGCCACGGCGCGCCCAGCCCGATCGGGGCCGAGGCGTCGGCGGCCAGCGTGACGGCGGCGGTCGTGTGATGGTGGATGGCGATGTGGTCCGGGTGGCCGTAGATCCCGTCGGCGCCGAAGGTGATCACGGCGGCCGGCCGGACGTCCCGGATCGTCGCCGCGATCATCGCGACGACCTCGGGGGCCGCGGCCCGGACCAGCGAGCGCGGGTCGTCGTTCTCCGGGGTGCCGGCCATGCCGGAGTCCCGGTAGCCGAGCAGCCGAATGTCGTGCAGCCCGGCGAGGGCCATCGCGACCCGCAGCTCCTGCTCTCGGACGGCGCCGAGCGTCTGCGGCGTGGCAGCGTCGGGCGCGAGGATCTCCCCGACCTCGCCGCGGGTGGCGGTGACGAGCGTGACCGGGACGCCGCGCCGCCGGAGTAGCGTGATCGTCCCGGCCAGCCCGAAGGCCTCGTCGTCGGGGTGGGCGAGCACGATCAGCAGGCCGTTGCCGGCCGGGTCGATCGCAGCGGTCAGGTCGGGAAGCTCGGTGTCGGTCGCGTCGGTCATCGGGAATCTCCTCGGTCGGTCTCTCATAGAGAAGATGCGATCGCACGCGAACGCGCCATCCCGCTGGATAGAGGCGACGCTCGGCGCGGTCAGCGGCACGGAAACATCCCCCAGAAAGAGGCGATATGGGCCAGGTCCAGTATCACCCGTCCCGCGACCGGACACCCCTACCCGTCCAGCGGGTGCGCCCACCCTTCCGCTGCGCTACCCTTGCCGGAGAGAGACCGAGACGCCCGACCGGCCAGCCGCGGAATCCGCCGTGGCACCCCTGGCCGCCCGACGCCGAGCCACAGACAAGGACACCCCATCCCGTGAACAGCCACAGCACGCGCGCCGGCCAACGGGCGGCCTGCCGGTGATGCGCCGACGCCGCGCCGCGCCGGAGGGCGCCACTCCGGCGATGGCCGCACCGGGCGCCGGTCCACAGGGCATGGGCATGCTCGCGGCCCTCCGGCGGGCCTTCGGCTATCTCGGCCCGCACCGGTCCAACGTGATCGGCGCCCTCGCGGCCGTCCTGGTCGTGACCGTGGCCAACCTGCTCGCGCCGCAGTTGATCGCGATCGCGATCGACTCCGGGATCGCCACCCACGACAGCCAGGTGATCGTCCTCGCCGTCGCCGGGATGTTCGGGCTCGCGCTCGTTCGCGGCGCCGGTTCCTTCTTCCAGGGGTTCCTCTCCGAGCGCGGCTCGCAGGGCGTCGCGCTGGACCTGCGGCGGGACTTCTTCGTCAAGGTCGAGCAGCTCGGCTTCGCCTTCCACGACCGCACCCCGACCGGCCAGCTCCTGACCCGGGCGACCAGCGACATCGAGCAGGTCCGCTTCCTGACCGGCAACGGCTTCGTCAACCTCGTCTGGGCGGCGGTCCAGGTCGTGGCGATCGTGATCCTGCTGTTCGTCCTGAACTGGCAACTGGCCCTGATCACCTTCGCGTCGATCCTGATCATCTTCGCCCTGCTGGGCCGGTTCGGCACCCGGATCGCCCCGCTGTTCACGAAGATCCAGGCGACGCTCGGCCAGCTCAACTCCACCCTCCAGGAGGACCTCGTCGGGCTCCGGACGATCCGCGCCTTCCGCGGCGAGGAACGCGAGCAGGAACGCTACCGCGCCCACAATGCCCGACTGTTCGATCTGAACATCGACATCGTCAGCCTGTTTTCGACCAACTTCCGCGCCATCTTCCTCGTCGCCGGGCTGGCCTCGCTGGCCGTCGTCTGGGCTGGGGGCGAGCAGGTCATCGGCGGCGACCTCGAGGTCGGCTCACTGGTCGCCTTCTACACCTACCTGAACTTCCTGCTCGGGCCGATCCTGACGATGGGCTTCCTCGGGTCGGCCGTGCCGCGGGCCGGGGCGTCGGCCGTCCGGATCTTCGCCGTGCTGGACGAGCCGATCACGATCGCCGAGGAGCCTGGCGCCCCCGCGCTGCCGCCGGTCGAGGGCCGGGTCACGTTCGATCACGTCTCGTTCCGCTACCCCGAGGCCGAGCACGACGCGCTGCACGACGTCAGCTTCACCGCCGAGCCCGGCCAGACGATCGCGATCATCGGGACGACCGGCTCCGGCAAGAGCACCCTCGTCAACATGATCCCCCGGTTCCACGACGCCACCGCCGGCACCGTCCGGATCGACGGCCACGATGTCCGCGAGGTCGCACTCGGCAGCCTGCGCAGCCAGGTCGCGCCGGTCCTGCAGGAGTCGCGCCTGTTCAGCGGCACCGTCGGCGAGAACATCGCCTACGGGCGGCCGCTGGCGACGATGGCGGAGATCCGGGCCGCCGCCGAGGCCGCCCAGGCCGCACCCTTCATCGAGGCGATGGCGGATGGCTATGAGACGATCATCGGCGAGCGCGGCGTCGGGCTGTCCGGTGGCCAGCGCCAGCGGGTCGCGATCGCCCGCGCCCTGCTCGCCGACCGCGCCATCCTGATCCTTGACGACAGCACCTCGGCCGTCGACGCGACGACCGAATCCGAGATCCGGGCCGCGATCGACGAGCTGCTGGCTCAGCGCCGGCGGACGACGTTCGTAATCGCCCAGCGGGTCAGCACGGTCCGTTCGGCCGACGCGATCCTCGTCATGGACGCCGGCCGGATCGTCGCCCAGGGCACTCACGCGGAGCTGATCGCGGGGAGCGAGCTCTATGTCTCGATCCTCGGCTCGCAGCTCGGGACCGAGACGGTCTTCGCCCCGGACGAGAGCACCGTCGACGAGCTGGCGGAGGCCGGGCTGGACGCGAACGGCGCCGGCGGCGCCAACGGCAACCGCGTGACGGCCACCACCACAACGGCCACGACGGCCAAGACGACGAACGGGAGGGCCTGAGCGATGTCCGCCCGCGCACGCAGCGTCCCGCTACCAGTCGATGACACCGAGACGATCCGGGACCGCCGCGGGACCGCCCGCCGGCTGATCGGCGAACTCCGCGGCTACCGGCCCCAGCTCCTGAACGCCGGCGTCTGGGTCATCCTCGGCGCCGTCACGCAGGCCGCCACCCCGGCCCTGATCGGCGAGGCGATCGACGGCCCGATCACCGACCGCGACTCCGGCCGGCTGCTGCTCTACGTCGTCATCCTGGTCGCGATCGCCCTCGCCGGCGCCTTCGCCACCCGGATGCAGGTCGTCCGGGTCGGCATCATCGGCCAGCGCGTCCTGCAGGGGTTCCGCCAGCGGCTGTTCGACCACTTCCAGCGGCTGCCGCTGAAGTTCTTCGGCAAGCAGCCGATCGGTGACCTCGTCAGCCGGGTCAGTTCCGATGTCGACACGATCAACCAGTTCATCAGCCAGGGGCTGAGCCAGTCGATCGGCCAGGTCGTCGGTCTGATCGCGACGATCATCGCGATGCTGATCTACGACTGGCGGCTGGCCCTCGTCAGCTTCACGATCCTGCCGCTGCTGCTGCTCGCCACGACGATCGTCTCCCGCCGGGCCCGGGTGGCCTACCGCGTCACCCGCCGGACGACCGGCGCCGTGACGGCCTCGCTGCAGGAGGAGATCAGCGGCATCCGGGAGACGCAGGCATTCAACCGGGCCGACTACAACATCGACCGGTTCGACGGGCAGAACCGGGAGAACTACGACGCCAACGTCAGCGCCGTCCGGATCAGTTCGGCCCTCGCCCCAGCCGTCGATCTGCTCAGCACCGTCGCGACCGGGATCGTGCTGGCCTACGGCGGCTGGCAGGTCTACCGCGGCAACCTCGAGGTCGGCACGCTGGCGGCCTTCCTGATCTACGTCCAGACCTTCTTCCGGCCGATCCAGCTCCTGTCGCAGGTCTACACGCAGGCCCAGTCGTCGCTGGCCGGGGCCGAGCGGATCTACAACATCCTGGACTCCCCAGCCGAGGAGCCCGACCCGGCCTCGGCGATCTCGCTCACCGGGACGACGGTCCGGGGCGAGGTCCGGTTCGAGGGCGTCACCTTCGGCTACGAGCCCGGCCGCGACATCCTCCACGACATCGACGTCACGATCCTGCCGGGGCAGACGGTCGCGATCGTCGGGCCGACCGGCGCCGGCAAGACGACGCTGGTCAACCTGATCCCACGCTTCTATGAGCTGCCGGCGGACGGTGGTCGGATCACGCTCGACGGCCGCGACACCCGCGAGATCCACAAGGACAGCCTGCGGGAGCAGACCGCGCTCGTCCTGCAGGAGCCGTTCCTGTTC
The DNA here is from genome assembly GCA_964244115.1 of uncultured Thermomicrobiales bacterium. GTDB lineage: Bacteria > Chloroflexota > Chloroflexia > Thermomicrobiales > UBA6265 > CADCWK01. The sequence continues at coordinate 9,220 of CAXTHM010000092.1, forward strand.
GCCGGGACGGTCCGGGACAACATCGCCTACGGCCGACCCGCGGCGACGGACGGGCAGGTCGAGGCGGCCGCGACGGCCGTCCAGGCCGACACGTTCATCCACGAGTTGCCGCACGGCTACGAGACGGTGCTGGAGGAGGGCGGCGGGGGCCTGAGCGAGGGCCAGCGCCAACTGCTCGCCTTCGCCCGGGCGGTCCTCGTCGACCCGCGCGTCCTGATCCTGGACGAGGCCACCAGCCGGATCGACACCCGGACCGAGGCGCTGATCCAGACCGCGCTCCAGGCGCTACTCTCCGGCCGGACGAGCATCGTGATCGCCCATCGGCTCAGTACCGTCCGCAACGCCGACCTGATCCTCGTCATGTCCGATGGCCGGATCGTCGAGCAGGGCCGTCACGAGGAGCTGATCCGGCTGGACGGCCTCTACGCCACCCTCTACAACCGCCAGATGCGCGACACCAAGCGGGACCCGGAGACGATCGCGGCCCGCCCCGCGATGGCCTCCACCCCGGCGTTTGGCGGGTAGCACGACCCCACCAGATGTATTCGGCGCCACTGCGTACAATAGATCGTGTGGCCAGGGAGCCGAGCAGACAGGATCCATCACGGCCGTGGGCAAGCTCGACAAACTGATCGCGGAACTCCTGCGAGATGACCCACCGCGTGAGATGGCCTGCCGGGATCTCGCGACCGTCCTCGGATTCTATGGTTGGACCGAACGTGAGGCAGCCGGGTCGCATATTCGATGGCGCAAGAGCGGTCACCGGGCACTGACCATCTCCATCCACGGGGATCGGAGAGGAGCCAGAGTCGGCAAAGCGTCTATCCAAGACGTAATCGATGCCATCTCCGACCGGCGACTGGTCTGATTCGATGCGTATAGGTGGGCATCGCCTCACGACGTTCCTGGAGCGTCCTCTCCTCCGAATGCATGAGGAATCTCCTCAAGGAGTGACTACGATGGTTGCCGTTGATACGACAGAACGTCGGAGCGCGACCGAATGGGTCGCCCCTGATCCGCTCCCGATTACCCAACCCTTCTCGCTGGAGGACGTTCTGGCTCGCACGTACGCATTCGTCGCCACGCCCTCGACTCTGGGCGGGTGGGACATCACGTTCCCGGATCTCCCGGGCTGCAGCAGCCACGCCCGGAACTGGGAAGAGGTCGGGCCAATGGCTCGCGAGACGTCCCAACTCTGGCTCACCGGGACCTATGAGGACAACTACCCGATTCCGGATGTCTCCGACTGGTTGCCGGATTACCGGGCCAAGGGCGCCCCGAACCGGTTCAGTGAGCGGGTCGGCCGGATCGACGGTCTGCCGGACCCCGGGCCGGAGCCGATCTACAGCGTCGAGCAGGTCGCCGATGTCCTCGACCTGAGCCGGCGGCGGGTCCAGAAGATCGCCCAGGATCACGACCTCGGCCGTCTCGTGTCGGGTGTCAGGCTGTTCAGCCCGAGCGATGTCGACACGATGCGTCGTAACCGTCGCCCGGTCGGGCGTCCGGCAAGGGAGGTCGCTGCCACGACCAACGGCCAGGCGCCAGAGGAGGCAGCGATCCATGGTGATCAACCTGTCGGTTGACCTCGGCTACCCGACCGAGGCCCAGGGCGACCTCCCCGCGTTTCAGTCCATCGAGGAGGAAGCCGCGTTGTGGGACACCATGATCTGACGGACCTGTCCCTCCTGGCGAACGAAGACGACCAGCTTGCTGAACTGGATGCGACGGAACACCTTCTCGTCCTCCTGGATCGGGCCGACCGCGACGAGTTGGACCGTCAGTCGGAGCACAGGGGAATCGCACCAGCCACGCTCGCCCAGGACTGACTCCATCAGCGGCTTCGGCAGCGCATGAAGGGTGGCTGATCAGGTGGGGGTGGTGTTTCGAGTATCGTCGGACATGGCTTCTACACCCCTCCCACGTGAAGATGTCCGATATCGGGCGGGAGCTTGGGAAGTCGGGGCCGGCAGGAAGGCACTGACACCGGCGTTCGGCGGGTAGAAGCGAATGGTCGGCGGCGACCGACTCACTTGGCCGCAGGGGCAAGGGTGGCACCCGAACGGGAACCGGACCGTCCGGAGGGTTCTTCTGATGCCGTGTCTTCCCTTGCCGTGTCTTCCCTGTCGGATCGCATCCGTCGATCTGTTCGAAGACGAAGTGTGTCCAACTCGGATGCTGTGAAGAGTCGTGCGTTATTGACCTTCGTTCCCACGCCCAATTCCCGGGCGATCTGATGGACACGACCACGAGTGATGCCGAGCGCTTCGGCAACGTCCTCGGCGGTGAAGATCCGTTCGTGAGCCGGCTCCGGGAGTCCGTCCAGCCGGGAGATCGGAACGCTGTGGTCGTGCTCGAATGGCTCCCATTCATAGGTTGGATCGGGGATCGGGTGGTTGTCGTACCACTCACCTTCGAGCCAGAGTGCCGACGCTTCGCGCGCCTGTCGACCGATGTCCTCCCACGTTTCGGCAAAGCTCATACATCCCGGTAGGTCCGGGAAAAGAATCCCGAAGCCGCCATCCGGATCTGGGCTTGCGACGAACGGATATTGCCGGTTGAGCACGTCCTCGAGCGGAATGGGTTGAGTGACCGGCAGATCGGATCTGGCGACCCAGCCGCCGGAGGTAACGATGATCGTCGTAGCCATCTCGCAATCCTTCAGGATGAGGAGCCCCATGGATGCCGGCCTGGACCTGCTCATCGGTATCACTCTTCTGGCCGTCGAATGCGCATCGCGATCGATTTCAGCGCCGGCCGTCTGACCTGCCGGCCATTGCTCGTCGAGACGACGATCGGTCTGGGTTCTTCAGGCTTATCGAACTTGTGATGATCACCGTTTGCCCCCCGATACGTCCAACCATCATCTTCCAGGACCCAACGGACATCCGGGAACCGCATGTCGGCTGGTATTGCGAGCAGTTCCCGTCGCCTCTTGTCGTCCGGATTCATTCCTGTCCCGTCCGGTCGACACGACGCTGCTTGTTTACAGACATATTACCCGATCGGAAAGACAACACACATGGCACGATGCGATCGATTCGGAGAGGGGAAATCTGATCCGGGATACCGTCTGGACGCACGACCAGCAAACCACCGAATCTGCCCGACGACTTATCTGGTCTTGGGGAACCTGAGGCGAAGCGAGCCCCCATCGATCCGCCGCTACCTCGCTTGACACTGGGAGCAGAGCCCGAACAGGACGAGATGGTCGGTGCTGATCTGGAACCTTACCGGTACTGGTTGCGGACCGCCATTTCGACGCCGGACAGGTCGTCGGCCGCGATCTCATGCTTGCAGCCGCACTGTCGGCAACGGAGGTAGGGGTGCGGCGCCTCGTGGGCGACCTCGTACTACGGCTCCGCGTCGCCGGTGTCGGCCACCACCACGACGTCAGCGTCGACGATCATGTGCAGGGACCGGTAGACGGTCGGGCGCCCAGCCCGGGAAGCCGCGTTCTGGGACACCCATGATCTGACGGACCTGTCCCTCCTGACGGAAGGGCAGCCCCGAGCAGAGACCGGTGGCGCAGCCAACTCCCCCGCAGGATCGCCAGGATCGCGAGGATCCCGGCCCGCGGCGCGATTCGGTCAGGCCTGACCGGCACGCATCCGTCATCTGACCATGATCTGGTGCTGACACGCGTCCGTATCATGAGCGTGCCCCCGACAGGATGCTCCGGCAAAGCAGCCACCTCTCGCCAACCCCTCACCGAAGGAGCCTCATCATGTCCCAGGCAATCGCCGACCGCTTCATGGCCGCCATCCGCGACGAGCGCGCCGGCACCACCCGCCGGACCCTGCTCGGTACGTCCGCCCTCCTCGGCGGGGGCGCCGCCCTCGCCCTGACCGCGTTCCCGGCCTTCCGCGTCGCCGCGCAGGACGACGGCCTCACCGCCGATCCCTACTTCGAGGACGACGGCATCGCCATCCTCAACTACGCCCTCACCCTCGAGCACCTCGAGGCGACCCTCTACCGCGAGGCCCTCGCCACCTTCACCGCCGACGACTTCGACGGCGGTCAGACG
>CAXTHM010000093.1:0-9213 GCA_964244115.1 uncultured Thermomicrobiales bacterium
GGGTGAGCGAGCAGGTGAGCCGGAGAGGGGCTGGGGGAGAGGTCGACTCCGCTACCACTCAACTCCTGGTGAACCCCACACACAACCACCAAGTCGGTGATCCCGATTCCGTATCCTGCGCAAAACGCGTATCGACATTCGCACAGGATGCTGCTAGCATGGCATCTTCCGGCGAGAGCGCCGGGACAGCGGCGACGCGGAAGGTGACGACATGACCGACGCCATCTCCAGACCAGCGATCAGCAGGGGGCCAATCCCCCGCTCCCCACTCGGGCTGTCGTTCGCGCGTCGCGACCGTACGACGCGCTGACGGCAGCCCAACGCCGACAGCGCCTGCTCTCGACTCGTCACGATCGTCCGATTCGTTCGACACCGTTGAAACCAACCGTCTGACGCCCCGGCATCACGATGCCGCCGGCCGACGACGTCCCGCCTTGACGGGGACCAGTACGGACAACCAGCGCACAAGCGACCCGGGGGTGGTGAGAGCCCGGGACCTGCGCCAGCGTCCGGAACGCACCCCCGAGCGGTCGACCGAAGAAAGCCCGTCCGTGGCAACCGCCACCGGGCAAGTAGGTCTGACTGGGTGGCTCCCAGGAGAGCAACAGCCGAGAGATGCACGACAGGCCGCGACAACGCCGGATCCGTCCGGGGCGCGGAGTGCCAGTGGCTCGACCGGGATCAACGTGATCCCGACCGGCCGGATGGCGCGAGGCGATGCCTCATCGTGCAAGGAGGGTGGTACCGCGGGAGCTCACGCCTCTCGCCCCTTCGGTCCGGTCCCGGTGGCTCATCCCAGCCCCGTGACGGACCCCCAGCGTCTGCGAATCGCTCGCGACCGAAGGGAGTACCACATGGACCTCGCTGCGCTCACCGATCAGGACCACCTCGTCTCCGAGACCACCACTCAGTCCGCCAAGGGTCAGGCCAGTTCATCCCTGCACGCCGTCGCGCCCGCGACGCCGGGCTACGAGGCGCTGCTCTCCCCCGCGACCGACCGGATCATCTCGCTCGGCGGCATGGCCACCCCCAACCTGAGCACGTTCACCGTCAGCGCCCGGCTCCGGCAGCGGAACATGCTGTCTGAAGTCGACCTGACCCCGGACGAGATCCACGAGGTCCTGGAGACGGCCGACCGGCTCAAGGACATGCTCCACGCCGGGCAGCCCCACCACTACCTGACCGGCAAGACGCTGGCGATGTTCTTCGAGCACCCCAGCACCCGGACCCGGATCTCCCTCCAGGCGGGCATGGCCCAGCTCGGCGGCCAGGCGATCGTCCTCAACCAGAGCGATCTCCAGATCTCCCGCGGCGAGACGATCGGCGACACCGCCCAGATCTTCAGCCGGTACGTCGATGCCATCTCCGCCCGGGTCGCCAGCCACGACACGCTGCTGGCCCTGGCTGAGCACGCCACCGTGCCGGTCTACAACGCCCTCTCCGACAAGTACCACCCGATGCAGTCGCTCAGCGACATGCTCTCCCTCAAGGAGCAGTTCGGCGAACTGGCCGGCCTGAAGCTGGTCTACGTCGGCGACGGCGCCAACAACATGGCGGCGTCCCTGCTGCTGGCCGGTGCGGCGCTCGGCGTCGATGTCGTGATCGCGACCCCGGCGGTCTATCAGCCCGACCCGGACATCGTCACGCGGGCGAAGTGGCTGGCCGGTAGCGCGGGCTGCACCGTCGAGGTGACGACGGACCCGTGGGCCGCGGTCAAGGATGCGGACGCGGTCTACACCGATGTCCATGTCAGTCTCAACCAGCTCGACGGCGCGACCCGGGCCGTGACGCTGGCGCCCTACAAGGTGACCGACGAGCTGATGGCGGCGGCGAAACCGACCGCGGTCTTCATGCACTGCCTGCCGATGCACCGCGGCGTGGAGGTCGACGCCTCGGTCGCGGACGGCCCGCGGTCGATCATCTTCGAGCAGGCCGAGAACCGGCTCCATCTCCAGAAGGCGGTCCTGTTGCAGACGATGTGCTGACCGGCCGGACCGGCCGAATGCCGACGAATCTCTGATGCCGATGGCGGCATTTCATACGCGGTTCTTACGCGCCACGACCGACCATTCCCTATCGAAGACCGGGCGCGAGTCGGCGCCACGAGGAGAACGAGATGAGTGCAACGGCCGTGATGATCGAATGCCCTGAGTGCGGCGCCACGTTCGAGGCTAGTGGGCTGGAAGCCGGCGAGATCGTCGTCTGCCCCGAGTGCGGCGTGGAACTCGAAGTCCTGACTCTCAACCCGGTCACCGTCGGCCTGGCGCCGGAAGAGGGCGAGGACTGGGGCGAGTAGTCCCGGTCACAGTCACGACCAGACAACCGGTGACGCGCAGTCGCGTCGCCTCGAACGATCATCCGGGCGGGTTCGCCGCCATAGGGAGACATGACGTGGCAATGGGAGTTGGGCTGCTGTGCGGCCGGATACGAGTGGAAGAGAAGGGCATCCTCGCCGCGCTGTCAGGCGCCGGCATCCCAGGCTGCTCGGTCTCACCGGAGCAGCCACTCCCATCAGGAGTTGATCTGGCCGAAGGAACGGCGCCCAGCCTCGTGATCGACCGCTATGCCGACCGGACCGCCGGCCCCGTCCTGCTCGGGCTGCTCGCCGCCCGCGGCGTCGCCACGATCGACGCCGGCCTCGCCGCTCGGGGCAACCGGGTCGAGACGGCCCTCGCGCTCCAGGCCGCCGGGCTCCCCCGGCCGGAGATGGAGGTCGCGATCGGTGAGGAGGCGGCCCTGGCGATCGTCAGCACCTCGGCGACCCCGATGACCCTCCTGCCGCTGACGCCCGGTTCGGCCGGGATCACCCTCTGGGACGCGGACACGGCTGAGGCCGTCCTCGAGCACCGAAGCGTGCTCGGCGGCGCGTCGGAGAACGTCTTCGTCCTCCAGCGGGGTGCCCCCGCGCCAGCTGACCGCGTCACGATGACCGTCGTCGGCGGTGTAGTCGTCGGCGTCGAGACGCAGGGAGAGCGGTCCGTCTGGCCAGAGGCGATGGCTCTTGCCGTCCAGGCCGCCCGGGTCCTCCGGGCCGGGCTGGTCGGCGTCGAGTTGACCCACACGGCGGCGGGCTGGGTGATCTGGGACATCGTCCCGGTCCCCGACTTCCGCGCGGCGATCCCCGTCGGCTGCGCCTCGGTCGCCGCCGCGATCACCGATCTGGCGAGTCACCGGCTCGGCGAGCAGGCGCCGCGGCTGATGCCCCTCGCTACCCGAGCCCTCCGTCAGGTCCCGGCCGGAGGCCTGGTCGATGCGCTCGCCGCACACGTCTAGCGCGACCATCGCCGAGCCCTCCGACCGGTCGGACATCGATCTCCTGCACGGGCTGGTCGCGATCGAGAGTCTGTCCGCCGGCGAGGGTGCGGCGGTCGCGTACCTCGTCAACGAGATGACCCGGCGCGGCCTCGATGCCCACATCGACGAGGCAGGGAACGCCGTCGGCACGGTCGGCTCCGGTGACCGACACGTCGTCCTGCTCGGCCACATCGACACGGTACCGGGCCGGATCCCGGTCCGGATCACGGACGGCATCCTCCATGGCCGGGGCAGTGTCGACGCCAAGGGGCCGCTGGCCACGTTCGTCGCGGCCGCTGCCCGGGCGGCGCGGGACCTGACGGTCCGGGTCTCGGTCGTCGGCGCCGTCGGCGAGGAGTCGATGGGGTCGCCTGGTGCCCATCAGATCGCGACCTGGCCCGCCCCGGACCTCTGCGTCATCGGCGAGCCGTCCGGCTGGGACGCCGTCTGCCTGGGCTACCGCGGCAGCCTGACGATCCTGTACCGGCTCACCCAGGGCAGCCGTCACACGGCGGGGCCCGGTAGCAGCGCCGCCGAGCAGGCCGTCCTGTTCTGGAACGCCCTCGCGGCCGAGATCGAGCGACGCAACGCCCTCGCGTCCGCCGGCGAGTTCAACCGGATCAGCCCGTCGATCCGCACCTTCAACACCAGTGCCGATGGCCTGGCCGAGACCGCCAGCCTCACGCTCGGCTTCCGGCTCCCGCCGGGCGTCGCGATCGAGGAGCTGATCGCCACGGTCCGGCACCTCGCGAACGAGGCGGAGGTCACGGTCGAGGGGTACCAGCACGGCTACCGGAGCGACAAGCGCTCGCCGCTGTCGGCCCCGTTCCTCCGCGCGATCCGGGCCGAGGGCGGCACGCCCCGCTTCAATGTCAAGCTCGGAACGTCGGACATGAACGTGGTCGGCCCGGTCTGGGGTTGCCCGATCGTGGCCTACGGTCCCGGCGACGCCTCGCTCGACCATACGCCGGATGAGCACATCGTCCTCGATGAGTACCTCCGCGGCGTCCGCGTCCTCACTTCCGTGTTGACCTCCCTGTGAACCACGACTACACCCGACTGACGGACAGGATCTCCGACCGATGACCGCCGCCCCGATTCCCCGCCAGACGACCCACACCGGAAACGGGACGGCCGCGCCGCTCCGGCTCGGCCTGCTGATCTCCCACCTCCGGCCCGAGGAGAAGGCGATCCTTGCCGCCGCCCGTGCCCGAGGGCTGGCCGTCACGACCATGATCGACCGCGATCTGGTCCTCGACATCAACGCGCCCGACGCCGCGGCCAGCGGCCTGGCCGTCGACATCGTCCTGGACCGCAGCGTCGCCCACGTCAAGGCGCTCAACACGCTCCGGACGGTGGACCGCTGCGGCATCCCGACCCTGAACACGCCGCGGGCCGTCGAGGTCTGCGACGACAAGGTCGCCTGCAGCCTCGCCCTGGCGAAGGCCGGCGTCCCGACCCCACGGACGCTGGTCTGCTACTCCGTCGAGTCGGCGCTGCGGGCAGCCGAGGCGCTCGGCTACCCGGTGGTTCTGAAACCGGTGACCGGCTCCTGGGGCCGGCTGCTGGCGCGGATCAACGGCCCGGAACAGATGCGGGTCATCCTGGCCCAGAAGACCGAGCACGGCGGCTTCCACCACGACGTCCTCTATCTGCAGGAGTTCGTCGAGAAACCGGGTCGGGACATCCGCGCCTACGTCGTCGGCGGACGGGTGCTGTCGGCCTCGTACCGGTCGTCCGAGCACTGGGTCACCAACGCCGCTCGGGGAGCGGTCTCGCGGCCCTGCCCGGTGACGCCGGAGATCGAGGGACTCGCCCTGACGGCCTGCGAGGCGGTCGGTGCGCGCCTGGCCGGGGTCGACCTGTTCGAGACGCCGGACGGGCTCCAGGTCGTGGAGGTCAACAGCGGCGGCGAGTTCAAGGGCCTCCAGACGACCACCGACGTCGACATCGCCGGCGAGATCGTCGAGGAGGCCATCCGGATCGCCCGGCTGGCCCAGCGTGGCGAGACCGCCAACGCGGTCGGCGCCTGACAAGGATCACGGCCGCGTCGTCGACGCAGGGTCACGGGCGCGGACGAGCCAGTGCCCGTAGCACGATCCGCCCGCCACACCACGAAAGGCCCATATCGACCGTGATGACCCACCAGACCGACCGGCTCCGCGTCGGGATGCTCCACTCGCGGATCCGGGTCGAGGAGAAGTTGCTCGCGACCGAGCTCGAGCAGCGCGGCGTCGAGCTGATCCGCTTCGACGACCGCCACCTGCACCTGGGCCTGGCGGACCCCCACGCCGGCCTGACCGGCTGCGACGTGATCGTCGAGCGTTGCATCAACCACTCCCGGGCGCTCTACCTGTTGAAGATCCTGAACGGATGGGGCGTCGCGACCGTCAACGTCTACGACGTCGCCAACGTCTGCGGCGACAAGCTGCTCACCTCGGCGGCGCTGGTCGCGGCCGGAGTCCCGACGCCGGAGACGGTGATCGCGTTCACGCCGGAGGAAGCCATCGCGGCGATCGAGGCGATGGGCTACCCGGTCGTCCTCAAGCCGGTCGTCGGCTCGTGGGGTCGGCTGCTCGCCCGGGTCAACGACCGGGACGCCGCCGAGGCGATCCTCGAGCACAAGGTCACGCTGGGCTCCTACCAGCATGGCGTCTTCTACATCCAGCGGTTCGTCGAGAAGCCCGGGCGCGACATCCGCGCCTTCGTCGTCGGCGACCAGACGATCTGCGCGATCTACCGGGACAGCCCGCACTGGATCACGAATACGGCCCGTGGCGGCCAGGCGACCAACTGTCCGGTCACGCCGGACCTCGACGCGATCTGCCGGGGCGCGGCCGAAGCGGTCGGGGGCGGCGTCGTCGCGGTCGATGTCCTCGAAGGGCCGGATGGCCTGTCGGTGATCGAGGTCAACTACACGATGGAGTTCCGCAACAGCATCGACACGACCGGAGTGAACATCCCCGGCCACATCGCCGACTATGTGATCGCGGTCGGCAAGCGGGCCCGGTCGGCGCGCCGGGACAGGGGGATCCCTTCACGGTCCCGGAAGGTCGTCCGGCCCGGGAATGCCGAGCGGGCTCCCTCGACCGGTTCTCGGGCCGATGGCCGAACCATCGTCCATCTACCAGGGGGCCTGAGCGCCAGGACCGCCAACCAGCGGGGAGAATGAGAACGTCATGGATGTCTCGATCATCGGCGGCTCCGGATACGCGGGCGGCGAACTCATCCGGCTCCTGCTGGGCCACCCGGAAGCGACGATCAAGCAGGTCACATCGGAGCGGTACGCCGGCAAGTTCGTCCGGCTCGTCCACCCGAACCTGCGCAAGCGGACCGAGCTCAAATTCAGCCCGTCGGCCGATCTGGAGCCGTGCGACATCCTGTTCCTCGCCCTCCCCCACGGCGTCGCGATGCGGAAGATGCCCGAGATTGAGGGCAAGGCGAAGGTCATCATCGACCTCAGCGCAGACTACCGATTGCGCAACCCCGATGATTACGTCACATGGTACGGCCGCGCCCACTCCGCCCCGGAGGACATCGCCCGGTTCGTCGTCGGCATCCCGGAGCTGCACCGCGCGGAGATCGCCCAGGCCGACCGGATCGCCTGTGCCGGCTGCATGGCGACGACCTCGATCCTCGGGCTCTTCCCGCTCTACCGGGCCGGCGTCGTCGACACGTCGATCCCGGTCTTCATCGAAGCCAAGACCGGCTCCTCCGGCTCCGGAGGCGAGCCCAGCCTCGCCTCCCACCACCCGGAGCGCAGCGGTGCGATGCGCTCGTTCAAGCCGACCGGCCACCGCCACTCGGCCGAGATCATCCAGGAGCTGACCGTCGACGGCATCGCCCCGCCGGTGAGCTTCTCGGCGACGTCGATCGAGGCGGTCCGCGGCATCCTCGCGACCTCCCATGTCACGCTGAAGGAGCCGCTGACCGACAGGGACATCTGGCAGATCTACCGGCCAGCCTTCAAGGACGAGCCGTTCATGCGGCTGGTCAAGGAGTCCAGCGGTGTCTATCGCTACCCGGAGCCCAAGCTGCTCTCCGGGAGCAACTTCTGCGATGTCGGTTTCGAGCGCGACCCGCACAGCAACCGCCTCGTCGTGATGGCGGCGACCGACAACCTGATGAAGGGCGCGTCCGGGCAAGGCGTCCAGTGCATGAACGTCCGCTGTGGCTTCCCGGAGGAGACCGGTCTGGAGTTCACCGGGCTGCACCCGATCTAGCCGGAACAGTGGCAGGGGATGTGAGACAGAGGCGAAACCGGTATCTGCCGGCCACCGAGAGGGATCGAAGATGACCGACCAGCATCACGATGACATTTCCGCCCGCGTCGCCGCCCTCACCGATGAGTTCCCCGGCTACCAGTTCAGCTGGACGGCGAACGACGACCAGACCCCCGGCCAGTTCCACATCTCTGCCCAGGAGAGCGAGAGCTGGTCCAACGGGGAGGTCCAGGCTGCCAGCGGCGACACGATCGACGAGGCCATCGCGGCGATGCGCTCGGTTCTGGCAGCAGACAAGGGCTGACATGGTGCCAGGTGCGAATCGCTGGCTCGCGTTAACCGTCGAAACGCTCGAAGAAGGTCGGCGGTAGCGGGGCCGAATGGATCCGGGCGGCGCGAGCATCACGCGACCGAACCGCCCCCTGTCCGGCGAGAGCACCGGTCAGCGGCGCGCGTTCCGCCCGCCAGCGGTCCAGCCCGTGACCAGACCCGCCATCGGGACGGCGACGAACCAGACGATCGAGAGCGTCTGCGCGGCGTCGGCGAGCGGGTCGTCGCCCCGCCCGACCATGACGTCGTAGGACAGCGCCATCCCGACGAACGTCAGCGGCACCGTCGCGTACCCAATCCCGACGGCGGCGAGGGCAGCGATCAATGTCGGAACCGTCCCCCAGCGGGCGACGATCATCCCCGCCACCATTGCCAGCACGGCGACGACGAGCCCGACCACGACGGCGACGACGATCTCGCCGGTCTGCGGAACGTGCAGATCCCGGACGTTGCGGCTGGCACCCGACGTCGACCGCCGTGTCCCGAGCCCGAGCCGGGCGGCGATCGGGAGTGCGACGAGGCCAACCGTCACCAGGAACCAGAGCAGCCAGAACCACGGCGGGCTCGATCGGCGCGGACCGGCCCAGACATCCTCGACGAATCGCACCAGGAACAGGCCGACCGGCGCCGCGCAGACCGCCGCCGCCGCGATCAGGCGGCGCGGCTGCGGGTCGTGGACGACTTCGATCTGGAGCATGAACAGTACGGCGATCGACGCGCAGGGGATCACCAGCAGCGCCGTCATCAGGGCCGGCAGCCACGACGGCGCGACCGCTCTCCCGAGACCCGACGTCTCGCCTCGATCCGATTCCACGGGCCTCCCGGTTGCTCTCGAGACAGGGACAGTCAGCACGAGACCCGCCAACGGGTCAGGCGGCGAACGCTCGACCGACGGTGAACGATGATCGCACACGCTGATTCGTGAACGGTTGCCGGGCAGTGGAGGATGACGGTCCCCACGCCGACGCCGTGTCCCTCATGGGATGCCCGTCTCCCCGCTCCGGGCACCTGCGTCGCTCACGCGCCGAAGCAATTACGGCTGCGCAGGTGAGCCGGAGCGGGGTCGGGGGAGCGGTCTGCTCGGCTACGCTCGCGCATCCACTGTCAGACGAGGCCCCGACCACCTCGACCCGGACATCGTCCGGACAGACCGGCATCTGGTAGACGCTGCCGCTATCCTTGACCACATAGACGGTCTCTGACGACGCGACAGGGAGCAGGCAGGACGTGATCATCATCAAGATCGGCGGCGGCGCCGCGATCGGCGAGGCGGCGTTTCGCAACTTCGCCACGGACCTCAGGGGGTTGCTGGACGACGGCCGCACCGCGCAGGGCGACTTCGACGGTGATCAGTTCGATGCCGTTC
>CAXTHM010000093.1:9223-13195 GCA_964244115.1 uncultured Thermomicrobiales bacterium
GCCCGCTACGACGGCCGCACCGCCATCGTCATCCACGGCGCCAACGCCGCCTTCAGCCAGCTCAGCCGTCAGCTCGACCTGCCGCCGGTCATGGTCACGTCGTCCTCCGGCCGGATCTCCCGCTATACCGATGCCGCCACAATGGACGCCATGCTGATGACCTACTGCGGCAAGGTCAACAAGACCATCGTCGGGACGATGCAGGCGGCCGGGATCAACGCCGTCGGGCTGAGCGGGCTGGACGGCGCGATCGCGACCGGGCGGCGCAAAACCCTCCTGCGGGGCTCGGTCGACGGCAAGGCGCGGATCTTCCGCGACGACCACGCCGGGACGATCGGACGGATCGACGTCCGGCTGATCCGCCTCCTGCTCGCCAACGGCTACCTGCCGGTCCTGACGCCACCAGCGCTGGGTGAAGAGGGGGTCCCGATCAACGTCGACGGCGACAAGCTGGCCCTCGCGCTGGCCAGCGAGCTCGGCGCCGAGGCACTCCTGTTCTTCTCCGACACCCCCGGCCTGCTGCGCGACGTCCGGGACGAGACCAGCCTCGTCCGGGAGATCGACGCCGCTGCCCCCGAGTCGGCCCTCGCGGCGGCCTCGGGCCGGATGGTCGTCAAGGTCGAAGCCGCTCTCAGCGCCATCGAGCACGGCGTCGGCGAGGTCGTCTTCAGCGACGCCCGCGCCGAACGGCCCGTCACCCGGGCTCTCCGCGGCGAAGGCACGGTCATCCGCCGCGTCGCGACCAGCGCCCCATCCCAGTTCTGACCGACATCCTGTACGGAAAGCCCCCTCTCCATCCGCACGTGCGAAGCACGCTAGCGAGATGGGGAGGGGGTTGGCGGTGGGGTCCGTCTCGCCCTACGCCAGCTGCGCCTCGAGCCGGCGGCTGGGCTCATGCCCGAACGCCTCCGGCTGGGGCTCGGCCGCCGGCCGGGAGAACGCCGCGAACGCCGCCGACAGCCGTCCCATCAGGCCCGGCCGATACGCCGGCTCGGCGATGACCGGATGCGCCCGTCGCGGCCGCCCGATGCCGCCACCGGCCCGCGTCACCCGGACCCGCTCCGGTTCCGGCAGCCAGCCGGTCTGCGTCGCCCACTTCGACGCAGCCAGCGCGTCGAGCGCCTGCCGGTGAGTGGCGGTGCCGCGGCCGACCGGGATCGGGCAACCGAGCTTCGGCATCGACGCCGCGAGGTAACCGATCACCGGCTCGGACGTGGTCGGGAAGCTGGCCCGGCGGTTCCGGAGGGCAGGCAGGACGTCAGCGCCGGTGCTGGCGACGCGAGCCGCATACAGCGCGACGATGTCCCGCGCCACCGGGACGTGCGGGGCGATCACCCGGGGACTGCGTGGCGCCGGGTCGGGCTCGATCCGGGAGGTCACTGGCCGAACGCTCATGTCCATCATGCGCGATATCTCCATCAGGTCCGTTGGTCGTTGGGCAGCCGGCCGTCAGCGCAATGCGTCGTCCCGGAAAGGCACAGACCACAGTGACGTGTGCGTCTCGGGAGGTGCGGGAGGGTGTACGTACTGCTCCATGAGCGTACATGAGGGCCGTTGGCATGACAAGGTGGCAAGAAGTCCTGCCTCTGATTCACCATACGGTAGGTTGACCAATCACGACGGGTCGGCGGACTCGGGATTGGTCGTCGCGTCCATTGACGACGTCCCTTTTCGGGCCGTACCATGCCGGGAATTTTCCGTTCCGGCCCGGTCATTGCCCATCCCCGAGAGGCTCCCAATGGATCCCACGCGCCTCCCTGGTCTGGCCGACCGCGAATCGATCGCCGCTACGGGAATCAGCCGCTACCGGCTGGCCGATCGCGCCGCCGATTTCCATGACTCGCCCTGGTCGGTCCCCACCGACCTGATCGGCCGTCACCCGAGCCCGATCTCCCTGAGCAGCGGCGCCCCGAGCGAGGACCTCGTCCCGGTCCGGCGGTTGGCCGAGGCCGCCGGCCGGATCTGGTCGGATACGAACTCATGGGGCTACGCCGGCGCGGCCGGCCTCGACCCGCTGCGGGAGTGGCTCGGACAGTGGCTCAGCGACCGGTCGGTCGTCACCGGCCCGGACGAGATCGTGGTCACGACCGGCAGCCAGCAGGGGATCGACCTCATCGCCCGGGTCTTCCTCAACCGCGGCGACACCGTCATCGTCGAGGGTCCGACCTACATCGGTGCGCTCCAGGTCTTCGGGTCCTACGGTGCCGATTACCTCATCGCCCCGATGGACGATCACGGCCTCGACACCGACGCACTGGCTACGATGCTGGCCGACCGGGCTGCGCAGGGGCTGCCCGCGCCGCGGCTGCTCTACACCGTCCCGACCTTCCAGAACCCGACCGGCCGCCTGATGAGCGACGACCGCCGCGACGCCCTCGTCCGTCTCGCCCGCCAGCACGGGATCGTGATCGTCGAGGACGATCCCTATGGCGAGCTCTACTTCCACGACGCTCCGCCCCGATCGCTCCGGGCCCGGGACGCCGAGGTGATCGCCCTCGGGACGTTCTCCAAGACGCTCGCTCCGGCGCTCCGGACCGGCTGGATGGTCGTCCCGCCGGACCTCGTCGATCTGATGGTCAACGCCCGCGAGGTCAATGATGTCCACGGCGACCTGATGTCGCAGCGTATCGTTACCGCGGCGGCCCAGGGGTTCCTGGACGATCATGTCGCCTGGCTCCGGTCGCAGTACCGTCAGCGCTGCGACCACCTCTACGCGGCGCTCCGGGACGGGATGCCGGGACAGGTCCGGATCGAGCAGCCGGACGGCGGGTTCTTCATCTGGCTGGACCTCCCGGAAGGGATGGACGCCGCCAGCCTGATGGCGCCCGCGGCCGACAACGGGGTCCTGTTCCTGCCGGGCAGCTGGTTCTACCCCGACCGCCGGCCGGATCCCGGTCTGCGGTTGAGCTTCTCCCGGGTCTCGGAAGACCTCCTGACCGACGCCGCCCGTCGCCTGACGACCGCGATCACGGCGTCACTGGCCGTCGGCGCCGCGGACCGCTAGGATCATCCTGGCCAGCGGTGTGGACCGCGCCGGCCGGGCTGACACCCTCGTCACGACGCGCTGGACACTCCATGGACCAACTCGGCGATTTCCTCTCCTCGATCGATCTCCGCGTCTGGGCCCTGATCGCCCTCGCGCTGGCGACGGTGCTCACCCTGCAGGCCGTCGAGACGGCGGTCGAGGGCGCCTGGCCGCATCAGCGCCGCCTCGGCCGCACGGCGATGCCGGCCCGCGGCGGCCAGAGCCTGTGGGCGGTCGTCGCCCTGCTGCTGCTCGTCGCGCTGCTCCTCGCCATCCTCAACCTGTCGGTCATCGCCTGGCGTGATCTCGACCTCGACGCCTCGCAGGTCGCCGGGGCCGGGCTCGTCGCGGTCGCCTGGGGCCTGTTCCTGCTCGCGACGACGGACCGGATCGCGCCCGGTCGCTACCTGCGCGGCCTCGGCGCCGCCGGCCCGGCCGCGCTGGCGATCCTGCTGCTGGCCGGCGGCGTCCTGCTGCTGGTCCGGCTCCTGGACATCCTGCCGCCGATGGACGAGATCCGGGACGCCCTGCCGCTGTAGTCCGGGCGGCCCGGACATCGGCTATGGTTGCGTTCGACAGGCCCTGACCGCCGAACGCCTGACGGAACCACCCGCCGATGCCCCGCATCTTCGACCAGGGAGGCGGCATGACGACCAGCGACCCGACGCCGCCCCCGGCCGCCCGACCGTCGGCACCCTCCTCACCCCCATCCGACGGGACGCCCGAGCCGTCCGGCCAGGCGGAATCGCCGTCCGGCCAGGCCCTCGTGACCCTGCCCGACCGCGACCTGTCGCGCCTGGCGGAGACCGGCACGACGGTCGCGCACTGTCCGACCGTGTTCGCGCGCCGGGGCATCACGTTGAAGGATTTCGGGCGGTACCGGCGGGCTGGCGTGAACATGGGGGTGGGGACGGACACCTATCCGCACAACATGCTGGATGAGTTGC
>CAXTHM010000094.1:0-12667 GCA_964244115.1 uncultured Thermomicrobiales bacterium
CCGTCCACGTCCCGCCCGCTCATGCGTCACCTCCGGCATCATCTGGCGAGAGCGGACGCACCCGCGCCAGTGGTTGACCGTACTCGACGGGCTCGCCGTCCTCAACCAGGAACGCGACGATCTCGGCCGGACCATCCGTCAGGACATCGTTCGGCAGACCAAGGACCGTGATCGTGCCGATCGTCACGCCGGACGCGAGCCGGTCACCGACGTCCACGAGCGGGCGCCCGCCAGGACGCCCACCGCGATGGAAGAACCCCAGTAGCGGCGCCCGAACGACGGTGTCGGTCGGGACGTGTCCGACGGGCGGACGGCGCGATGATGGACGCCCACGAGGGGCTGTCAGAGCCAGATCGTCTTCCGGCTCCGATCGCCACGCCCCCGACCCGTGTCCCGCCGGGACCGGCACCATAGCCCTCACACTGGCCAGGAGACCGCGAGCGGCTTCGCCGACCCTGCCCACGCCGGACGACGCCCCGGCAACGCTCGGTTCGTGGTCATCGGCCAGCACATCGAGCAAGGCGCGGTACCGTCGCCCCGCCTGATGCGCCTCCGCCAGGGACACCGCCCGGAAGCGGACCATCGTCCCCGGCCGGAGCTGGGCGGCGAGATCGAGATCGGCGTCGATCACGCCGGCGACCTTGGCGTAGCCGCCGACGGTCCCACGGCCCGAGAGCAGGATGATCGGCTGCCCGTCGGCCGGCACCTGGACGGTCCCGGTCGCGATCCCCTCCGAGATCAGATCGCCCGCATCGGCGACTGGCAATGCCGGACCGGACAGGCGAACGCCCATGTGGCTGGACTGCGACGTGACGGCGTACGGTTCCGTCAGCAGCCGCATGAGCGCGTCGGCCGGGAGGAGGTCGTCGTGCGGGCCGAGGACCACTCGTAGCGTCACCGACGAGCCAAGGGCTCGCGGACGCGGCCCGACGACGACCGGCGACCGTGCGTCACCGTGAGAGCTCCCGATCGCCAGCCGGTCGCCGGCGATGAGTGCCCGACCGTCCAGGCCACCGAACCCGGCCGTCAGGTCGGTCGACCGGCTGCCGATGACCAGCGGGACGTCGATCCCCCCGGCGACGCCGAGGTAGCCGCGCACACCGGTCCCCGAGGCCCGGGCCGGCGAGAAGTCGAGCGTGCTACCGGCCGGCACGACGAACGGTTCCCAGAACGGAGCGGGGTCGCCGTCGATCTCCGCCCCGAGGTCGGCGCCGGTCAGCGCCAGCCGGACCGGGCGCGTGGGACGCAGCGTGGGGCCGGTGACGCTCATCTCGAGGACCGCGGCCGTTGCCGGGTTGCCCACCAGCCGATTGGCGGCCGTGAAGGCGGCCCGATCCAGCGCACCGCCCGCCGAGATGCCCTGCGCACCGAGGCCGGGACGGCCGGCGTCCTGGACAGTGGTGAGCAAGCCCGGCCGGAGAACTTCCAGGGACGCTCGGTCCGCGGCCGGAGCATACGACCGGATGGGCAGCGGCAGCGGCGGCGCCTCGCCCGGTGGCCACGCGATCTCTGGCTGATAGGCCCCACGGCGGACCTGATCCGAGATCTCCCTGAACTCACGCGAATCCACCGGGCGAAAGACGACCCTATCCCCCGGCCGCAGGAGTGCCGCCGGGTTACGATCGACGTCGAACAGCGGCACGGCGGTCCGGCCGATCAGCCGCCAGCCGCCCGGCGTCGCCTGCGGGTAGACCCCGGTCTGCTGCCCGCCGATCGCGACCGAACCCGCCGGGACACGCGGACGCGGCGTCGCCAGCCGCGGCGTCGCCAGAGCCGGCGGGAGTCCCAGTAGATAGGCGTAGCCGGGCGAGAAGCCCAGGAAGGCCACCCGGTAGTCGCTCCCGCCGCTGTGCCCGGCGATGACCGACTCCGGCGTCATCCCGGTGTGACGGGCCACGTCGTCAAGATCCGGACCGTACTCGCCGCCGTAGGCGACGGGGATCGTGACGGTCCTCGCGGCCGTCTCGCTCGCCGGACGAGGTCGACCGAGATCCCGGAACAGGTGCCGCTCGACCTGCGCGAAGGAGATCCGGTCCGGGTCGACCTCGACCAGCACCGATCGGTACGAGGGGACGATATCCCTGGCCGCGGCACCCAGCCAGCGACGGGCCGACTCCGCCAGCCCGACGGTGATCCGGCTCGTCTCGGGGCCGACCAGTGCCGGCTCGAAGGTGCCGTCGGGCCGGGCGGTCCCGAGCTCGGCGATCAGGGTTCGATCGCCGAGTGGTCGAACCCGAAGACTGGGTGCGGGACCGGTGCGGGGTCGGTCGACCGGATCGATCGGACTCACGCGCTGAGGGCGGCGATGGTGACGCCGGCCCCTTCGAGCGCCCGCCGGACCGCCCGCATGATCTCGACGGCACCGGGGGTATCGGAGTGGACGCAGATGGACCGGACCACGACGTGCAGGTCGTCGCCATCGACGGTCGGCAGCCGGCCGCTCTCGGCCAGTGCCAGCATCCGGGTGGCGGCGGCCTCCGGGTCCGTTATCACGGCGTCGGGACGGGTGCGGGCGGTGAGGCGGCCGTCGGCGTGGTAGGTCCGATCGGCGAAGGCCTCGACCGCGAAGGGTTGCTCGGCGGCGGCGGCGGCATCGAGCAGCGCCCCGGGGTTGGCGAGGATGATCAGCGTCGGATCGAACGACCGCACGGCGGCGACGATCGCACCCGCCGTGGCCGCATCGTGCGCCGCCACGTTCGAGAGCGCCCCGTGAGCCTTGACGTGTCGCAGCGTGACACCGGCCGCCCGGCAGATCCCGGCGACGGCCGCGACCTGGTAGAGGGTGTCCGTCCGGACCTCCTCGACCGAGCACTGCACCACCCGCCGACCGAATCCGACCCGATCCGGGTAACCAGGGTGGGCACCGACCCCGACGCCGAGCTCCCCCGCCCGGCGGATCGCCCGCTCGATGCTGCGTGGGTCGCCGCCGTGGAAGCCGCAGGCGATGTTCGCGGAGGTGATCACCGGGAACAGGTCGTCATCGGCCCCGATCACGTAGGCACCGAAGCTCTCTCCCAGGTCGCTGTTCAGGTCGATCTTCACGCGCTGCCTTCCCACCAAGCCGCGGTCTGCCGTTCAGGGCGTGATGGTACGGCATGTCCGTCCCGCGTGGGCGGCGCGTCTATCCGCCCGTCGAGGAGCCGAACTCGTGCGCCGAATCGCGGATCAACTCGTCGTCGGGGGCGGCAGTGATCACCCGGAAGATCGCCCAGCCGATCGTGAACCCGATCCCGAGCAGCGCCAGTCGCTTCATCACCAGTCACTCCTGTCTCGATGTCGATGTGGTCGCCGTCGACCGACGACCGTGACGCCAGCGGATCGTCCGGTCGGAACACCGGAAAAACGACGACGCCAGCCCACCGTCTCCGGAGGACCGGCGTCGCCGACGGGTCGTCTACTTCTTGTTGTTCATGATCTTGCCGTACAGCCCGAACAGCAGGAACGTCGGCGGCCACTGGCCGACGAAGACCGCCCAGTTGGCATTGCCCCGGATGCGCAGGAAGGCGGACAGCCCGATCGAAGCCAGCGCCGCCCAGTACCAGGTGCTCTCCGGGATCGCGTCGGTGATACGGATGATCTGGTTGTCGGAATCGTTCTTCGCCATGTTCAGGACCCTCTGCCACGGGGACGGTGTCCCGGCGTGGTCTCTTCGCTCCCCGCCGGCGTGGGCCCATTCCGGACCCACCGACGAGAACGCTCGTCACCTCGGGTGTTCGCTCCCATGGCGCATCCCATGTGCCGTCGACTCAGCCGACCGGGCACCGGCACCGATCTTCCCCAATAACGTTCCCGTCAAGTCACCGTGGTAGACTGTCGGGTGCGTTTGCCCCGCCTGCAGCCGCAGGTCCTCTCTCCGGAAAAGACACCCCATCATGTCCACCCCGTCCCAGCCTGTCGCCGAGGTCGAGTCCTCTCCTTCGGTGGCCAGCCAACCCGTCGTCCCCCTCGCGTCGCTCCGACGCCGGGTCGCCCCGCCGTCGGCTCGCAAGACCGGGCTCTACGACCTGAACCTGGGCGACCTCACCGGCCGGCTGACGGCGATGGGCCAGCCCGCCTACCGCGCCCGGCAGATCTACACCGGCGCCTACCGCCAGTTGGCCGACTCCTACGAGGCCATGACCGACCTGCCCAAGGCGCTCAAGCCCCGCCTCGAGGCCGAGCTGCCGATCCGGTTGCTCGAGCCGGTCCAGATCTACGAGGCGGACAAGGGCGACACGATCAAGGCGCTGTTCAGGACCGACGATGGCCAGTTCATCGAGACGGTCCTGATGCTCTACGCCGACCGGGCGACCGTCTGCGTCTCCTGTCAGGTCGGCTGCGCCGTGGGTTGTGCCTTCTGTGCGACGGGGATCGGCGGCCTGACGCGCAACCTCACGGTCGGCGAGATGGTCGAGCAGGTGATCTGGTCGGTCCGGATGGCCCGTGAGCGTGGCCGCCAGTTGACCAACCTCGTCATGATGGGGATGGGCGAGCCGCTCCAGAACTACCGGGCGACGATGGCCTTCATCGGGATCATCAACGACGCCGCCGGGCTCCAGTTCGGCGCCCGCCGGATCACCATCTCGACGTCCGGCATCCTGCCCCGGATCGCGGCGCTGGCCGACGAGCCCTACCAGGTCAACCTCGCCGTCTCGCTCCACGCGCCGAACGACGCGCTCCGCGACCGGCTCGTGCCGCACAACACGCGGTATCCGGTCGCCGACCTGATGGCCGTCTGCCGGGCGTACACGGAGAAGACCGGCCGCCGGATCTCGTTCGAGTACGCGCTGATGGCGGGGATCAACGACGGCGACGCGATCGCGACCGAGCTGGCGAAGCTGCTCCGACGCAGCGGCGTGCTCTGCCACGTCAACATCATCCCGTTCAATAAGGTCGACATCCTCGACTTCGAGCGCCCGACCCCGGTCCAGATCGACCGCTTCGCCGCCGTCCTGACCGAGCACGGCATCTCGACGACGGTCCGCTACTCCCGCGGCCTCGACATCAAGGCCGCCTGCGGTCAGCTCCGGGCCGAGCACGAGGGGATCATCCCGACGGTGCCGATCTCGACCGCGACCCGGGACACCCTCCCGGCCGCCGCCTCAGTCGACCTCGACGTTGAGCCCGTCCCAGGCGAAGCCGACGTCGTCGGGTAGCCGCTCGCTCATCCCGGCGTGGCTAACCTCATGGCTGAGATGGGTCAGCCAGGTCTGCCGCGGTCGGGGGTCCAGCCGATCGATCACCGCCAGCGCACCCTCGATACTGAGATGCGTCGGGTGCGGCCGCTCCCGCAGGGCGTTGAGCACCAGCACCTCGGTCCCGGCCAGCAGCGCCAGCGTCTCGTCGCCGACGGACTTCGCGTCCGTGATGTACGACAGGTTACCCACGCGGTACCCCACGACCGGCAGCCGGCCATGCTGGACCGGCAGCGGCACGATCGGTCGCCCGAAGGGCTGGAACGGAGCGTCGACGGTGACGAGATCCAGATCCGGCTTGCCGCCCCAAAAGCCGAGCCAGTCGCTGAAGGCGTAAGCGAACCGCTCCCGGATCATCTGCGCCGCGACATCGTTGGCGTAGGCGGGGATGCGCTGCTGCTGGAGCTCATTGAACCGGCGCAGGTCGTCCAGGCCGGCCGTGTGGTCGGCGTGGCCATGGGTGTAGAGGACGGCATCGACATGCCGGAGCCCCATCCCCAGTGCCTGGAGGCGGAGCTCCGGCCCGGTGTCGATCAGGTAGGTGCGCCCGTCCCCGTGATCCCGGATCACGGCCGACGTCCGCATCCGCCGGTCGCGCGGGTCCGTCGACAGGCAGACGCCGCAGTCGCAGCCGATCATGGGGACGCCGTTGGAGGTCCCGGTGCCGAGGAAGGTCAGCTCGATCGTCGTCATCTCGTCCCTGTTGCCCGGTCGCTGGGAGGTGCCCCGCGCTGATTCGTCCCCTGATCTGCCCATCGGAGTATAGCGACGTCCGGACCGGCTACCGGTCCGCGTCCGGACCGACCGGTTCGATCGGCTCGGTCTCCGTCGGGCGGTCCCGTCGCCGGCGAGAGAGTCCCCAGGCGGCGGCGATCGCCCAGACGACCTGGACCAGCACGAATCCCCACTGCCGCTCGACCCAGGCCACAGAGGTCAGCACGATGGACCCGATCAGATTCGGCCAGAGGTAGGCGGCGGAGGGTGACGACATCCGTCCCGCCTGGAGCAGGGCGAACGGGATCAGGATGACGATCGCCCCGATGACCTCGACGATCAGGATCACGGTCGCTCTCCGGTGGCGTCACCGACTGGAGCCCGACCACGGGCGAGCCGGCTCGCGATGCCGCAGAGCGACACCAGGCACCAGACGCCTTCGAGCAGCACGAATCCCCAGTCGCGGGTGACCACGGCGGTGACCGCCAGCGCGGCCGAGCCGAGCACATTGGGGAGGAGATAGGCGTACGATCGCTCATCGAGCAACCCGAACTGGACCCCGAGGAAGCCGGCCAGGACGAGCACGGCACCGACGATCTGCACGATGTCCCACATGTCGTTCCCACCCGTTCGTCCGGACTCGCGGCCCTCGGGACCGTATCGTATCGCGCACCATGGCTCGGCTTTCGTCCCCACGATGCTCTGGGGATGGCGACAAGACCGTCCGCCCTGCTACCGTCTCCCGTGGCGACGCGAACCACTCGCCCCTCGCTCTCACCCTCGGAGTCGATGTTGCTGGCGTCTGACCGCTCCCCGCACGAACCGGCCCCGTCGCCCGCCGAGGCGACCTACCGCGAGCGCCACGACCGCTGGGCCGGCGAGGCTCGGGCCCTGACCGGCCGCTGGAACGTCGTCGCCAACGGCCGCCTGGTTGCCTTCGCGCTGGGCGTCATCCTGCTGGTCTGGGGAATCGCCACGGGCGCCATCATCACGATCGCGCTGGGCGCAGCCCTTGCCGTCGTGTTCGTCATCCTCATCCGGCAGCACCGCTCGCTCGGGGCGATCCGGGGCCGGGCGCTGCTCCTCGCCGAGATCAACCGCGAGGGTGTCGCCCGCGTTCGCCGCGACTGGGACGCCCTCCCGCTGCACGACGATCAGCCGCCGGCCGGCTCCCACCCCTACGACGGCGACCTCGACATCACCGGCCGGGCCTCGCTGCTCCACCTGCTCGATACCACCACCTCGACGCTCGGTCGCACCTGGCTGCGCCGCTGGCTGCTCGAATCGACGCCGCTGGCCGTGACCCGGGAGCGGCAGGCGGCGGTCGCGGAACTGGCCCCGCAACTGGACCTCCGGCAGGACTTCGCCCGGCTCGGCCGGCAGAAGAAGCGGGCCGGATCGCCGGAGACCTTCCTGACGTGGGCGGAGGGCGGCCGCTGGCTGGCGACCCGGCGCTGGCTGCCGTGGTTCGCGCGGGTCAGCGCGACCGTCTTCGTGGTCGGGATCGCCTTACAGGCGCTGGGCGTCACGCCCCTGCCGCTCTGGCTGCCGGTCCTGCTCCTGAACCTGGCCGTCTCGGCCGTCGTCTCCGGTCCCGCCCACGACATCATCGGCCGCGTCGCCAGCCAGCACGGCGCCCTACAGCGCTACGGTGCCCAGCTCGACGCCATCACCGGCTGGGAGGTCCGGAGCCCGCTGCTCCTTCGGATCCAGGGCCAGCTCGCGGCCAGCGGCTCGACCGCACCGGCCGCGCTGCGACGGCTGGATCGAGTCCTGTCCTGGACGATCCCACGCGGCTCACTGATCTACGTCCCGGCCCAGGCCGCCGTCCTCTGGGACGTCCACCTGCTCGCGTCGCTGGAGCACTGGCAGGGGCGCAACGGCCGCCAGGTCCGACCCTGGCTGGACGCGATGGCCGAGACCGACGCGATCTGCGCCATCGCCGGGCTGGCCGGCGACAACCCGGCCTGGGCCACGCCCGATGTCGACCCAGCGGCGCGGTCGATCGAGGCAACTGCGCTCGGGCACCCGCTGATCGGCGAGACGGTCCGGGTCGACAACGACGTCACGGTCGGGCCGGACGGGACCTTCCTGCTGGTGACCGGCAGCAACATGTCCGGCAAGAGCACGCTCCTGCGGTCGATCGGCGTCAACGCGGTGCTGGCCGGCGCCGGGGGTCCGGTCTGCGCCGCCGCGCTGCGGATGCCGCCGGTCGATCTCTGGACCAGTGTCCGGGTCTCGGACTCCCTCGCCGCCGGCGTCTCGTTCTTCATGGCCGAGCTAATCCGGCTCAAGGCCGTCGTCGATGCCGCCACCGCCCACGCGACCGATCCGGGCGACCGGGTCTTCCTCTACCTGCTCGACGAGATCCTGCAGGGGACGAACTCCCGCGAGCGCCGGATCGCGGCCCGCCGGATCGTCGGCCGGCTGGTCGCGTCCGGCGCGATCGGGGCCGTCACGACCCATGACCTCGACCTCGCCGAGAACCCGTCGCTGGCCCGGGCGGCGGTCCCGGTCCACTTCCGGGAGCACGTCGTCCGCGGCCCGAACGGCGCCGAGATGCGCTTCGACCACCTGATGCGCGACGGGATCGCGACCTCGACCAACGCGCTGGCCCTGATGGAGGCGATCGGCCTGGCCCTACCCGACCCCGATGAGGCGACGGGCGGTTCGTAGGGATGGGACCCGATCGTTGACTCGCCCCAGTCTCGCCCGACGGCGAAGGACCCTGGGGCGGCCCGGACGACGCAGCGTCACCCCTACGATCGATGCGCCGCCGCGGTATATCCGACTCTAGACCGCCTGGTCGTCGTCGGCTGGCCGGGCCAGATTGCCGACCTCGCCGGGAAGCAGCGGCCGCAGCAGCAGGACCCAGTCGGCCCCGCCGCTCTGCCAGATCGTGAGCTGGTTGGCCTGCTCCGCCAGCGGCCGGATCGCCGAGAGATCCGGACCGTCGATCGTCGCGACGCGGGCGCCGGGGAAGATGTCGGCGAACCCCTCGCCGCCGACCGCCTCCTCCAGCGGCAGACCCGCCTCGGCCAGCGGGACGTCCAGGGGCCAGATGATCGGCTCGGTCTCGGACGCACCCTCGAGATTCGACACCTCGCCGGCGGCCGGGAAGCTCGCGGCCGGGATCGCGACGTACTGGAGTTCGGTGAAGGCGTAGGACGTCTCCGGCTGCGCGACTTCACCGTTGGCCCGCAGGCTGGGCGGGTTGGCGATCAGCGCCAGGAACGGCTGGATCCGGTCACGGGCCGCGGCGAGCTCGCTGGTGTCGGCCGGGTCGAGGAAGTCGAGCCCATAGGCCGTCGTGGTCGCGGTCCGGCCGTCGACCGTCACGGTGATGACCTGGTCCGGCAGGTCCGCCACGTTCGGGTTGATGAACTCCTGGTCCGATCCCGTCAGGCCAGCGGCACCCGCGGCGTCGAGGATGACCCGAATACCCTCCTCGGTCAGGGTGGCCGACTGGAGGCTGGGCAGGGCGGGCGGCGGATAGACCTGAATCTGGATACCCTGGCTGATCTCCCGCCGGTCGTCCGTCAGCTGATAGGTCGGGACCGAGATCAGGCTGGCCTCGGGCGCGGTGAACCCGCCGACGTACTCGACGCGGACGAGGATCGTCGGGCCGCCCATCGCGGGCGTTGCGCCCGGCGTCGCGCCGGGGTCCGGCGTGGCGTCGGTCCCGGCCAGCGCGTTGCCATCCCGGACGGCGGCAAGCGACAACGCCGTCGTCATGGCGGTCCCGACGGCAAAGGCGCGTCGGCTGACTGGCTGAGAACGATGTCCGTACGTCATGGATGGTCCTCCTTGGTCGGCTGATGGGTGGCAGGATTCAGGCCGACATGTCGTGTCCATCATCGGGGTCCTGTCATCTCCAACGTCAATGCCGATGAACCGGTTTCGCGAATCGTTTCCGCGCCAACCCAACTCATGCAGGACCGAAAACGACACACGGGCGTGAAGATCGACTTCACGCCCGAGCCAGCGGTGTCTGGGTTGTCCTTCGTCCGGGCGATCGTCAGACCGGCGGAGCCACGTAGTCGTTGCTCCAGAACCCGCCGAGCGACAGCGCCAGCATGACGAGACCGGCGATGATCAGCAGCGCGGAACCGATCGTCCAGACCCAGACCGCGTAGCCGAACTTCTGCTGGACGTCGTGCTCTTCGCCGTCGGTCTGGTAGCCGGGGTGTGGACTGTTCGCCATCTGCATCTCTCCCGTCCGGCGTGACCCGGAGGGTCGGCCCTGAGGCTCGTCGTCCGGAGCGACCGGCTCCGGCCCGTGTCTGTCACCACTCTACGCAACTGAACCCGAGCGCGTCCAGACGATAGGGTGCGGCTGCCGGTCCGGACGGCGGGCAGCCCGAGACCGTCACGGGTCAGGCCACCGAACTCCGGACGAGCGACGAGAGGACCTGGATCAGGATCAGCGCGATGATCGGCGAGATGTCGATCACGCCCAGCGACGGGACCACCCGGCGGATCGGCCCGATCACCGGCTCGGTGGCATTGAAGAGGAACTTCCCGACGGCGGAGTTCATGCCGGGATCGAACCAGGACGTCAGCGCCCGGCCGATGATGAGCAGGCTCATGGCCTGGAGCAGCAGCGCGAGGAGATTGGCGAGTTCGATCGGCATCCATTCGTCCTTCGAGAGCGGTGGCGGCATCGCGGCCGGAAGTGGTCCTTCCCGCGCGGCGACAGCTCGCCGATTGACCGGAGAGTCCGTCGATCGACCCTTTCGATCAGTATAGCGAAACGCCACACCAGTCGGGGTCATCGGGCAGCGGCACCGGAGACACCGTACAATCCATCTCGAACGGAAGTACGGCCAAAGCGTCACGAAACGCCCCGGCAACGACCTGCCCCGAACGACCCGCACCGCTTCGGCAGGATTTGGGTCGTCGGACGCGGTCGGATCGGCGACGCGGCCGGCTGAACATCGACGGTAGAGACCACACGGTAGCGATCACACAGGAAGGCACCCGGGATGGGCGAGCAGGACCACGACAGCGGCAACGGCCATCACCGGCCCGACCAGAAGGCGCACGGCGACCATGACATGCGGTCCAACAGCCGGACGCTGTTCGAGGGTCCGACCCGGGCGGCGGCCCGCTCGTACCTGAAGAACATCGGCTTCTCGACCGAGGATCTCCAGAAGCCGATCATCGGGATCGCCAACACCTGGATCGAGACCATGCCCTGCAACTTCGGGCTGCGGCGTCTGGCCAAGCACGTCAAGGACGGCGTCCGCGCGGCCGGCGGCACCCCGATGGAACTCAACACGATCGCGATCTCGGACGGGATCACGATGGGCACCGAGGGCATGAAGACATCCCTCGTCTCGCGCGAGGTGATCGCCGACTCGGTCGAACTCGTCGGCCGCGGCCACATGTTCGACGCGATCATCGGCCTCGGCGCCTGCGACAAGACGCTGCCCGGCCTGTCGATGGCGGTCGCTCGGCTGAACGTCCCGAGCATCCTGATCTACGGCGGCACGATCATGCCCGGCCACTACCAGGGCCGCGAGTTGACGATCCAGTCCGTCTTCGAGGCGATCGGCGCCCACTCGGCTGGCAAGATCGACGACGCCGAACTGCTGGCGATCGAGAACGCCGCCTGCCCCGGCGAGGGCGCCTGCGGTGGCCAGTTCACCGCCAACACGATGGCGATGGCGATGGAGTTCATCGGCCTCTCCCCGCTCGGGAGCGCCTCGACCCCCGCCATCGACCCGGCCAAGAACGAGATCGGCCGCCGGGCCGGCGAGCTGATCATGGACCTGCTCCGCCGCGATGTCCGGCCGCGCGACATCCTGACCCGGCAGGCGTTCGAGAACGCGATCGCCGGCGTCGCCGCGACCGGCGGCTCGACCAACGCCGTCCTCCACCTGATCGCGTTGGCCCGCGAGGTGGGCGTGCCCCTGGACATGGACGACTTCGACGTCGTCTCGAAGCGGACCCCGCTGATCACCGACCTCAAGCCGGGCGGCCAGTTCGCCGCCGCCGACCTGCACGCGGCGGGCGGGATCGAGCTCGTCGCCCAGCGGCTGGTCGGGGCCGGGCTGATGGACGGCTCGCTGCCGACCCCGACCGGCCGCTCGCTGGCCGAGGAGTCGGCCCGCGCCGTCGAGACGCCGGGCCAGGTCGTGGTCTACGACGTGGCGACGCCGATCAAGGCGACTGGTGGTCTCCATATCCTTCGCGGCAACATCGCCCCGGACGGCGCCGTGACCAAGTTGTTCGGCTACGAGCGCCGCTACCACCGCGGCCCGGCCCGCGTCTTCGAGGGCGAGCACGCCTGCATGGAGGCCGTCACCCACCGCCAGATCGTCGCCGGGGACGTCGTCGTGATCCGCTACGAGGGACCGCGCGGCGGACCGGGGATGCAGGAGATGCTCGGCGTCACCGCCGCGTTGGTCGGCCAGGGGCTCGGCAACGACGTCGCCCTGCTCACCGACGGGCGGTTCAGCGGCGCCACCAAGGGTCTGATGGTCGGCCACGTCGCGCCGGAGGCGATGGTGGGCGGCCCGATCGCGGCGATCCGCGAGGGCGACACGGTCGTGATCGACATCGACAATGGCTCGCTCTCGGTCGAGCTCAGCGACGACGAGATCGCGGCCCGCCTCGCCGACTGGCAGGCCCCACCGCCGCCCTACACGACCGGCGTCCTCGCCAAGTACGCCGCCCAGGTCTCGCAGGCCAACGAGGGCGCCATCACTCGCCCGGTTTTCTGATTTAGGGGAGCGCGGGATAAACACGGTCTCCGGGCGAGAGGGTTGGCAGCG
>CAXTHM010000095.1:0-12338 GCA_964244115.1 uncultured Thermomicrobiales bacterium
GGTCCCGTCCTACGAGGTTCTCGACCGGATCGCCGACTCTCTCGGGTCCGATCTGCGCCAGCTCCGCAACGAAGAGGAGCGGGCCCGGGCGGTCGACGGGGAGCTCGATCAGCTCTTCGACTACTTCGACATGCCGACGCCCACTCGCGCCGAGCTGCTCCAGCTCAGCAATCGTGCCCGGGCCGATATCGCCCGTGCCCTCCACCGGGCGATCCGCCGCAGCGCCTGATCCCCCTGCCGGGAATGACCCAGAGCCCATGACGGTCGCTCGGCCGAGCGACCGTCATGGGCTCTGTTCTCGAAGAGTCGCTCTGGACGAGGTAGGGTAGGGATGCCGAGATCGGCGACCCTCGACCTCGTGCGCTACATCACCATTCGGAGTTCGAGGAGTTCCGGCGATGCCCGGATCCGTTCCCACGTCGCTGAACCGTCCCAGTCTTCCAGGTCGTCGGCGGTGGTGGCGCGATGCCCAGTGACGAAGAGTGTGAGCCGGTGATCGTAATACTCCCGGACTTCGGCGCGGAGGACATTGGGCTTGGAGAGGATGTGGCGCTGGATCGCCAGCGCGACCGCCGCCCGGGGTACCCCGTCCAGGACGACGGTGGTCTGCTGCTCGGTCACCACGCTGGTTGACGCTGCCGGAGCCATCACCGGGGCGGGTGCGACGTCGATATCCACGGGCTCAACGTCGGCCGTCGGTCGAGCAGCGACTCCGTCGTCGGGCGATGCGAGATGGAGACCGGGCACTGGCTCTGCCTCGTAACCCGTCCCGTTCGAGGCGACCGTCGACGGAGTCTCGTCAACGGCGCTGACCGCCGCGTCGATGCCGATCCCCGATACCGCGGCCCTGACGTCGCTCTCCGCTTCGGCCACCGGGCTGGCTGCCTCGTCGCTGCCGAGGACGTCGGGGCTGGTCAGGTTGGCTCCGACCGGTTCGCTGTCGAACGACAGGGTGCTGCCGGTACCGACCGGGTCAGCATCCGGGACGGCCTCCTCGGCTTCGTGCGAAACGGTCACGGTCGACGTGGCGTCGCCGACCTCGTTGGAGACATCGGGAATTTCGGAGGCGATCGGGGCGGCCGATGTCACTTCAACGTCAGGCTCGACGGTCGCCTCGACGGGGGGCTCGACGGTCGCCTCGACGGGGGGCTCGACGACACGCGTGAGATCGCCGTCGACCACGGTGTCGGTCACGCGCTCCCCGTGATCCCAGGTGCTGGCGCTCGATTCGAGTGGCGCCGCCTCGGCTCCCTCTCCCGGGGGCCGCTCTTGCCGGTCGTTCGCGTCTTCGACCTGGACGTGGATCTCCGGAGCATCCTGAGGTGCCGGCTCGTCCGCGGTGAGTTCGTCGTTCTCCGGGTTCCCGGTGGGACCGTCGGGATGTCCGGTGACCCCCCCGGCATCGCCATCGGCGACACGCGATCCATCCGAGCCGGAGCCGGTCAGTCCGGTGCTCGACGACTCGATGCCGGACGGGACCGGGACCGTCGACATCGCGTCCGCGCCGGATCGCTGCTGACCGAGGAGACCAAGGCGGTACTCGTCATCGACCGCCTCGGCGACGCTCTGGAAGGGACTGACCCCGGTGGAGAACCCGTGCGGTAGCCGGCCAGTCTGCTGACCGGTTGTCGCACCGATCTCGTGGAGCCCGACCGGTTCGAGGTCGAACTCGATCTGCTCGAGGGCATCCGACACTCGGTGGGCGAGGCGTTCGGTTGCCTGCTGGATCGTCATCACGTCGTCCAGCAGCTCGGTGAGCGCCGCTCGCTGGGTCTCGCGCTCCACCTCGACCTGCTGGCGGCTCTGGGCGATGGCCGCGATCGCCTCGTCACGCTTCTCGCCCGCCTCCCGCATCAGCTGGCCGGACCGGGCGATATTCGACTGGATGAGTTCGTCGAACGATTCATAGAAGAGGAGTCGCTCGGCCATCCGCTCGATCGTCGCGGCACTGGTCGGATCGGACCCGGGAGCGTTGGCAATGCTGCCCGACGTCCGCGCCGTGCCGGCAGCCTGCGGGTCTGGGACGACGGTGTCCGTGCGGGAGGGTACTGGTTCCGACATGGCGATGCTTCCTCTGCCTACGGGGTGGCGGGCGACCGGTCAGGACCATTCGGGAGACGCACTGGTGCGACGCGGGCGGATCGATACCCGACACGGTTCCTGAGGTGCGAGTGTAGCAGCCCGATTCGCGCTTGTAATTAGCCCGAACGGGCGACCGGTGGGCGTCGTTTCAGGCGGAAACCGGCCGATCGCGGCGCCAGGGTATGGGCCGGTTACAATAGATGAGCGATGCAACGGGAACGTGGCGTGTCCTGACACGGTCAGCGCGTCACCCGGAGGCGACACGAGTCTCGCCGTCCGAGCCGTCATCCACTCTCAGCCGGGAGCTTCCACTGTGACCGAGACCCTGACCCGCGACTCCCGCACCCCGCTCGCCCGCCACGTCAACGCCAACGCCTACCTCGACGCCGCCCGCGATCGTCTGCTCGTCTACGACGGCTCCATGGGCGCGACGATCCTGAACATGGAGTTGCCGCTCTCCGCCTACGGTGGCAAGGAAGGCTGCAACGAGGCCCTGGTCCTGCACAGCCCGGACGTGATCGAGCGGCTCCACGCCAGCTTCCTCGATGTCGGCGTCGATGTCCTGGAGACCGACTCCTTCGGCGGCAGCAGCATCAAGCTGGAGGAGTACGGCCTCGGCGAACGGACCTACGAGATCAACCGGACCGCCGCCGCGCTGGCCCGCAAGGTCGCCGACGAGTATTCGACCGCCGCCCGGCCCCGCTTCGTCGCCGGTTCGATCGGTCCGACCGGGCTCCTGCCGGCGTCGGATGACCCGATGCTCGGCCAGCACCGCTTCCAGCAGGTCGTCGACCTGTTCCTGGACCAGATCCGCGGTCTGGTCGATGGTGGGTCCGACGTCCTCATCATCGAGACCGTCCAGGACATCCTCGAACTCAAGGCCGCCGTCCACGCCGCCCTGCGCATCCGGCAGGAGACGGGCGTCGAGATCCCGATCCACGCCTCGATCACGCTGGACACCAGCGGTCGCATGCTGCTCGGGACGGACATCGCCGCCGCCCTCTCGATCCTGGAGTCGCTGCCCGTCGATGTCATCGGTCTCAATTGCAGCACCGGGCCGGAGCACATGCGCGAGCCGGCCCGCTACCTGGGCGAGTTCAGCACTCGACCGGTCGCGATCATCCCGAACGCCGGCATCCCGATCAACGTCAACGGGCTGGCGGTCTTCCCGCTCGAGCCCGAACCGATGGCCCGCGCCCTCCGTGAGATGGTCGACGACTTCGGTGTCGGCGTGGTCGGCGGCTGCTGCGGCACGACGACCGATCACCTCCGGAACCTCGTCTCCGAGCTGGAGCGCCGGCCGAGCCAGAGCGCGCCGACCCGACCGACGGAACCTCGGCCGGCGATCGCGAGCATGTTGCGGGCGGTCGATCTCCAGCAGCAGCCCGCCCCGATGATCGTCGGCGAGCGGGTCAACACGCTCGGCTCCCGCAAGGTCAAGCGGCTCGTCCTCGAAGGCGACGACGAGGGCATCATGGCCGTCGCTCGGAGCCAGGTCGAGGAGGGCGCCCACGCGCTCGACCTCTGCGTGGCACTGACGGAGCGGACCGACGAGGAGGAGCGCGAGACGCTCCGGACGCTGACCAAGAAGCTGGCCCTGAGCGTCGAGTCGCCGATCGTGCTCGACTCGACCGAGCCCGGCGCCATCCTCGACGCCCTGGAGCAGTACCCCGGCCGGGCGATCATCAACTCGATCAACATGGAGGACGGCCGCGGCAAGATCGATGCCGTCCTGCCGATGGCCCTGGCCCACGGCGCCGCCGTCATCGCCCTGACGATCGACGAGGACGGGATGGCCAAGACCGCTGACCGCAAGGTCGAGGTCGCCCGCAAGATCCACGACCTCGTCGTCGGCGAGTACGGCCTGGCGCCGAACGCCCTGATCTACGACGCCCTGACCTTCCCGCTCACGACCGGCGACCCGGAGTTCCAGTCCTCGGCCATCGAGACGATCGAGGGCATTCGCCGGATCGAGGAGGAGCTTCCCGGCGTCCTCTCGATCCTCGGCGTCTCCAACGTCAGCTTCGGCATCAACCCGGTCGCGCGGCGGGTGATCAACGCGGTCTTCCTCTACCACGCGATCAAGGCCGGTCTCGATCTCGCGATCATCCACCCCAGCCACGTCGTGCCCTACGGCGAGATCCCCGATGCCGAGCGCGAGCTGGCGGAGGACCTGGTCTTCAATCGCCGCCCGGATGCCCTCGCCCGCGTCATCGAGCACTTCGAGGGCCGGACCGAGGAGGCCAGCGGCGGCCCGGACCCGATGGAGGAGATGGACCCGCGCCAACGGCTCCATCACCAGATCGTCTTCCGGCGGCGCGAGGGCGTCGAGGCCAACGTCGATCAGGCCGTCGCCGACTCCGGCGATGCGGTCGAAGTGCTCAACAACGTCCTGCTGCCGGCGATGAAGGAGGTCGGCGACAAGTTCGGCTCGGGCGAGCTGATCCTGCCGTTCGTCCTCCAGTCGGCCGAGGTGATGAAGAAGGCCGTCAACCAGCTCGAGCACTACCTCGACCGGGTCGAGGGGACGAGCAAGGGCACGGTCGTGCTGGCGACGGTCTTCGGCGACGTCCACGACATCGGCAAGAACCTCGTCAACACGATCCTGAGCAACAATGGCTACACCGTTCACGATCTCGGCAAGCAGGTCCCGATCAGCAAGATCATCGACAAGGCGATCGAGGTCAACGCGACCGCGATCGGATTGTCTGCCCTGCTGGTCAGTACCAGCAAGCAGATGCCGCTCTGCGTCAAGGAACTCCACCACCAGAACCTGAGTATCCCGGTCATCATCGGCGGGGCGGCGATCAACCGGGCCTACGCCCACCGCGCCCTGTTCGTCGCCGACGAGACGGCCTACGAGCCCGGCGTCTTCTACGCCAAGGATGCCTTCGAGGGACTCTCGTTGATGGAGCGGATCGTCGACCCCGAGCAGCGCCAGTCGCTGGTGGCGTCGACGCTGTCGGACGCGAAGGTCAGCATCGGCAAGGTCGGTCGGCAAGCGTTTAGCGTCCCGGCCGAATCGACCGCCGTCGACGGTATCACCGTCCGCCGGCTCCCGGCCAGCGAGATCCCCGTCCCGCCGTTCTGGGGCGTCCGCGAGGAGCGCGAGTCCGACATCGATCTGAAGGATGTCTGGCCCCATCTCGACCTCAAGACGCTCTTCCGCCTGCACTGGGGCGGCAAGGGCGTCAAGGACGAGGCGTGGGAGACGCTGCAGCGCGAGGAGTTCCTGCCCCGTCTCCAGGAGTTGCAGGCCGACGCCATCGCCAGCCACTGGCTGCGGCCCCGCGTGCGCTACGGCTACTTCCCGGCCAACAGTTCCGGCAATGACCTGGTCGTCTATAGCCCGGAGGACCCCAACCGCGAGATCGCCCGGTTCCCGTTCCCACGCCAGCCGGCCCGCGAGCGGCTCTGCCTGGCTGACTACTTCCTGCCGGCCGAGTCCGGGGTCAAGGACGTGGTCGCCTTCCAGATCGTCACGGCCGGACGCGAAGCGACCGTCCACACCGAACGGTTGCAGGCCCAGGGCGAGTACTCCGCCAGCTTCTATGCCCACGGGCTGAGCGTCCAGACGGCCGAGGGGCTGGCCGAGTGGATTCATCAGCGGGTGCGGCGCGAGATGGGCATCGGCGACGAGAGCGGCAAGCGCTACTCGTGGGGCTATCCGTCCTGCCCGGACCTGGAGCAACACGCGATCCTTGACTCATTCCTCGACGTCGGGCAGATTGGCATCGAGGTGACGGACGGCTTCCAGTTCGAGCCGGAGCAGACGACGGCGGCGATCGTGATCCATCACCCGGACGCCAAGTATTTCGCCCTGAGCCGGGCGGGACTCATCGAGGATCTCTAGGCATGACCGTGAGGAACGTGATGGAGAGTCTTCCACCCGAAGAGCTGCTGGCCGACGAGTTGCTGGACCTGCTGCCGCGCGTGTTGTCGACGACCGCGCCGCGGCTGGTCGCGCTCGCGACCAGCATCCCCGACGATCTGCTCCGCCGCCGGCCGCTCCCCGGCGAATGGTCGCCGTGGGAAGTCCTCCACCATCTCCTCGACACCGAACGACTGGTCTTCCCACCGCGAATCCGGGCGTTCCTCGATGGCGCCACGATCATCCAGAATGTCGATCAGCACGACGTCCAATGGGATTCGACGCGCACGGCCGCCCACATAGTGGAGGCGTTCGCTACCCTGCGCGTCGAGACGCTCGACCTGATCGCGACGCTGACCCCGGGTGACCTGAGCCGAGAGAGCGAGCATAGCGAGTACGGCCCGTTGACGCTTGGGCAGATGCTGCACTACTACCCGGCGCACGATCTGACCCATCTCGTGCAGTTCGAGCGGGCGCTGATCCAGCCGTTCCTGTCCGGAGTCGGGCCTTGGGCCGGCGGCGTCGAGGACATGTCGATGCGTTAGCGGCAGCCGCCGGGTGGTCGTTCGCGCCGCCAGCCGCTGCCGCGAGATGCGACGGATTCCCGGTCCCGCCTGATGGGACCGGGTTCCCACCTTGCTGCCGGAATCCCACGGAACGACCGGGCAGGTTCTCCCGGTCGGCCGTCCCCCAGAATGGATGAGCGAGACCATGAGCGAGAGCAATCAACGGGGAGTTCACCACCCCGGCCATTTCTCCGTCACGACCGCGATCGACTATCCCAACGGAGCACCGCACATCGGTCACTCCCTGGAGAAGGTGACGGCCGACGCCGTCGCCCGGTATCACACGTTGCGGGGCGACGATGTCGCCTTCGTGATGGGGAATGACGAGAACAGTCAGCATGTCGTCGTGGCTGCGCAGAAGGCCGGTGAGACGCCGCGAGACTGGACGGACCAGATGGACATCGTGTTCCGGGGTGCCTGGGATGCGCTGGACGTCCGCCCGACCGACTGGGTCCGGACGACGGAGTCACGACATTTCCGGGCCTCGCAGGAGCTCTATCGCCGTGTTGTCGCGAACGGCGACATCTATCAGGCGGTCTACGCTGGGTACTACTGCCCGAACTGCAACAACTTCTACGGCGAGGACGACCTGGTCGGCGGGCACTGTCCGCAGCACCCGTCCATCACCCCCGAGTACCTGGAGGAGGAGAACGCCTTCTTTCGGCTGACGGCCTATGCCGACCGGC
This sequence comes from uncultured Thermomicrobiales bacterium, assembly GCA_964244115.1. Classification (GTDB taxonomy): domain Bacteria; phylum Chloroflexota; class Chloroflexia; order Thermomicrobiales; family UBA6265; genus CADCWK01. Next base: position 7,206 of record CAXTHM010000095.1, read on the forward strand.
TGCGTGAACTGATCCTCGGCAAGGAGGACTTCATCGTCCCCAGCCATCGACGGGCCGAGGTGCTTGGCTGGATCGACCAGGGGCTGCGTGACTTCTCGGTCAGCCGGAGCAAGCGCAAGGACGGGATCGCGTGGGGCGTGCCGGTTCCGGGCGACGACTCGCAGGTCATGTACGTCTGGTTCGATGCGCTCACCACGTACCTCACCGGGCTCGGCTTCCCGGACGACCCTGAGCGGTTCGCGGCGTTCTGGCCCGCGAACACCCATGTCGTCGGCAAGGACATCACCCGGTTCCATTGCCTGTACTGGCCGGCGATCCTGATGGCGGCCGGGCTCGAGCCGCCGCAGCAGGTCGCGGTCCACGGGTTCCTGACGCTGAACGGTCGCAAAATCTCCAAGACCGATGGCAACGTGATCGCCCCGGAGGACGTCGTGACCGAGTTCGGCGTCGACGCCGTCCGGTACACGCTGCTGCGGGACATCTCGTTCGCGAGTGATGGCGACTTCTCGCGGGCCAATCTGGCGCGGCGCTACACCGATGACCTCGCCAACGACCTTGGCAACCTGCTCAACCGGGTCGTCGCGATGGTCGGCCGGTATCGCGGTGGCACCGTGCCGGCGGCGGGCGAGCCCGGCGAGCTGGAGCGGGAACTGGTCCGGGTCGCGGAGGCGGCCAAGGCGACCGCCGAGCAGCAGTTGGACGCCTGGGCGACGGACCGGGCGCTGGAGGGCGTCTGGACGCTAGTGCGACGGACCAACCAGTACCTCGAGGAGCGCCAGCCGTGGAAGATCGCGAAGCTGCCGGAGCGGCAGGCGGACCTCGACACGACGCTGGCGTTCGCGGCCGAGTCGGCCCGGGTGATCTCGATCCTGACCAGCCCGTTCATCCCGAGCGCCGCCGCGAAGATCGCCGGCCAGCTTGGTTTGTCAGCGGCCGATGCCGGGGACTGGTCGACCGCGGTCTTCTGGGGCGGTCCGATGGTCGGGCGGCTCGACCCGGCCGGGCCGCTCTTCCCGAAGCTGGACGTGGCCGTCGACGTCCCAGCCGAGTAGTGAGTCTGATGCCAACGCGATGGGCGGCGCCGATGCCCGGCGCCGCCCATCGCGTTCTCTGGGACGGATCGCCTCAGGGCAGGATGCGATTCGATGCTCGCCCTACGGTCGCATCTGCTTCGCGAGCGGCGTGATTCGAGCCAGCTCGTTCAGGATGGTGTCGAACTGCCCGGACATCGACTCGGTCGGCGTGAAGACGCCATCGGCGATGTGACTCGCGACGGCCGGGATCGGCAGGGCGCCCGCCGTCGGCAGGAGGCGCAGCCCGGTCAGGACCGGCTGGAGGTTCATGGCCGCCCGCAGCCCGCCGGAGACGCCGCCGTATGAGACGAGCACGACCGGCTTGTACGCCCATTCCTTCGAGAGGTAGTCGAGCGCATTCTTCAGGCTGCCCGTATAGCCGTAGTTGTACTCGGGCATGACGAAGACGAACGCGTCCGAGGCGGCGATCGTCTGGCTCCAGCGCCGCGTGTGCTCGTGGACGTACCGTCCGAACCTGGGGTGTTCCGGCTCATCGAACATGGGCAGATCGATCTCGGCGAGATCCGCGACCTCGACCCGGAAGGTATCGTGTGCCCGGGCGGCCTGGGCGACCCAGTTGCCGACCGGGAGACCGACACGACCCGGTCGGGTGCTGGCGATGATGATTTGAAGGACCGGGCTGGTGTCGTCCGTAGGCACGGTGGCTGGCTCCCTGATGTGATCTGAAATGACTTGTGAAGGGTAAGGCGAGATAGGATAACAGGTCGCTGTCGGCCTGCTCTGACTCCTTGATCGGCAACGCGTCGCCGGCGGGGAGGTGACCGACCCCATTCCGGTCAGCCAGAGCGGTACCGTTCGTGGTCCAGGAACCCCTGCAGGATGACCGCCGCGGCGACGGCATCGACGCGGGTGCGGCGGTCGGCCCGGCTGGTCCCGCCCGCGATCAGGGTCCGTTCGGCGATGGCGGTCGAGAGGCGCTCGTCCCAGTAATCCATCGGCAGATCGAGGTCGACCGCGAGCCGGTCGGCATAGGCGCGGACATCGGCTGACTGCGGTCCCTCTCGGCCGCTCATCCCGGTCGGCAGGCCGACGACGATCCGGCCGATGGCGTACCGGGCGATCAGGTCCTTGAAGACGGCTCGGTCCTCTTGGCCCCGCTCGATGAATCGCACCGGCGTCGCGATCAGGCGGGTCTCGTCGCTGACCGCCACGCCGATCCGGCGCCCACCGACATCAAGACCCATGATCCGGCCCTCGGCATGTCGGTCCCGCATGGTCGGCATCGCCGCCGGCATATCGACCGGGCCGAGCGCCATCCCGGCTTGCTCCTGCCAGCCACTGCCCTTGTTCCAGTCGCGTCCCCGGCTCCGGCGGTCGTTGCGGCTCACTGGCGCACCGTGATGTCGATCCGGCCCGCCGCGTTCGGCATCCGGTCCGGCAGCCAGCCCGGCGAGTAGGTCACGTCGTAGGATGAGATGCGCTCGTTGGCGGTCAGGATCGAGTTGACGTCGGATGCGCTCTTGCCGGCCAGTTCATCGGCCAGCGCCCGGGCCTCCTCGTCGCTAAGAGAGGCGGTCGTGTTGGCGATGCCGGAGATCTGGAACGTCGCGCCCTGCGCCGTCTGCTCGCCCGGCACCCCCTGGGCGGTGAGCATGACGGTCGACTCGCTCAGTTCCAGACCGGGCGTCAACTGCTCGCTCAGGATCGGGATGAGCGCCTCGGTCGCCTGGAGCCGCAACGCCCGGTTGCTGTACGTCAGGACCGTTGCGGTGGCGGTTGCCGTCGTGGAGACCTGGGCGCCGTCATCGCCAGCCTGGAGATCGTCGGTGTAGGCTGGCTCGCTCAGTTCGACCGTGGCCGGGACGACCTGGGTATCGGCGTCGAGGTTCCCCCCGTCACCGGCCGCGGCCATCTGGCGGAGCTGTTCGTTAGCGGTGTCATGGAGGGTCTGGAGATCGGTCGGCAGGACGGTCGCGACCTGGCTGTCCGTCCCGCCGGTGATCGCGGCGTCCCGGTTGCTGTAGAAGACGCCGGATCCTAGCGCCCCACTGAGTTGGCCGACATCGAGGTTGCCGACGGTGCCCGGATCGGTCGCCTCGACGACTGCTTCGCCAGAGCCGAACTGATTCAGAGCGGCGTTGCCGGCGGCCAGGGTCACATCGCTGGTGACGCGATAGGTCTGCCCGTTGAAAGCGGTCAGCTCGGTGCCGGCGGTGATCGGGACGGTCTGGTCGGTCGGGTTGCTGAACCGGACCCGGCCGCTGGCGGTCGCATCGGGGACGGCTCGAGTCCCGGTCGTCGGGACGGAGCCGGTCCAGGTGACCTCGATCTCAGTGCGTTCGCCCTGGATCACGACCGGGGCAGTGCCGTTCTCGCCGGGGGCGACGATCTCGCAATCGACGGTGCCGGACACCCGGCCCGACTCGAGGGCGAGCGTCACCGAGGCGGATGAGAGGACGAAGATCCCGAGGAGCAGCGTGATGATCAGCACGGCGACCACGCCCGCGCCGACGACGGCGAGCAGACCACGTCCCGAGAGGTGTGCCGGGCGTTCGATGCCGGCCGGTGCCTGTGGTCGTGGCCGGCCGGCCGGGGCGGGATCCGGACCACGGTCGACGGTCAGCGGCTCGCGCGGCCCGTCGGAGCGACCCGTCCCTCTCCCGGTCCCCGCCATCCGAGGTCGGCCGTCACCCGATTCCCGGCCGGGCGAACTGTCGGGCCAGCGCAGGGTATTCCCGTTTCCGTCCTTCGGAGCGACGCTCGGTGGCCGGCGGGTCGTGACGCCGCGGGGCGAGCGCTCATCGCCCTCTCGTGGCTCGTCGAGATCCGGTGGCAGCGACCGGTTCGGGACGGGTCCGGGAGCGGACGACGGGCGGCCCCGCGGCCAGATGCTGCGTTCTCGCGGCGATAGTTCGCGCCGGTCCTGACCTGACTCCACCGCTTCCCGCCCGGGCTGACGGGGTCGCCCGTCGTCCGGCAGTGGTGGCAACCCCTCCCGCATCCAGGTGGGTACTGGCGCCGGAGCGCCGGATCGGGACGAGGGAGCGCGGGGCGGCGGTGCCGTTGCCGCCGGAGCGTCGTCATCGCGGCCGACGATGGCGAGGTTGAAGACCGAGGCGAGCTGCACCCGCAGAGGATCGTCGGAGACGACCGTGAGCGCGATCCTGCGCTGCTGGGCGACCTCGCGCAGGGACCGGAACTCCGCCGAGGTCAGCAGCAGTGGGGAACCATCCGGGATCTCGAGAAGTACCGCGCTGTTGGCATGGGTCCGAAGCCGCGCCAGAACGTCGGCCAGCGTCTCGTAGACCGTGACGACGACGATCGTCTCGCGCCGTGGGTTCTCGAAGAGTGGCATGGCGCGGACAATCCTCTTCGTGGCGCGTCGCGACGGTTCGACGGGTGAGCCGGCGACATGAGCGGCCGGTGTCCCCATGACCGTAGGCGATCCGGCCGCCACCCTGGCGACAGGCTCCTCATCCCGATCGGCGCGATCACCCCTGGCTGGCGATGGCCTCCGACGCGGCGCCGCGGGCGGCCTCGATCGCGGCGTCCAGGCGATCCGGCGACTTGCCGCCCGCCTCGGCGAGATCCGGGCGGCCACCGCCGCGTCCGTCCATCACCGGCGCCGCCAGTTTGATGATGTCGCCGGCCCGGACGCCGCTCGCGACAAGGTCCGGGCTGACCATCGCCAGGAGGCTCGGCGAGCCGCCACTGACGGTTCCCAGGACGACGACCCCCGAGCCTAGCCGATCCCGCAGCCGGTCACCGATCTGGCGCAGGGCCGCCTTCTCGGCGACGTCGATGCGGGTCGCGATCAGCCGCGCCCCCGAGCTTCCGATCGTCTCGGCCCGATCCAGGAGGCCGTCCACCTGCGTGCCGGCCAGTTCGCCGCGGAGTCGTTCGATCTCGCGCTCGAGGTCGCGGGAGCGGTCTCGAAGGGCATGGACGCTCTCCGGCAGGGTCTCCCGCGTGGCGCGCAGGTCGCGGGCGAGGTCGTCGACCACCTGCTGCTGCTCGGCGATCCGCGCCAGGGCGGCGCTGCCGGTCAGCGCCTCGATCCGCCGGACGCCGGACGCGACGCTCGCCTCGGCGGTGATCA
>CAXTHM010000096.1:0-12158 GCA_964244115.1 uncultured Thermomicrobiales bacterium
CTCAAGGTCCACATCCACGCCGACAACCCCGGCCTGGTGCTGGACTACGCGCTCTCCCTGGGCGCCCTGACCGAGATCAAGATCGACAACATGCAGGAGCAGACCCGCGCCCTCCGGACCGCCGCACCCGTCCGGGCCGAGGTCGGATCAGCCGAACCGGCGGCATCGTTCGGCCGGCAGGCGGTTCTGGCGGTGGCGGGCGGGGCGGGGCTGGCCGATGCCCTTCGGTCGATGGGCGCGGCGAGCGTGATCGACGGCGGCGCGACGATGAACCCGAGCACCGCGGAACTGCTCGCCGCGGTCGAGGCCAGCGACGCCGCCGAGGTGATCCTGCTGCCCAACCATCCGAACGTGATCATGGCCGCCAACCAGGTCCGTGACCTGACCGAGCGCTCGCTCCGGATCATCCCGACCCGCTCCGTCCCGCAGGGGATCGCGGCGCTGAGCGCGTTCAACGCCGAGGCCGACCTCGCCGCCAACGTCGCGGCGATGGGCTCGGCGATGGCCCACGTCCACACCGTCCAGATGTCGACCGCCGCCCGCGACGCGACGATCAACGGCGTCGCCGTCCGAAGCGGCCAGGCGATCCTGCTGATCGACGGCGACCTCGTCGCGGCTGATGACGACGCCCGCAGCCTCCTCGGTCGGACCCTCGCCGACGACCGCTTCGCCACGACGGAACTCGTCACGATCTACACCGGCCTGGACGCGACCGACGAGGAGATCGTCGGCCTGACCGGCCTGGTCTCCGAAGTCCTGCCCGACGCCGACGTCGAGATCCACGGCGGCGGCCAGCCCCTCTACCGGTTCATCATCTCCCTGGAGTAGGTGTCCCGAAGTCGCTCGTTTCCGGGTCGACGGCTATGGCGTACACATGGACGTCGTATCGCTCGACGGTCGAGGGGTTGCTACGATTGCTTCGACGACGTGCAGCGCAGCCGTCCTGAAATCGGCTCGCGGCCAGATCACCGACCACTGTCGATCGGATCCACGGCCAGCCGTTCGTTGTACCGGTAAGGGGCGCCGACGAGAGGCGCTCAGGACCAGAGGGGCGCATCATGACCGCCACCTATACCTGGGACGTCTTGTCCACCCTCGATGGTGTCGGCTCGTACGATGCCGATGGCGACTGGGGCGGCTACTGGGGCAAGCAGGGTCCCGAGTTCCTGGATCGCCGCGCCGCCCAGTACGGCGAGGATCCGCGGCTGGTCCTCGGAGCGAACACCCTCCGGATGCTCCAGCGATTCCTCGGGTCGCATGACCGAGAGTCCAACCTCCGTGGAGTCTGATCATCGTCCGTCCATCGCCGACCCGGGTGTGTGGCCAGGGTCCCAGACCTCAGGAGACGAGTCGAGATGCAGTACCTGTTCTCCGTGATCGAGCCGTTCCTCCCGGGTGGCATCCGGGAAGACGAGACCGGCTCCGCGACCCCGGACGAGATGGCGGCCATCGACGCGTTCAACGACCGGCTTCAGGCCGAGGGACACTGGGTCTTCGCCGCCGGCCTCGATTCGCCCAGCACGGCGACCGTCGTCGACAACCGGGGCGCCGAGCGGGTGTTGACCGACGGCCCCTTCCTGGAGTCGAAGGAGCATCTCGGCGGCTTCTGGATCATCGAGGCCGCCGACCTGAACGTGGCGCTCCGGCTCGCCGCCGACGGGTCGGCGGCCTGCAACCGGAAGGTCGAAGTGCGGCCGCTCCTGGGCGAGTGAGCGTGATCGATGTCCAGTCGCGGATGACCCGCGTTCACGGGGAGGGGTGGGCGCGGGTGGTCGCCGCTCCGACCAGGCGTTCCGGTGACCTCGACATCGCCGAGGAGGCCGCCGGGGCATTCGCGGCCGCCGTCGAGCGCTGACCGACCAGCGAAGGCGCCTGTGGGCGAAGGCATGTGGTCGTCGGCTACCGAGCGTGAGCAGTTGACGCCCTGCTCCGCCTCACGACCTCAATCGCGCTACTCCGGGTTTCATATGACGTACCCGAGATCGATGAGCGGCGTTGTCCCCCCTCTCCGGGCACGTCGATCGAGATCCGCTCTACCTGCCCTTCCGGTGCCGCTTGAGCCGTACTCGCTCAGGCGGCCGCCCCGGGCGATGGCGATGTCCCGGACCCGGATGTCGTGGTACGTGTCGCCCCTGACATGGAGCAGCAGCGCGACCCAGTGTCCGGCCGGCAGTACCTATAGATCGGCCACGAAGCCGCCGCTCGGGATGACGCGGCATCGGTTCGGACCACGGGACTCGACCCGGTCCACGCCCCCGAGCCCTGCGAACGCGACGACGGCCGCCGGGTCCCCTTCGGCCCGATCCCCGGCACGGCCAGGAACTCGGCGCCCCCCTTCGGGACCGTCCGGCGATAGGCTCCGACCCGGAAGGCCGATTCGCCCCCGATCTCCAGCAGGTCGGCCAGGAGCCCGATTGCCTGGGCGACCTCGGCGTCGATCATGGCCTGCGACATCCGCGTCGCTCCTCACGGTCTCGCCGGCCAGCGTCCGGACGGACGGGTCGCGGCATATGCCGCACTCGCCTTGCCAGAGTCGTGGCTCCCGTCACGCTGGCGACGGATAGGGTTCGGAGCGATGACATCAGCCGGTATCCCCCAAGGCGACCGACCTCGCAACCGCACCCACCGGTCCCTGTGCTACGGTAACCCGAACCATTCGGCAGCGCATCGGATCGCCAGTAACCCGACCGGCAAGCCGGACTCGGTCATCCCGGATCGAGCCGATGACCGCCGACCAACGAGAGCCATCGGGTCGTACCGAGACGCAGCCGCGGCGGGGCCTTCCCGTTCGATCCCGCCGTCCGACAGGAGAACCCGCGCATGGCCAGCCGTCCGGTCGTCATCGTGGCCGACTCGACGCTCGACGTCCCCGCCGGCGTCGCGGTCGAGCTCGGCATCCGGATCGTCCCGCTCAACCTCCAGTTCGGCGCCGAGTCGTTCCTGGACCAGGTCGAGATGACGTCGGACGAGTTTCTCCACCGGCTGACGACGGGCCCGGTGCTGCCGAAGACCTCGCAGCCGCCACCCGCCCGGTTCGAGGAGACCTTCCGGGCCGCGACGGAGGCCGGGAACGACGTCCTCTGCATCACGATCTCGGCCGAACTCTCCGGCACTCACAACAGCGCCCGCCTCGCCGCCGAGCCGTTCGGACCGGAGCGGGTCCGGGTGCTCGATTCCCGCTCGGTCTCGGTCGCCGGGGGCTTCATCGCGATCGCCGCCGCCCGGGCCGCCCGCGATGGTGCCAGCCTGGCCGAGGCGACGGCCCTGGCTGAAGCCATGCCGGCCCGGACCTCGCTCTACGCCGCGCTGGACACGCTGGAGTTCCTGCACCGGGGCGGGCGGATCGGCCGGGCGTCGGCGCTGGTCGGCTCGCTGCTCAGCATCAAACCCATCATCCAGATCCGCGACGGCCAGGTCCTGCCGGTCGAACGCGTCCGGACCTGGCGCAAGGCGATGGACCGGCTGGCGACCCTCGCTGCGGAGCACGCGCCGGCCGAGACGCTCAGCGTGATGCACGTCGGCAACCGGCCGGACGGCCAGCGGCTGGCAGAGCGAGTCGCCCCGCTGATCCCGTGCGGCGAGGTCCTGCTCGGGCAGCTCGGGCCGGTCGTCGCGACCTACGGCGGTCCCGGCCTCGTTGGCTTCATCGTGGTGAAGCGGGCCTGAGCCGTCGTTCCCGGATGAGATGAACGGACACGGGCGACCCGCTTGCCAACCGGCGGGCTTCGTCCGGCTGGACGCGGTAAAATGGGGACCAGCCCGAACCCGATCGAGACCCATCTCCGACCGCTTCCCGGGCGGCGGCGCAGAGAGCAGCCGCGTGGCGACACGACCCCTCCCCCACGACAATTCCCGCGACCGGACGGTCGATGCCGCCCTGGAGTCGCTCCGCGATCTCTGGCGCGAGGGTCTCACGACCAGCCGCCGCGAAGTCGCGATGGCTGACCGCTGGATCAAGGCGCTGGGATCATGGGCACCGACGACCGAGACCAGCCACCGCATCGAGCAGGCCCGGGCGCGACTCGATGCCTACCGCTTCCTCGATGAGACGGCCCGGGCCAGCGAGTTGAAGGCCCTGGCCGCCGAGATCAAGGCAATCTCCGGTGACCTCCGGGACGCCGCGCCCGCGCTCACGCCCGTCGGCCTGCTGGACGGGGCGATCGGTGCCGCTCGGGTCGGCGCCCGCGAACCGAAGCCGGCTCCTCCCGCTCCGGCCCCACGCGCCTCCGCGCCGCGCGCAGCCAGCGCCATGCCGCAGCTCAAGCCGGAGTCACCGGTCACGGCCCTGCCCGGCGTCGGCGACACGGTCGCGAAGAAGCTGCTCGCCCACAAGCACCCGATGGAGACGCTCGGCGACGTGATCGCGCTCGCCCCGACCCGCCACATCGACTTCTCCCGCACGACGACGATCAGCGAGGCCATCCGCGAGATGCACCGCGAGTTCGGCCGGCCGGAGGGGTTCGAGGTCACCGTCCGCGGCGAGATCACGAAGATCCAGGACAACAGCTTCGCCAAGCCGCCCCGGATCTCGATCACGATGACCGACGGCACCGGCTCCCTCAAGGTCACCTGGTTCAACTCGTTCATGGGGCGGCAACTGACCGTCGGCGACGAACTCGTCGTCAGCGGCGCCCTCGAAGACGGCTTCGGCGCGTTCGGGATGACCAGCCCGGAGTGGGAATACGCCCACCGGGCCGGCCTCTCGACCGGGCGCCTCGTCCCGGTCTACCCACTGACCAAGGGGCTGGCCCAGAAGAGCCTCCGGACGATGACCCGCAATGCCCTCGACGCCACCCAGGGCCGGCTCTACGACCCGCTGCCGGAGCCGATCCGGCGCAAGGTCGGCCTGCTGCCGCTCTGGGACGCCTACGAGCGCATCCACTACCCGGCCGACGGCGACCAGCTCCACGCCGGCCAGCGCCGCCTCGCCTTCGACGACCTGTTCTACCTCCAGCTCGGCTACCTGATCCAGCGCCGCGACCGGCAGTCCGGCGGCGGCGTCCCGATGACGGTCGAGAGGCCGATCATCGATGCCTTCCTCGCCGGCCTGCCCTTCACCTTGACCGGCGACCAGCGGAAGGTCCTCGCCGAGATCGAGCGCGACCTCGCCGCCGACGTCCCGATGTCCCGCCTGCTCCAGGGCGACGTCGGTTCCGGCAAGACGGTCATCGCCGCCGCGGCCGCCCTGATCGCGACCGCCAACGGCTACCAGGCGGCGATCATGGCGCCGACCGAGATCCTCGCCGAGCAGCACGAGCGCAACCTCCAGCACCTGTTCGACGGGCTGCCCGAGGCGCTCCGACCGACCGTCGGCCTGCTGACCGGCAGCACCAAGGCCCGGCAGCGGCGCAGCCTGCTGGAGTCGCTGGCCGCCGGCCATCTCCAGATCCTCGTCGGCACCCACGCGATCATCCAGCCGACCGTCCAGTACGACAAGCTGGCCGTCGCCGTCGTCGATGAGCAGCACCGCTTCGGGGTGAAACAGCGCGGCGAGCTCGCCCTCAAGGGGACGGGCGCCGCCCCGCACGTCCTCGCCATGACCGCGACGCCGATCCCGCGGACGCTCAACCTCGTCGTCCACGGTGACCTCGATGTCTCCGTGATCGCGGAGCGGCCGCCCGGCCGGATCCCGATCGAGACCCGGCGCTACCGGGCGTCCGAGCGCGACCTGGCCTACGACCTCGTTCGCCAGGAAGTCGGTGCCGGCCGGCAGGTCTTCGTGATCTGCCCGCTGGTCGAGGAATCCGAGCAGATCGAAGCCAAGGCCGCGACGGCCGAGGCCGAGCGTCTCCAGACCGAGGTCTTCCCGGAGCTGCGCGTCGAGCTCCTCCACGGCAAGATGGCCGCGAAGCAGAAGGACGCCGTCATGTCCGTCTTCCGCGACCGGCAGGCCGACATCCTGGTCGCGACCTCGGTGATCGAGGTCGGGATCGACATCCCGAACGCGACGGTGATGATGATCGAGGGCTCCGAGCGGTTCGGGCTGGCCCAGCTCCACCAGTTCCGCGGCCGGGTCGGCCGGGGGGCGCACCGCTCCTACTGCCTGCTGCTCTCCGACAACGAGGCCGGCGACGGCGACTCGCGACTGGAGGCGATGATCGAGAGCGACGACGGCTTCGTCCTCGCTGAGCGCGACCTGGACCTGCGCGGCCCCGGCGATTTCCTCGGCACCCGCCAGAGCGGCCTGCCCGAGCTGAGCTGGCTGGCCGACAGCTTCGACACCCGCCTGCTCGACGCCGCCCGATCCGCCGCCGAAGCCCTCCTCACCGAGGACCCGCACCTCGAGCGCCCCGACAACAAGGCCGTCGCCGAGATGCTCCAGGATTTCTGGGAGCGGACCGGCGTCGGCGTCACGCCGTAGGGTTGAGGGAACGCGTCGGTTTCGGAGAGACCCCTCCCCTGCCCATCCCCATCTGCGGATGGAGAGGGGTTCCCTGCTGGTCGGCTTCGCCTTCCCGTGATGGCCCTGGCGGCGTCCGTCCGTAGGGCGCGGAGCTTGCCCCGTCCGGGCGCGCCGATACCGGCACTTCTGGGTCCGGAGCCTGGACGCCCTCGGCAGTGAGATCGCCCGGGAACGGGAGAACGCGGATCGGAATCGCGACGAGACGGGCGACCGAGCGAACGATCCCCCTGAGATGGGTCGCCACGACGCGAGGAAGACTGAGGAGACACGGAGATGACCGAACAGAACGCTGGCCGACTCTGGCTGAACGACGGCAGCTACGGCGTGACGATGGGACGCACCTTCCCCATCGCGGTCGAGGCCCTGTGGGACTGGGTGACCAACCCCGACCGGCTCGCCGGCTGGTACTGCCTGGTCACCGGCACGTTCGCCCCCGGCGGCGAGTACACGATGCACTTCGGCGACGAGACCGGCACCGGGACGATCCAGCAGTGCGACGCGCCGTACGGCTTCGCCGCCACCTGGAACCACGCCGACGAGCCCGCCAGCCTGCTGACGGTCACCCTCGCGCCGGACGGACCCGACCAGAGCCGGCTGACCCTGGAACACGAGCGGCTGCCCGGCGACCAGGCGGCCGGCCACGCCGCCGGCTGGCACAGCTACCTCGACCGCCTCGAGGCCGCGGTCACGGAGACGCGGCTCAACGCCTGGTGGCCCCGCTGGGAGGAGGTCGTCGGCAGCTATCGCGACCAACACAGTGAACTAACAACGTAGGTCGCGCGGCGAACCTGGTCGAACGTGTCCTGGCAAACGCCCGGCCCGACTAGTGCCGCCGCCCGAACTGCCACCGCCGCGCCCACTTCGGCGAGGACGGCCGGCTCGACGACGACCAGCTCACCGCCCACCCGGATTCGATGTCCCGGTCGCAGCTACGACCATCCCGATCGGGTTGACGAAGCGACTCCCGGACGGGCGAGGGATGCCTCACCCGTCCGGGAGTCGCTGTCATGGCCGTCGGGGAACGTCGCCGACGTTACCGCGTGGTCGGCCGCCGGAGACCCAGGGCGACGAGGAGCAGGGAAACCGACCCGAGGAGCAGACCGATGAGGGCGAAGACCGTCGTGCCCTGGACACTGCCGGAGGCAGCGCCGGTGCCGGTGTTCGGCAGGGAGATGGTGGTGGCGGTGCTGGACGACGCCGGGGCACTCGGCCGGGCGGTCGCGCTCGCCGCTGGCCGGTCGCTGGCTGACGGGGCATCGCTCGGTGTGGCAGCGCCGGTCGGGATCATGGCGAAGAAACAGTCCGCGGAGCCGCCTTCGACCAGATCGAGTTCGTAGCCGCTGCCGCCGAGGTTCGGCTCGATCGAGGTGCCCTCTCCGCTGCCGCTGGCGTCGAAGAACTCGCAGCTCACCGCGCCGACCGTGGCCGACTCGGAGCCGACCATGACCGAGTAGTGATCGGCGGCCAGGCCGTCGAAGGAGGTGTAGCCGTACGCGTTCAGGGCCGACTCCAGGGTAACGAGGTTCGGGACGCCGCCCGAGTGGACGTAGGCGGTGTAGATACTGGCGTCGGCGGGGTTGCCGCAGTCGGAGGCGTAGTCGCTGCCGGTGTAGCCGACCGGGCACTCGGAGGTGTAGACGCTCAGGACGGCGGAGTCGATCGGGACCACGACCGGCTCAGCCTCGATCACGACGGAGAAGAAGCAATCGACGGTCTGGCCGGGGGCGACGGAGACCTCGTAGCCGGAACCGCCCAGGTCGGGCGTGAAGTCGCTGCCGACCGGCGGGCCGTCGTTACCGCCGACGAAGGCGGTGCAGGAGACCGAGACGATCGTCTGGGTGGCGGAATCGGTGCCGGGCCAGAGGGAGACGTCGCCAGGGGTGACCTCGAAGGAGGCGGCGCCGTTGGAGCCGGTCTCCTGCTCGACGGTGCTCTGGTTCGTGACGGTACCGGAGGTCAGAAAGGCCGTGTAGGACTGGCTCGGGCTGTCGCAGAGCGTGTTGAGATCCTGACCCTCGGCGCCGGCCGGGCACTCGTAGATGAAGGACTCGACGAAACCGGTCTCCGGGACATCCACGCCGGCGTCAACCGGAGCCTCGTGGACGTCCGACGGGCCGAACGGGATCATCACCCCACTGCAGGTGATCGACTGGCCCCCGGCCAGACCGACCTGGGGACCGTTGTCCCCCATCTGCGACCCGACGATCATCCCGGTCGCATCGTCGCCGCAGGTGATCGAGATGCTCTTCTGCTGGACGGACGGTACGGAGAAGGCGAACTGTCCATCGGCCAGACCGCTGAAGGTCACCAGGCCCTGGGCATCATTCGTCGCCCACTGTTCGATCCCAGTCGCCAGATCCATGATCCGGGCATCGGTGTTGCCGTACGGCGTGCAGATGTCTTCCGATTCGGGGCAGATGGCAAAGCTGAACGTGAGACTGTTCAGCCCCTCGGCCGCACCGGGGCGGGCGACGGCGAACGACATGACGATTGCGACGACGACCAACATCCGACCAACCAGAACGACACACCGATTCATCCGGGACTCCCTGCGCGCTCGCGCCACATCAAAAGGGCGATGGCCATCAGCCATCACGACCTCCCACACCCAACCAGCGTGGTGTGGAACACATACCGACGTTCGTCCTGGCCATCGTGCGGCGACCGATCTGCGACGCGCGCCGGCCGGTTGCCGCCTGGGACCGTTGACTCACTGGGCATGTCCCGATGATAGGGATTCTCCGGAACGGCTACATGCGTACATGTGCTGGTTCGATCCGGTGTGACTGGACCAGGTCATCGGCCGGCTCTGTCTACGTATGGGTGATATTGCCCACACCATGCACACCGGTCGTTCGGGAATGGACAGACACCGACGAGGAACGTCCGTTAGAGCGATTGTCTGGATGAGTGCCCGGGTGTAAGCTCGTCGGCATGAGCTACACGCAGGCCTCCCGCGACCTCCGTGAACGGGCCCTCACCGCTCTGGATGCCGGGCGGTCGGTGGGTGAGGTCGCTGCTGTCATCCAGTACGACGCATCCACCATCCGGCGCTGGCGCCGGCTCCGCGATCAGACCGGACGGATTGCCCCCCTGCCGCACCGGGGCGATCGACGCCTGCTGGAGGCGGCTGACCTGGAGGCGCTGCGGGCCGATGTCGCCGCCCATTCCGACGACACGTTGCGCCAGCGCCAGGCCCGCTGGGCCGAACGGACCGGCCAGTCCCTTAGTCTGTCGACAATCTCGCGCCGCTTGCGCGAGTTGCACATCAGCGTCAAAAAAACGCTGATCGCCCGAGAGCAAGATCCTGAGGAGCGGGCCGCCTGGGCTGACCGGGTCGCCGGCATCGACCCGGCCCGGTTCGTGTTTCTGGACGAGACCAGTCCCTCGACCCGACTCGTCCCGCTGTGGGGCTGGGGACCCGTGGGCGCGCGCGTGGTGGGACGCGCACCCCGGGGCCACTGGGAGGCGATCTCCCTGCTGGCGACGCTGACCGTCAACGGGATGGGGCCGTCCCTGGTGCTGCCAGGAGCGGTGGATCGGCGCTGCTTCGACCAGTTCGTCCGGCAGGAACTGCTTCCCCACCTGCGTCCGGGCCAGATCGTGGTGCTGGACAACCTGAACGTCCACAAGAGCGCCCGGGCCGAGGCGCTACTGGCGACGGTGGGGTGTGAGTTGTGGCCGCTCCCGCGCTACTCGCCGGATAAGAACCCGATCGAGCAGGCGTTCAGCAAGCTCAAGGGGGCGTTGCGCCGGGCCGAAGCGCGGACGTTCGAGGCGGTGGTGGAGGCGGTCAGCAGCATCTACCCGACGATCACGGCCCAGGATGCGTGCGGCTTCGTCCGTGCCGCCGGGTACTTCACCTGACAACCGCTCTAGAAGACGATCTCCATCCGCAGGCCTCGCCCGTCGACCTCCGGCTCCTCGGGGAGCCGGCCCGCCGCGCCGGTCGCGAACCGGTGGGCGGACCAGGCGGCGACGACCGCATCCAGCACATCGTCCGCGGCGGCCGGCCGGACCAACGACCGCGCCGACGCCCGGTCCCAGATTGGCTGAGCGAACGCTTGGCTCAGCAGCGCCCGGCGCTCCGCGAAGCCCTCGGGCGTTCGCTTGCTGTGCGTCATCGGGTGGTTGCCCAGCGCCCCGAAGCTGACCTCGGGGTGGACCTCGACGACCCAAGCCTGGAGCTCCGGCGTCAGCAGCGCGTTGACCTCGGCGACCTTGGTGAAGATGGCGTGGGCCTGCTTGCTGATCCCCTTGCCGTTGAGTTCCCGCGAGCGGGCGAGGGCGTCGGTGTAGCTCTCCGACCCAAGCAGCCGCGGGTCCGGCGCCGGGAAGACGCTGCTCGCGCGCGGCCCGAGGGAGCGCCGCGCCGCCACGTCCGCGCCGCGTGGTCCCCCCTCGGCCAGCCCGATCGGGATGTCGACGCCGACCGCCGCCGCCTCGGGGTACGCCGCCAGCAGATCGGCAAACGCCCAGTGGACCTGCGGCGTCAAGGAATTCGTGTCCGTCTCCCACGCGATCGCTACCCAGCCGCCCCGGCACCCATCGACTCCTACGACCTGCATCCGGCACCCATTCCCGCTATGTCCTGATCCGGACGGTCCACTGTGCGCTGGTTGCCGCGGTCAGCCTGTTCCCGGCCCGGTCGCCGCATCGGACAGCGGTCGGCCACCGGGATTCCACCCGGGGAGCGAAACCCGTTCGCGTCACCCCTGTTCCTCTCCGCTCATCATCCCCGCGTCGACGACCGCCGGCCAGGGACCGAAACCCGCGGATCGATGGCGCCGCGGCGGGCCGATCAGCCGGGCGCGAGGACATCGCATCACGGGCACGCCCAACCCCCGCGTGCTTCTCGATCCCCAGGCGATGACCTGACCGACGGCTGGGAGGGCCAGACCGGCAGCGAGCCGAACGTCTTCGGCAGCGACGAGGACGGGGCGAACGGCGGCGCGGAGCAGGCCACGGTGACCGACCCGGCCGACCCGGCCGGCGTTCCGACCGGCGCGTCGAACCCACCGCCCCGCCCACGGGTGGTCACCAGGGGGATCGCCTGGGTCCTGCCCTCCTGATCGAGATGCTTCGGCGCCAGCTCCAGCCAGACCAGCTCGACGACGATCAGCTCCGCCCTATCGAACCGAATCCCGTACCCGATGGGGTGAGGCGTCGCGGTGACGCGGCCGATGGACCATCGCTCCCAGCAGCGGGACGAACCACATGGGATGGGGAAGGCGAGCCCCGCGGGTGGGATCGCCGCTGCTCGGGATGAGCAGCGCCGTGATCAGACCGACGACCCCGACCACGAAGGCGAAACGCATGGCGCCGTCGAAGCCGGCTGCGAGCGCCTCCCGGGTGATCGCATCGATATCGGTGACGGTACTGGTCGCCAGCGAGAGCAGCTCGGTCTGGGCGGCCGGCGACCCCGAGAGCAGCCCGGCGACCTCGCCCGGCTCGATCCGGTCGGGGAGCCCTCCCGATGACGACAGGAGCGCGGCCAGGCGGGCGTTCTCCACGTCCTTGAAGATCACGCCCGTCACCGCGACCCCGATCACCGGCCCCAGCTGGCGCAGCGTGTTCAGGACCCCCGACGCGGCGCCCACCTCGTCGTCCGGGATGGCCGCCATCGCCGCCGCGCCGGCGACGTTGTAGGCGAACGCCTGACCGAGGCCGAAGACGACCAGGGCGACGACGAGCAGCTCCACCCGACTGGCCGGGCCAACCAGGGTCAGGGCACCGAAGGCCAGCGCGATCATCG
>CAXTHM010000097.1:0-11820 GCA_964244115.1 uncultured Thermomicrobiales bacterium
ACGGGCAACACAGATGCTCTCTGGGCACCTGCGAGCCGCAGCGCAGCGAGAGCCGCCTTTGGTGGGTGAGCGAGCAGGCTCACCCCGGCTGGGGGAGAGGTCTGCTCCGCCATTGGGCACGTCCATTGCACCCCGCTACCGGGTCGTCGACGGGACGAAGCCCTCCACCGCCTGGAGCCGGACGGTGAAGGTCACGGGCCGGGCCGGAATCAGGTAGTCGTCAAGCGGCTTCGGCCCACACGAGGCGGAGCCCAGTCCGGCCATCAGGTGATCGAGGTGCAGCACCGTCGTGGACGGCTCCGGCAGCTCGACGGTGTGCTTCGCGGCGTCCAGCTCCTCCGGGCCGTAGGGCAGCGCGCCGACCGAGAGCAGGTCGCCTTCCGCCACCGCCAGCAGCCCGGCCCCGTAGGCGTCGGTCACGGCCGCCCAGCGGGTCTCCGCCTTGGCGCCGTTCTCCTGCGGCATGACGTAGGGGACGTACTGGTCCGCGACCGGACCATGCCACTCCCCGACCGACGCGCTGTCCTTCCGGTCCGGGTAGGTCTCGTGGGGACCCAGCCCGAACCAGGTCAGCCGGTCGAAGGTGACCGGCAGCCGCAGCTCCAGCCCGACGCGGGGCAGCGTCTCCAGCGCCGCCAGCGACTCGCGCGGGGTCACAGCGGTCGTCAGGGTCACGGCGCCAGAGCCGTCGATCGTGTACCGGTAACGGACATCGAAGGCTGGCCGCAGGGTCGCCGCGCCGAGGGTGGCATCGACCTCGATCACCGCCTGGTCCGGGCCGGATTCGGTCAGCTCGCAGCGGGCGATCCGGTGCTGGAGCCGGTCCAGCCCCAGCCGCCGCCACTCATCCCGGATGTAGGGATCGTTGTCGGTCGGCGCCCGCCAGACGTTCAGGCGCGGCCCCGTCACCAGCAGGTCGCGGCCCGACTGCTGCCAGCCGGCGATGACGCCGGTCGCCCGGTCGAACAGGATCGTGCTGCCCCCGGCCGAGACGAGGATCGCCCCGAGCGCATCGGCGACCACGACCGGTCCGGTCGCCGCCGAGGCGACCGGCGGGTGAGCCCGGGCCTCCGGGGTCAGGGCCAGTTGCGTCGTCGCGACGACGTGGCCGACCGGCGCCCACGTCGTCGCCTCACGGTGGACGAATGACAGGTCGAGGTGCGTCTCTTCGCCGGCACGGGCTGGTGGGACGGTGTACGGGATCGTGATCTCCCGCGAGGTGCCGGCCGGGACGTCCAGCGACGCGATGGCTCCCTGCCCGACGATGCGGCCGTTGGTCCGCATCACCCATCGCAGCGTGAGGTGCCCCAGCCCGAGGAAGGCGTAGCGGTTGGTGACCCGGACCGTGCCCGCCGCGAGGTCGACGGCCTCGGCGACGACCGGCTGGTAGACCGTCGCCAACTCGATCAGACCCGAGTGCGGCTGCCGATCGGGGAAGACGAGGCCGTCGATGCAGAACGACCCGTCGTGGACGGGCTCGTCGAAGTCGCCGCCGTAGGCGAACCATTGCTGGCCGTCGATCGTCTCCTGCCGGACGCCGTGGTCGGCCCACTCCCAGACGCAGCCGCCGATCAGGCGGTCGTACGTGCGGATCGCCGCCCAGTACTCGCGCAGGTTGCCCGGCCCCTGGCCCATGGCGTGGGCGTACTCGCACATGAAGTACGGCCGGTCGTCGTCCTCGCGCTCACCCTCCCGGATGATGTCGGCGACCGTCGGGTACATCGTCGAGTGCAGATCGGTCGCCACCGGCGACCGCTCCGGGACATGGACGGCGCCCTCGTAGTGCGTCGGCCGGGACGGATCGGCGGCACGGATCAGGTCGGCCATCGCGTCGTGGTTGTCGCCGTAGCCGGACTCGTTGCCGAGCGACCAGACGATCACGGACGGGTGGTTGCGGTCCCGGGCGACGAGCCGGTCGGCCCGGTCCAGGTAGGCGTCCCGCCAGCCCGGGTCGTTGGCGAGCTGCGACCAGTCGCCGACGGGCCCGAAGCCGTGGGTCTCGAGGTCGGCCTCGTCGATGACGTAGAGGCCGTAGCGATCACAGAGGGCGTAGAAGGCGCTGTCGTTGGGGTAGTGCGAGGTCCGGACGGTGTTGACGTTGTGGCGCTTCATCAGTTCGATGTCGCGGACCATCGCCTCATGCGGGACGGCGTAGCCGTAGTCGGGATGGAAGTCGTGCCGGTTGACGCCCTGAAGCTTGATCGAGACGCCGTTGACCCAGAGCTGCCGGTCGCGGATCTCGACCGTCCGGAAACCGACCGGCTGGCGGTAGGCGGCCCGGACGTCGCCGTCGGCGGACTCGTGGGTGAGGAGGAGGGTGTAGAGCGCCGGGGTCTCCGCCGACCAGAGCGCCGGGCCGGCGACGGCGATGGTCGCCCTCAGCGCAGCCTCGGCTCTGGCCGGGACGTGGTCGGCCGTCAGCGTCGCCGTTCCGACGCTCGTCCCATCCGGATCGAGCAGGTCGGCCCGCAGCGTGCCACCCGGCGACGGGGCATCGCCGAGGTTACGCAGCCAGGCCCGGACGTGCAGCGTCGCGTCGGTCAGGTCCCCGTCGGCGAACGTCGTCGTGAGATGGACGTCGCGCAGGTGGACCGGGTCGGCGGCGTGGAGCCAGACGCTGCGGAAGATGCCATTGAGCCGCCACATGTCCTGGCCTTCGAGGTACGACGCGGCCGACCACTGCCGGACCTCGACGCTGATCAGGTTGTCGCCGGGCACGAGTAGGTCGGTCACGTCGAACTCGGCCGGGTTGTGGGAGACCACGCTCGCCCCGGCCAGCTCGCCGTTGACGCGGACCTGGAACGCCGAGCAGACGCCGTCGAACGTCAGGAACACGCGCCGGCCGGACCACGCCGCCGGGACGTCGACATGGTGGCGATAGAGCCCGACCGGGTTATCGTCGGGGACGTGCGGCGGGTCGACGGGGTACGGGTACTGGACGTTGACGTAGTTGGGCCGGCCGTAGCCGTGCATCTGCCAGCAGCCGGGCACGGGCAGGCGGTCCCAGCCGTCGTCGGGCAGCGTCGGGTCATGGGCGTCTTCGGGGACCAGGTCCGGCCGGGTGACGTAGTGGAACGCCCAAAGCCCATCGAGCCGCCGCACGTCCGGGCGGGCGCCCGCCAGGTTCGCCGCGGCGGCGTCGCGGTCCGGGAACGGCATCAGCGGGACGTGCGGCCGCTCCTTGCGCCAGCCGATGACGGCCGGGTCGGCCCAGATCCCGTTCGCGGCCGCATCGTCGTCCGGGCCAGTCGTTCCGGTAGTCGCGGGGGCAGCGGGCCGCGTCTGCGTCGTCGTCATGCGTGCTCCTGTCTGATCCGTACTGTCTGATGGTCGATGGGATGGCCGGCCGAGACGGACGAAGTCTCGCGCCGAGCCTGGTCGGGTTCCGAACCTCTTGCAGGAACCAAACCAGCGCCGATGACGACGTCTGGCGGAACACGCGCCTGGTAGCGTGAGAAACCGGTCGGTCCCGCTCATGCATCACCGCTGGCCGGTCACCGGAGGCTCCTCGTCGTCCGACCATTGCGGGCAACTCCTCACGCGTTGTTCTCATCCGCTCCTGACAGAATGATGAAGATCTGGTCCGTACGCTTGAAGACGCTGATTTCCGAGCATCGGTTTCCTCTCTGCTCGTTGACTGCTGCCTGCTATTCGACACGTAGCATCGTCCCCCGCCGGAATGCTAGAAATGCTAGATTGGAAGTCAAAGGACCATCGTTTTTCTGCGTACATGCCTGGCAACCATCTCAACGCTTCTACCGATCGGTCGAACTGGGTGGAGTATGAGCAGAGATGAGCGTTGACGATGGCCTGACGTCTCGTCCGCGTGCTCCTTTTCGAGAGCGATTGATGAGAGAACGACGAGACCGAACGCACCAGGAACGACCTGCTCCTTCGGGAACCCGAAGGAGCAGAGATCTCGCCCTCCAGCGACTCCGAATCGAGACGGCAAAAGCCCTCCTCGACAAACAGGACAAACAGATTAGCTCGAACGAGACGCTTGATCGTTCCCGAGCAGAGACCGTACGGGCCGGTAGTCTCGTCCTTCCATTGACCGTTGCCTTGTTGCAGTTCGCCCGTGATCCCTCCTATAGCCCGTCGATCTGGCAACTGGTCATTTTCTGGGCGCTTCTCGTCTTGGGATTCAGTGCCTTCGCGGCACTCCTGGTCTGCTCCTATGCAGCGAAGCGACTCACGCAGATGGAATATCGCCCGCGACTTCAAACGATGGGCGAACGCGTAACGGATTGGGTTGATCGGCCACTCGGTGAACAGCGAGCGGCCCGATGGCTCGCCGAGGAGTACACGGGATCGACGAACAAAAACCTACCCATCCTGACCGCGAAGGCCAAGTGGGTAGGTTTGTCCGAGACGTTTCTCTACGCCGAGGTGGTGTTCCTGGCGTTCGCCGTTCTCCCCATGCTAGTCGCCTGAGGGATCGTTGCGGGAAAATGGCCAGGGGTTGGGCGTCTGCACCAGCACGTTGGAGGGACCGGGCTGAAGGTCCGCGTCGAGGTATTCAGACGACGTGCGGGCTATCGGCTGCGGATGGAGAGACCCGGGCTTGTAGGGGCGGTGCGCGTCGGATCGTTTCGCCCGAACCGTACCCTCTTGGTTAGGAGAGCGAGGC
Source organism: uncultured Thermomicrobiales bacterium (assembly GCA_964244115.1). GTDB lineage: Bacteria > Chloroflexota > Chloroflexia > Thermomicrobiales > UBA6265 > CADCWK01. The sequence goes on from CAXTHM010000097.1 coordinate 4,631, forward strand.
TGTGTCGGCTTCGAAAATCCTCGCCTGATATGCGACTTCGGAGTTGCTGGCATCGTTCGTTCTGCGGCTCCCTCTACGCTGGGATGTTCATGGCTTCCCATCGGTGCCTGGTGGCAGTGTATATCGGTGCCGCAAGACGCAGCGTATTTCCCATCAACGCTGAATGGGTTTCCGAGGAGGGATCACACGAGACGAACTCCCCATGAGCGACTCCGGTGAATCGCCCGATAGCATGAGAGCCATCAGCGGGATGGGCCTGGACGTACGTCCTGCTTGGCCGACCATTCACGCAGCCTCACGCCGCACCGGATCTTGCGTGTTGGCGGACATAGACGCAGTCCGAACATCTTCCAGACGACGACCGTCGCGCAGACTGGATCACGCAGGGCCAGGCGTCCGTCAGCAGGCTCGGGTGACGGCCGTGTCCAGCCCGGACCGTCAGCGGTCCGACCCATCCGTCCAGATCGGGGTATCATCATTGGCACATGTGGTGCGGGCGGTCCCTCTCCGCACCATGGTCGCTGGCCAGGCCGCCGGCGACAGGGGCAGGGTTGCCCGATAGACCAGGTGATCGCGCGGTGTGGCACGATCGATTCACCGTTCCGGCTGGTCCCCGGGGTGAACATCGCCGATGCCACCGAGCGCCGACCCGTCGAGAGGGCCGAAGCGAGGAATCCCATGAACGCACGCTGGCGTGTTCGACTCCTGCCCCTGGCGGCGACGCCACTGATCCTCGGCGGCTGTACGCTGCCGGAACAGTTCAGCAGCCGGGCCGACCCGGACGCGGTCACGCTCTGGTACTGGAACCGCTCGATCGAGCCGGAACTGTTCCGCCAGTACGAGCGCGACCACCCCGGGGTGGTCATCAACGACCAGATCATCGGCGGCGACTACGGCTCCAAGCTCCGGACGACGCTGGCCGGCAACACCTTCGTCCCGGACATCGTCGGTCTCAATGACGACATCGCCACCTATTTCCGGGCCGAGGACCAGTTCGTCGACCTCAACGAGCTCGGGGCCGGCGACGTCAAGAGCCAGTATCTGGAATGGAAGTGGCAGGCCGGGATGACGGCCGACGGCAAGCTGCTGGGCTTCCCGATGGACACCGGCCCGACGGCCCTGTTCTACCGGGCGGACGTGTTCGAGCAGGCCGGGCTGCCCTCCGACCCAGCGACGGTCAGCGCGCAGATGTCGACCTGGGAGGACTACTTCGCGGCCGGTCAGCAGCTCCAGGCGGCCCTCCCCGGCGTCTTCCTCCTCGACAGCGCCAACGAGATCTACACCACCAGCCTTCGTCAGAGCGCGGATTATTACGTCACGCGGGACGATGTCTACATCGGTGACGGGGCGTCCGTCCGGCGCTCCTGGGATCTCGGCGTCACGGCGAACCGACTCGGGCTGGTCATCAAGGCCAACAGCGGATCGAGCGACTGGAATGCCGCCGCCACGACCGGCCGGCTTGCCTCCTTCGCCAACGCGGTCTGGATGAAGGGCACGCTCGCCGATGCGGCCGGCGACACGGCGGGGCTCTGGCGCATCGCCCAGTCCCCGGGCGGCGCCGGCAACCGGGGCGGCTCGTTCCTCGCGATCACCGCGGCCAGCCCGAAGCAGGAGCTGGCCTGGGACATCATCCGGACGATCCAGTCTCCGGCCGGGCAACTGACGGGCTACACGGCGTTGAGCCTCTATCCGGCGGCGACAAGCGCCCTGAGCGATCCGGCCCTCAACCAGCCCGAGCCGTTCTACAGTGGCCAGAACACGAACGAGGTGTTCTCCGTCGCCGCCCAGAACGTGCCGAACTTCTACTTCAGCCCGGCCGACAATGTGATCCACCCGATCTTCACGGACGAGATGACCAACGTCGCCATCCTCGGCAAGGACCCGGAGCAGGCCTGGGCGGACGCCCAGGATCAGGTCCGGCGCGAAGTCGAGCACAAGATGCCCTGGGTCACGTTTGGAGGAGCATAGGCATGGCAACGACTGAGATGACCACCACGACAGGCGGCACGGCCATCCCCCCCAGCCGGCCCGGCACCTCCGGGACGATCTCCCAGCCGACCGTCAGCTCCTGGACGAAGTTCCGCCAGCGCTACCTCGCCCAGTACGTCGCGATCGCGCCGTTCTACATCCTGTTCCTGATCTTCGGGCTGTTCCCGATCGTCTTCGCCGGCTACCTCGCCTTCCAGAGCTGGGACGGCATCAGCCCGATGGAGTACGTCGGCCTGAGCCAGTTCCGCTACCTGCTGACGGACTCGGTGTTCTACACCTCGATCATCAACACGCTCGTGATCTGGGTGATCTCGACGATCCCGATGCTGGCGCTGGCGCTGGTGCTGGCGTTCATGCTCAACCAGTCGCTCCAGGGCAAGACGCTCTACCGGATCGCCTTCTTCATCCCGAACGTGACGTCGATCGTCGCGATCGCGATCATCTTCGGGTCGATCTTCGGCAACCAGTTCGGCCTGATCAACGCCTTCCTCCAGTGGACGGGCGCCGACCAGGTCGGCTGGCTGACCTCGGACTGGGGGATCAAGGTCACGATCGCGGCGATGATCATCTGGCGCTGGACGGGCTACAACGCCATCATCTACCTCGCCGGGCTCCAGGCGATCCCGACCGATCTCTATGACGCCGCCAAGGTCGACGGCGCCAGTTCCCGGAATCTGTTCACGGACATCACCATCCCCCTGCTCCGGCCGGTGATCCTCTTCACCGCGATCACCTCGACGATCGGCGGGCTCCAGACCTTCACCGAACCGCAGATCCTGTTCGGCGACGGTTCCGGGGGCCCCGGTGGCGCCGGCCAGACGATGGCGCTCTACCTCTACGACCAGGCCTTCGCCCAGAACCAGTTCGGCTACGGCGCCGCGATCGGCTGGGGCATCTTCGTGGTCGTGATCATCTTCTCGCTGCTGAACTGGCGGATCCTGAACCGCCCGGCCGACTAGGAGAGCCGCCAGCACCCCCTCGTGGGCTGGCATCGCCGACCTGACCGACCAGACGTGTGATCCCGTTGGAGGACGTCCCATGAACCGACTGACTGGCGGCAAGGTCCTGTTCCATCTCGTCCTGCTGATCGGCGTCGTCGCCTCGATCTTCCCGTTCTACTGGCTGGTCGTGATGGCGACCGGGACGACATCCGACATCTACGCCTACCCACCGAACCTGTGGCCGGGCACGCACCTGTTCGACAACATCCGCACCGTCCGCGACAACGTCGACCTGCCGAGCGCGTTCTTCAACACGATCATCGTCTCGGTGGCGACGACCGCGCTGACGCTGTTCTTCGCGTCCCTGGCCGGCTTCACCTTCGCCAAGTTCTCGTTCCCCGGCCGGAACGTCCTGTTCGTGGTGCTGCTGCTGACGATGGCCCTGCCGTCGCAGCTCGGCACCGTCCCGAGCTTCGTGATCATGTCGCGGCTGGAGTGGGTCGGGACGCTGCAGGCGCTGATCGTGCCGGGGGTCGCCGGGGCGTTCGGCATCTTCTGGATGCGGCAGTTCTCGCTCGGCTCGATCCCGAACGACCTCGTCGATGCCGGCCGGGTCGATGGCTGCAACTACTGGCAGCTCTACACCAATGTCGCGCTGCCGCTGCTCCGGCCGGCGTTGGCCTTTCTCGGCATCTTCACCTTCATCACGACCTGGAACGACTACTTCTGGCCGCTGATCGTGCTGGTCAACCCGGAGGTGATGACGCTCCAGGTCGCGCTGTCGCAGCTCAACGGCGTCTACGCCACCGACTACGCCGCCGTCATGGCCGGGACGCTGATCTCGACCGTCCCGCTGATCATCATCTTCGTCATCGGCAGTCGCCACTTCATCGGCAACATCGCCGCCGGCGCCCTCAAGGGGTAGTTCCCGAACCGTCGGAAACCCATGCCCTCAACACGTCACCGGGCCACACGACGCAGTGTGCCCGGTGACGTGTGATGAGCTTCTCTGACCCTGGATCAGTCGACGCCGGGCAACGCGTCTCGCAGCGTGGCGACCGGAAGCCAGAGCCTTCCCGGATTATCGGCAAGGTCGACGAATCCGAATCCCCGATACCAGTCCCCGTTCCGGTCATTCAACGGGTCGATGACCATGCCGGCGACACCCATGTGCATGGCGGCCTGCAGGACCTGCCGGATCGCGTCGACGAACACCTCCCGGCCCAACCCGCGTCCGGCATAGCGACGGTCGACGCCAAGCTGGCCCAGCAGCGCGACACTGATCCGACTCGGCAGTGAGTGATCGGGTGGGTCCGGAAGATCGGCCCGGACGAGGCTGTCGGCAGACAGCGCGTAGAACGCGACGACCCGTTGCTCATCACAGATGACATGCGTGCGAGCGTAACCGAACTCGTCGTTTACCCGGGCCCGCCGTTTGAGCCAGTAGTCGATCGCGTTCTCGCCGCATCGAAACCGGGCGACGTCATGCCCAGGCTGGAGTGGAAGGGGGCCGATCAGACCATCTGCTCGTGCGGGCGAAGGACTCATTCGCCGGAGGAAAGCAGGGTGCGAAGTCGGTGATTAGCCGATGGTGGCTGTTCCAGCATCGCCATGACCCGCCGAAACCCCGGTTCACTCAGCGGTCGCAGTGCGGTCGGTGCCATCCCATCGACGGCCTCGCTGACGGTCCGCTGGACCGCTTCGGCGACGATGTCCTCCGGACGCCGCCCGTCACGCCGGGCAATCGCGTAGACGAATCTGGTCTGCTCCGGCCCGACACGCAACATCGGTCCGAAGTCGACGCGGCGGGCGATCGGCTTCCGATGGCGAACATGGACACTGATCCTGATCCCCCGACCGACGGAGCGTCTAATCGCCGAGTGACGCTCGTCGACCAACCGACGACGATCTGACGCAACCATCTCGACCCTCCTCTCCCGTCATTCGATCCCGCGCGGGCCAACAGCGTACGCGTAGCGGTGCTTCATCATGTCAGCGGTGACAACGATACTGCCACACGAGGGGGCAGACAAAACAGTGGAGGATCGGGCCGTCATGGCCGGGACGCTGATCTCGACCGTCCCACTGATCATCATCTTCGTCATCGGCAGCCGCCACTTCATCGGCAACATCGCCGCCGGCGCCCTCAAGGGGTAGACCCGGGATACGGGTGAATCGCCGAAGATCGCAGACTGTGTCGCCAAACAATCCCTCCCCACGGCGGAGGAGCGGGGGGTTGGGCTCCAGCGCGGGCCGTTGGGATCGACGTATGCTTGACCCGGATTCCGTATGATCGTCCAATCCGATCTTGCCATCGGATAGACCGAACGCCCACCGCAGATCGTCTCTGCGGTGGGCGTTCGGTCTGTTCGCGATCTGGTCGACGGTGGCTGGTCGTTGCCGCCTAACTGAAGTCGGGGCGGGCGTCACGGGTCCGCTTGAGCTCGTAGAAGCCGGGCGTCCGGGCGACGGCGAGGACGCCGTCCCAGAGCTTGCCGGCCGCCTCGCCCTTCGGCGCCGGCGTCACGATCGGGCCGAAGAAGGCCGTCTCGGCGACCGCGATCACCGGCGTGCCGACCTCCTGCCCGACCCGGTTGATCCCGTCGGCGTGGGAGGCGCGGAGCTGCTCGTCGTAGGTGTCGGTATCGCCGTACTGGATCAGATCGGCCGGCAGCCCGACATCGGCCAGGCCACCCTCGACCGCCTCACGGAAGTTCTTCTGGTTGCCGAGGTGGATCCGGGTCCCGATCGCGGTGTAGAGGGGGCCGATCACCTCCGGGCCGTGCAGGACGGCGGCGGCGGTGACGACGCGGGCCGGCAGCCAGGCCTTCTCCATCAGTGCCTGGTAGCCCTTGGCCAGTTCGCGGCCCTCGTTCAGGACGGACAGGCTCATGGCGTGCCAGCGGATCTCGATGTCTCGGACCTTCTCCACCTCCAGCACCCAGCGGGAGGTCATCCAGGCCCACGGGCAACTGACGTCGAACCAGAAGTCGACGGGCTCGCGGGGGGTAGCGGTGGTCGAAGCACTCGTGGTCGCGGTGTCGGTCGTCATGCGTCTCTCCCATTCGATGAGGCAGCGTCGGTTCTGCATCCCGAGATCAAGATAGCGCACATTCATTACCCCGGATCGACCCGCGTTCATCCGCACATGGCGTCGGCGCCGGAGAGCCCTTCTGATCGGACCACACGTTCGCTCCACGCGAAAACGGCTCCCCTAACCGACCGCCGCCCGCACCATCCCATCGGCGCGGTCATGGCGTCACCTCGTCGGTCTAGGGGCGTCGCGCTGGGAGCAGCGGGGACGTATCGGTCGGACGACATGCCGACCTGGCCGACTCGACGGATGCGGGCATGCTCCGGCGCGCCTTACCGTCACGATCCGGGTCCCGATCGTCGGGTACGTGACGAGCCGCTCATCAGGAAGATGCGTCATCGAGAGGGCGGAGGGCGTCAGACGGGTAGCTCAACCGGAGGGTGCGGGCGAGGCAACCGAGCGCCCGAGCGGTTTGGGCCACCCCGCTTCAACGCTGGGGACGGGGCCTGCGCGGTCCCGACAACCGCCAAACCACCCAGCCGGATCGCGTGGGTCTCACCACATCCTGATCAGGGCATCGGTGCAGGGAGCGGACATGACGCCACCATTGCATCACCGCTCCGTCACAGCGTCGTCGAATGCGGCTGATACACTCGCGGACAACGCCCCCACCGATTCCCGGCGATCCCTGAGCGAGAGGACCCGACCCGACCATGGCCAGCGCCCCGATCACGGCCCCCGCCCCGACCGCGGCCTCCACCGACGGCCGAACCGCTCAGGCGGGCGCGCCGGTCATCACCGTGAGCGGGCTGCGCAAGACGCACGGCAAGGTGATCTCGCTGCAAGGGCTGACGGCGGAGGTCCCGGCCGGGGCGATCGGGCTGCTCGGCGCCAACGGGGCTGGCAAGACGACGCTGATCCGGCTGCTGCTCGGCCTCTCCGCCCCCTCCGCCGGCAGCGCCCGGGTCCTCGGGCTCGATTCGCGGAAGGACGCGATCCGGGTCCGGCAGCAGGTCGGCTACATGCCGGAGTCCGACTGCCTGCCGCCGGGCTCGACCGCCGCCGACTTCGTCGCCCACATGGCCGAGATGAGCGGCCTGCCCTCCCGCGCCGCCCGGCAGCGTGCCGCCGACGTGCTCTATCAGGTCGGGCTGGATGAGGAGCGCTATCGGCTGATCCGCGGCTTCTCGACCGGCATGAAGCAGCGGGTCAAGATCGCCCAGGCC
>CAXTHM010000098.1:0-10179 GCA_964244115.1 uncultured Thermomicrobiales bacterium
TGGTCGCGGTACTCGTGGCTGTGCTGGTCGCCGTACTCGTGGCTGTGCTGGTCGCCGTACTCGTCGCCGTGCTGGCCGGCGGCGTGTCGGTCACGCAGGTCGCCAGCACCCCCTGGAGTCGCTGCCCGCCGGCATCGTCGGCCAGGGTATCGTCGAACCCGATCAGACCGGTCCGACCTTCGGCCGCGCTCACGCCGGCGATGCGACCGACGTCGGGCGAAGACAGCGACGCGACTAGCCCCATGATCACCATGGCAACCAACAGGAATCGCGTGATCGATCCTCTGGATATCTGCATGATGTGACCTCAACTGACGGGTCGGAGCGCTCGCTTCGAGCGACACGGTTACAGCCTTTGCGTAACTGCTGGCCATCGCAGGTTAGATGGCTCTCACGACAAAGTCAATCGGTGCTCGGACGGGCAGAGAACTTGAGCATCAGGCCAGACCTACGAGTCGAATCCCGTGCGATCTCGCCAAAAGAAGCCTGCTGGCTTGCCAGGACATCCCGAGATTCGGAGCGACGATAGCGTTCTCCTCGAGTGGCCCATGCTACCCGTGAGCCGCTCCTTTCATCCCACGCCGATCGAAACGATGTTCGGTACGCTGGCAACGAGAACGGTTTCCGACACGCGAACCGACCGTGATCCCCCACTTCATGCGGCTCAACAGGCAGGGCGGGATTCCGCGACCCAGAAAGAGAGGACCGCGTTGACGACTCCGATGACCACGCCGCCGACCCTGTCCGAAGCACTCGTCGACCGGGTCATCGCAGCGATCGACGATCACCGGCAGGAACTGGTCGAGATCGTCCGGCGACTCGTTCGGATCCCCTCCGAGAACCCCAAGCTGTCCGACCGGACGCCAGGTGGGGAGGCCAGAGTCCAGGAGTACGTCGAGACGCTCTTCGCCCGGATCGGGGCGACCCCTGATCGCTGGGAACCACTGCCGGGACGCCCGAACCTCGTCGGCACCGTTTCCGGGTCCGGCGGCGGACGCTCCCTCGCCCTCAACGGTCACGTCGATGTCGTGCCTGCGGGGGATCACGCCGACTGGACCCACCCTCCCTACGCCGCCGAGGTGCATGACGGCAACATCTACGGTCGCGGCGCGCTGGACATGAAAGGTGGACTCGGTGCGATGCTCTTCGCCGCGCTGACCCTGAAGCGCCTCGATATCCGGCTAGCGGGAGACGTCTTCCTCGCATCGGTGATCGACGAGGAGACCGGTGGCCCCGGCACCCGGTCGACGATCGAGCGCGGCTACCGACCGGACTTCGCCCTGGTCGTGGAGCCGACCACCGGTCTGGCGATCATGCCGGTCGAAGGCGGGCTCGAGTGGCTCCGCGTCACAGTGACGGGCATCTCGGGTCACTCGGCCTTCCGGTACAGGAGTGTCCACGCGGGCGGACAGGGCACCGCTGTCAGCGCCTTCGACAAAGGTCTCAAGATCGTCAACGCGGTGGCGGAACTCGAACGGATGTGGGCCAACCGCAAGGTCCACCCGCTGCTGCCGGCCGGGATCACGACGATCAACGTCGGAGTGATCGCGGCGGGTTCCGGCGGCGGAGCCAACGGCATGCCGAACGTGATGACCTCCGTGTCGTCGCTGCCGGATTACTGCGCCATCGATCTCAGCCTCAAGTTCCTCCCATCGGAGAACACGACGGATGTCCGGGCCGAATTCGAGGAGTACCTCCACCACATCTGCCAGGCCGACGACTGGCTGCGCGAGCACCCGCCGACCATCGCGTGGGGACTGCACGGCGTCTCATTCCCGCCCGCGAACACGCCCGCCGATCACCCGGCGCTGGAGATCCTGCGGACGACCCTTCGTTCCGTCGGGGCCGAACCGGCCACCCTTGGCTTCGAGGCCGTCAGCGATATCGCCTGGTACGGCGAGGCCGGAATCCCGTCGGCACTCTGCGGACCCGGCGATGGCGGCGGCGCGCACGGCCTGGACGAGCACGTCTCGGTCGCTAGCCTCGTGCAGGCGTCGAAGGCGCTGGCGCTCTTCATGATCGGCTGGTGCGGACTCGATGCCTGAGCCGCTGAACCCCTCCGATCAGCGGGGGAATCGACACGACCGTCAAGAGAGGATCGTCGGGTGACCACGCCAACGCATGAACGCCCACAGACTGCGGATGCCCTCCTGGCCCGGCTGGAGGCGGACGGCATCGAGCGTCTGTGGGTCGTCTATCACGATTACCTCGGGCGCGGCGGCGGCAAGATCATCCCGAGGGGGGGCTTCCGGAGCGCGGTGCGCGGCGGTGTCGTCTTCGCCAGGGCCAACCTGGATTTCGATCATCACGATCACCAGGTCGAGGGCGCCGGCTACCTCGCTGACTCGGGCGATTTCCTCGCCGTCCCGGACCCATCGAGCTACGGGTTGCTCCCCCAGTTCCCGGCGACCGCCCGCGTCCAGGCGTTCATGCGCCAGGACGACGGGACGGCCTGGGACGGCTGCCCGCGCACCCGGCTCGGCGGGATGGTCGACGCGTTGCGCGACGAGGGGTACAGCGTCATGGCGGCGCTGGAGCCGGAGTTCTACCTCGTGCGGCGAGACGGACGGGGCGACCTGCACCCGGTCAGCACCTCCCCGATGTTCTCCGCCGCCGGTCTCGCGGCCGAAGAACCGTTCCTCCGCCGGGTCCTCGACCTGCTCGGCGGGATGGGTGTCGAGGTGCCGCAGATCGGTCAGGAATACAGCGCCGGACAGTACGAGCTCTCGACCGCCCATGGCGACCCGCTGACGGCCATCGACCGGTACTATGCGGTCCGGGAAGCCGTCCGCGATGCGGCCGCGGAGTCCGGCTATGAAGCGACCTTCATGCCCAAACCGTACGCGGACTGGTCCGGGAACAGCCTGCACGTTCACCTCAGCGTCTGGGACGCCAGCGCCAAGAACGACCTCACCCCTGATCCCGGCGACCAGGTCTCGATCTCGCGGGTCGGGAGGCAGTTCGTCGGCGGCATCCTGTCCCACGTCGACGCGCTGACCGGTCTCGGTTCACCGACAGTCAATAGCTACAAGCGCCTGCAACCCGGTTCATGGGCTCCAGCCAACACCTACTGGGGTTACGGAAACCGGTCCGGGGTGATCCGCATCCCGGGCTACGGCGGACGCCGGCACATCGAGTACCGGGCCAGCGACAACTCGGCCCAGCCCGAGATGCTGCTGACCGGGCTGATCGCCGCCGGTCTCGACGGGATTCGACGGGACCTCGATCCGGGTCAGCCGTTCCACGGCGACGTCGGCCATATGACGGCGGACGAGATCGCCGCGGCGGAGATCCACGACCTGCCGCGGACGCTCGATGTCGCGCTCGACGCGCTCGAAGCCGATCAGGTCATCGCCAACGCCGTCGGCACAAGTGCCCTCGGCCATTTCCTGAACATCCGGCGCCACGAACTCGCCCAATACCAGACGCAGGTCCATGCCTGGGAGCGAGAGACCTACTTCCGGATCGTCTAGCGGCCCGTCACTGGTGATTCGTCAGGGTGCCGGGTCTCCCCTCTCCGGGCACCTGCGGAGCCGCAGCGGAGCGAGAGCCGCGTCAGCGGTTCTCATGGCCCCTGTCGGTCGCGAGCGGTCAGCCCCACCCCCCAGCCCCCTCCCCATCTCGATTCCAGGTGTCTGTCGCAAGGCAGACGTGTGCCTGGAATCGGATGGAGAGGGGGAGTACACCGTGAAACCGGGTGATCCGCACGCTATAGCGCGGCGCATAGCGGTTGACGGTGGAGCGAGCTCCCCCTCTCCATCCGGTCCGGACGGAGTCGCCCGCAGGCGACGGAGGCGGACCGAGATGGGGAGGGGGCCGGGGGGTGGGGCTCGCCGCTCACGACCCACAGGGGCCATGAGAACCGCTCCAGAGGACGGACGAAGCGAATCCCCCGGTCGAGGCGCAAACTCGACCAGGGGATTTCAAGGGCCGCCGGAGATCGCGACCGTCGGCTGCATCGACCGCCGCTAACGGGTCCTCAGGACGCCGCGACCCCGGCATACTCGTTCAACCGGCAGATGCGCTGGATATTCGTCCGGCCGATCTTCCTCTTGGTCTCATCGTCGAGATGACCGAGACGGACGCGGAGCGTCTCGAACCCCTGGTCCATGTACGGCGTGTTGGAGCCCCAGACCACCCGGTCGGCGCCGAGTTCGGCGATCGTGTCCTCGATGAAGTCCTCGCGGTAGATCCCCGAGGTCTCCATGATGACGTTGGGGTTGTTCCGCATCGTCTTGAGGGCGTCGCCGAGCAGCATCCCGCTGATGTTGATCTGGCCGCCGTGGGTGGCGATGATCGTCAGACCGGGGAACTGGGCGGCGAGGTCGTTGATCTGCGACGGGTGCGAGAACGTCGGGTAGCCGCCCGCCAGCATCAGCGGCAGTCCCCGCTCCTCCAGCACCCGGAGCAGCGGGAAGGACAGCTCGTCATTGGCGGCGAACTGCTCCTCGAACGGGTGCAGGTACAGGCCGATCAGCCCGAGCTCGTCGATGCCGCGACGCAGCTCGGCCACCGCCCGGTCACCCTGCCAGGGGTCGACGCGGGCGAAGCCGAAGAAGGTCTCCGGGTGGTCCCGGACCGCCTGGGCGACCCGGTCGTTCTCGGGGCCGAAGTGATAGTCGACGGGTTTGAGCGGGACCAGGATCGCCTGGTCGATCTGATGCTCCTCCATCGAAGCGAGCAGGTCCTCGACCGGGTTCCGCACCCCGAAGAGCGATTGGCCGATGTGGGCGTGGGCATCGATGAGCACGGCGATCCTCCTAGTTCTGGGGGGCGGACGGTGTCAGGCCGAGGATGCGCTCGGTGTTCCCGGAGAAGATCAGGGCTTCCTGCTCCGGGGTCAGACCGGCCCGACGGACCTTCTCGACCTCGATCGTCGGGTCGCAGCCGGGACCGTCGCTCGCGAACAGGATCCGCTCGCCCAGTTGATCGACCGCCTCCTTGATCAGCTTCGGGTACGGCATCGCGGACGTCTCGAGGATCAGGTTCGGGTGGCGCTTCGCGACCCGGATCGCGTCCTTGACGTGGAAGTACCCGCCCATGTGGCCGAGGATGATCGTCGCCTCGGGCACCTGGACGGCCGCTTCGGCGACCTGGAGCGGCATCGTGTACTCCTCGTCCCCGCAGTGGAAGAGGGTCGGCACGTTGAGCCGGGCGGCGTGGCGGATCAGCTCCAGCGTCTGGGGGCTGTTCGGGTGCTGGAGGTAGCTCACCGGGTGGAGCTTCAGACCGCGCATCTTGTACTCGTTGATCGCCCGGTCGAAGAGCTCGATCGCCTCGTCCCCGTAGCGCGGGTTCATCCGGGCGTAACCGATCAGCCGGTCGGGATACTTCTGGACCGCCTCGGCGATGTACTCGATCACCCCTTCTTCGCGGCCCGGCGCGTCGCGGTAGGTCATCACGACCGCCCGCTCGATCTCCGCCTCGTCGAGCAGGCGAATGATCATCTCCGGCGGGTCGGACCAGCCCAGCGTTGACGAGTCGTCGACATGCGTATGCGAGTCGATGATCATGTGAACTCTCCCTGATAAGCAGACGGGACAGAATCGGGACTGAGCAGCGGGTCGCTACCGGACGGTCAGACCTCCGTCGACGGTCAGGACGGCCCCGGTCGTGAACGAACTGGCGGGCGACGCGAGATAGACGATGGCCCGGGCGACCTCCTCCGGCCGCGCGGTCCGGCCGAGCGGATGGAGCGCCGCCGTTCGCCGCATCGCTTTCTCGGGCTCCGCGAGGCGGGCCAGGTTGTCCTGGACCATCGGCGTATCGACGGAGCCCGGCGCGACGGCGTTGACCCTGATGCCGTGCGGCGCCAGCTCCGTGGCCAGCGCCCGCGTCAGGGCCATCACCGCGCCCTTCGAGGCGCAGTAGACGCTGCTCCCACCCCAGCCGATCAGCCCGGAGACGGAGCCGAGGTTGACGATCGCGCCCTGGCGGCGGGGGATCATCGACCGCATCGCCGCCTGGGCGACGAAGAACATCCCCCTTGCGTTGACGCCCATCATCTGATCGTAGTAAGCCTCGGTGACATCCAGCGAGGACGCGACTGGCGGGTTGATGCCGGCGTCGTTGATCAGGATGTCGGGCGACCCCAGAAGCTCCTCGATTGCCGCGAACGCGGCCGTGATCGAGGCGACCGAGGCGACGTCGCAGGTGATCGCCTCGTGCCCCGAGCCATCGAGCAGCGCCCGCGTCGACGCCATGCCGTCCTCCGAGACATCGAGCAACGCGACCCGCACGCCCTGGCTGGCCAGCAGCACCGCGGTCGCCCGGCCGATCCCGGACCCGGCGCCGGTCACGACCGCGACCTGTCCGTGCAAACCATCGAATCCGAGCCCGGCACCGGGGGTGGACGCGTGATCGGCTTCTCCGTGTTCACTCATCGAGCACCTCCGTAAGCACCTCCATCGCGAGGACCGCCCCGTGCCTTGTCGTCTACCGCTGCTGCTCCCTAGTGGTCCCTACCGGTCCGACCCACGGCATTACAGCATCACGTCCCCGCCGTTCGGGCCGAGCGTCTGCCCGACGTAGTACGTCGCGTCGCTGGACGCGAGGAAGACCGCCGTCGGGGCGACTTCCTCGACCGTGCCGGATCGGCCGAGCGGAAGCTGGCCGAGGACATCCATGCCCTCGGTCCCCGGCACGCTCGAACCTGGCGGGACGATCTCGGTATCGATCGGGCCGGGGGCGATGCAGTTGACGAGGACGCCCTGGCGGCTGACCTCCGTCGCGAGGACGCGGGTGAAGGCGATGATGCCGGCCTTGGCCGCCGAATAGTGCGCCCAGCCGGGCCGACCCTTGTAGGCCAGCTGCGACGCGATGTTGATGATGCGCCCGTCGCGACGCTCCAGCATCTGGGGCAGGACAGCATGGGTGACCATGAACGTCCCGCGCAGGTGGGCGGCGATCAGGTCGTCCCAGGCCCGGAGCGGCATGTCCTGGACGCGATACATCGTCGCGAAGCCGGCGTTGTTGACGAGGATATCGATCCGTCCCAGCGTCGCGGTCGCTTCCGCGACCATCGCGTTGACATCGTCCTCGATCGCGACGTCGGCATGGATCGCCGTCGCTCGCCGACCCATACCCCGGATCTCGGCGACGACCTCATCGGCCCGGTCCGGACTGCGGTGATAGTTGCAGGCGACGTCGGCTCCCTCGCGAGCGAACGTCAGCGCGATCTCCCGGCCGATCCCCCGGCTCGCCCCGGTCACCAGCGCGACCTTGCCGTCAAGCTTTCCCACGACACGTCCTTTCAAGAGATACGAAGCCGGATGTCAGGCCGAATCCCCGCCGTTCCCGCGGTCGTCTCGCGAAGACCAGCAGCGGGCTACCGGGCGCGGGTGCGGGGGTCCAGCGCGTCGCGGAGCCCCTCGCCGAGCAGGTTGACCGAGACGACCGTGACCATGATCGCCAGGCCGGGGAAGGTGCTCATCCACCAGGCCTCACGCAGGTAGTCCCGGCTCATCGCCAGATCGAGCCCCCACTCCGGGTTCGGCAATTGCGCCCCGAGCCCGAGGAAGCTCAGCGAGGAACCGATCAGGATCGCCCACGCGATGCTGATCGTGGAGAGGACGATGATCGGGCCGAGGATGTTGGGCAGGATGTGGCGGAGGACGATCCGCCGGTCATCGGCGCCGATCACCCGCGCCGCTTCGATGTAGACGTCCTCCCGGATGCTCATGACCGACCCGCGCACCATGCGGGCGTAGCTGGGAATCAGCGAGATACCCACGGCGATCATCGCGTTCCGCAGGCCCGGGCCGAGCACCGCGACGACGGCGAGCGCGAACAGGATCCCCGGAAAGGCGAGCTGGATGTCGATCAGCCGCTGGATGAGCATGTCGCTCCAGCCCCCGTAGAATCCGCTGATCAGCCCGAAGAGGGTCCCGAACGAGCCGGCGATCGCGATCGCGATCGCCGCGACGGCGAGCGACTGGCGCGAGCCGATGACGACCCGGCTCAGGATGTCGCGGCCGAACTGGTCCGTCCCGAAGATGTTGGCGCTCGTCGGGGCGGTCAGGTAGCGCGCGTAGTCCTGGTCGAGCGGGTCCTCGGGCGCGAGGAGCGGCGCCAGAAGCGCCACGGCGATGATCAGGAACATCACGAACCCACCGGCGAGAGCGCTGTGGTTCCTGCTCAGCTGCCGGATCGCCTTGCGGAACTCGCCTTCGGGGCGTAGAGCCCTGGTCCGCTGGGTCTGAAGGGCGATGGGATTGGCTTGCTCAACCACGGTGGCTCGGTCCCCCTGATCTGGACTAGGAATTCTTGATGCGCGGGTCGAGCAGGCCGTAGCTCAGGTCAATGAGCAGGTTGATCACGACGTAGACCGACGCGGCCAGGATGACGATGCCCTGGACGAGCGGAAAGTCCTTGCCGAGGATCCCGGTGATCGCGAGCCGGCCGATGCCCTGCCGGGCGAAGACGGTCTCGATCACGACCGCCCCGCCGAGCAGCGTCCCGAGTTGCAGACCGATGATGGTGATCACCGCCATCAGGGCATTCCGCAGGGCGTGTCGCGCCACGACCAGGGGTTCGCGGAGCCCCTTGGCCCGGGCCGTCCGGATGTAATCCTGCTGCAGCACCTCGATCAGGCTGGACCGGATCAGCCGCGCGATGATGGCCGAGAAGTCGAGGCTCAGGGCGAGAGCGGGCAGAACCAGCCGCTTCCAGCCGCCCTCGCCGGTCACCGGGAACCAGCCCAGGCGCAGCGAGAAGACGTAGATCAGGATCAGCCCGAACCAGAAGCTGGGCATCGAGACCCCGAACAGGGCGACCAGCGAGCAGAGGGTATCGACCCACGAGTTGCGGCGGAGGGCGGAGATCGTCCCGAGGACGACCCCGATCACGATCGCCATCACCATCGCGACCAGCGCGAGCTGGATGGTCGCTCCGGCCTGCTCGGAAATCATCGTCAGCACCGGTCGATGCGCCTGGATAGAGTCGCCGAAATCCCCCTGGAGGACGTTGCCGATCCATTTCAGGTACTGGACCGGGAGCGGATCGTTGAGTCCCATCTGCTCCCGCAACCGGTTGACGTCGTCCTGGGTGACGGACGGCTGGCCCCGGAGCATCGCCAGGGCCGGGTCGCCCGGGATCAGATGCAGCATGAGGAAGACCGCGATCGAGACGCCGAGCAGGACCGGGATCGCGAAGACGAGTCGTCGAATCAGGTACTGGGACATGAGACCTCCGCCCCTCGGACGCGGTAGCGATCACGGCACTCGTTCGCGTGCCGACGGTCCGGACCGGATTCCGCCAACAGGCCATGCCCGGCGAGCCAGTGGGCCGGGCGCTCGGACCGCCCGGCCCACCGGCTAGTTGACCGTGGTGTTGTAGTGGAGCGGGTAGATGTTGAGGGTGTAGTCCCAGCCCGTGACCGTCGTCTTGCCGGCCATGAGCTGCATCTTGCCCCAGAGCGGGATCAACACCGCGTCGTCCATGATCATCACCTGGGCCTGCTGGTAGAGCGCCATCCGGGCATCGACGTCGCTCTCGGCGTACCCCTGTTCGAGCAGGGCGTCGAGGGCGGGGTTGGTGTAGTGCGACCAGTTGAAGCCGGCCTCGATCTGGCTGGAGTGGTAGAGCGAGTAGAGCGACTCCGGGTCGGCACCCCACCAGAAGATATCGCCGAGGTTCTGATCGCCCCGGTTGTAGGTGTTGAAGATCGTCGGGTTGGATTCGGATGTCAGCTGGAGGTCGATCCCGACCTCCTTGAATTGCGACTGGAGGACCTGGGCAGCCTCGTCGAAGTTGTTGTTGGCCTGGACGATGAAGGATGCGGTCAGGGTCTGGCCACCCTTGGTCCGGGTATCGCCATCCCGGACCCAGCCCGCCTGGTCGAGCAGGGCGTTGGCCTGCTCGACGTCGTACGGGTAATAGCCCTCGACGGCCGGGTCGTAGCCCGGCGTGAGGGGTTCGAGCGGACCGTAGGCGGCCGGCACGGTCTTCTGGAAGATCACATCGGTGATGATGGTCTTGTCGACGGCGTAGTTCATCGCCTGCCGGACCAGCTTGTCGTCGGTCGGCGCCTTCGTGCAGTTGAGCTGCACCGAGCGCGGACAGCCGAGCGTGCCCTGCTCGTAGACGATGAGCGACGCGTTGGCCTTGAGATCGCCATACTGCGCCGGGACGATCTCCTCGATCAGGTCGACCTCGCCGCTCTCCAGCGTCGACGACCGG
>CAXTHM010000098.1:10189-11748 GCA_964244115.1 uncultured Thermomicrobiales bacterium
GGGCGCCGATGACGCTCTTGTTCAGCTTGTACAACCAGAGCGAGTCGATCGACAGGTAGCCCTGCAGATACGGCTGCTGATCGATGGTGAAATCGACCTCGCCGCTCTCCAGCGTCGACGACCGGGTGCCGGCCTCCGAGATGATGCGCCAGTCGATCCGCTCCAGGAGCGCTGGCCCCTGGCGGCCGTAGTACGCCTCCGGTCCCCAGTTATAGGCGGCGAACCGGTCGAGCGTGACATGGTTGTTGGGGACGTACTCGGAGATGACGAACGGACCGGTGCCGGGGGGAGTGAGCCCCATCCCCTCCGGGTTGGCGACCGCGTAGCCGGGCGCCAGCGCCCGCCAGTTGCCAGCCGCCAGCAGGGTCAGGAACGGCGCATAGGGCGTATCGAAGACGATCTTCGCGGTCGCCGCGTCGACGACGTCGACGCGGTTGAACCCCTTCGGCACGCTGGCGAGCGTGGCCGCCGCCGGGTCAGTGAGCCGGTCGAACGTGAACTTGACGGCGTTGGCGTCGAAGACCTCGCCGTTGTGGAAGGTCACGTCCGTCCGGAGGTGGAAGGTGTATTCCAGGCCGTCGGCGGAGATCTCCCAGCTCGCGGCCAGCCCCGGGTAGAACGTGTCGTCCCCCGGGAAGCGCCAGACGAGCGGGTCGAAGACATTGGCCAAGATGCGTCCGGTCGCGGCGAGACCCGACTTCTGCGGGTCCATCGTGTCGGGTGTCTGCCAGGCCCCGAAGACCATCGTGCCGCCCGGAACCCCCTGGGCGGGCTGGGGCCGGGCAACCGCCGATGCGTCGGCGGTGCCGAGCAGGGACGCGACCAGCGGCATCGACAACCCGAGGGCCGTCGCCTTGAAGAAGAACTCGCGCCGGTCGATCTTCTGGTCGATGAACGCATCGATCAGGGAAAGCTCGTCGGACATCGGGGGACCTTTCTGGATGTGACCTCACGGTCGGCTGGACGAAGAGACGACGAAGGGAAGAGCCGGAGCGCGCCGGCGGCGATCATGCCGACAGCGCAGTCCCGGTTCGAGCGGGGTGGTTAGCTGAGCGTGGTGTTGTAGTGCAATGGGTAGACGTTGAGGGTGTAGCTCCAGCCCGTCACCGCGGCCTTGCCGGCCATGGACTGCATCTTCCCCCAGAGCGGGATCAACGCGGCGTCATCCATGATCATCACCTGGGCCTGCTGGTAGAGCGCCATCCGGGCGTCCTGGTCGACCTCGATGTAGCCCTGCTCCAGGAGTGCGTCGACCTCGGGATTGGTGTAGTGCGACCAGTTGAAGCCGGCCTCGATCTGGCTGGAGTGATAGAGCGAGTAGAGGGACTCCGGGTCGGCACCCCACCAGAAGATGTTGGCAACGTTCTGATCGCCCCGGTTGTACGTATTGAAGATCGTGGGCTGAGCCTCTGTACTCAGTTCGAGCTGGATACCGACCTCGGCGAACTGCGACTGGAGAACCTGCGCGGCCTCATCGAAGTTGTCGTTGGCGGTGACGATGAAGTTCACCGTCAGCGGCACCCCATCCTTGGTCCGGGTATCGCCATCCCGGACCCAGC
>CAXTHM010000099.1:0-11718 GCA_964244115.1 uncultured Thermomicrobiales bacterium
CTTCCGGCCGGCGACGCTGAGCAGCTGGATCCGGGCGGGCATCACCCCGAGCCGGACCAGGGCCGACAGACCGGGGTTCAGGACGCGCCGCAGGAACAGGTTGGGTCTGACATCACCGGCTGTTGCCACAGGAGCAGTCCTCTCCGCGTGGCCAGCGCCACCGAGTCAGGCAAACCGGTCGAGCAGATACGGATCGAGCGCAAGATTAGCCGGATCGGGCTGACCTGTCACCATGTCGGCCGCCAGCGCCCCGGACCACGGCCCCAGGAGCAGGCCCGACGGCCCGAATCCCATCGCCATCGTGACGTTGCCCAAGCCCGGCGCCCGGCCGAGGATCGGGAGGCGGTCCGGGGTGGCGGGCCGCAGGCCGACTCGCGGCTCGTGGAACGTCGCCGTCCCCAGACCCGGTGCGATCCCGAGGGCGTTGGAGAGGGCATGGACGACCCCGTCCGCCGTCAGCCGCGGGTCGAACCCCGAACCGGTCTCCCGCGTGGCGCCGACCACGACCCGGTCCGGGCCGAAGGTGAGGATGTAGTGGTCGAAGCTCCCGACCACGATCGGCCAGCGACTGGTGTCGGCTCCCGGCACGCGGAGGTGGAAGATCTGCCCCCGCTGCGGGTCGATCGGGACGTGGAAGCCGAGCGCCTCGGTCAGTTCGTTGGCCCAGGCGCCGGGCGACAGGACCAGCCCGTCGACCGCGATCCGCTCGCCATTGACCCGGATGCCGGTGACGCGGTCGCCGGTCCGCTCGGGGATGGCGTTGCCGATCACGACGCGGCCGCCGTGCCGCTCGATCCCCCGCCGGAGGGCGTCCCGGAGCAGGCGGCCGTCGACCCGCGCGGCATCGCGGACCCAGATCGCGCCCTCCGGCCGGCCCAGCGCCGGGAACCGCCGGACGGCCTCGTCCGGGTCTAGCAGGGAAGCCTCACCGACGTTCGGCATCCCGTCCGCCTGCCGCGCGAGGATCGCATCGAGCCGACCCGGCAGCGCCGAGGCCTCGGCAGCGTCCCGGGCGATGACGAGCTGGCCGACGACCTCGTAGCCGGTCGCGCCGGCCACGTCCTCAGCCAGTGCGGCGACCAGCTCCGGGTAGTGGTGCCCTGCCTCGCGCGCGATCGGGAAGAAGGCGCCCTCGCCATTGCTGGAGCCGGGGGAGATGATGCCTGCGCCAGCCGCGGTCGCCTGGCCGATGTCGTTGCGGTCGATCAGGGTGACTCGATGGCCGAGACGGGCCAGGCGGTAGGCGGCGCTCGAGCCGCCGATCCCGCCGCCGATGACGGCGAAGTGTCCGGTGCTGCCGCTCACGTCGTTGCTCCCGTCGCTCGTTCAGTCATCGATCGGGGTCGAGCGCTCGGGTGCGTCGCCGACCCAGCGCAGCCACGGGACCTGTTTGCCCAGCTCGGCGTAGGTGTCGCGGTGCCCAGTCCACGCCTCGGCGCCGATCATCTCCGCCAGCACGATCGCCTGGGCGACCTGGAGGTGACGCAGGTCGTGCTCCCGCGCGAAGGCGAGCACGGTCGGCCAGAAGCTGTCCGGCGTCGCGGTCGCGAGGGGCAGGTCATCGAGGATGCTGAGGGCCGTATTGGCTTCGGAGACCGTGATCCGGTCCCTCAGGGTGTGGGAGTAGAGCGCGTCCGCGACATCGAAGATCACGCTCGGCGGGGCATGGATCGGCCGGCCGGCGGCGACCGCGGACTGGATCAGATCCTGGGCGCGGTCGGCCAGTTCCTCGGGAAGCAGCCACTTGGCCAGGAGCGCGGCATCGACCACGATCGCCCCACTGTCCCGCCGCCAGGTGCCGTTCCCGTTCGCATCGATCGTCATGGTCCCTCGCGGTCCGGTCAGATCCGGCGTTTGGCTCGCTTGTCCCGGAGCCGACCGAGGTCGTCGCCGGCCGGCTCCAGGAACTCGCCCTTGCGGCGGCGCAGGATCGTCGCCCGGAGCTGCGCCGCCCGGGCCATCGTCCGCTCGAATGGCACGACGACGGGCGACGGTGTCGTGGTCGATGGGTGGTCGAGGGCCGGCGTGGCGACCGCCTGCGGATGGTCCAGGCTGCCGACCGCACCGCTGTAGGGTTGGGCGATCAGATCCAGGTCCGAACGCCGGATCCGGACGGCCCGGGGGCCGACCTTCAGGGTCGGGAGCCGGCCCTGCCGTCGCCAGCGGGACAGCGTCACCGTGCTGACCCTCAGGATCTCGGCCGCCTCGGCGATGGTGAGCAGATCCTCCCCATCGCGTTGGTCGGTCTCCGGATGGTGCGGTTCTCCCGAAGCCGGCTCACTCATCGGCGATCCTCGCTGCCGTCACCGTCGTTTCGCTGTGAGGGAAGGTATCACAACCGATCAATGGCGTCGGCAATGCGTTCTGATAGACGACGGGCTTCCTCCAAGGGATGTGGGGCGAATGGCGCAAGGGAGAACGAGTCGATGAGCGAACACGGGGCGCAGCGGGTCGGCGTCGGGGTTGCGGTCGTGGTCACTCGTGACAGCCGCGGAGGCAGCGAGGTCCTGCTCGTCCGGCGGCGCTATCACGGCGCGGGAAGCTGGTCGACGGTCGGCGGCTACATCGACCCCGGTGAGGCGCCCGAGACGAGTTGTGCCCGTGAAGTCCATGAGGAGAGCGGCCTGACGATCCGGGAACCGGTCTTCGCCTGCGTCACGAACGACATCCATCCCGATGGCAAGCACAACGTCACGCTCTGGTTCACCGCCGAGCCGGACGACCCGGATCAGGCCCTGGAGGTCTCGTCCGAATCGACGGCGATCGGCTGGTTCCGCTGGGACGACCTCCCCGCCGACCTCTACCGATCGTTCCAGAACTACCTCGACGGTCCGACCTTGCCCGCCCATCGCGGCGGCCAGCGGCTGCCGGAGGACGGGGTCTAGTCGCGGCTGAGCCGGGTCAGCGGCGCATCCAGGTCGGGCGCTGGCCGCCGGTGAGGGCCGCCGTCAGGGCGACGCCGTCCACGAGCGTGATGCCGTGCTGCTCGGCCAGCTCCCGGGCCGGACGGGTGAAGCCGGAGGTCGTAACGTAGAGCCCGTAGTCGGCCTGATGGTGGATGCGCTGCATCCCGATGAAGGTCTGCAACTCCTTGGAGCCGACCGTCTTGCCCGGCTGGTAGCGCTTGCACTGGACGACGACCGTCCGGCCGGCCCGGTCGGTCGCGACGACGTCGGCAGTCAGGTCGCCGGCACCGCCCGTCCGTCGGACCCCGCGAAACCCCTGATCCCGCATCATCCGGGCGACGGTCTCCTCGAACTCCGTCGGCGTCCCCGAGATCAGTCGGCCGAGCGTTCGGCGGCGGCGCAGGCGTCGCTGCCCGCTCAGGAGGGCCAGCACGGTGATCGCGCCGGCGAACCCGATGACCGCCGGCAGTGCCCATTCCGGGTCCGCGAACGCGCGGACCGCGACATAGAGCGCGACGAGCAGCAGGGCGATGCCGGCCACCCAGCGCAGGAATCTGGTCAGTGCCGAGGCGCGCCGGGCTCGGGGTCGTCGTGGTGCGCGGTTCATGGGTCGCCCGGCGCCGATGATCTGACCCAGCGTGTCTCACCGGAAGGGATCGTCAAGTGGCATACCCTTTGCGCCATGTCGGACAGGATGTCATCGAGGTTTCAGGCATCGTCGCTCCGTCCCGCAAACGTACTCCATCTTCTTCCCCGCGGGTCGGCGCTGACGTCTTCCGGGCCCGATGCCCAGCCACCGAAGGAGTCTCCGAATGAGTGACGGACAGAACGACGGACCGATCCGTAACAGCGGTCGCGAGATGGTCGGCAATGACGGCGAGGTCTTCGAGATCCGCGACGGTCGGGTCGAGGATAACGTTCCCAATCCACGGGACCGCGTCGGGCTGGAGCCGGCCGCCGGCTACATGGGCGGCGGCGCCGGCGGGATCGCGACCTCAGCCTCGACGACTGGACTGGGCGAGTCGGATCAGGGCGAGCGGGTGACGAGCGAATCCGGCCTGCACGGCTCCGTCGCCGAGGCGGCCGACCTCGGTCAGCGCCCGCTGCGGGAGTACAAGCGCGAGGGTACCCCCTCCTTCGAGGCTCCCGACACGACGATGTCGGCCAGCCAGGGCAGCACCGGTCCGGTCGGCGCCTACGTCTCGGACGGCGATACGGTCGACCACTCCCTCGGTGACTCGGTCCGGGCCGGTGTCTCCGCGGCCAGCGGTACCCACGGGACGGGCGAGACGATCGTGGACACGTCCCGTGACCGGATCGGCGACACGTCAGCGACGATCCGCGGGGAATCCGGGAGTGACCTGGGCCAGACCGCCAGTGGCTTGGCCGCCGGGGGGAGCCGGGTCGTAACCGAGAGCAGGACGACGACCGGTGAGGTCGGCACCGACGCGACCACGGTCGGCTCGGCCGGCTACACGGCTCGCGACTCGATCAGCGCCAGTACCGACAACACCAGCCCGCTCGGCGATGTCTCCTCGACGGAAACGCTCACGAACGTCCGCGAGGGCATGAAGGTCGTCGATTCCACTGGCGATGAGATCGGCAAGGTCCGCTCGCTCAAGTCGGGCGACACGTCCTCCGCGACCGTCGACGACGGGGGCGACATGGCCGAGGGCGTCGGCGTGATCCCGATTCCGGGCGGGATCGGCACCGGTGGGTCGAGTGGGATCGGGGCTGGCGCCGGCATCGCTGGTGTCGTCGGCACGACGGCCGATGGCGGCCGGGAGCCGAACGTCCCCGAGCCAGCCTACTCGCGCCTGACCCGGGTCGGCTTCATCAGGATCGACGCCAAGGGCCTCTTCGCGTCGGACCGGTACGCCGGCGCCGACCAGATCGACCGGGTCGATGGCGACACCGTCTACCTGGCGGTCGCGAAGGATGACCTGATCTCCTGATCGCGCATGCGGTCCGCACCGGTCATGGGGAGACCCGCCCCGAGGATGCGAATCCGGGGAGATCGATCAGACAGGACCCGGGGCAGTCGCCTCGGGTCCTGTGCCGTGCGCTCCCCCGACCAAGGATGGCGCCGCGCAGAGACAGCGGTGTCCGGACCCTGCTTTCCAAATGATAGGTATGGTAGGCTGCGAGTCGCTATTCGGGGGGATCTGGTCGTGGAACGATTACTCGGGGCGCCAAGGCCATCGACACGCATGACCCGTCGGGTGCTGGCTGGCGCTGGCATCGCCGCGGTGACCGCGACGGCGATCGCGGCCGCGCTCCCGGCACGGTACATCGACCGGGTCTACCCCGGTACGACCGTCCTCGGCCAGGATCTCGCCGGGCTGACGGCGGCCGAGGCTGTCACCCAGATCCAGCAGCGGGTCCAGCCCACCCTCGACGCCCTCGTCACCTTCCGGCTCGGCGACCAGTCGTGGGTCGCCAATGCCGAGCAGCTCGGCGTCAAGGTCGACTGGAGCCAGTTGTCCGCGAGCGTGATCGGTCATGGCCGTGAGGACGCCGGCGCCCGGGCGTCGACGCTGCTGCCCTGGTCGGACAGCGCCACCATCCCGCTGCCGGTCAGCCTCGATCACAGCGTCCTCAACCAGTTCCTCGCCGAGCTCGACGGCGAGATCTCCGTTGCGCCGGTCAACGCCCACCTGGACGGGACTGGCCCGTTGATGACCGTGATCACCGACGAGCCCGGCCGCTACGTCGACCTCGGCGCCGCCCGGGAGATCGTCGTCAACGCCGCCCAGTCGCTCGTGCCGCTCGATGCCGACGTCCCCCTCGTCGCGCTGACGGCGGATATCACCGCCGCCCAACTGACCGCGACCAAGGACAAGGTCGTCCGCCTGACCTCCGACCCGGTGACCGTCACGTCGGGAAGCACGCGCTGGGTGATCGCCACCGAGGACCTGACGGGGGGGCTCGTCATGCCCGACGATGTCCTCGCCGATGACCCATGGCTCGACCCGTGGTGGATCGACCAGGTCGTCGGCCCGATCGTCGACGAGCTCTGGGAGCCGGCGACCGACGCTCAGCTCGCTTGGGATGGCGGCCTCTACGCGACGAAGAAGAGCACGCGGGGTCACATGGTCGACCGCGACGCGCTCGTCGATCAGGTCATCGCCGCGGCCGACACCGACACGCGCGAGGTCAAGGTCACGCTCGTGCCCGTGGAGCCCCGGATCGACAGCGCCAAACTGGGCGATCTCGGGATCACCGCCCTCGTCGCCGCGGGGGACTCGTCCTTCGCCGGGTCGGCCGAGGCCCGGGCGACCAACGTCGGTGTCGCGGCCTACTGGGTGTCCCAGACCGTGATCGCCCCCGGTGAGGAGTTCTCCTTCAACGCCTCCCTCGGCGCGATCACGCTCGATCGCGGCTACGTCACCGGCAAGATCATCAAGGGCGACTGGTTCGCCGACGACATCGGTGGCGGAGTCTGCCAGGTCTCGACGACCGTCTACCGGGCCGCCCTCTACGCCGGGCTGCACTTCGAGGAGTGGCACCCCCACTCGGCTCGGGTCGCCTTCTACGAGCTGGACGGCTGGCCGATCGGCGTCGATGCCGCGATCTACCAGTTGGACGAGTCCGAAGCCGGGGGCACGGCGCTGGACCTGAAGTTCACCAACACGACCGACGCCTGGCTGCTGCTGCAGATGGTCAACACCGGCGCGTCGATCGTCGCCCAGCTCTACGGCTCCCCGACCGGCTGGCAGATCGAGGTCCCCGCGCCGCGTGTCGGCGACCCGATCCCCGCTCCGGCCCCGCAGACTCGCACCAACGACGACCTGGCTCACGGTGAGCGCCGCGAGCTCCAGAAATCCCAAACCGGCGTCAACGTCGAACTCGACCGGACGGTGACGGACGAGAATGGCACCGTGCTGGAGAACAACACCTTCAAGAGCTTCTACGCTCCTCTGCCTCAGATCACCGAGGTTGGCCCCTGACCAGGACATCCCTGACGCCGTGATCGCCGATGAGAACAGGTCGAACGATCACGACCAGGACGGAAGGGCCGGAGGCATGTCGCCTCCGGCCCTTCCGTCCTGGTCGTGTCGATGGCCGCGGTCGCTAGACTTCCGAGACGGCGTGGTTGATGTCGGTCGGCTTCTCGTACGTGCCGTCCTCGATCCCACGCAGGGTCTTGAGCATCTCGTCATCGGCGCCGTTGGACTCGGCCTTGCTGACGATGTCGTCCTTGCTGGCCGGGTAGTCCAGCCCCTTGAGGTGCTTCTGCAGTTCGATCGGGTTGATCTTCGCCATGTCGTTCCCCTTCTCGGTAGTCATTCGGCGGCCAGCGTTCAGGCCGCCGGGGTAGCGTTTCACCGACGATGCCAGGCCGTTGCCGGTCCGCTCAGTACTGCTCGTCGGCGAGGGCGGAGTCGACCTCTTCGAGGTCCTGATACTCGCCGTCCGGCATCTCCTCGAGCTTCGACCGCACGATAGCGGCGTTCTCACTCCCGTCGAGGTGGGCGATGATCTGCTCCTTCGTCGCGGGGAATCGCAGGCCGTCGAGGGCCTGGTGCAGGGCGATCGGTCCTATCGTGCTCACGTTGCCCT
Source organism: uncultured Thermomicrobiales bacterium (assembly GCA_964244115.1). Taxonomy (GTDB): domain Bacteria; phylum Chloroflexota; class Chloroflexia; order Thermomicrobiales; family UBA6265; genus CADCWK01. The sequence continues at coordinate 7,470 of CAXTHM010000099.1, forward strand.
CCCGTACTGTGGGTGCTGTCCGGCGACCGCTGATCGGGACGGACGCGCCGGTGACGACCCCGACGCACCCCCGGTGCCAGTGACAATGGGTTCGATACAAGACCCGGCAACCCGCGGGGAGGACGCATTGAACGGAAACCGGCTGGTCCTTAGCATCTGCGGGGGGAGCGGCAGCGGGAAATCGTCCCTGGCGAAAGAGTTGGTCGAGGCGATCGGCGGTGACCGGGCCGATCGGGTCCCGGCTGACTTCTACCTGATCGGGGAGGGCCTGGCCGTCAACCCCTCGTCCCCCTACCGGTGGGACTGGGATCGACTGCGGGTCGACCTTGTCGGGAGCGACGGCACGCTCGTCCAGACGCCCCGGTTCGACTTCCCGACGATGACCCGGTCCGCGTCCGGTTCCGTGATGACCTACGCGCTCCGGCCGATCATGATCGTCGACGCGATGCGGCCCGTCCCGGCGGCCGATCTGGTCGTCAGGCTCGATGTGCCCGCGTCCGAGCGGCGGAGTCGCCTGGCCGCGCGCGATCTACGCTGGGGCAGGGATGTCCTGGCGAACTGGGACCGGCTGGAGGCGACGATCGCAGACATCGACGCGATCCTCGCCGATCTCGTGCTCGATGGGCGACAGCCCCTCGACGCACTCACCCGCCGGGCGATGGCGTTCATCGTCGCCAGGGTCGGGATGGGCGATCCCTGACTCAGCCACCGGAGAGCCATCGTCTCGTGACGCTCCCGTGACAGTCGGCACACGCCGTGCGGGTACCATCCCGGCAGGGGATATGGTCGTCAGCCATCATCAACGTCCCCGAGCGGCGGTCCGAACCTCGGGTCGCCGGACAAGGAGACATCCATGGGACTTCTCGATCGATTGCTGGGCCGTGAACCGCAGGGCCAGCAGGGCCAGAACCAGAGCCAGGGCGGACGCCCGTGGTACGACACCGGCAACACGGCCCAGCCCGCGAGTCGCGGTGGCTACGGCGAGGCGCCCCGGCGCCGGGGGCCGCAGAGCGAGGATGAGCGGGCGATCGCCCGCTACCGCTACATGCTGCGGACGGCGCCGCCCGAGACGATCGAGCAGGCCCACGCCGAGGCGTTCGCGCAGCTCACGCCCGAGCAGCGCCAGCTAGTGCTGAGCGATCTCCAGCAGGAGATGCCGGCCAGCGAGCGCGGCCAGAACACGCAGACCGACCCACAGTCGCTGGCCCGGACGGCCACCCGGGCCGAGATGCGCCAGCCGGGCTCCGTCGAGCGCGCCCTCGGCCGCAACGGTGGCCAGCAGGGCGGCGGCATGGGGATGGGCGGCATGATCGCCGGCTCGCTGCTCGGCTCGGTCGCCGGTGTCGTGATCGGCTCGGCCATCGCCAACTCGTTCTTCAACGACTCGGGCTACAACGACGAGACCGGCGAGGGTTCCGAGGCCGGCGGCGATGACGTCGCGGCCGACGACAGCGGCGATACCGGCGGGGATGCCGGCGCGGACTCCGGAGCCGATTCCGGGGGAGACGTCGGTGGCGACACCGGCGGTGACTTCGGCGGCGGCGATTTCGGCGGCGGCGATTTCGGCGGCGGCGACTTCGGTGGCGGAGACTTCTAGCCGCTGATCGTTATGTGACCCCGACGCATCTCGTGACAACGGCCCGGCGCACGGTGCGCCGGGCCGTTGTCGTCGGGTCGACGGTCGCGAGCCCGACCGCCATTCCGGTGCGTCTCGCTCGACGCTACGACCCGAGACTCACCGGTCGGTTGGTCGCGGCGCTCTCGTTGGCCGCGGCGGCGAGGGCGCTGAGATCGACGGCCAGGGCGAGGTTGGACGGGTTGGGCTGGCCGCGCTGGACGTGGTCGACGAACTGGTTGAACTGCGTCGGCTCGTCCTCGGGGACGTCGCCGATCTCCTCCCAGCCGCTGTCCCGCTCACCGCCGATCATCATCAGCGGGGTGCCGGGGCCGTCCCAGCGGATGTGCCCCTTGGTCCCGAAGATCTCGAACAGGATCGGGGCCCGGCCGGCGGCGGATGTCCCGGCCACGCCGATCGCTCCGCTGGCGTACCTCATCGTGACGACGGCCTGATCCTCGGACGCCCGGCCGGTGATGTTGCCGTAGGTGGCGTAGAGCGACTCGGGCATGCCCAGCAGCAGGCGGGTCAGGTAGAGCGGGTGGGCGCCAAGGTCGATCATCAGCCCGCCGGCGGCCTCGGCCGGGTCGTAGAACCGGACCGGCAGCCAGCCTTCGGGGTTCTCGGGGGTCCGGATGGCGCCGTCGTGGGCGATCCGGATCCGGGTCTCGATCAGGTCGCCCAGCCGGCCCTCCTGGACGGCGCTCAGCGTCGCCCGGACCGCGCCGGTCGGCAGCCAGCGCAGCGCCACGATCGCGATCACCCCGGCCTGCTCGATCGCATCCGCGATCATGCGAGCCTCGTCCAGCGTCACCCCGAGGACCTTCTCGGTGAAGATGTGCTTGCCGGCCCGCGCCGCCGCGGGGATGACCTCGCGGTGGAGCGTCGTCGCGGTGGTGACGATCACGCCGTCGACGTCCGATCGGGCCAGGATGTCCTCCAGCGAGGCGTGGAACGGGACGCCGAGCGCGTCGGCGCCGGCCTGGCCGCGCTCCGCGTCGTCATCCCAGACGGCGACTATCTCCGTATCCGGGTTCTCGGCCGCTTCCTTGACGTAATCGTTGGCGTGGACGTGCCAGAAGCCGAGCAGAGCAAGACGGATCATGCGACGGGTCTCCTTCGGGTAAATGCGTTCGGAACGTCGTGGGAAGCGGCTGGGCGCTACGGGCGCCAGGCAGCATAGACGGCCTGTCGGAACGTCGTGGGAAGCGTGGGGGCGCTATGGGCGCCAGGCAGCATAGACGGCCTGGAGGCAGCGGCTCCAGTAATCGTCGCCGATCCCCCAGTGGTTGGTCAGGAAGACGACGGCCAGGTCGGCGTCCGGGTCGACCCAGAGGACGGTCCCGGTCGCGCCGGAGTGGTTGAAGGCGCCGGCCGAGCCGGGCAGTGTACGCTCCCGGAGCGTCGTCGGCTTGTGCCAGGTCAGCCCGTAGCGGCCGTCGGTCGTGGACGGCACCTCGTACTTCGGGATGCCCTCGGTGTGGAGCGTCGTCATCAGCTCGAGCGTCGGCCGGGCCAGCACCCGGGCCTGCCCGTCGCGGGCGTCCCGGAGCAGCGCCTGGCCGAGCCCGAGCAGGCTGGCCATGTCGCTCCAGAAGCCGGCGCCGGGCATCGCCGCGCCGATCATGACCTGCATCGCCTGCTCGGCGGTCATCAGGCCGGACGGCGCGATCCCCTGCGGCGTGACCGCCGGGCGGTCGAGAGTCGCCGGGTCGAGCCCGATCCCGCTGACGCCGATCGGCCCAAGGATCTCCTCCCGCAGGAACGTCTCCAGCGGCCGGCCGTCCAGCCGCTCGACGAGCTGACCGAGCAGGAAGAACGTCAGGGTGTTGTACTGCCAGTGCGCGCCCGGCCAGAACCGCGGTACGGCCCGGTAGCTCTGGGCCAGCAGCGCCGCCTCGGTGTAGTCGTCCTGCCCGGCTCGCTCCCACGCCAGGTCCGGCAGGCCACTGGTGTGGGTCATCAGGTGCCAGGCCGTGACGTCCGGTTTGCCCGGGGCCGCGAACTCCGGGATGATCTGCTGGATCGGCTGCGACAGGGTCAGCCTGCCCTGCTCGACCAGCCGCATGATCGCCAGCCCGGTAATCGGCTTGGAGATCGAGGCCAGCAGGAACAGGTGCCGGTCGGTCAGCTCCGGCTGCCCCGCCGCCGCGAACAGCCGCGAGGTCGTCCCGGCACTGGTCGCGATCCCCAGCCCCGCCGTCTCCAGCGAGCCATCCCGGACGAACCCCTCGGCTAGTTCCCAGGCCCGTCCCAACTGACCGTCATCGAGCGTCACGTCGTCGCCTCCCGCGTCTCGTTCTCGTGATGCCGCGCGTGTCGGTGCGGCATCGGCGTCAGCGGGGCATCATAGCCAGCCGGCCGGAGATGCGAAAGGGACGGCTGCGTTATCGGTCGCCCACTTACCCCACCCCAACCCCTCCCCATCTGCGGATGGAGAGGGGCTTCATGCTGGTCGGCTTCGCCTTCCTGCTGACTTCGAAGATGCATCGGGTTCCCGGAAGAACCTGATCTCGATGGTCGGCGTTGCTCCCCGCTCTGGGCACCTGCGAGCCGCAGCGCAGCGAGAGCCGCCTTTGGCGGGTGAGCGAGCAGGTGAGCCGGAGAGGGGTCTCGCTGCGCTGGGGGGAGCGG
>CAXTHM010000100.1:0-11559 GCA_964244115.1 uncultured Thermomicrobiales bacterium
GTCGCTCACCCGCCAAAGGCGGCTTCGGCTCCTCACCGCCCGGAGAGGGGAGTCTATACCCGGATTCGGTATCGCCTGCTGACGCGGCTCTCGCTACGCTGCGGTTCACAGGTGCCCGAAGAGGGGAGCAGCACGAACCTGGGGTCACGCACCAAGCGTCAACCCGGATTCCGTACCAAGCGTCACCGCGGCTATCGAAAGGGTTGCCCGACATCGCCTACCGGACCACAGTGCAGCGTAAGTCGCACGGGGCGAGTGAGCGACCAGTTGAGCCGGAGCAGACCTTTTAAGGATCATCGGTTGACGATACCGGAGCATCAGGAAGGCAGGAGAATGGGCCAACCCGGCTGGGTCGGCCCATCCTCCTGTTGGTCGAGATTCCCGAACGCATGGAGCGCTATGCGACCGGCGTGGCCTCGGGCGTCCCGGACGCCGGGGTCGTGATCTCCGGAGTCCCCACCCCGACCGGCGTTGCGTCAGAAGTGACCAGAATGGGTTCGGGGGTCGCGGCCACGATCACGGGTGTCGCCACGATTACGGGTGTCGCCACGATTACGGGTGTCGCCACGATTACGGGTGTCGCCACGATTACGGGCGTCGCCACGATCACGGGTGTCGCCACGATCACGGGCGTTGCGACCTCAGTGGGTGTGGCGGCCTCGACGGTAGCCGGCGCTTCGGTGGGGGTGGCGACGACGATCGGGACGACGGCGACCGGTGTGCCGCCGGTGACTGGCGTCCCGGCGATCGACTCGATGATGATCGGCGTTCCGGCCGGTATCGTCGTCTCGCCGACCGGTACGATGGCGATCGGCGTCCCCGGGTCCGCGGGGGTCGCCTCGACCAGGACGGCGGTGATCGGTGTGCCGGACACGGGCACGATCGAGACGGGCGTCCCACCCGCCGTCGCCGTGCCGGCTCCACCCGGCGTCGCGGCGACGGCTGGCGTGGCGGCGCCCGCGGCGGTCGTCGGCTTCGGCGCGGTCGTGGTCTGGGCAGCGCCACCTGACGCCGTCGTCGCGGTCGCGTCCTCCTCGTCATCCCCGCCACCGCAGGCGGCCAGGACCGTGACGCTGAGCATGCCAACCGCCGCGAGCCTGATGACGCGGCTCCACCTGATCGATGCGAACCCACTGGCCATGATCGATCCCCTTCACCCCAAGCGACGGCAGTCCAGACGGTGTCGCATCGGTCCTCGTCGCCATCGACCGAATGGCCGGAAACGGGACAAGCGTTGCCGATACCGCACCAGCGCACAATAGCGTACCCGCACGGTTTCCAAAAGGGGGTCGCTCACCTCGATCGCTCGACCGGGAAGCTACCCGGCCCGGGAAGGGATCAGGGGCCGGAATGGGACCAGCATCGTGACGCCATAGATCATCGGCACCGAGACCAGGGACATGATCATCTTGACCAGGTAGTCGCCGCCGATCAGGCTGGCGATACCGACGCCCTCCACGCCGTAGAACGCCAGCAGCGTGAAGACGACCGTGTCGACGGCCAGACTGACCGCGTTGGAGACGAGGACCAGCCTCCAGATCGGCCCACCGAGCAGCACCGTCTGGATCCGGATATCTACGGACGACGCCACGACCAGCGAGCAGAGACTCGCCAGCACGATCCGGCCGAGGCCACCGTCGAACACGAGCGTGTACGCAAGGGTCCCGGCGGCTCCGGCGGCGACCGCGATGATCGTCGCGACCCGGCCGTGATACCGGCGGATGTAATCGGCGAGGGTGTACCCGAGGGCGAAGGTCAGGGTCCCGACCGCGAAGGTCAGCGCACCGACCTCGACGAACGTGGCGGCGTAATAGTTCGCCACGAACGACAGCGATGCGGCCGCGACGATGCCGATGACGAGGGCGATCCGGCGCGATTCGAGGTCCTGACGGCTCATGACGCACTCCCGAGGTGAACGATTCCTGATCGGACGGTCCGGCGAGCACCCCGCCGGCGCGCGACGCATACGATACCCTTGCCGGAGTCTCCGATCGAGGTCCCGCGGCGCTCTCGTCGAACCCCAGGGGAGAACTTCTTGAAGCCGATCGATCTCCTACCCGAGAACCCACCTCCGTATTACCGACCGGAACTCGAAACGGCCATCGCCGCCGCCCGGGCCGGCGCGGCGGCAATCCTGCCGGTCTACAGTGCCCAGGAAGGGTTCAGCTCCGACGCCAAGCCGGACGGTTCCCCGGTGACGGTCGCCGACCTCGCCAGCGACGCCGCCATCCGCGCGACGATCATCGCCGCCTTTCCGGACGACGGCCTCCTGACCGAGGAAGGGCTCGACGACCAGACCCGCCTCGCGCGAAGGCGGGTCTGGATCGTCGACCCGCTGGATGGGACGCGGGAGTTCGTCGCCCGATCGGACGACTTCGATGTCTTCGTCGGGCTGGTCGTCGACGGCGCCCCGGCCGTCGCCGTGTCCTGCCACCCGCCCACCGGCCATCTCCTCTACGCCGTCGCCGGCCACGGGACCTGGTCGCTCTCACCGGACGACGCGGTCACGCGGGTCCGACTCGACCGTCCGATCCATGCGCCGCGCGTCGTGACGTCCCCCTACTTCGGCGCCCCCGCGATCGTGCCGGCGCTGGAAGCCGCGCTCGCCGGACTGCCAGTCGACCATGTCGCCGTGATCGGGCCCGGCTTCCACCCGCGCCACTTCTTCCCGGCCGACGGTGGGCCGCCGGCGTTCGACGTCTTCATCGCCGGCACCACCGACGGCTGGCTGTCCGGTGGCGAGTGGGACGCCGTGGTGACCGACCTGATCGTCCGTGAGGCCGGCGGCATGTTCTCGGACCTCTGGGGTGAGCCGCACGAGTACAACAAGCCGGTCGCCCGGAACCGGTTCGGCTATGTCGCCTCGGTCGAACCGCGGCTCCACCTCGACGTCCTCGCGCACTTGCACACGGTCCGCCCGGCGGGGAAGCCCGACACCTCAGGCTGGTAGCGATCAGGGGCGGTTGGGCACGCTCGGCCAGATGGCAAGCGAATCCTGGATACCGGACGCCGCCGCCTCATCCAGCACGACGGTGAGCCGCCCCCCGGCCCGTCGCATGAAGCTGCCGGGAGCATCGGGCGTCGGCTCGTCGATCAGGACCTTGCGGACGATCCCGGCCTTCGCCACGCCCTTGACGAGCAGGAGGATGGCCCGGGCCTCCAGCAGCGTTCCGACGCCTATCGTGACGGCCTCCCGCGGGACGTCCTGCCCCACCGGCCAGGTCCGCGCCGTCTGCTCGATCGTCGCCTCGGACAGCGCCAACAGGCGCGTCCGGCTGTCAACCGCCGAGCCGGGCTCGTTGAAGGCGACATGGCCGTTGTCGCCCAGACCGAGGACCGCCAGATCCAGCCCGCCCGCCCGGTCGATCAGCGTCTCGAACTCCGCACCGGCCGCATCGGGATCGCCGGCGATCGCCGGGACGCGGTGGAACCGGTCATCGCCGATCCCGGCCGTGTCGAGCAGTTGCCCACGCAACCAGGCAGCGAAGCTCTGGGGGTGATCGCTCGGCAGGTTGCGGAACTCGTCGAGCTGGAAGACGAGGACACCCTCGAGATCCAGGCTGCCGGATCTGATCCGCTCGCTCAGTAATCGGTAGAGCCCGACCGGCGTCCCACCGGTCGGCAGGGCCATCGTCCCGGCGTTGCCGCCGCTGACGGCACCGGCGACGATCTCCGCCGCTCGCTCGTCCATGTCCTCGGGCGACGGGACGATCTCGATGATCGGTCCTTCGGGATGGAGGAACGTCGTCCGGGATGGGGTCGTAGCGGTCATGGTCCGGAACTCCTTCGGTGGCTGGGTCAGGCGGCGAATCATGATCCCCCGTCCGACGATGCCGTCGGACGGTCATCTGCGACGCCCGCTATGCTACCAACTCGCGCCGAGACGGACGGAATGTCATTCATGGTCATTCCCAGACAGGATGGACTCTCCCTTTGACGGACACAGCGGCACGGCTGCGCGACGCGGTCGGGCAGATCGATGAGTGGATCCATCCCGGAGGCGTCCCCGGGGCTGCCGTCGCGGTCGCCTACCGGGGCGAGATCGTCGCCGAGCGCTACGCCGGGGCGGCCCGCCCCGGTGTCCCGGTCGGGGAGACGACCCTGTTCGGACTGGCATCGGTGACGAAACCGATCGCGGCCACCGGTGCGCTGGCCGCAGCCGAGGACGGGTTCCTGAGTCTCGACGAACCGGTCGTCCGATTCGTGCCGGAGTTCGCGGAGGGCGCCTCGGGGGTGGCCGATCTCGAGGCCCGTTCCGCGGTCACGATCCGCCAGCTCCTGAGCCATACGAGCGGGGCGGGCGAAGATCTCGGCGGGTCCCGAGCCGGCTTGCCCGAGGTCCCCACCCTCGCCGAGATGACCGGGGCGCACACCCGGGCCCGCTCGGCATACTCGCCGGGCTCGACCGTCGGCTATTCCAACACCGGGTTCGCCATCCTGGCCGAGGTCACCCAGCGAGCGGTCGGCGAGGAGTTCTGGCGCTACGTCAGACGTCGGACGCTGACCCATCCCGACCTGGCGGACATCGTCGTCCGGCCGACGACCGAGCAGATCGAGCGGCTGGCGGTGCTCACCGACGCCGCGAACGGCGGGACGCCGATCGAGAGCTACAACAGCGCCTGGTGGCGAGAGATGGCCCTACCCTGGGGAGGAGCCTACGGCACCCCGCGATCCCTCGCGCTGTTCGCCGCCGCATTCCTGGACCCCGCCCCCGAGACCGTCGGACTGAGTTGGGCCGCCCGCGCGGAGATGACCCGGAACCAGACGGCCGGGCTCCCCGGCGGGGTCAGCAGTGGCCGAGTCTGGTGGCGGGACGCGAGCTGGGGTCTGGGTTGGGAAGTCAAGGGCGCCAAACGGCGGCACTGGTCCGGGGAACTGACCTCGCCGGAGACGTTCTGCCACTTCGGCCAGGCCGGGACGCTGGTCTGGGCCGACCCCCGGCTCGATCTCGCCGTCGCGGTCTTCACGAACCGCTCCGTGGCGAAGATGTGGGGCTTCATCCTGAGCCGCTGGCTCCGTCTCGCCAATGCGCTTGCCTCCGCCGTCTGACCGAGACGTCCGGGTCGTCCCCAGTCCGAAGGGTTTCGTCTATCCTGAGCATCGACACCGCACAGACCGGAGTGCCCGCCATCCGATCGGTTCCCGCGATCGCTTCCCGGCCTGGTCGCCATCCGGGCCGGTTCCGACCCTTGGACCCAACCCTGTGGAGGGCGAACGCATGCGGGCATCACCTCGGGACATCCGGCGCGACCGGTCTCATAGTCCCCGGTTCCGGTTGCGGGACCGCTCGCGCCGCGCCACGGCGGCGCTGGTCGCGCTGACGCTGGCCCTGTTCGTCGGCGTCCCACTGCTGTCGGCGGCGGTGCTGCTGACCGACGACACGACGACCATCCGCGCCGAGCAGACGATCGACGAGGACGCCTACATCTTCGGCAACGACGTCACGTTCAACGGCACCGCCAGCCGCGACCTCATCTCGGCGACACAGGACTTCGACCTCGGCGAGACCGCCCGGGTCGGCGGCAACGTCAACGTCGCCGCCAACGATGTCCGGCTGGCCGGGACGATCGAGCGGTCGGCGCGGATGGCGGCCCGGGATGTCGTCATCACCGGGACGGTCGGTGGGGATCTCGTCGTGGCCGCCCAGCGTCTCCGGATCGAGGCCGGCGCCCGCGTCACGGGTGACCTGATCATCGCCGTCCAGGATGTCGACATCCTCGGCGAGGTTGGTGGCCAGATCCGCGGGCAGGCCGACACGCTCACGCTGACGAACGCCGTCGTCAGTCAGGACATCCTCGTGGCGGTCGACGACCTCGATGTCCTCGGGACGACGGTCGTATCCGGCGCCATCCGTTACGACAGTGACTCCGACGCGACGATCGCCGACACCGCAACCCTGACCGGGCCGGTCGAGCGCTCCGACCCGAGCGGACCCTCGGCGGCTGGCGTCTCGGTCGGTGGTGGCGTGGTCTGGGACATCGTCCGGCTCCTGAGCATGCTGATGACCGGGCTGGTCGTCGTCCTCGTGGCGCCGGTCGCCTCCTCCGCGGTCGCCGACGGCGTCCGGCGGCGGTTCCCCGCGACGCTGATCGCGGGCGTCGTCGCGATCGTACTGGTCCCGGTGCTCGCCCTCGTGCTGGTCGTGACGCTGATCGGCATCCCGGTCTCGATCGTCGCGCTGGTGCTGTTCGGCATCGCCCTCTATCTCAGCCAGGTCTTCGTCGGCATGGCGATCGGGCGGACGATCCTGCCGCGCGGCTGGCGATCGTACGGACGGGGCTACAACATCCTCGCGATGGTGATCGGCGTCACCCTGATCGCCCTGCTCCGCCTGATCCCGGTCCCGTTCCTCGATCTCGCCGTCGGGGTCATCGTGGCGCTGCTCGGGCTCGGTGGGCTGTTCACCGCGACCCGCGAGGGGACCCGACCAACGGCCTTGGCTCAGTCTGCCCACCAGTTCGGCGATCCGGGCTACGGGTATCCGACCCGGCAATAGTCGGCGTCGGCATCTCAGCCCAGACAGACGATGACGGCCTGGCAGCTTTTGCCAGGCCGTCATCGTCTGTCGGTTCGATCGTTCTGGGCAGTCGCACTACGCTCCGGTGACGACGGTGACGTTGATCGCGGACGGACCCTTCTCACGCTGTCCGACCTGATACTCGACCTTCTGGCCAACCTCCAGGGAGGCAGAGCGATCGGCGACCGTGCGAACGATGCCGCTCTTGTGGACGTACATTAGACTGCCACCGGCGTCCGGCCGGATCCAGCCGCTGCCCTGAGACGGGGAGAAGGTCTTCACTGTTCCGGTTGCCATTTGTCTCACTCCACACCGCCGCCCGGAATGTCGGGCATGCCGTTCGGCCGGCCGGGGGCCGGTACATCTGGTGAACGATACCACAGGCGTCGGCGCGACCGCGCGAGGTGGGACGGCTCTGGAGGGTCCTGGCGCTCGATGGGCTCAGGCGAGATCGCGCGGACCGAACGCCATCGGCAACAGCGCCGACAGCGTCGTCGTGAGGAAGCCGTCCTCCGCCTCCAGGACCACCGTCATCTCCCCCTCCGCCGGAGCGAACTCGTTCAGCACCTGCCGGCAGGCGCCGCACGGCGAGGCTCGCGGCGCCCGGGGAGCGGCGACCGCGATCGCGACGACCTCGCGATGGCCCGCCAGCGCCGCCGCGAAGACCGCCGTCCGTTCGGCGCAGACGGTCAGGCCGTAGCTTGCGTTCTCGACGTTCGCGCCGGTGAAGACGTCGCCGGACACGGTCATCAGGGCGGCCCCGACCGGAAAGTCCGAGTACGGCACGTAGGCCGCCTCCGCCGCGGCACGCGCCCGCGCCAGCAGCGATTCGGCCATCCTCGCGCGGTCGTCGACGGATGATCGTTCACCGCTCACCGCCTCGTCTCCCACCGGTTGCCCTCCTGTCCGACGCTGATTCGGATCACCGCGATTCTCGCTCGTACGATCTCAACTCGATGGTGGCGCGTCTCTCCTCTCCGGCTGGCCGATGAGCGGGACAGGGGCCAGGGGAGCGGTCTGCGTCGCCACCGGAGCGGCTCCTTTCCAGCCCACCTCACGTCAGGTCCATTCCGAGGCGGTCCTGGCTGGGACGCTGACTGGTAGGATGATGCATCGTTTCCGGCGCCGCCGCCCGGTGGTATCGATCGCTTTCGACACGGGACTGGGATGACTTCCTCTTCAGACGACACACTCGATCTCCTCGCCGCTCGCTTCATCATCCAGACACTCTCACTCGATCTCGTCCCCGAGGTGCTCGTGCCGACCCTGAACCGGATCGAGCGCGACGACCAGACCGCCGTCTACGCCGTCCAGCTCGAGTCGTCGGTCGGTCCGGCCGCCTTTCTGATCTACGGGTACGAGACAAGCCTGCCCGGGAAACGCGGCGCCGCCGGACGGCAGCGCCACGCGACCGACCTGCGGACGCTCGAGGTCGCCCTGTCACGCAACGTCCCTGGGCCCCGCCTGCTCGCCTCCGGCGACCTCGGCGGCAGTGCCTTCGTGCTGGCGACGGACCCGCAGACCTTCGCCGCCCTGGCCGGGGTCGACCCATCGGTGAACGCCGCCAGCGACACGGAGCGAGACCGCGACCCGGCCGAGCTCCGTCGCGATGCGGCCGGCAGACTCGTCACCCTCCTCCGTGACGCCGACCGTGAGGCTGGCCGCTGGCTCCGCGCGATCGACCGGCAGGAGAGCGCGGACAAATCGGCGGCTGGACCAGCAGCCGCGCTCCCGTTCGATGATGTCGAAACGGAACTGGCGCTCTACCTGCTCGGACCGGATGGGATCCGCAACATCCTGACGCTGGCCAGCCGAATCCTGGAGTCGGCTCAGACGGCGAGCGAGACGAGCACGAACGACATCCAATCCGGGGAACCGGCCCCCGCGCCGACGCCGATCCGGACCGCACGTAACAACCGGCCCCGGAACCCCGAGCGGAACTGACGATCAGTCGGCCTCGAGTCCACCATACCGCGCGGCCCAGGCGGCGGACTGGTGGTCGGAGACGCGGATGAACTGGGCCGTCGCGTCGGCGACGAGCTGCCCGGTCCGCCCATCCCGCATCTCGGCCGCCACCTCGATCATCCGGCCCCGGGACGAGACGACCCAGCCGGTCGCCCGGTATGGCTCCCCGACCAGGACCGGTTGCCGGAACCGGACCGACAGCCGGGCCGTCATGCCCCAGATCTCCCGGGCGTAGCAGGACCAGGCCATCACTTCGTCGCAGACAGTCGAGATCAGGCCACCGTGGACCATCCCGACGTAGCCCTCCTCGGTCGGCGTCGGGGTCCAGTCGGCATAGACGCCATCGTCGATTCCCTCCCACCGGTAGAACTTCAGGCGGAGGCCGTGCGGGTTCTGGTCGCCGCAGCCGAAGCAGTGATGATCGGCGGCGCGGTTGAGTGGCGCCCCTGGCGCTCTCGGTGTCATGTCGGATCTTCCCTTTCGGCGCATCGCTTCGAGCGGTAGCGATGATACGCCGAGCGATGATCGTCCCCGGGCATCAGCGGCGTTGCGGGAGGGGCCGTGGCTCTGGCACAATCAGGCGTCAAACCATAAGGCCGACACCGTATTCGCGACCGCCGAGAACGGCGCTTCCCAGAACGAGGACGACACATCATGGCTGACGGGCAGCATCTCTCCGGACCAAACCACGCCTCCCCGCGCCTCGCGGTCGATGCCGTGGCAGCCGGTGGCGGAGTGCCCGCGGCGGCGGCGTCCCCCAGCCGGCATGGCTGGATGAGCGCCCGCGCGATCCGGCAGGCCTTCCTCGCGTTCTTCGAGGAGCGCCAGCATCAGCGCGTACCCAGCTCCCCGCTCGTGCCGATCAACGACCCGACCGTCCTGCTGACCTCGGCCGGGATGCAGCAGATGACGCCGTACTTCCTCGGGCTGGAGACGCCCCCGGCCGCCCGGATGTGCTCGGTCCAGAAGTGCTTCCGCACCGTCGACATCGACGAGGTCGGCGACGAGTCCCACAACACCTTCTTCTTCATGCTCGGCAACTTCTCGGTCCGGGACTACTTCAAGGCCGACTCGCTCCGCTGGAGCTGGGAGTTCCTGACCGAGACGATGGGGCTGCCCGAGGATCGGCTGTTCCCGAGTATCCACCCGGACGACGACGAGTCCCTGCGGATCTGGCGGGACGAGATCGGCGTCCCCACCCAGCGCATCGTCGGGCTCTCCGACAACTGGTGGGGGCCGGTCGGGGACAGCGGGCCGAACGGCCCGGACTCGGAGATCTACTTCGATCTGGGAGACGACTTCGATGACGGCTCCGGCACCGGGGTCGGCGACAACCCGCGCTACCTGGAGGTCTGGAACAACGTCTTCATGATGTACTTCCAGGCGCCGGACGGCACCCGGACCCTGCTGCCCCGCCCGAACGTCGACACTGGGATGGGGCTCGAACGACTGGCGATGGTGATGCAGGGCGCCCGGTCGCTCTACGACACCGACCTCTACCAGCCGATCATCCAGCGCGCCGCCGAACTCGCCGGGAAGACCTACGGCGTCAATGCCGAGATCGACCGCGCCCTACGGATCGTCGCCGACCATGTCCGCGGCGGTACGTTCCTGATCTCCGACGGCGTGCTGCCGGGCAACGAGGGTCGGGGCTACGTCCTGCGCCGGATCCTCCGCCGCGCCGTCCGGGCCGGCCGCCGGATCGGGATCGAGCGGGCGTTCCTGGCCGAGATGGCCGCGATCGTGATCGACGCCTTCGGCGACGAGTACCCGACCCTGGTCTCGCGGCGGCGCCAGATCGAGCGGCTCCTCGGCCATGAGGAAGCATCGTTCAGCCGGACGCTAAACGCCGGGATGACCCGACTCCAACATCTTCTGGATGCACTCACACACCGAGTGGCGGAGCTACCAGTCGGGCCGTCATCAGATGCGACGAAAGCGGCTCAGGCACTCCAAAACACGTCAGGTCAAGGGTCAATGTTTACTCCTGAGAGTCTTGATCGCTTCCTTGACGGGGTAAAGAACTATAACCCTGCCCTGAAAGGAATCGAGTCGGTTTTGAACAATTCCGACGTCTTCGAACTAAATTCAGATATCGAATCTGCGATCCGAAATCTGCGAGTTCCAGGATCGGAGGTTTTCCGTCTGTACGACACCTATGGCTTCCCTTTTGACCTGACGGCAGAGATTGCGCGAGAATCCGGGTTCTCAATTGACGTAGACGGCTTCGAGGCGGCTATGGATGCCCAGCGCGTCACGTCGCGGGCGGGCGGGATGTTCAAGGACACGGCTCGCGGCCGGGCCGACCTCTATGTCGAGCTGGCCGGTGGCCGAAAGACGGAGTTCCTTGGCTACGATCCGGAATCGACGTCGGCCAACGGCACCATCGTCGGCATGGCGAACCCGGATGGCTCGGTCCAGATGGCCGAGGCGGGCAACGCGGTCGAGATCGTGCTGGACCGGACGCCGTTCTATGCCGAGTCCGGCGGCCAGGTCGGGGATACCGGCGAGATCCGGACCGAGGATGGCGTCGTCCGGATCGACGCGACGTCCCGCCCGGCGCCCGACATCTTCGTCCATCGCGGCGTCGTCACCGAGGGGTTCGTCCGAACCGGTGAGGAGGCGCTCGCGACGATCGACGCCGAGCGGCGCCAGGCGATCCGGCGCAACCACACCGCCACTCACCTCCTTCACCGCGCCCTGCGGCTGGTCCTCGGTGAGGAGACCCATCAGGCCGGGTCGCTCGTCGCGCCGGATCGCCTGCGGTTCGACTTCACCAGCGTCGAGGGGATCGAGCCGGACCAGGTCCGCCGCGTCGCCGGGATCGCCAACCAGCAGGTGCTCGCCGACACGTCGGTCGAGACCGCCGTCACCTCCTATGACGAGGCGGTCGCCCAGGGCGCGATGGCGCTGTTCGGCGAGAAGTACGGCGATGTCGTCCGGATGGTCGGCGTCGGCGACTTCAGCCGGGAACTCTGCGGCGGCACCCATGTCCGCCGGACCGGAGAGATCGGCCCGATCGTGATCACCGCCGAGGCGAGCGTCGCGTCCGGCGTCCGGCGGATCGAGGCGCTGAC
>CAXTHM010000101.1:0-11092 GCA_964244115.1 uncultured Thermomicrobiales bacterium
GAGGTCTGCTCCGCCACCGAGGGGTCACGAGTCTACCGACCGTTTACCCGGATTCCGCATCACACTCCTGGTTCTATCCACACCGTCGATGCCACTCTCCGCTCTTCGCCAATCATCCCTCAGCCGGGCGGCTTCAGCCCCCGGGTTTGCGCCAACCGGGGAGCACGCCCCGCCGTCTATTTTCGCGCTGCCGAGGGGCCTCGGTGCCTGGCCCGCAGCGCCCGGTTTCCGAACGGCTGTCGGTAACGCACCAGGTCCTCAGCCGCCGACCGCCACCCGGAGGGCATGATCGAGGTCATCGATTAGGTCGTCGGGATGCTCGATCCCGACCGACAGCCGGACGAGACCGGCGCCGATCCCGAGCGCCTCCCGCTGCTCGGCGGTGTAGGCGCGGTGCGACGACATCGCCGGGTAGAGGACCAGGCTGTAGACATCGCCCAGCGTCGTGGCCGGGACGCAGATCGAGAGCGCGTCCATGAACCGGTGCACCTCCGGCGCGCCGGCCCCGGCGATGTCGAACGACAGGATCGCGCCACGCAGGTCGCCGTTGAACTGCGCCGCCGCGCCTCCAAGATCGGCCAGGCCGGGGAAGTTGACCTTCGCGACGGCCGAGTGCGCTGCCAGCCAGCGGGCGACGGTCTGAGCGGATCCCGCCTGCTGGACGAAGCGGAGCGGCATCGTCTTCAGGCCGCGCTGGGTCAGCCAGGCCGTGAACGGGCTCATCAGCGAACCGACCAGCTTGTTGAGTTCCCGTAACTCGTGGGCGCGGAGTTCATCGGTCACAATCACGCCGCCGGTCGTGTCGCCGTGGCCGGACAGATACTTGGTCGTGCTGTGGACGACGACGTGGGCGCCGTGGCGGAGCGGGTTGACCATCGCCGGCGAGGCGAACGTGCTGTCGACCAGCAGCCGGGCGCGGTGCTGCCGGGTGAGGGCGGCCAGCGCCGGGATGTTCGCCACCCGCATCAACGGGTTGGAGATCGTCTCGACGACGACGACGCGGGGCCGGAGCTCCGAGAGGGCCGCGGCGACGGCGTCGAGGTCGGTCGTGTCGACGAAGGTCGTCGGGATGCCGAGGACACCGAAGACGTTGGTCAGCAGCGCGTAGGTCGAGCCGTAGAGATCTTTGGAGGCCAGGATGCGGTCGCCGGCCTGGATCTCGCCGAGCAGCGCGAGATGGATCGCGGCCATCCCGCTGCCGGTCGCGACGGCGGCGTCGCCCCCTTCGAGGGCGGCGATCGTACCTTCGAGGGCGGCGACGGTCGGGTTGCCGTAGCGGCTGTAGACGAAGCCGGGCCGCTCCTCGTTGAAGACGGCCTCCTGGTCGGCCGACGACGGGTACGAGAACGAGCTGGTCGCGTAGATCGGCGCGACGGTCGGGGTGAAGTCGGGCGGATCGGGCCGTTCGCCGGCGTGGACCGCGACGGTCTCAACGTGCCGGCCTCGCAATCGCGCTGTCTCGCCCATCACTCTCCCACCTTCGGGTTCAATCGATCGGTCACGCTTGCTTATGTCACCTCGACCGAGGCTTCGCTCACGGCGCCATCGACGATCCGGAAGGCGCGGAGGTCCGGCGCGGCGGGGTCGTCCAGCGAGCAGATCAGATACCACGCGTCCGGCCAGAAGGCGAGCTCGATGTCCGTCTCGGACGGCCGGGCCGGGCCGGTCGGGTGGCTGTGGTAGATCGCGACGATGTCCCGGCCGTCGGCGTCCAGTGCCCGCGTGACCCGGAACAGGTCGTCGGCGTCGATCTCGTAGAAGTCGAGCCCCGGCGCCGCGTTCCGGAGCGGGAAGAGATCGACCCGCGGGCCGCTCAGGTCGAGGTCGCCCGGCTGGCCGCCGATCAGCCCGCAGCACTCGCGCGGCAGGTCCGCCCGGGAGTGGTCGACGATCCGGTCGCGGATCGACCGCGGCAGCCGGAGCGTCCCGGCGTCGGCGTAGCTCACCCCGCCGCGCCGCCCGCCATCGCCGGGATCACGGTCAGCTCGTCGCCCGCCTTGACCGGCGTCGCCTCGCCCTGCAGGTCCCGCGCGTTGCTGCCGTTGACGAAGATGTTGACGAAGCGGCGGATCCGGCCGTCGTCCTCGACGATCCGGCCGCCGAGGTCCGGGTACTGCTGACCGAGGTCCGCCAGGGCCTCGGAGAGGGTCGCGCCACTGACCGAGACCTTCGATGCCCCGCCGGTGAACCGCCGCATCGGGGTCGGGATCGCCACACTGATCGCGCCGTCGCTCATGCTCGTGACTCCTGCTCTCATCATCGCCGCCGGCCATCGACTGTCCCGGCCCCATGCCGCGGCAATGCTACCCGAACCGGGCTCGCCCATGTCCGGTCGGGCGCCGCCGGTCGACGGGCCCGTCAGGACGCCGGACGGGCCGCCGGGTACCGGGACTCGATCGCCTGGAACGCGAGGTCGTAGCCGAAGTACTTGGGGCCGGTCAGGGACAGTCCCATCTCCGTCCGCCAGAGCCGGTGCGAGGGGATGCCGAGCACGGTGACCCGGAAGCCGTAGCGGAGCTGCTCGGTCGTGATCGGCTCGCCCGTCTCGGCGTCGAGCATCGTGATCAGGTCTGGCGTCGTGACGACGATGTCACCGCCACTCCGGGCGATGAGGAACTCGTTCTGGAAGTCGACCTCCAGCGTCCGGCCGGTGTAGTCGCCGTTGCCCTCGACCCGGGCCGTCCCGCGGGCGAAGCCGCCGATCGTGCGGCGCTCGATGTCCCCGACCTTGCCGGTCCAGACCGGGACACCGCCCGTGATCTCGCAGACGGCCCCGATGGCGTCCCGATGGGCGGCGTGCGCCTCCCGGATCGCCCGGCCGATCTCGCCGATCAGGGTCAGGGTGCCGGGGATGCAGGCCCGTTTCACCTCGGCGCCGGTCATCGGGAAGATCGCCATCAGCGCGGCGGCGCCCATCTGCACCGTCGCCGTCCGCGCCAGGGTCTCGGCCCACTGATTGGTGATCGTGTTCAGGATCAGGCTGTTGCCCTTCTCGTCCGACAGCCCCATCGGCGCCGCCGACAGCCCGGCGATCGTCTGGGTCACCATCTGGAGTTCGGGGAAGGCCCGGCCCATCCCGTCGCCGTCGACCATCGGCAGGCCGAGCTCGGCGGCGACGGTGAAGGGCATCATCGAGTTCATGCCGCCGATCTCGATCGGCATCGTCGCGTCGATCCGGCGGCCCATGAAGCTTTCGAGGGCGCGAAAGGCGGCGATCGCCTCCTTGCCCGAGGGGATCTTCTCGAGCATCACCGTCGGCGCCCCGATCATCGCGCTCGGGACGATCAGGGCGTCGTCGTCGAGGTCGGCGAAGTCGAGCACCCGAACCGGGGGGCGACCGGTCATCGCGTTCCGGGCCATCAGCTTGCCGATGTACGGGTCGCCACCGCCGCCGGTGCCGAGCACGGCCGCGCCCATCGCCAGATCGTCGAGGTGATCGACGGTGATCTCACGCATGCCCGTCGCTCCGTCCCGCGCTGGCCGTCTGGCCGCTGGCGACGAGCGCCAGATCGAGGTCGCCGACGGCCTTGACCCGGATCCGGGTGGCGTTGCCCGGCAGGTACGCCAGTGGGACGTCCTCGACGTCGACGATCACGACCGAATCCGGGTCGGCGCCGGCGGCCACCGCCCGTCCGGACGCCTCGCGCTTGGCGTCGTCGAGCGCCTGGTCGCGGGTCATGGCCTCCAGGCCGTAGACCCGGTCGACCTCGCCGCTGATCTGGGCGATCGCCGCGCCGACGGCGTTGGCCGCCTCGAAGTGGTCGGGCTTGACCATCTCCGACGCCCCCTCGACCGGGCGGGAGACGAGGACACTGCCGCCGCCGACGATGATGACCGGCGCGCCCTCGGAGGACGTCTTCATCCGGTCGACCGCCTCGGCGACGATCTGCTGGACGCGCTCCAGCGCCTGAGCGACAAGCGCCGGGTCCAGATGGGCCACCTTGGCGGCATCCCCCATCTCGACCAGGCCGGACGCGACGGCGATGTCCGAGGTCGTCAGCGTGTCGCCGCCGAAGACCAGTGCCCGCTCGGTCAGCCGGTAGCCGACGCTGCGCGGGCCGACCGACATCGCATCGAAATCGACCAGCGAGCCGCCGCCGAGCCCGACGGAGTAGACATCCGGCATCCGGAAGTTGGTCCGGACGCCGCCGACCTCGACCGCGACCGACGCCTCCCGGGGGAAGCCGTGGGTGAGGACGCCGACGTCGGAGGTCGTGCCGCCGATGTCGACCACGATCGCGTCGGACAGCCCGGACAGGAACGCCGCCCCGCGCATCGAATTGGTCGGGCCGGAGGCGATCGTGAGGACCGGGTACTGCCGGGCGAAGCCGGCCGCCATCAGCGTCCCGTCGTTCTGGGTGAGGTAGAGCGGGGCCGCGATCCCGAGTTCGGCGATCGCCCGCTCGAAGGCCGAGACCGTCCGGTCGGCCAGCGCCCGCAGGCAGGAGTTCAGGATGGCGGCGTTCTCGCGCTCCAGCAGGCCGATCCGGCCGATCTCGCTGGACTTCGTGATCGTGGCGCCGGGGATCTCCTCGGCGACGATCTCCGCGACCTGGTCCTCCATGTCGGTGTTGACCGGTGAGAAGACGCCGCTGATCGCGATCGCGGTGATGCCCTTGGCGGCGATCGACCGGGCCGCCTCCCGGATCTCGTCGAGGTCGAGCGGCGAGATCACCCGGCCGTCGAACTCGTAGCCACCGTGGCAGAGGTAGCTGTGCTCGCCGATCGTCTCGACGAGGTCGGCCGGCCAGTCGATCATCGGCGGCAGTGCGGTCGTCGCCGGCAGCCCGAGCCGGATCGTCGCCGTCGGTGTCAGGTGGCGGCGCTCGACGATGGCATTAGTGAAGTGGGTCGTCCCGATCATGACCGAGGCGATCTCGGACGTCGCGGTGCCAGACTGGTCGAGGACGCTCCGGATCGCGGTCGTGATCCCGCCCGTGACATCCTCGGTCGTGGGCGTCTTGAGCTTGGCGACGACGGTCTGACCGTCCATCAATACGGCATCCGTATTGGTCCCACCGACATCGACCCCGATCCGCAGACTCATCCTGATCACTCCCCATGGTCGATCTGGTCCTGACCGGCGGGCGGACCGATGCCACCGGGCACCGAGAGCCAGGGCCGACACGGGCGGTCCACACCGTCTGGTCACGCTGGTCACACTGAGGGCCGGATACTAGCACGGTCGCGGACGAATCCCGTGGACCTCCCCGTGACCGAGCGGCGGAGATTGGTGCTGACCGCACAGTCCCGCACGGTCGCGGGATGGCGCGACGGGCGTGTAGCATCGCGCCAGCAGGCCGATCACGACGACGACCGGGGCCGACCGACCTCGCACCCCAGACAGGAGAGCAGCGCAGCCATGGTGGAGACAGCGACCCGGACGGTGACCTCGGCCACGCTCGAGGCCCTCGCGATCGGGGCCGGCATCCTCGGCACCGGCGGCGGCGGCAACCCGTTCCTCGGCAAGATCACCACTCAGCGCCTGCTCGGCGCCGACGGGTCGGTCCCGATCGTCCGCGTCGAGGACCTGCCGGACGACGCCGTCATCATCGCCACCGGCGGGATGGGCTCGCCGACGATCGGCATCGAGCGGATGGGCGACGGCGCCGAGTCGCTTCGGGCCGTCCGGGCGCTGGAGCGGTACACCGGCCGGAAGGCGACTCATATCGCCATCGGCGAGATCGGTGGCAGCAACTCGATCGTTCCGATCCGGACAGCCTGGCAGATGGGTCTGCCAGTCGTCGATGCCGACGCGATGGGACGTGCCTTCCCGGAGCTCCAGATGGATACGTTCACGATCTACGGGATCCCGCCGACCCCGGCCGCGCTTTCCGATATCCGGGGCCACTCGGTCGTCTTCGACGAGATCAGCGTCGCCAACGATGTCGAGCGCTACGCCCGGGCCGTCACGATCCAGATGGGCGGCGCGGCCGGCTACGCCTTCCCGACGATGTCCGCCGACGAGATGCGCCGGACGTCGATCCCCGGGACCCTCTCGCTCGCGATCCGGCTGGGCGAGGCCGTCCTCGACGCCCGCGCCGCCCACCGCGACCCGATCGCGGCCTCGCTCGGCGTGATGGGCGGCCAACGCCTGTTTACCGGCAAGATCACGGATGTCGACCGGCGACTGGTCGGCGGGTTCGCCCGGGGCGCCCTGACGATGGACGGCGCCGGGGACGACGGCGGCCGCACCCTCCACATCGCCTTCCAGAACGAGAACCTCGTCGCGCGGGACGAGCAGGGTGCGGTGCTCTGCGCCGTCCCGGACCTGATCTGCATCGTCGACACGGAGACCGGCGAGCCGATCACGACCGAGGTCCTCCGCTACGGGCTCCGGGTCACCGTCCTCGGCATCCCGGCGCCCGAGATGCTCCGTACCCCACTGGCCCTGAGCTTCGTCGGCCCGGCCGCCTTCGGCTACCCGGACGTCGAGTACGTCCCGATGGCTGGGACTTACGGACTACCGGATCACCATATCGAAATCGGATGAGCCCGGCGTAGCGCGGTGCGATCGTCTCGTAGGGGCGAAGCTTGCGAGCCAGGCCGCCGCAGCGGCCATCGCCCCGCAGGGCGATAACGGTGTCAGCCAGAAGTCGCGCAATAGCGAATGCCGTGGCGACCGAACAGTCCCCACCCCAAACCCCTTCGCGGCTCGTTTCGCGCTGCGGCGCTCACGCCCGGAGAGGGGCTCCACAGGTCGCGCTAGCGCTCCTGGCAGCACGGTGATACCGATCAGACCGTAAGGATGACCTTACGACGATGCTCTTGCCGGCCGCTCACCGGTCAGGAACTGCGGGGTCCGGTGCGCCCAGATCGATTCCGGGTAGTCCGCGACGAGGCGGTCCCAGACATCGTCGCGGGCGTCGTGGTCCTCATGCCCCACCCAGTAGACGGCGATGCCGAGCCAGTAGAGCAGCTCGGGCCGCATCGGACCGTGCGGCCGGCGATCGAGGGCCGCACGGAGCAGCCGCTCGGACTCGGCGTGGCGCGCCTCCCGGATGCGGGCCTGGGCCTCCCCGAGCGCGAGGACATCGAGCAGATCGGCCGGCGGCAGCGAGTTGACGCTGCGGTAATGCTCGACCTGCATCCGGTCCAGCACGATCAGGGTCGGCAGCCAGAGCACGCGCAGCGCCCGCGCCGCCGGAGCGGTGTAGTCGAGCCGCAGGCAGACGAAGCGGTCGGCCAGGACCTCCGCGACGGCCGGGTCCGGGAAGACCCGCTCGTCGAGGAGCTCGCAGCCGATGCAGTGGTCGTGCTTCTCGACCTTGATCAGGACGACCCGGCGCTCGTCGCGGGCTCGCCGGAACGCCGTCTCCCAGTCCGTCTCCCAGACCACATCGGTCACGCTGACCGCATCCACGATCGCATCGTCCATCATGACCATCGCCTCTCTGTGCAGAATCGCCAAACGGTCAGCCCGATTGGCGACTATTTGGCGAGACCGCTCGGCTATACTGCGGATTCTCGTCGGCGGGTGACGAAGAGTAAGTCAAGATGGCCCGGTTCCAAACCGGCGATCCGGTTCCCACGCCCGGGACCGGTTGGCGGTGAACCGGGTCCGCATCGGTCTCCCGCTCGGGCTCTCGCCGCTCCGCCCGACCAGATCGCGTCGTAGACGACCTGACCTTATCGTACGTAAAACAGGAGGTTCCCGGTGCAGGACGATCGGCTCAGACTCACGTTGACCCGCATGATGCACGATCTCGGCGACCGCAGCCTGTCCCGCCGGGACGCGCTCAGGATCGCCGGCTCCGCCGCCGTCGCCAGCGGGATCGCCGGTGGCGCGGCCCTCGCCATGCCCGGCTCACTGACCCGGTCCTCGGCTCAGGCCGCGTCGAACACGCTGGTGTTCGGTTCCGGCCAGGACATGAGCAACCTCGACCCGCACACGGGTCATGACTACTCGATCGCCTGGGGACAGAAGGCACTCTACGATTCCCTGCTCCGTTACGAGGGCAACCCGGGCGTCCTCCAGCCGCTGGTCGCGACCGAGGTAACCGCCAACGCGGACGGATCGGTCTGGACGATCAAGATCGACGAGCGGGCGACCTTCCAGGACGGCAGCAAGGTCGACGCGACCGCGGTCCAGTGGAACATCAACCGCCTGCTGACCAAGAACCTCGGCGTCGCGTACATGTTCGCCCCGGTGCTGGACACCACGTCGGCCGTCGTGACCGATGCCCAGACCCTGACGCTCACGCTGCTGAGCCCGTTCGCGCCGTTCGACCTGATCCTGCCGTGGCTGTTCCTGGCCAACCCGGCGGTGGTCGAGGCCAACGCCGGCAGCGACGGCGGCGAGACCTACCTGCGCTCGACCGGCGCGGGCGGCGGGCCGTACGCCCTCAGCCGGGTCGAGCCCAACAGCCTCTACCAGTTCGACCGCAACCCGACCTACTGGTACACCCACCCGACCGTCACCACGCCGATCCAGACCTTCGTCTGGCGGATCATCCGCGAGTCCTCCACCAAGCGGATCGCGATGGAGGCCGGCGAGGTCCAGTGGGGCGACACGATGACGGTCGAGGATGTCACGGCACTGGGCAGCGACCCCCGGTTCGTCGTCAACTCGGTCCCGGCGCTGGAGCCGTTCTCGATCAAGCTGAACAACAAGGTCGGCCCGACGGCGGACGTCAACGTCCGGAAGGCGCTGGCCGCCCTGTTCGACTATGACTCGGCGATGTCCCTGCTCGAAGGCCGCGGCACGGTCCTGAGCGGTCCGCTCTCGTCGGCCTTCACCCCGTGGTACGACGAGGCGCTCGTGCCGATCCGCTACGACGTCGAGGCCGCGAAGGCGTTCCTCGCCCAGAGCGCCTACCCCGATGGCGGCTTCGAACTCGAGTACGTCTACGTGACTGGCATCTCGATCGAGGAGCAGTTCGGCCTGCTCCTACTCTCCGCTGCCGCCGAACTCAACATCACCATCACCCCCAACCCGGTCCTCTGGCCGGACTTCGTCGCCCGGGCCGCGACCGCCGAGACCGCCCCGGCGATGGCCGCGGTCTACGGCAGCACCGATTATGTCGACCCGGACAACTACCTCTACGCGTCCTACCACAGCAGCCAGGCCGGCGCGTGGACGGCGGCGTCGCACTACAGCAACCCGCAGGTCGACGACCTGCTGATCCAGGCCCGCACCACCACTGATGAGGCACAGCGCAAGTCGCTCTACGATCAGATCCAGCAGATCCTGGTCGCCGATCAGGCGGAGCTGTGGATCTACACCGAGGTCGCCAACGCGGCCTGGGTGGCGGAACTCACCGGCGACCTGCCGAACTCCGTCATGGGTGGCGACCTCCGGGGCATGCAGTTCGCGGCCGCCACGTAAGCATCGCGAGACGCCGGGAACGCGAGGGTGGGGCGCCCGCCTGCCCCCGCGCTCCCGGCACTGTCCCATCCTCACCTCGTCACTCCGCGGGATGGTCCCATGAGCCTGTTCCAGTTCACCACCCGGCGCCTGCTGATGACGATCCCGGTCCTGTTCGGCGTCACGATCCTGACGTTCCTGATGTCGCGGGTCGTGCCCGGCGACCCCGCCCGTCTCGCCGCCGGCCCGCAGGCAAGCCAGGAGATGGTCGCGCAGATCCGCTCCCAGTACGGACTGGACGACGCGCTGCCCGTGCAGTACTGGCACTACCTGACCGGGCTGTTCCGGGGCGACTGGGGCGACTCGCTCCTGACCCGCCACGCCGTGATCGACGACCTCGGCACCTACTGGCCGGCGACGTTCGAACTGGTGCTGGTCTCGATGGTGATCGCGATCGCGATCGGACTGCCGCTGGGCATCGTCGCGGCGGTGCGGGCCGACCGGTTCGCCGACCAGGCCAGCCGGCTGGTCTCGCTGCTGGGCGTGAGCGTGCCGGCCTTCTGGCTGGCGCTGCTGCTCCAGCTCTTCTTCGGGCTCCAGCTCGGCTGGCTACCGGTCAGCAGCCGGCTCCCGACCCTGACGCCGCCGCCGGACGCCATCACCCACCTCTACCTGATCGACTCGCTACTGACCGGCAACTGGTCCACCTTCACCGCCGCCCTAAGCCACATCATCCTGCCGGCCGCGACGCTGAGCCTCGCCTCCCTGGCGACCATCGCGCGGTTCACCCGGGCCAGCCTGCTCGAGGTCCTCGGCAACGACTACGTCCGGACCGCCCGGGCCAAGGGCCTGTCCGAGCGCCGGGTCATCTGGCGCCACGCGCTCCGCAACGCCTTCATCCCGACGCTGACCATGATCGGGCTCTCGTTCGGCTGGGCGATGGGCGGCTCGGTCCTCGTCGAGACCGTCTACGACTGGCCGGGGATCGGCCTGTACGCGACCTCGTCGGCGCTGACGCTCGACTTCAACCCGATCATGGGCATCGCGCTGCTCTACGGGATCGTCTTCAGCCTGATCAACATCGCCGTCGACATCAGCTACGGGCTGCTCGACCCACGCGTCAGCAACGCCTGACCGATCACTCACGTTCAACGCCCAGCCAGCCGAGCCGCGACCTTCCACCGGGGACCCCACGATGAGCACGACCGACCTCTCTTCGATCAGCCCCGGCCAGGCGACGACCCGGCGCTCCCGGTTCCGGCTGAACAGCCAGACCAGCCGCTCGATCGCGCGTTTCCGCCAGAGTCCGCTCTCGGTCGCCGGGCTGGTCATCATCGTCGTGATCCTGTTCGTCGCGGCGGTCGGGCCGCTCCTCGTGCCGTTCCCGCAGGACGCGACCGGGACCGTCCACATCGCCGACCGGTTCGCGCCGCCGTCCTGGGATCACCTCTTCGGCACCGACCACATGGGCCGCGACGTCTTCAGCCGGACGATCATCGGCGCCCGCGTCTCGCTGCTGGCCGGTCTGACCGTGATCCTGCTGGCCGTCGTGATCGGCACGCTGCTGGGGGCGATCGCCGCGTTCGGTATCGCGCGATCGGGCAAGCTGTTTGTGCGCGCGGTGATCGGGATGGTGCTCGGCTTCGCTTATTTCGTCGTCGACAATTTCGCGCTCGCCATGGGTAATCTCGGGGCCTACCCGCCGCTCCTCGCCGCCTGGGCGCCTTTCGTCCTGTTCCTCCTGATCGGCGAGGCGGTGCTGATCCGCACCGAGGAGTGAGCGCG
>CAXTHM010000102.1:0-6735 GCA_964244115.1 uncultured Thermomicrobiales bacterium
CGACATCCGGTTCTACAGCGTGATCTACAACCTGCTCGACGAGGTCCGCCTCGCCATGACGGGTCTGCTCGCGCCGGTCTACGAGGACGTCACGGACGGTTATGCCGAGGTCCGCGACACCTTCAAGCTGCCGAACGGCGATGTCGTCGCCGGCGCCTATGTCCTCGACGGCAAGATCCTCCGGAGCAGCAAGGTGCGTGTCCTCCGGGGCGGTGTCTTCCTGCACGAGGGCAGCGTCCGTTCGCTGCGGCGCTTCAAGGACGACGTCCGGGAAGTGGCGACCGGGTACGAGTGCGGCGTCGGGATGGAGAGCTTTAACGACCTCCAGGTCAGCGATCAGCTCGAGTTCTATCACCGGCAGGAAGTCGCCCGCGTCCCGGTCGGCGGGCGTCGGTAGCGTGGTAACGTGGAGGGGCGATCTGCCAGGCCTGGCTGGATCGCCCTTTCGCCGGGCAGGAGAGTCATGAGCCGCCGCACGCTGCAAGTCGCCGAGTTGCTCCGCGAGGAACTCAGCGACATCATCCGCCGGGAAGTGAACGACCCACGGGTCGGATTCTTTAGCATCACCGAGGTCGAGGTAACCGAAGATCTGCGCTCCGCCCGGGTCTATGTCAGCGTGCTCGGTTCCGACCAGGAGCGCGAGGAGACGCTGGTCGCCCTGCGGTCGGCAGCGTCCTTCATCCGCTTCCATCTCAAGCCCAGGCTGCGGACACGGAGCATCCCGGACCTCGAGTTCCGGGGCGACCGGTCGATGGAGCACGCCGAGCAGATCTCCCGGGCGATCAACACCCTGCACGAGCGGGATGCCAACCGTCCGGCTCCGATCGAGGTGGGAGTCGACGGATCGCTTCCGGACGTCGTCCGCGCCGGTCCGCATGGCGAAGGACGCCAGGATGGCGGGTGAGCCGCGGTCGACGGCCGCACCGTGGTCGATCGACCCGACCGTCGCGGCGGAGGCCCTCGCGCTGCTCCGCACGGCGACGCGGGTGCTGGTGCCGACCCACCAGAATGTCGATGCCGACGCGCTCGCCTCGGCGATCGCCCTCTGTGTCGCGCTCGAGCAGGTCGGCGTCGAGGCCGTCCCCGTCGTCAGCGATGGCAGCCTCCCGCACAGCCTGACGTTCCTGCCCTTTCTCGATCGCGTCCTGATCTACGGTCAGCACGAGTTGCCCGAGTTCGACGTCCTCTGCTTGGCGGACTCATCTGATCGGCGCCGGATCGGCAAACTCCAGAACGATCATCCGGATTGGTTCGACGGGTCGATCCCGATGGTCAACATCGATCACCATGTCACCAACGACCGGTTCGGCGAGATCAACATCGTCTTCTCCGAGGCGGCATCGACGTCCGAGATCATCGCCGAGCTGATCCGGACGTGGGGCGTGCCGCTCAGCCAGCCGATCGCCCAGTGCCTGCTGGCCGGGATCTACGGCGATACGCTCGGTCTGCGGACCTCGGCGACGACCTCCCGGACGATGCGGACCGCGGCCGACCTCGTCGACGCCGGCGCCAACCCGGAGCCGATCGTGGACGGGCTCTTCCGGGTCAAGCCGCGGTCCAGCGTCTGCCTCTGGGAGCACGCGCTGCGGGAGGTGGAGTGGACGGGGGCGGTAATCTGGACGGCGCTGACCGACCCGATGTTCAAGGCCTGCGGGGCCGTCCCGAGCGAGGCTGAGGGGCTGGTCAACTTCCTCCTCGGGACCGAAGGCTCGCTGGTCGCGGCGATCCTGTTCGCGACGGACACCGGCTGGCGGGTCAGCCTCCGCAGCCTGCCGCCGGACGTCGACGTCGCGGCGATCGCGGCCGAGTTCGGCGGCGGGGGGCATCCCCGGGCGGCGGGTTGCACCATCGTCGGCGATGTCGAGGATAAACGGCGATTCCTCGAACGGGTCTCCGAGGCGGCGATCGGGATGCACGACCCCTCGACGCGGCAGTAGCCGAGGATGGGTCGCGGGCGCCGGGCCACCACCGGCCTCCTCCATGGGATCGTCATCGTCGACAAGCCGGCCGGCTGGACGAGCCACGATGTCGTCGGCCGGGTCCGGCGTCTGACCCGGGAACGACGCGTCGGTCACGCCGGAACCCTCGACCCGGCCGCGACCGGGGTACTGCCCGTCCTGGTCGGCGACGCGACGAAAGTCGTCGAGTTCCTCTCCGACGCCGACAAGGGCTATCGCGCGGAGATCACGCTCGGCATCGAGACCGACTCCTACGACATCGACGGCACGGTATCCGCGACCTTCGGCGGCGACCTGCCGGGGATCGCCGAGATCGATCGGGCGCTGGCTGGATTCCGTGGGCCGATCCGGCAACTCCCCCCGATGCACTCGGCCATCAGGATCAACGGCGAGCGACTCTACGAGGCTGCCCGTCGCGGGGAGACGATCGAGCGCGAGACCCGATCCATCACGATCCACCGCTTCGAGATCCTCTCTTGGGAAGCG
Organism: uncultured Thermomicrobiales bacterium; assembly: GCA_964244115.1. GTDB lineage: Bacteria > Chloroflexota > Chloroflexia > Thermomicrobiales > UBA6265 > CADCWK01. Next base: position 2,445 of record CAXTHM010000102.1, read on the forward strand.
CCAGTGCTGACCGTCGAGATCGATTGCAGCAAGGGGACGTACATCCGCTCGCTGGCGCATGATCTCGGGCAGGCCCTCGGGACCGGAGCGTACCTGAGTAATCTCGTCCGGACCTGGACCGGACCGTTCAGGATCGACGAAGCGTGGGCCCTCGCCGATCTCGAACGGGCACTCGGGGACGACCCGGCCGAAGAATGGGCGTCGATGGCCATCCATCCGGATACCATCGTCCAGGGATGGCCCGCGATCATCCTCGATCACGATCGCCGGACCGACTGGCTCCAGGGCCGGATGGTTCCGGGGTCAGCCGGGCAGGGCATCGGCGGGGTCCGAACCTACGACGACCAGGGCAACTGGCTGGGGATCGGACGAGGTTCGGAGTTGGGCATCAGGCCATGGAAGGTCGTACGCAATGACGGAATCTGAGCCCGCGGTCCCGCCGACGTCGCCCGTTCTGTCCGGCCTCGAGCAACTCCGGCGCGTCCCGCGGGTGATGACGCTTGGAACGTTCGACGGGGTCCACCGGGGCCATCAGTTCCTGATCGACGCCACCGTCCGCCGCGCCGCCGAACTCGGACTGCCGTCGCTGGCCCTGACCTTCGAGCCGATCCCGGCGATGGTCCTCCGCCCCGGCGCCTTTCCCGGCCGGATCTGCTCGGCGATCGAGAAGCTGGACCGGATCGGTTCGCGCGGCCTGGACGAGATCGGCGTGATCCCGTTCAGCCGTGACTTCTCGGAGCGCACGGCGGAGAGCTTCATCGCCGAACTGGTCGAGCGCGCTGCGCCGGTCGAGATCCTCGTGGGGGAGGCCTTCGCCCTCGGTCGGGGCCGAACCGGCGATGTCGAACGGCTGACGGCTCTGGGTCGGGAACATGGCTACACGCTGCGGGCCGTTCCCCGGATCAGCGACGGTGACGAGATCGTCAGCAGCTCGGCGATCCGTCAGGCGATCGTCCAGGGTCGGCCGGAGAAAGCGAGCCACTTCCTCGGACGGCCGTTCCGGGTCACCGGCCCGGTGGTCCACAGCTCCCATTACGGGCGCCAGATCGGCTTCCCGACGGCCAACGTGATGCCGCCGAACGATCTCGTTCCGGTCGCGGACGGCATCTACGCCAGCCTGGCCTGGGTGCCGGGCGAGTCCGATCCCCGCTGGGCGATGACCTACGTGGGAACCCGACCGACCGTCAACACCGGCGTCCGGCAGATCGAGACGCACCTGCTGGACTTCCACGGCGACCTCTACGGCTACACGCTCGGAGTCGATCTGCTCCACCGCCTGCGACCCGACCAGCGCTTCCCGACGGTCGAGGGCATGATCGACCAGTTGAAGGCGGACGAGGAGACGACGCGGGCCTATCTCGTGCGTCACCAGGGCGAGACTGCTATACTTGATAGAACAATAGCCTTCCCAAGTTGACCCGCACAGGGGCGAATGGTATCGTTCGTCGGACGACCCCAGTCGCCGTGAACGCCTGGTCGAATGACCGGCGATTTTTTGTTGCTCGGCAAAACTTGGGACAACGATGTGCCAGGAGGCAAACAATAACTAGACCAACGCTTACACCACGGGTCAACGAGCGTATCCGGATCCGAGAGGTCCGGGTCATCGACGAGGACGGCGAGCAGCTCGGCATCCTGCCGACGCGCGAAGCCCTCGATCTGGCGCGTTCTCGTGGGGTTGACCTCGTCGAAGTCGCTCCCAATGCCGTCCCGCCGGTCTGTCGCATGATGGATTACGGGAAGTTCCGGTACGAACAGAGCCGGCGAGACCGTGAGTCGCGCAAGAACCAGCATGTCGTCGAGCTCAAGGAGATCCGGATCCAGCCGAAGATCGGGGACCATGACCTGGAAACCAAGTCCCGGCAGGCCGCGAAGTTCCTCGATGCGGGCGACAAGGTCAAGTTCACGGTCCGGTTCCGGGGTCGCGAGATGGCGCACCCGGACATCGGCAAGGGACTGCTCGACGAGCTGTGGGAGATGCTGAAGACGCAATCGACCATGGAGCTGACGCCGAAGATGGAGGGGCGGACAATGATCATGCATCTCGCCCCGATCAAGGCCAAGCAGAGCATGGCGGAGCGCGAGTCCGATCGCGAAGGGCGTACGGCGGCCGTGGGGTCAGACGAACAGCAGGAGGAGGGTTCGGCGATGGCCGAGGCCCTCCGGATCGCGACGGAGAGAAGTGAGGAATCACATGGCCAAGCAGAAGCTCAAGACGCATAAGGGCGCGGCTCGCCGGTTCAAGGTAACCGGGACCGGCCTGATCATGCGCACCAAGCACAACAAGAGTCACCTTCGCCGCAAGAAGTCCATGCGGATCAAGCGCCAGTTCGACCGCATGTTGCCGCTCAGTGGCAGCGACGAGAAGCGCGTTCGCCGCATGATTCCCTACGGGCTCGACTAGATCTCGAATCCAGCCGTACGAATGGCCGCATGACCTGGTGGCGGCCGGCCCAACACCAAGGAGAACGATCATGGCACGAGTCAAGCGCGGCGTTACCTCACATCGCCGCCACAAGAGCGTCATCGCGCAGGTGAAGGGTCACCGCGCGACCAACCGGCGGCTGTTCAAGCGGGCTCATGAGTCGATGATGCATGCGTTGCGGTACGCGTATCGCGACCGCCGCAATCGCAAGCGCGACATGCGCCGGCTCTGGATCATCCGCATCAACGCCGCGGCTCGCCTCAACGGCCTCAGCTACAGCCGCATGATCCACGGGTTGTCGCTGGCCGGAATCGCGGTCGACCGCAAGATCCTGGCGGACCTCGCCGTCCGCGACGCCGCCGCGTTCAGCGCGATCGTCGATCGCGCCCGGGCGGAACTGACATAGCGGTGCGCGAGACCGGTTCACCGGACTCCAACCAGATGATGCCGCCGGAAGACCTCCGGCGGCATCGTCGTGTCCGGGAGCGGGAGACGATCACCTCTCCAGGCAACCAGATCGTCCGTCTGATCCGCAGCCTGGCCCGGAAGAAGGGGCGCGAGGAATCGGGCCTCTTCGTCGTCGAAGGCGAGCGGGCAGTCGGCGACGCGATCGAAGCCGGCGTCCCGCCACACGCGATCGTCGCCCGCGAGGGCTTCGTCGCCGGTTCCGCGGCCGTGGACGCCGCCCTCGCGTCGGACGAGCCCGATATCGTCCGCATCCTCGATGCCGACCTGTTCGACTCGTTGACCGACACCGTCCATCCGCAGGGCGTACTGGCCATCCTGCCGATCCCCATCCCACAGCGGCTGCCCGAGACCGCGACACTCGTCGTCCTGCTGGACGGGATCCGGGATCCGGGCAACATGGGCACGCTGATCCGATCCAGCGCCGCCGCCGGTGTGGACGCCGTCCTGGTCGGGGATGGGTCCGTGGATGCCTACAACCCGAAGGTCGTCCGGGCGGCGATGGGGTCTCACTTCCGGATCCCGATCATCCCGGCCGCATCGATCGGCCCCGAGCGCTACGAAGCGATCGCCGTCCGGGTGATCGCTGACGCCCACGGTGACGTCGCCTATGATGAGGCGGACTGGAGCGAGCCGCTCCTGCTGATCGTGGGCTCCGAGGCGGACGGGCCGAGCCCGGCGAGTCTCGAACTCGCCAACCGACTCGTCTCGATCCCGATGGCGGCCGGGGTCGAATCGCTCAACGCGGCGGTCGCCGGCTCGATCATCCTGTTCGAGATCGCCCGTCAGCGGCGCTCTGGCAGCGCATGTGCGAAGAAATAGTGCGTCAGCGGGCATTCTTCGCTAAGCTGTCCGTAGGTCGCGTCCGGGATCAGTCGGATCTCCCGGTCTTCGGGCGTGTCAGTCGACGATGACCCCTTGGCCCGAATGGTGCCTAAGGACCCGTACAGCCGTCCCGGACCACTTCTGGTCTACCTATCTGTCAGGAGATGCAATGCGTAAGCAGGATCTCGTCAAGAGCGTCGCGGAGCAGGTCAACCTTTCCGAGTCGCAGACAAGCGCGGTCATCTCGGCGGTCTTCAGCACGATCGAGAAGGCGCTGATCGACGATGCGGCCAAGGAGGACAAGGATCGCGACGGTGTCGCGATCAGCGGCTTCGGCTCCTTCAAGGTCGTCCACCGCCCCGAGCGTGAAGGGCGAAACCCGCAGAGCGGCGCACCGATGACGATCGCCGCCCGTTACAGCCCGACCTTCACTCCAGGCACCCAGCTCAAGCGGTCGGTCAACGGCGGCTCGGACGACGATTAATCCGGGGGGTCGCCCTTCGATTACCCGGAGGTGATCCGAACGGCGCGGGCCAGTAGCCATCGGCTCAGGCTCGTGGTTGCGAGGGTTTCCTT
>CAXTHM010000102.1:6745-11003 GCA_964244115.1 uncultured Thermomicrobiales bacterium
GATCGGCGTCGGGGATCAATACCGGAGAGTGATTCCGATTACCGGGTGGATGACGACAGGCCCGCCAGCATGACGCTGGCGGGCCTGTCGTCGTCTATCCGCTGTTCGGAGTGGTCCGGGGAAGACGGACTATGCCTCGGTGACGGCCGTCAGGACGGCCTGGCGGCGCTCGGCGATCCCGGCGAAGCGAACGATCGTGTCGCCCGACGCGAACTGGTAGGCCACCCGGATGGCGGACGCGATGGCGCGCTCATCGGATCGACCGTGAGCCACGATCGTCGGCCCGTTGATGCCCAGGAGCGGCGCACCGCCGGACTCACGGTAGTCGAACCGCTTGCGGAGCGCATTGAAGGCCGGACGCAACGTCAGCGCGGCGATCTTGCGCGGGAACGTCCGGGTCACTTCCTCGCGCAGGGCACTGGTCACGAGTTGGGCGACGCCCTCGGCGACCTTCAGGGTCACGTTCCCCGTGAAGCCATCCGTTACCACGACGTCGACCACGCCCTTGGTGATGTGGTTGCCTTCGATGTTGCCCCGGAAGTCGATCTCCTCCAGCTTCACCAGCAGGGGATGCACCTCGTTGACGAGCTGGTTGCCTTTGCCCGGCTCTTCGCCGTTGCTGAGGAGACCGACCGTCGGGCGGGGGATGCCGAGGACGTCATGGGCGTAGATCGAGCCCATCAGGGCGAAGTCGACCAGATGCGACGCCCGCGGGTCCGTCACCGCGCCGAGGTCGAGGACCAGTACCCGACCGGAGAGGGTCGGCATCACCGACGCGAGGGCGGGACGCTCGATCCCCGGCACGCGGCCGAGGATGAGCAGGGCCGTCGCCATGACCGCGCCACTGTGCCCGGCCGAGACCATGGCTCCGGCCGAGCCATCCTTCACCATGCGCAGCGCGACCGCCATGCTGGAGTTCGGCTTGCGCCGGGCCGCCGATACCGCATGGTCGGTCATCTCGACCACGTCCGCCGCATCGACCACGACGATGTCCAGGCCCTCGTGCTTCGTGGCGGCCAGTTCCTTCCGGACGAGCGCCTCCTGTCCGACGAGCGCCAGAGCGACACCGAGCGACCGGGCGGCCTGGACCGCGCCGGGCACGATCACATGTGGCCCGAAGTCGCCACCCATCACGTCGACCGCGATCCGCACAGCTTCCTCCTGGAACCAGAGACGCCGGCCGGAAAGCCCGGCCGGCGTCATCCCTGTCGGTCGATCTCCCGATCAGACGTCGAGGTTGACGACATCGCGCGCATGGCTCTGGATGAACTTCTTGCGCGGCGGCACGGCGCTCCCCATGAGCATATCAAAGGTCTCGTTGGCCTGGATGGAATCCTCGATGGTGACCATCATCAGGGTCCGGTTCTCCGGGTCCATCGTCGTGGTCCAGAGCTGCTCGGCGTTCATCTCGCCCAACCCCTTGTACCGCTGGACCTCGACCTTGCCGCCGAGTTCCGCCATGGCGGCCTCACGCTGCTCCTCGTTGTAGACCCACCGGTGCTCCTTGCCGCTCGCTACCCGGTAGAGCGGCGGCTGGGCGATGTAGATCCGGCCGTCGCGGATGAGCTGCTCCATGTGGCGGTAGAAGAAGGTCAGCAGCAGCGTCCGGATGTGGGCGCCGTCGACGTCGGCGTCCGTCATGATGATGATGCGGTGATAGCGGAGCCGGGCAGGGTCGAACTGCTCCCCGACCGAAGTCCCCATCGCGGTGATGAGCGTCCGGATCTCGTTGCTCTGGAGCATCTTGTCTAGCCGGGCTCGCTCGACGTTCAGGATCTTGCCCCGGAGCGGCAGGATCGCCTGGAAGCGCCGGTCGCGGCCCTGCTTGGCCGTGCCACCGGCCGAGTCGCCCTCGACGATGTAGAGCTCGCTGCGGGCCGGGTCGCGCTCGGAGCAGTCGGCCAGCTTGCCGGGGAGACTGAAGCTCTCCAGACCGCCCTTGCGCTGGACGAGTTCGCGGGCCTTGCGGGCCGCCTCGCGGGCGCGGGCCGCCGTCAGGCACTTCTCGATCACCCGCTTGGCGACCTGCGGGTTCTCCTCGAGGTAGGCACCGAGCGACTCGTTGACGACGCTCTGGACGGCGCCGGCCATCTCGGCGTTGCCGAGCTTGCCCTTGGTCTGGCCCTCGAACTGGGGCTCCGACAACTTGACGGAGACGATCGCGGTCAGGCCCTCGCGGACGTCCTCGCCGGTCAGGCTCTCGTCGCCCTTGAGGAAGCCGTTCTTGCGGGCATAGTCGTTGATCGTCCGGGTCAGGCCGGAGCGGAAGCCGGAGAGATGCGTGCCGCCGTCGGCGGTGTTGATGTTGTTGGCGAAGGAGTGGACAGACTCGCCGTAGCTGTCGTTGTACTGGAGCGAGACTTCCACGGCCCAGTCATCGGTCTCGCGGATGGCATAGAAGGGCTTCTCATTGACCACCGCCCGATTGCGGTTGAGGTGGCGAACGAAGGAGACGATGCCGCCCTCGAAGAAGAAGGTCGCCTCGCGGTCGTCGCGCTCGTCGATCAGGGTGATACTGAGACCCTTGGTCAGATAGGCCGTCTCCCGGAACCACTGCTCGAGCAGATCTGAGTTGTAGTCGTGCCCGGCGACGAAGATCTTCTCGTCGGCGTAGAACGAGGTCGTCGTGCCATGGTTGGCCTCGTCGCCCGTCCCGATGATCTGGACCTTCGAGGTCGGCTTGCCGCGCCGGTATTCCTGCTGGTAGATCGAGCCAGTCAGGTCGCCCTCGCGGATGACCTGGACCCGGCACCACTCGGACAGCGCGTTGACCACGGAGGCGCCGACGCCGTGGAGACCACCGGACACCTTGTAGCCACCGCCGCCGAACTTGCCCCCGGCGTGGAGGACCGTCATGATCACTTCGAGGGCGGACTTCTTCTGCTTGGAGTGGATGTCGACGGGGATGCCGCGACCGTTGTCCCGGACGGTGACGACGTTGTCCTTGCCGATCCGGACGGTGATCTCGTCGCAGTGCTTGGCAAGGGCCTCATCGACCGAGTTGTCGACGATCTCGCGGACGAGGTGATGCAGACCACGCTGGTCGGTGCTGCCGATGTACATGCCGGGGCGGCGACGGACGGCCTCGAGGCCCTCGAGAACCTCGATATTCTGGGCGCTGTACGAGGAGGCATTGCTTCCAGGGGGAGTCGAGGTAGCGGTCATCAAGGCGATCCTGTCGCGATGCGCACGAGCGCGGAGAGGGGACGGTTCCCGGCGATGGTCTCCGAACGGCGTTCGGACACCCCAGTGCGGACGCGGCGGCCACGATCGGGAAGGGACAGGTCGGGCGGATCGGGCCAGATCCGGACTCCGGGCGGGGCGTCAGGCCCAGCCGAGTTCGGCGATCCGGTCCTCGTCCAGGCCGAAGTGGTGGGCGAGCTCGTGGACGACGGTCACCTGGACCTGCTGAGCGAGCTCGGCCTGGTTGTCGGTCGACTCTTCGAGCGGGATGCGAAAGAGGGTGATCTTGTCGGGAAGACGGAACCCGTCCGATCCGGACCGCTCGGTGAGCGGGACGCCCTCGTAGAGGCCCAGCAGCCGGTCATCGTCAGCGGGGCCGGAGCCGTCGCGCCGCTCCATGTGATCCGGGCTGGGACGATCCTCGATCACGATCTGCACGTTGTCGAGCATCGCGTGGATCCCGGCCGGCAACTGGTCCAGGGCGCGGATGACGAGTCGCTCGAACAACCGGCGACGGCCGCTCGCGACCCGGCGACGGACCTGATCGGACGACCCTAATACTACCATTTCCTGACCTCGATTCCCAGGCGCGAATGGGCGATTTCGCCCATTGCAGCGCCGTTTTCCGAGCCGAAGAGCGTCGACCTTCCTGGTGTACCGGACGCCGTTCGGCGGACATCATCGCTCACCGGCGGCGACCATGATCTGCCGGGCGATGGCGATCGACCCCGAACCGCCGTTCTCGAGGACGACCGCGATCGCATGACGCGGTGACGGGTCGGCGAAGGTCCCGGCGAAGCCCATGAACCAGGCGTGCGGGTCCTTGCCGGCGACCTCGGCGGTGCCGGTCTTGCCGCCCACTGACAGGCCATCGACGTAGGCGCCGGTCGCGACGCCGATCTCGACGGCGTGGCGCATCATCTCGGCGACCGTCTCGGCCGTCTCCGGGCGCACCGCCGTCCGCCACTCGCCGGTCTCGCCCTCGCGGATCACCGTGCCGTCCGGCGCGACGACGCGGTCGAGGATCTGCGGCCGCATCAGCCGGCCCCCGTTGGCCACCCCGGCGGCGATCGTC
>CAXTHM010000103.1:0-10218 GCA_964244115.1 uncultured Thermomicrobiales bacterium
CCGTCGCCAGGGGACTGCCGCGCTTCCGCAGCTCGGAGAGTGTAGGGGACCGGCCTGGCCGTGTCAAGGGGTCTCGCGATCCCTTTTTCCGGCTCCGCCCGCGTCTCCGGGGCCCTCACCCCCTGCCAGCACCGGGTTTCCCCCCACTGGCCCAGCATCCCATCCCGTTGCCGGTCCGGTCCACTGCCGCCCCGAGTCCGCGTCGCGTCTCCAGGGCTCACGGAGTCTACGCACCCCCTGCCCCCCTGTCAAGGCAGCGTGAAGCTCTTCGCGGCACACTTGACCACATTGGCACTGCTTGACCAGCCTGTTATCGGCGGTACCCTTCGCCCCAGCTGGGTGAATGCCGGTCGATCCATCGGGCTTTGGGTCGACGTTGCCCCTCTGCGCCAATATCGAAGGTGGTGACCTATGCTGTCGCGAAGCAGATGACGTCTCCCGATACCACCATCAAGGCAACCGTTCGACCAGAAAGGCAGGGGTCAGCAGTGATCGCACCAGGAGCATCCGGCACGTATCGCCCCGTGATCGGGATACCGGCGGATTTCGCTCCTTCCCCGGATACGACCATCAGTCACCCACGCTGGCTGTTGAACCAGACCTACGTGAACGCGGTCTACGACGCCGGCGGACTGCCGCTCATCCTGCCAGTGCTGCCAGATGAAGCCGACCAGCTCATGGGATTGCTGGACGGGGTCATCCTCAGCGGCGGCGGCGACATCCATCCCGCCCGCTTCGATCGGCCGACCCATCCACTCACCGACGGGATCTCCGAAGAGCGCGACGATCTCGAGCTGCGGATGTTCGACGCGGCACGGGAGCGGTCGATGCCCATACTGGGCATCTGCCGTGGGTTACAGCTCATCAACGTCGCGATGGGCGGCACGCTGATCCAGGACATCCCCGATGAGCGGCCCGCGTCGTCGCAGCACCGCCAACATCTCGACGGACTCGCCAGGGACGACGTCTCGCATCCAGTCGATCTCCTCGAAGGCAGTCGGCTGGCCGCCATCTATGGCGCGACCCGGATCATGGCCAACTCCTACCATCACCAGGCGGTCGACGATCTCGCCGGTGGCCTGGTCGTTACCGGTCGGGCGGAGGATGGGACGATCGAGAGCCTCGAGACACCGGGCGATCCGTTCCTGGTCGCCGTCCAGTGGCACCCCGAGACGCTCTACCGCCGGCACACCCAGCATGCCCAGGTCTTCGCCGCCTTCATCGAGGCAGCCCGAACGAGTCGGGTGGCGAGCGTCGGCAACCGGTAATCACCCGTCCATCCATCCCACCGACAGACGCACAGAGCGGCCGGCGATCGCTCGCCGGCCGCTCTGTCATCGTTCGCTGGTCTGGGGACGCTAGGCGACCGTCACCTGGTCCGGATGACGCGACTCCAGTACCGCGGCCTGGAGGTTAGCCGCCCGGCTGACGGACCCGGTCGGGAACGCCGCCCTGATCACGTCGTCCATCGTGGTGGCGAGCACGAAGGTGAGCGAATCCTTGAGTTCCTGCGGTAGGTCGTCGAGGTCGGCCTCGTTCCGCTTCGGCAGGATGAAGACCTTGAGTCCGGCCCGGTCCATCGCCAGCGCCTTCTCCTTGACGCCGCCGATCGGGAGCACCTGCCCCCGGAGGGTGATCTCGCCGGTCATCCCGACGTCATCGCGCACCGGCACACCGCTCAACAGAGAGATCAGAGCGGTCGTCATCGCGGTCCCGGCCGATGGGCCGTCCTTAGGGGTCGCCCCCGCCGGGACGTGGACGTGGATGTCGGACGACTTGAAGAAGTCCGGATCGACGTTCAGCTCGCTGGCCCGGGACCGGACGTAGGACAGGGCGGCCTGGGCCGACTCCTTCATCACGTCGCCGAGCTGACCGGTGACGGTCATCGACCCCTTGCCATCCATCCGGCTCGCTTCGATGAACATGATGTCGCCGCCGAAGGCGTTGACACCGACGCCGATCGAGACTCCTGGCTGGGCGGTTCGGGCCGCGGCCTCCTCGTAGAAGTAGCGGGGCCGGCCGAGGTACTCGCGGATCAGGGCCCGGTCGACCTCCGTCGGGAGCTCCTTCTCCTCGGCGACCCGGGTAGCCAGCTTGCGGCCGACGCTCCCGATCTCCCGTTCGAGGTTCCGGACGCCGGCCTCACGGGTGTAGTGCTGGATCAGGGCGCTCAGCGCGTCGTCCGTGAACGGGACGTCGTGGTCCTTGAGCCCGTTGGCTACGGTCTGCTTGGGCACCAGGTACCGCTTCGCGATGTTCAGCTTGTCAGCGTCGGTGTAGCCGCTGAGGTCGATGATCTCCATCCGGTCGCGGAGCGGCGCCGGGATGGTGTCGAGCACGTTGGCCGTCGCGATGAACATGACCTTGGAGAGGTCGAACGCCACGTCGAGATAGTGATCGCGGAAGGAGTTGTTCTGCTCCGGGTCGAGGACCTCGAGCAGGGCGGACGACGGGTCGCCGCGCCAGTCGTTGCCGAGCTTGTCGACCTCGTCGAGCACGAACACGGGATCGTTGGTCCCGGCCCGGCGGATCGCCTGGATGATCCGGCCCGGCATCGCGCCGACGTAGGTCCGCCGGTGGCCGCGGATCTCGGACTCATCACGGACGCCGCCGAGGCTCATCCGGGTCATCTCCCGGCCAAGGGCGCGTGCGATGGACTGGGCGAGGCTGGTCTTGCCGACGCCCGGAGGGCCGACGAAGCAGAGGATCGGCTCACGGTTCGGACCGCTGACCACGGTCTCGCCGGCCTCGGTCGCCCGGAGCTCGTTCTGCTGCTTGAGCTTGCGGACCGCGAGATACTCGAGGATCCGGTCCTTGATCTTGTCCAGACCCCAGTGGTCTTCGTTCAGGATGCGCCGGGCTTCGGAGATGTTGATCTCGCCCTCCGTGCTCTTGGCCCACGGCAGGGTCGTCAGCCAGTCGAGATAGGTCTTGATGACCCCGTACTCGGCGGCGGCCGGCGGCAGCTTCTGGAGCCGGTCCAACTCCCGCTGAGCCTCCTTGCGAGCCTCCTCCGGCATCCCGGACTCGTCGATCTTGGTCTGGAGTTCGGTGGCCTCGGCCTCCGACTCGCTGTCCTCGCCGAGCTCCTTGCGGATCGCCTTGAGCTGCTCGCGGAGGTAGAACTCGCGCTGGGTCTTGCTCAGCTCCTCCTGGACGTTGGACTGGATCTTCTTCCCCAGTTCCAGCACGTCGAGTTCCTTGCTCAGGAACGCGTTCAGGCGGGTGAGCTTCTCCTGGACCGAGTCTTCTTCGAGCAGCGCCTGGCGCTCCTCGGACTCGATGCGCAGGTTGGAGGCGATCATGTAGACGAGGTGACGCGGGTCGTCGATGTTGATCACCGCGGTCATCAACTCGTCCGGCACATTGGAGATCAGCGACGCGAGCCGCTGGCTCATCTCCAGCGTGTTCCGCATCAGGGCCTGGATCTCGACGGAATCGTCGGCGGCCTCCGGGATCTTCTGAACCCGGGCCTTGAGGAACGGCGCCTCGCCGGTGAACTCGATCACCCGGATGCGCTCGACGCCCTGGACCGCCAGCCGGACGCTGCCGTCGGGGACACGCATCATCTGATGGATGGTCGCGAGCGTCCCGATCCGAACGACATCGTCGGGCCCGGCATTCTCGAGCTCGCCGTCGTGCTGGAGCACGAGCGCCACGGTCCGGTCGTCGGACATGACATGGTCGATCAGACGGAGCGAGCGCGGCTGGGCGGCGGCCAGCGGGACCACGGTCATCGGGAAGACCACCGTGTTACGCAGTGGGAGCAGCGGGACCTCGAAGATCTCGGGCTCCTTGTCGCCATCATCGGAGGCGTTCTCGTCGGGCTGAGCGTCCGTCTGCGCCGCGGCCTCGATCACCGTTTCGGCATCGGCCTGGTCGTTGTTGGCGTCGTTCTGGTCAGGTGCAGTGGCCGGGGTCTCCTGGTCCTGCTCGTCCCGACGGGGCTCGTCGTCCGTGTGTGTCATCGTTTACCTGTCCCTGGTTGAGAGTCGGTCCGAAGCCGGGTCGTACCGCCCGGCAGCCACGTCTGGTCCATGCGTTTCCGGACTCGGGCGTTGCGCCACGAGTCCAGCGCGCCCCAAACGGTGCTGCCGTGTTCGTCGCTCTTTCGGCACCAACGCTCGATCAGGTCTTGATCCCGGTCTGTGTCCCGAAGCGATACAAAGATTTTACACTATCCATCGGTAAGTTGCCACGGTCTGTGTCAACCATCTGCTCAACCTCGCAATACGGTTAGGTGCCAGACCCAACGCGACAGTGCGACGGCGACCCGTCCAGGCTCGCCGGGGGTGCCAACTGAGCAGGTCGACGGCTCGAGCCGGCCCGGCCCAAAGATGTGGTTCTCTGTCAGTTCAACGGAATGGATTTCGGACGGCTACCGACGGCGGCCAATGCCGACGAGCCGCGCCTGGAGCGTCACGACGACGAGTAGGAACAGGCCGCGGATGACCTGCTGCCAGTAGGGGTTGAGGCTCGCCGCGCCGAGCAGGTTGATGATGAAACCGAGCAGCAGCACCCCGATCAGGGTCGACGAGACCGAGCCGAGGCCGCCAGTCAGCAACGTGCCGCCGACGACGACGGCGGCGATCGCACTGAGTTCCCAGCCGATCGCCTCGTTGGGATTGCCGGCGAACGTCTGCGCCGCCAGGATCGCCCCGGCCAGCCCGGCCAGCGAGCCCGAGAGGACGTAGACGAGGATCTTCGTCCGCATGACCGGCACGCCCGCCAGCCGGGACGCCTCCTCGTTCCCGCCGATCGCGAGGACCGAGCGGCCGAACCGGGTGTAATTCAGCAGCAGCGAACCGAGGACGAAGGCGGCGATCACGATCGCGACCGGCAAGGTGATCGTGAGGCCATAGGTCTCGTCGCGGAAGTCGAACGTCAACCCGAACAGCTCGCGGCTGTTGATCTCGATGAACCCGTTCTTGAACGCGGCGGGATCGAGCTGCGCGACTGAGTTGTCGGCCAGCCGCAGCGCCAGGCCCCGCCCCGCCAGCAGCGTCGCCAGCGTCACGATGAAGGGCTGGACGCCGAACACCGCGATGATGCCACCGTTGAAGAGGCCGACCGCCGCGCCGACCAGGACGGCCACGAGGATGGCGACCCACGGTCCCTGTCCGCTGAAGTCAGCGGCGACGACGCTGGCCAGGACGGTCACCGAACCGACCGAGAGGTCGATCCCACCGGTCATGATCACGAACGTCATCCCGAGGGCGAGCAGGGCGATCATCGAGTTGAACCGGAGCAGGTTCGTGACGTTGAACTCCCCGAGGAACCCCTTGTCGCCGTAGAAGTACTGCCCGAGCACGAGCGTCAGGATCAGGGCGAGCAACGCACCCTGTCGCTGGACGATGGTCGCGATCTGGAGTCGCCGGTCGATCGCCGCCGGTGCCGTCTGGGTCAGTGTCGCCACGCCGCTCGTCCCCCCTGCCACCGTCTCATCGTTCCCGGCCCGATGCCGCGCCCGCGTCGGCCGTCATCTTGAGCGCAACTGGAGCAGGACCGCCCCGAGGATCGCAGCCGCGGTCACGATCCGGACGGTCGCGTCAGTCAGGCCCTCGGTCAGCAGGGTATAGCGCGTCAACTGGATGATAAGGGCCCCGATCAGCGTCCCGTAGACGCTCGCCTTGCCGCCGAGTAGCGACGTCCCGCCGACCGCGACGGCGGCGATGGCGTTGAGCTCCATGTTCTCGCCGACGTTGGCGGGGTCGGAGGCCGAGTTGATCGAGATCGAGATCAGGCCAGCCACGCCGGCCAGCAACGCGGAGATGATGTAGACGGCGTACTTCACCCGGACGACCGGCACTCCGGCCAGCCGGGCGGCCTCCTCGTTGCCGCCCGTCGCCAGCACGTAGCGGCCGAAGACCGTCCGGGACAGCGCCCAGGCCGCGATCACGACGACGACGATCATGATCACCGCCTGGACCGGGATCCCGAGGATCCGCCCCTGTCCGATCAGTTGCCAGTTCGGCTCGTCGAAGCTCTTCAGTCGGCCACCGGCGATCACCTGAGCGATGCCGCGGCCGGAGATGTACAGGATCAGGGTCGCGATGATCGGCTGGATCCGCAGATTGGCGACGAGGAACCCGTTGGCCGCACCGAAGACGCCCACCACCAGCACCGGCAGGACATAGGCGAGCGTCCCGCCGATCCAGGGCAGGTCCCACGGCGCCACCGTACTCAGCAGGATCAGCGGCGCGATCGAGCCGGCGATCGCCATCAGCGATCCGACCGAGAGGTCGATGCCGCCGGTCGCGATGACGAAGGTCATCCCGACGGCGACGATCACGATCAGGGCGACCTGGGTCAGGTTGACCCGCATCGCGGAGAGGGTGAAGAACGCATCGGCGTTGAAGATCGCGTTGTAGGCCACGAGCAGGAGCAGCGCGATCAGCCCGCCCCAGGTTCCGGGGGACGACCGGATCGTCGCCAGGATCGACCCCGGCGGACCCATCCGGGCGACCGCCGTGGCTGAGCTAGTCCCCGACATCGGTCATCCTCCCCTGCGTGTCAGCCCGACCGCTCGGACGCTCGGTCGAACTCCCCGCCGCCCCGACGGCATCGGTCGTAGAGGAACCGCTGGCCATCGCCGCCAGCAGGAGATCCTGGGTGATCTCCTGATGAGCCATCGTCGTCACCGTCACGCCATCCCGCAGGACGGTGACACGGTCCGCCCCTTCGATCAGTTCCTCGATCTCGGACGAGATCATCAGCACGCTCAGTCCCTGCCCGGCCAGCTCATCGATCAGCCGCTGGATCTCGGCCTTGGCCCCGACGTCGATCCCGCGGGTGGGCTCGTCGAGGATCAGGAGTCGCGGGTTGAGACAGAGCCAGCGAGCGAGAAGCACCTTCTGCTGATTGCCGCCGGACAGTTCCCGGATCTTCTGGTCCGGCCCGGCCGTCTTGATGCCGAGCCGGTCGATGAACCGGTCGACGATCTCCCGCTGCCGGCTGGCATCGACGATCCCCGCCCGGGACAGCGTCGGCAGGGCGGCGAGGGTCAGATTCTCCCGGACGGACAGCTCGGGGATGATGCCCTCGACCTTGCGGTCCTCGCTGCAGAACCCGAAGCCGGCCCGGATCGCGTCGCCTGGCCCGCGGAACGAGACGGGTTCACCGTCGATCCGGACCTCGCCACCCTCCGGTCGGTCCGCGGCGAAGACGGCCCTCGCCACCTCCGTCCGACCCGCCCCGAGCAGCCCGGCCAGCCCGACGATCTCGCCGGGTCGGACGGTCACGGTTGCGTCGTGCAGACCGGGTTCACGGCGCAGGTGACTGATCGCGAGCAGCGCCGGACGCTCGTTGGTGGTCTCCCGCCGGGCCTCGTCGAAGCCGGTCTGCCCCTTGCGCCGGACCTCGCCGAGCTCCTTGCCCAGCATCGTCGCGACCAGACCGAGCTTGTCGATCTCCCCCATGCCGCGCTCGGCGACCGTCCGCCCATCGCGCATCACCGTGACGCGGTCGCAGACGGCGTAGAGCTCGTCCAGCCGGTGGGTGATGAACAGGACCGAGACGCCGTCGGCCTTGAGCGAGCGGATCACGTCGAAGAGTGTCTGGACTTCGCGCGCATCGAGGGAGGACGTCGGCTCATCGAGGATGACGAGTTTGCTCTCGAACGACAGGGCCCGAGCGAGCGCCACCATCTGCTGCAGGGCGATGTTCAACTCGTAGAGCGGACGGGTGACGTCGATCGAGATGCCCAGTCGAGCCAGGAGGGACCGCGCATCGCGATGCATCGCCCGACGGTTCAGCACGCCGAGCCGGCGGGGCTCGCGCCCGAGGTAGATGTTCTCGGCCACGCTCCGGTACGGGACGAGGTTGATCTCCTGGTAGATCGTGCTGATACCGGCCCGCTGGGCGGCGATCGGCGAACGGAAGTCGACGGTCTGCCCGTCGAAGACGACCGTGCCGTCATCGCGCCGGTGCGCCCCGGTCAGGATTCTGACGAGCGTGCTCTTGCCGGCGCCATTCTGCCCGATCACGGCGTGGACCTCGCCCCGGCCGATCCGCAGCGACGCACCGCTCAGGGCCGGGACGCCGCCGAACGACTTCGCGATGTCCGTCATCTCGACGAGCGCGTCGGACTGGACCAGTGCACCTGACGCGCTTCGATCGTCCATCTCGGGCAAGGGAGTTCCTCATCGTTGGTGGCGAGGAGCGATGACACCGCGAGGGTGCCGGCGCCAACGGAAGCGGTGACCACTCCGGAGGCATCACCGGAATGGTCACCGCTCTCATCCGATCACTGGAGGGTGGTCAGGCTCGGGACCTAGTAGGAGCTGTCGATCGCCTCGGCGGCATTGCTCGCGTCGAAGAAGCGGTCGGAGTTGATGATCTGCGCCGGGATGGCCGTGCCGGCGGCGTAGGCGACGAGGGTGTCGCAGGCGATCGGCCCGAAGAACGGGCTGCACTCGACCGTCGCGCCCATCTTGCCATCGATGATCGCCTGGAGGGCGTCACGGCTGCCGTCGACGGAAACGACGATGACGTCCTGGCCGGGGACCTTGCCCTGGCCCTCCAGCGCCGCGATCGCGCCGAGCGCCATCTCGTCGTTGTGGGCGTAGACCGCCGTCGCGCCGGGGTTGGCCTGGTAGAGGGTCTCGAAGACCGTCCGGCCCTCGTCGCGGGTGAAGTTGCCGGTCTGACTGGCGATGATCGTCATGCCAGGGAAGCCACCGGCGACCGGTGCCGGCGTGGCGGCCGAAGCGGATTCCGGATTGGCGGCGGTATAGGTACCGGCGAGGAAGTCGACGAAGCCGCGGCTGCGGTCGATCGCCGCCGTGGCGCCGGTCGTCCCGAACAGCTCGATGATCTGCGCCTGTCCACCGGTCGTGCCAGCCAGCCACTCGGCGGCGCGAGCACCCTCCTGATAGAAGTCCGACCCGATGAAGCAGACGTACTGGTCGCCGGCCTGGACGATGGTCTGGTCGACATTGCGGTCGAGGCAGAAGACCGGGATACCGGCCTGGTAGGCCTGGAGGACGGCCTGCGCGAGCGGCGTCTCCTCCCGGGGCGGCAGGAAGATCGCGTCGACGCCGGCCGCGATCAGCGAGGCGACGTCGGCGAGCTGCTGCTGGGTCGACTCCTGGGCGTTCCGGTACTCGACCGTCCAGCCCCGTGCCTCGATCTCCGCCCGGACGCTGTTGGTCTGGGCGATCCGCCAGGGGTTGTTCTCATCGGTCTGCGGGTAGCCGATGACGTACGTGTCCTTCTGCTCCAGCGGCGGAGCCTCGGCACCGGCGATGACTGGCATGCGCAGACCGAGCATGGCCGCGGCTGCTCCGCCGGCCCCGACCTTGACGACACCGCGCCGTGTCCAAAGCTTTAACATGGATTGCTCCTGACAGTGAAGAGAACAGGCTGACCATCGAGCGTCGGTCAGCGGTATCGACTTCGATACCAGAGTCCGTCGAACCGGGGATCGCACCGGGTCCGGGCGATCGTCGGATCATCCGAGGACCGGGCGTTCCATGAATCGGAACGAGGCCTCCGCCAGTATGAAGCGGACCTCAATGCGCGTCAATTGACACGCTCGATCACACCGTTCGCGCCCGACCTTACGGCGGAACGATCGGACGCGTCGGGTCATAGCGCTCGCTTCGCCTGCCCCGCGGCCACCGTGGCGAAATCGTTGTAACGGGTGATGCACGGTGATTGCGCGACCTCGCCGAAACACCCGGTCCACCGGGCCTCCTGTCAGCGCTGACTCATCACTGACCTCGGCGTGCCCGTTCATGGATGTCGAACGAACCCAACAAATTGCAAACGTATCACCCAAGTAGGGTCGCAGCTGGCAAGCCCGGCCGCCGCAGCGGCCATCGCCGCAAGGCGATAGCGGTCTTCGAGGTCAATCACGGCCGCTTGTGCCGGTCTCTTCATCATCAGGCCTATGGTGCTACCGCATTGGTGCGATTGGGGATGTGTGCGGCTTATCTCGAACACGGTTGAACCTGGAGCACGGTCTCGCCTAACGGCGAGGGCCGCTGCGGCGGCCGGGCTTGCCAGCGAAGCGCGAGTTGCATCCCTACGGGAACAACGCCCCATCGCTGGCAGCAGCGCGAGGGCAGGTGCGAGAAGCGATCATTCGCGGCGAATGGGGAGATCGCAGCCCTACGCGACAAGACCTCGCCACCCAACGCCGACTCGACTAGAACGCGGCTCATAGCGGTTGACGGGGGAGCGAGCTCCCCCTCTCCATCCGGTCCGGACGGAGTC
>CAXTHM010000104.1:0-10170 GCA_964244115.1 uncultured Thermomicrobiales bacterium
CGATCCGGCTCAGGTGCGACGGGGAGACGCCAGCCGCATCGGCGAGCTGATGGAGGGACAGCTCACGGCGCAGCCGAAGCGCCTTGATCGTCGGTCCGACCCGCTGCCGGACCGCCGGCTGATGCGGCATCCACAGATCCGCCTGAGCGCCCTGGCCGTCGTCGGAAAGCGCCTGCCGGAGGATACGCGCGTTCTCGGGTGCCGCGACCGGCCGGGGGGTGCCCCCGGCCCGGTGGACGATCGCTGTCCGCGCCATCGGCTGCGGCCCGATCCCGCTCCGGCCCGTCTGCCCGGGTCTCCCCTGTTGTCCGCTGGGGAACGAAGGTTCACGCATCGAAAGGTCCTCTCGTAGAGCCAGTCTGGTCGGCGGTCTCGCCCGTGTCGGCCCGTCATTGGCCAATGGCCGGCGATCCCGCGCGACGATATCGAAGCGATCTCGCGATGCTGTCGCGATGCAGGGCCTGCTGGAGCCGACTCGCCGGTGACGCGTGCTCCGCGGTGGATGCGGACCCGGACGGGGAAGGTGCGACTGACCGATCGTTCGGGTCCTGAGGGAGGGACATCCGCGCCGAGATCATCCACCGCTGACCTGTCTACGTCCGGACTCGCGTTCCGGGTTCTCTCTCGGGCGACCTGTCCCCACGACCGGAGACGCCGGGAACCGGCCCCCGCCATCGGGCCATCCGAGAGCGACAACGGTCGATCCGCCATTCCCGTTTCACCGGATACCGCACGATCCGGATCGTCCGGCCGCGTATGGTCGCGGGCGGCGCGTCGTCGGCCGGTCCCGCGCGGACGGACATCGACCCAGGTCCGAGACGGGATCGGCACGGCAATCGGTCATCGCTTTGGCGGTCACCTGCCGTCGGATCATCCGCACACCCGGTATCCTCGGACGCCATCGACTTCGGGGAGCGAACCGATCGGCCTGGCATCGATGGGAACGCATCCCTCCGGTCGCGCACCACGGCTCGCGATCGGACGCTCGACACTCCCCGCACCATGCAGGAGCCTCCCGCGCCGGCACGTCGAGAACCCGGGGGCAGGCGTCACCGGGAGGGCGCAACCCCGGACGGGCGGCGTGCCAATTGCGTCTCCCTCGCCTAGACTGGCCAAAGGTATTGGCGCCGATCCGCGTATCAGAGAGACCTCCGCGACGGCGTGGTGACCAGGATGCAGTCCGGCCGGACCGCCGCCTCATCCGGAAATCAGGGACGAGAGCAATGACAGAGATCGCCAAGCGAACGAAGGCCGGAGTGTCCCGTCTTCCCGACACCAGTTCGGCCGGCGCGCGGACATCCGCTCCGATCCTCCCCACGCTCAAGGGACCGGCCGACCTCCACTCCCTGACCATCGCGCAACTGGAGCAGGTCGCCGCCGAGATCCGGGCCGAACTCATCGAGACGGTCTCGACCAGTGGCGGTCACCTCGGCGCCAGCCTGGGCCCGGTCGAGCTCATCATCGCCATGCACGTCGTGCTCGACTCACCCCGGGACCATCTCGTCTTCGACGTCGGGCACCAGGCCTACGCCCACAAGCTCCTGACCGGGCGGCTGGACCGGTTCAAGACGCTTCGGCAGGAAGGCGGAATCTCCGGCTTCCTCTCCCGGGACGAGAGCGAGCACGATGCCTTCGGCGCCGGCCACGCCAGCACCAGCATCTCGGCCGCCCTCGGCATGGCGGTCGCGGACCACCTCCGGCACCGCAACGATCCGTCGACACCGATGCCCCGGACGATGGCGCTGATCGGCGACGGGGCGCTGACCGGTGGGATGGCGTTCGAGGCGTTGAACAACGGCGGCAACCTCAACATCCCGATGACGGTCATCCTGAACGACAACGAGATGTCGATCGCGAAGAACGTCGGGGCCCTGAGCAAGTACCTCGACCGGATCCGGACCGACCGCCGGTTCAGCAAGGCCAAGGTCGACCTCGAGCGGCTCCTCGAGCGGATGCCGCAGGGCGACTTCATGGTCGACATGAGCAAGCGGCTGACCGACTCCGTCAAAGCGTTCGTGTTGCACGGCATGATCTGGGAAGAACTCGGCTACACCTACATGGGCCCGATCGACGGGCACAACCTCCGCGACGTGATCGACGCGCTCCAGAACGCGATCCAGGTCGACGGGCCGGTCTTCCTCCATGTCGTGACGGAGAAGGGCCGCGGGTACGCCCCGGCCGCGGCCGACCTAGAGCGCAGCCACGCGGTCTCGGCCAGGCCCAAGGTCGACCCGATGGCGGCCGGCGGGGCGGCCTCGCCTCCATCCCCGCCGAAATATCAGGATGTCTTCGCGGACGCCGCGGTCGAGTTGGCCAACTCCGACGAGCGCATCGTCGCCATCACTGCCGCGATGCCGACCGGCACCTCGGTCGGCAGCTTCGGTCGGATCCACCCGGATCGGACGTTCGACGTCGGCATCGCCGAGCAGCACGCCGTCACCTTCGCGGCGGGTCTCGCGACGCAGGGGATGCGGCCGATTGTCGCGATCTACTCCACCTTCCTGAAGCGGGCCTACGACCAGATCTACCATGATGTCTGTCTGCAGCGACTGCCGGTGACGTTCGCGATGGATCGGGCCGGGTTCGCCGGGGACGATGGTCGGACCCACCACGGCATCTACGACCTGTCCTATCTGCGCTGCCTGCCGGGCATGACGATCATGGCGCCGAAGGATGAAGAGGAACTGCGGCACATGCTCGCCACCGCCGTCGGGCTCGACGGGCCCGCCGCGATCCGCTACCCCCGCGGAGCTGGCGTCGGTGTCCCGCTGGACCAGCCCGCCCACCGGCTTCCGGTCGGCAAGGCCGAAGTGCTCGAAGCGGGCGACGACATCGCGATCCTCGCGGTCGGAGCGATGGTCCTTCCGGCGCAGCGGGCCGCCGCCCTGCTGCGGACCCAGGGCGTCCAGGCGACCGTCGTCAACGCCCGATTCGTCAAGCCGCTCGACGAGGCGCTCATCCTCTCGCTGGCCGACCGCTGTGGGGCGATCGTCACGGTCGAGGAGAACGTCGAGCGCGGCGGCTTCGGCGCGGCCGTACTGGAACTCCTCGCCGCCAACGAGCGGTTCATCCCGGCCCACGTCGTGGCCGTCCCAGACCGGATCTTCGATCAGGCGTCGCAGGACCGCCTCCGCTCGCTGGCCCGCCTGAATCCCGAGGGCATCGCGGCCGCCGCATCGCGGCTGCTGGACCTGAAGCCGGCCGACCCCACCGATCAGCGTCTCCAGACGGAGCAGTTCGCCCGGAGCTGAGCGGGCGTTCGACCCTGCTCCCGGCCCGCTTAGACCTGACCGAGAAACGGAGGAGGTGGGTTCCTGAACTCCTGCCTCCTCCGTTTCCCCTTGGGTCGAACCCTCGGTCCGGCTCAGATCGTGACGCCCGATAGAAGATCCGCGAAGGCGTCGTAGTCCTCCGCGAGACTGTCGGCGGAGGCGTAGATACGCACCACGACCGCCGATTCGTCATCGACCGGGATGATGACGATCGCGGAGGCGAACGCGACTCCGCCCGGCCTCGTCGACCGGTACGCTACCCCAACCGCATCGTCGGACGGGATCGGCGGGTCATCGAGCTGCACGATATCGGTTCCCTCACCGGCCGGGCCGACGATCTCCGCTTCGACGAGGTCGGCGAGGATCTCCTCGACGTCCCGGCCGGCCGTCCCGGTGGTGTCGAGGGTGACGGTCGACCGCTCCCCGGCCAGCGCGAGGTCGACCGTGGCGTAGATGGCAGGATCGAGTGGCGTCCAGATGTCTCCGTCGTAGCTGAGGGACCAGCCGCCATCGTCGGGCGCGAAGGTGTCCGTCCCCACTGGCGGGACGACATCATCGGACGGCTCGGGCGTGGCGGCCGGCTCGTCCGGCGTCGGCGAGCCCGCCCCGACCGCCGGCGTCGCCTCGGGCTCGGTCGGCTCGTCGGCCTCCGGCGTCGCGTCATCGGTGGGTTCTGGCGTAGCTTCCTCGTTCGTCTCGTCGTCCGACCCGTCGATCACCAGGCTCGCGAAGACCGGCGCGGCAAGGTCAGTCTCGGCGTCGTACGCTTCGATCGGTCCGGAGTGGATGGCCCGGAGGGTCAAGCCGGTACCGGGGATCGCCGCGCAGCGGACCTCGACGAACTGCTCGGCGCCGCCGTAGTCGGCGTCGATCGCCGCATATGACCAGCCAGCGTTATCGAGTCCCGCGACCTCCTCGCCATCGCGCTCGATCGGGGTGACCTCCACGATGCCCGGCGACACCTCCAGATCGCCGAGCGAACGCTCCACGCAGATGGCCGCATCGCCATCGTAGTCGTCCGGCAGCGAGAAGGAGATCAGGCTGGTCGTACTGTTCAGCCCGAAGATGGCGTCGACCGGGACGAACGACGTCCAGTCGGATTCGTCCCACGCCAGGCTGAACCCGAGCTCGGGATCGACGTACGAACCAGCCTCCAGCCCGGTGACATCCGCCCCCTGACCCCGGAAAGAGGGGATCACCAGCGCGTCGAGCAATGTCTCGGCCGATTCGGTGGCTTGCGCGGCGTCATCGATCGGGGCCAGCCAAGTGATCGCCAGGACCGCCTCGCCGGCGACGAGCGTCCGGCAGTCGATCCGTTCGATGACGGTCCGGGCATCCCGATCGTCGGTCTCGTCCAGTTCGACCTGAAGGGTGGTGAAGGCGCGTCCGTCCTCCTCGCCCGATCGTTCGACGTCGCCCTCGTATGATTCGCTTGACAGCACCGTGTCGTCGTCGGGCAGCCGATCGACCAGATCGTCCCGGCACGCCGTCGCATCGCCGGCGTAGAACTGGCCGGACTGGAGGTAGATCTCGACCAGGTCACTCCGGAGGGCGAGATCGCCCGACGCGTCCCCCAGGACCTCCCAGAAGTCCGGATCCCACTCGATCCGGTAGCCGTAGGTAGGATTCACATAGGTGTCGTCATCGTCCTGAGCCGTCACTCCCCCCGCCGTCAGGGCCAGAGCAGCGGAGAGGAGGATCAGGACCGCGGCCGCGATCATCGACATCGCGACGCGACCGGAGCGACCGAGCTGTCGAGGCAGTCTGGATGACATCCGGAGATCTCCTTTGCGGGCCAGCGCGACCGACCGACGCCCAGGGCGACGACGCCGTGTGGTGACTCGGTCGATTCTACCGGGTCGATCGGCTGGCAACGGAGATCGTTTTTGCTCGCTCCCCCGCGGAGCCAGTTCCATAACCCCAAACGGGAATGAGATCTCGTCGGATTTGGATCGGCGAGAGTGCGTCCCTCCGGCCAACTCGCTCGGTCGACTTTCCCGATTGCGCGTAGACTTCCGTGATCGCGTCCCGGAACCGCGGCCGAACCGATCCGCTGACGGTGACGGCCGGCCGGTCCAGGCAGCCGCCCGTCGTTCTGCACTCGGTCCCGGGCTTTTTGATTACCGTGCCGGGCGCTGCCCGCACGACCAGGTGAGAGTGCTATGTCATCCGGCAAGTCGCCGACGTCCGCAGACCAGAACGACCCGTCCGGGAACGCCACGGACCGCCCCCTCGACGAGCAGGTCCAGCCTTTGGCTCAGGGGAATGACGAGGCCACCATCGGCCAGGCGCCGCAGGATCAGCAGGCGAAGTCGAGACGGCCGCGCCGGACCAAGGCGAAGCCCGTCGCTCAGCGGGCGATCGCGCTGCCGGTGCTGGTCGTCGACGAGACCATCCTCCTGCCGCACATGTCGATCCCGTTCCCGATCGAGGACGAGGAATCGGCGCTGGTGCTCGATCGGGCCGCCCGGCTCCCGCTGCGTCAGGTCCTGGTCCTGACCGAGCGCCTTGCCTCCGACGTGAGCGGCAACCCGTTCGGCTCGGACGCCGGTGATCTCGAGCTGATCGCCGCGCGACTGGCGATGGACCCGCGCCTCGCCGTCGACTTCCCGGGCGAGTCGATGCCACACGCGCCCGACGACCCGGACGAATCCGGAGGCTGGACGCCCGAGGGTGAGCCGGAGATGGAGCAGTTCGAACTCTGCACCGTCGGGGTGATCGCGGAGGTCGGCCAGCGGGTGACCAGGGCCGGCGGGCACAGCCACGTCATCCTGCAGGGCGTCAGCCGCGGCATCGTCGAGGAGGTCATCCAGACCGACCCCTATCCGGTCGCCCGGGTCCGTCGCCATGACGACCTGCCGATGGAAGGCGCGGCGGCCGAGGCCGCGATGACCGCGATTCTGGAACAGGTCGAGAGCTACCTGAGCATGCTGCCGAGCGTGCCCGAGGAAGTCCTCTCGACGATCCGGGGCATCAACGAGCCGGGCTGGCTCGCGGACCTGATCGCGTTCTCGCCGGAGTTCACCCCCGAGCAGCGCCAGATGCTGCTCGAAGTCCTCGACCCGATCGAGCGGCTCCGGACGCTCGGGGTGCTGATCGAGAAGCGCCTGAGCGTCCTCAACCTGCGCCAGCAGATCCAGCACGAGGCACAGGAAGGCATGGACCGCCAGCAGCGCGAGTACTTCCTCCGCGAGCAGATCCGGGCGATTCAGAAGGAACTCGGCGAGGGGTCCCCCGAGGAGACCCTCGCCAAGGAACTGCGCGACCAGGTCGAGCAGGCCGGGATGCCGGACGACGTCAAGGCCAGGGCGATGGTCCAGGTCGAGCGCCTGGAGCAGCAGCACCCGTTCTCGCCGGAACTGGGCATCATCCGCTCCTACCTCGAATGGCTGATCGACCTGCCGTGGTCCCGGCAGACCGACGAGCGGCTCGACCTCCGCGAGGTCGCCCGCATCCTCGACGAGGACCATCACGGGCTGGAGAAGGTCAAGGACCGGATCCTGGAATTCGTTGCCGTCCGCAAGCTCGCCGGCGACCGCCTGCGCTCACCGATCATCTGCTTCGTCGGCCCGCCCGGCGTCGGCAAGACCAGCCTCGGCCGCAGCATCGCTCGCGCGATCAACCGGGAGTACGTCCGGATCAGCCTCGGTGGCGTCCGCGACGAGGCCGAGATCCGGGGGCACCGCCGGACCTACGTCGGGGCGATGCCGGGACGGATCATCAAGGGTCTCCGGGACGCGAAGAGCCGCAACCCGGTCATGGTGCTGGACGAGGTCGACAAGCTCGGCGGGGACACGTTCCGCGGCGACCCGTCGTCGGCGCTGCTCGAAGTCCTCGACCCCGAGCAGAACAGCAGCTTCTCGGATCACTACCTGGAAGTCCCGTTCGACCTGTCGCGGGTGATGTTCTTCACGACCGCCAACATGCTGGACCCGATCCCCGCCGCCTTGCGGGACCGGATGGAGATCATCGAGGTCCCGGGCTACACCGAGGTCGAGAAGGTCGAGATCGCCCGCAACTTCCTCCTGCCCCGATCACTGGAGAATCACGGGCTCTCGTCCGAGCAGATGGTGATCACGGATGACGCCGTCCGGCGGCTGATCCGCGAGTACACCGAGGAGTCAGGCGTCCGCAGCCTGGAGCGGGAGATCGGGTCGCTCGCCCGCAAGGTCGCGCGGGAGATCGCGACGGCCCGCGACGCTCAGGCCGATTCCGAGCAGCCTCAAGCCCTTGCCGATGACGCGCCGACGACCGTCGCGCAAGACGTGCCGTTGGACACGATGATCCACGTCGACGCGGCGCCCTCTCAGAACGGCAACGGACTGCCAACGATCCCGCTCATCATCGATGCCGCCGCGATCGAGGCCTACCTCGGCATCCCGCGCTACGACTACGGGCTGGCCGAGGAGAGCGACGAGATCGGAGTCGCGACCGGCGCCGCCGTGACCAGCTTCGGCGGTGATCTGCTCTCGATCGAGGTGCTGATCATGGAGGGCAAGGGCGACCTCGTCCTGACCGGTCAGCTCGGCGACGTCATGCAGGAGTCGGCCCGGGCGGCGATCAGCTTCGCCCGCAGCCGGGCGACGACCTTCGACCTCGCGCCGCAATTCTTCGACAAGCACAACATCCACATCCACATCCCGGCCGGGGCGATCCCGAAGGACGGCCCGTCGGCCGGGATCACGATGGCGACGGCGCTGTTCTCGGCCCTGACCGGCCGGGAGGTCCGCAAGGACGTCGCGATGACCGGCGAGATCACCCTCCGCGGCAAGGTCCTGCCGATCGGCGGGCTCCGGGAGAAGACGCTGGCCGCCCACCGGGGCGGCATCAAGACGTTCCTGCTGCCCCGCCGGAACGCCAAGGACCTGAGCGAGTTGCCCGACATCGTCCGCTCCGGGCTCCACCTCATCATGGTCGAAACGCTCGACGAGGTCCTGACCGTCGCGCTCGTTCCCCGGAAGACACCGTCGGCCGAACACGAGACCGTCCCAGAACGTATCCCGGAGATCGCCGCGGTCTGATCGGTCACCGCCAGGTCATACTGAATCCGGGTAAGCGGTCGGTGGATCTGCGACACCTCGGTGGCGGAGCAGACCTCTCCCCCAGCCGGGGTGAACCTGCTCGCTCACCCGCTGACGCGGCTTCGGCTCACAGGTGCCCAGAGAGGGGAGCAACACGCACCTGCGGTACGCACCAAGCGTCAACCCGGATTCCGTATCAGACATGAGACCCACCCTCGGAGAGGTTACTCACCGAGGGCGGGTCGGTCCCTGTCCAGGACACCGTTGTCCAGGATGGCGTTCCGATGAGATGCCCGAATTCCAGTCGCAGGGCTGCCCCCTCTCGCAGCACCCGCGAAGCCGAAGCCGCTATCGGCCCTGGAACGAGCAGGTGAGCCACTCGACCCGTCCCGGAACCCGTCAGTCGTTCCCGAAGCGGTTGCGGCTCACGATCTCGGAGAGCGGCTTTCGTCCGCCGGCGGCGGCGTTCGGACGTGGGTCCTTCGCCGTGACCGGATAGCCCAGAGCGACGACGGAACGGGCGGCCCGATCCGTGGGAACACCGAGGATCTCCTTGGCGGTCTGCTGCTGATCGGCGGTGCCGAACCAGGCCGTCCCACCGCCGATGCCGAAGAACCGGGCGGCGACCAGGAGCCGTTCCGTCACCCGCCCCTCGTCGTACGCCTCGCTCGTCTCGCTGTGGCCGTTGAGGACGATCGCGATCGCGAGGGGCGCACCGGCGACCCAGTTGATCGCCTCCCGCACCTGCGAGATTCGCCGGAGCTGCTCCGGGTCCGTCAGCACGACGAAGTGCCACGGCTGCGTGTTGCGGGAGCTGCCCGTCCAGCGCGCGACCTCCAGGAGTTCCTGGACGATCTCCTCCGGGACGGGATCGGGTCGGTACTGTCTGATCTGCCGAACGTGCCGCAGTTCAGCCGCGATACCCGTTGCGTCCTGTCCGTGTCCCATCTCGTTTCCCTCCTCGTTTCGACGACGTCACAGGTTCCGACACCAGCAGGAACCACGCCGCCCGTGACCTGACCGATCGGTTCGGTGACGCTGCCACCGACAGGTTCGACACACATGCGGCGACCTCCCACAGGTCGGCAACAGATACGACACGCCCTGCCCACGGCGATTCCACACCTCGTCGTTACGATGGAAACAACGGGACGAGCGGCCGACGAACTCCCTTCTGCGGAACCCAATGGTCGCTTAGCCCGTCATTCGATCAGCATCACCCGCCGGGTCTCATCAGGTCCCGCACGACCACGGAGTTCGTCACCATGGAGCACCTCATCGTCACCGGAGCCGTCGTCGCCTTCCTGCTCCTGATCCTGCCAGCGGTCGTCGTGCCGTTCCTGAACCAGGACCCGGCGACGATGGACACGACGCCCGGGAAGGCCCCGGACCCGATCAGTCCGATCGCACCGAATCCCAACGCCGCTCAGCAGCCATTCGACCGCATCGCCGCCTGATCGACATCGTCACCTGGCTGGGGGATCAGTGCCCAGGCCGGGATGTCGGCTCGAGGTCGGACCCGGCCGGGACACCGTTCGCCCGGAGCCAGTCGATCGCCTCGAACAGCGTCGCCACGATGACGTCGGGACTGGCCGACAGACTCGCGCCGACCGAATAACCGTTCGGCACGAAGATGCTCCGCATCCCGGCGGCGTCCGCCGCCATCACCCCCGCCGGCGCATCCTCGAGGACCACGCACCGGGACGGCTCGACGTCGAGCAGCCGGGCCGCGGCCAGGAAGATGTCGGGGAACGGCTTGCCGCGCGTCACGTCATCGCCCGTCACCTCCGCGTCGAACAGGCCGGTCAGCCCGGTCTCGGCTAGCGAGATCACCGCCTGATGGCGCCGGTTCGACGTCGCGAGGGCGAGCCGCAGGC
>CAXTHM010000105.1:0-9516 GCA_964244115.1 uncultured Thermomicrobiales bacterium
ACGGGCAACACAGATGCTCTCTGGGCACCTGCGAGCCGCAGCGCAGCGAGAGCCGTGTCAGCGGGTGATCGAGCAGGTTCACCTCGGCCGGGGGAGAGATTTGCTTCGCCACCAGCCACGTCGATTGATACCCGCTCTAACACCGCGACCGATGTCGTTCAGCCGGTCCCTTCCGGGCCGGAGTTCTCGGACCCGCCCGACGCAGCGTCGATGTCCTCTCCGGCCAGCAGCCGGGCCAGCGTCGCCTCATCGATGATGGTCGTCCCCTGCTCTCGGGCCCGCGCTTCCTTGGAGCCGGCATCCTCGCCGGCGACCAGGTAGGTCGTCTTCTTCGAGATCGATCCGGTCACGCTCGCTCCGGCTCGCCGCAGACGCTCCTCCGCCTCGGGTCGCGTCATCGTCGACAGGCGTCCGGTCAGGACGAAGCTCTGCCCCGCCAGCCGGTTCGACGAGGATGCGCCCTCGACCCGCTCGTCGGTCAGGACTCCCCGATCGACCAGCTTGGCGATCAGGGTCCGGTTCCGCGGTTCGGCGAACCAGGCGACGATGCTCTCAGCCAGGACGTTGCCGATCCCGCCGATCGCCGCGATCTCCTCGACGGTTGCCGCGGCGAGGGCGCGGAGGGAACCGAACCGCTCCGCCAACAGCCGCGCCGCGCGCTCACCGACGTGGACGATGCCGAGGGCGAAGATCAGGCGCTTGAGCGGCTGGACCTTGCTGCCCTCGACGGCCTCCCGCAGCTTCGTGGCGCTCTTCTCGCCGAGACGCTCGAGCTGGCCAACCTGGTCCCAGTCGAGGGCGTAGATGTCCGCCGCGTCGTGGATCATGCCGAGTTCGATGAAGCGCGTGATCAGCCTGTCGCCCAGCCCGGAGATGTCCATCGCCCCGCGGCTGACGAAGTGGAGCAGCTCCTGCCGCAGACGCTCGGGACACTCCGGGTTGGTGCAGTACCGGGCCGACTCGCCCTCGCGCCGGACCGTGGGGGAACCGCAGACCGGGCAGTGGTCCGGCATCCGCCAGGGAACCTCGTCGCCCGTCCGCCGCTCCTCCAGCACGCTGACGATCTGGGGAATCACATCCCCGGCCCGCTGGACGATGACGGTGTCACCGATCCGGAGATCGAGGCTGGCGATCAGGTCCTCGTTGTGGAGCGTCGCCCGGCTGACCATGACCCCGCCGATCGCGACCGGTTCGAGGTGGGCCAGCGGGTTGAGGCTCCCGGTCCGGCCGATGTTGACGACGATATCGGTCAGCCTGGTCGTGGTCTGGAGGGCCGGGAACTTGTAAGCCGTCGCCCAGCGCGGCTCCCGGGCGACGAAGCCGATCTCCTCCTGCTGGTACAGGTCGTCGACCTTGACGACGACGCCGTCGGCCTCGAAGGCGAGCGCGTGCCGACGCTCCTGCCACGACCGCATCGCGGCCCAGACCGACGCGATGTCGGGGTGGGTCGCGGAGCCCGGCGAGGCGTCGAACCCCCGGGCCCGCATCCAGTCGAGCGCCCCGTGGTGCGAGGTGAGCGGCGGACCGTTCTCGACGTAGCCGACCTGGTAGGCGATGAAGCGCAGCGGCCGTCGAGCCGTGATGGCCGGGTCCTTCTGGCGAAGCGAGCCCGCGGCGGCGTTGCGAGGGTTCATGAACGGTCGCGCCCCGGCCTCGATCAGGCCGTCGTTCAGACGAGCGAAATCGCCGCGGGAGATGTAGCACTCCCCCCGGATCTCGACCCGCCCCGGCATTGCCTCGCCCTCGACGGCTCGGAGCCGGACCGGGATGCTCCGGATCGTGCGGACGTTGCCGGTGACGTCCTCACCGACCGAACCGTCACCGCGGGTCGCGGCGTGGTCGAGCCGGCCGTCGATGTAGGTCAGGGCGAGGGCGAGCCCGTCGATCTTGGCCTCGGTGACCCACGAGAGCGTGGCGCCGCCGGCGAAGCGTTCGGCCCGGGCCGCCCAGGCGATCAACTCGTCCTCGCTGTAGACATTGCTGAGCGACATGAGCTGGACCGGGTGCCGGACTTCGGCGAAGCCGCCGTCCAGCGCCGTCCCGACCCGCTGGGTGGGCGACTCCGGCGAGACGAGTTCCGGGTGCTCGGATTCGACCGCGCGGAGCTCACTCATCAGCCGGTCGTACTCGTCGTCGGTCGCTTCGGGCCGGTCGAGGATGTAGTAAGCGTGGTTGAGCCGGTCGATCACGGTGCGGAGTTCGTCGACGCGCTGCTGCGAAGCCCGGTTGTCGGTCGTCACCATGATCGAATCCCGCCCTCGGCTTGGTCACGAAGCATCGCGTACGTTCGCCGAATCATACCATCGGAGATGGTCCGGCCCGACCGTTCGGACAGGGCATGGACGCCCACGGCGATCGCGGGAAAGCGGTACACTATGGCGCCGAATCAGGCGATCTGGCGCCATCGTGGTGCCCGCCGGCAAGCAGAACGGACGAGTAGCGACTGTGACGGATACCTTCACTCCCAGACGACGATCGACCACGATCCTCGGCGTGCGCCGCAACGGAGAAGTGGCGATCGCTGGCGACGGCCAGGTCACCCAGGGCGACATGGTCCTCAAGCAGGGGGCGCGGAAGATCCGGACGATGTCGGACGGCGCGGTGCTGGTCGGTTTCGCCGGTGCCGTCGCCGACGCCCTGACCCTGCTCGGCAAGTTCGAGCAGCAGCTCCGGGAGTGGGACGGCAACCTGCGGCGCGCGTCGGTCGAGCTCGCCAAGGAGTGGCGCTCCGAACGCTACCTTCGCCGCCTGGAGGCCGAGATCCTGGTCGCGGACCCGGATTCGCTCCTGCTGATCTCCGGCACCGGCGACGTGATCGAGCCCGACGACGATGTGCTCTCGATCGGATCCGGTTCGCCCTACGCCATGGCGGCCGCCAAGGCGCTGATGCGATCGACCGACCTGTCCGCCCGGGAGATCGTCGAGCGGGCGATGGCCGTCGCGGCCGACATGTGCATCTTCACCAATCACGAGTTCACGATCGTCACGATCCCGGCCTCGGGGGATGCGCCCGCGACCGCCGAGCAGCCCGACGCCCCATCGACGCCGATCGACCAGATGGCGCCCGGCCCGATCGTCGAGGCCACGTCGTCGGGCGACGAAGACCACGAAGACGACGAGGATGACGCGCGCGGCGACGGCGAACGGCATGACGAGACAGACGGGAAGGACCGCTGATGGCCGAGAAACTCCCCCGGCCAGCCGGAACCAGCAGTTCGACCCGCGTCGCCGCCGAGCCGCCGCCCTCCCAGACGACGCTCGAGAACCTGACCCCGATCCAGATCGTCGCCGAACTCGACCGCTACATCATCGGCCAGAACGACGCCAAGCGCGCCGTCGCCGTGGCGCTGCGCAACCGTTATCGGCGCCAGCTCCTGCCCGAGGAGATGCGGCAGGAGATCCAGCCCAAGAACATCCTCATGATCGGCCCGACCGGCGTCGGCAAGACCGAGATCGCCCGCCGGGTCGCGAAGCTGATCAACGCGCCGTTCATCAAGGTGGAGGCGACCAAGTTCACCGAGGTCGGCTACGTCGGCCGGGACGTCGAGTCGATCGTCCGGGACCTCGTCGAGGTCGCGATCTCGAACGTCCATGACCAGCGCATGGAGCAGGTCAAGGAGGAGGCCACCACCGCCGCGGTCCAGCGGCTGGCCGACATCCTGACCTCCCAGAACCTCGAGAAGAAGGACGGCCGGGCCCGCCCCGCCCGATCGCGACCGACCGACAGCGAGGATGACGGCGAGGACAGCCAGGCCGATGCCCAGGCTGACGCGACGGCCGAGCGCCGGCGGAAGCGGGAGCGCAAGCGTCTGCTCCAGCTCCTCGACACCGAGGCGATCGAGGAGGAGACCGTCGAGATCGAGCTGGAGGACGACGGCTACGAGGATTCCAACCCGTTGGACGTCTTCAACGGCATGTCCCAGGATGACTTCCAGGACACGTTCGCCGAGTTTCTGGACGGATTCCTGCCCCGCCGGCCGATGCGGCGCAAGGTCTCCGTCCGGGAGGCGCGCCGGATCCTGACCCAGCAGGAGGCTAACCGGCTGGTCGACTTCGATTCCGTCGTCGAGACGGCCGTCCGCCGGGTCGAGGACGCGGCGGTCGTCTTCATCGACGAGCTCGACAAGACGATCAGCAGCGACGGCGAGTACGGCGGCGAGGTCTCCGGCGAGGGGGTCCAGCGCGACCTGCTCCCGATCGTCGAGGGGTCGGTCGTCATGACCCGGTACGGGCCGGTCCGGACCGACCACGTCCTGTTCATCGCCGCCGGCGCCTTCCACAACAGCCGGCCCTCGGACCTGATCCCCGAGCTCCAGGGGCGGTTCCCGATCCGGGTCGAGCTCAAGAGCCTGACCGAAGAGGATCTCTATCGGATCCTGACCGAGCCGGACAACGCCCTGACCAAACAGTACGTCGCCCTGATCGGGACCGAGGGGCTCACGATCGACTTCGCCGAGGAGGGGCTCCGGGAGATGGCGCGGACGGCGACACAGGTCAACGCGACGTCCGAGGACATCGGGGCGCGGCGACTGCACACGATCATGGAGAAGGTCCTGGAGGAGCTGTCGTTCGACGCCCCGTCCCGCAGCGGCGACAGCGTCTCGATCGACCGCGCCTTCGTCGAGGGGCGGATCGGCCAGATCGCCAAGGACGAGGACCTGAGCGACTTCATCCTCTGATGATGCGCCAGGATGTCCCAAGGAACGGTTTCCCGGAGAGCGAGAGATGGTGGCAACGACGCACTCGTCAGCGCAGCGGCAGGTCCTGGCGGTCGATCTCGGCGGGACCAACCTCCGGGTAGCGGTCGTCGGGACGGATGGCTCGCTCACGCAGCGGCAACACGCCCCGACCGAGGCGGAGAGGGGCCCGGACTCCGTCCTCGAACGGATGGCGGAGTTGATCCAGAAGGTCGCCCGTGACGCCGGTCTGCCCGACGACGCGCCGGTCGGGATCGCCTCGCCGGGACCGCTCAACCCGCGCGAAGGGATCGTCTACTTCACACCCAATCTTCCCGGGTGGCGGAACGTCCCGCTCGGTCCACGGATCGAGCGACTAACGGGTCGGCGGACCGTCACGGCCAACGACGCCAATTGCGCCGGCCTCGGCGAAGTCGCCTTCGGTGCGGCCCAGGGCAGCACCGACGTCATCTACCTGGGCATCGGGACGGGTGTCGGTGGCGCCGTCGTCAGCGGTGGCCGCCTGATCGACGGGATCAGGGGGCTCGGCGCGGAACTGGGGCACATGTGCGTCGCGATGGACGGTCCACGCTGCACCTGCGGCGGGATCGGCTGCCTGGAGGCGTACGTCGCCGGTTGGGCCATCGCCCGCGAGGGCGAGATGGCCGCGACGACCGCCGACGGTGACGCGATCCGCCGGGCCGCGATCGGCGGGAGCATCCACGCCGGCACCATCGCCGCCGCCGCCCGGGACGGCGACGAGATGGCCCGGACGCTCCTCGCTCGGGCTGGTCGGGCGCTCGGCGTCGCGATCGGCACCCTGACGAACATCTTCAACCCGCAACTGGTCGTGATCGGCGGTGGGGTTGCCCGAGTCGGGGACCACCTGCTCCAGCCCGCCCGCGAGATCGTCAGCTCCCACTGCTTCCACGCCATGCGGGAGGACCTCCGGATCGTCGACGCCACGCTCGGCGACGATGGCGGCCTGTTCGGGGCCGGGGCTCTGGCGCTCGACATCGGGAGCCAGAGCGATGTCAGCGTCTAGTCAACCGGCCCAGAGATGACCTGTCGAATGGCACTCCTACCCGGGGTGCCATTCGCGTTTTCCGTGCGCCGTGCCCTTCAGCGGCGCGAGTGGTCGGGCATGGTCTAGTCCCGAAAGCCAAACAGGGGGCCGTACTGTTGTGCATCTCGATGAACGGAGACGCTCCCTCTGGACACTTTGACCATTGTTCCTCGATAGCCACCCATCGGTCGCGGTTCCGGCCAACCGTTTGTGCTTGACACTCATATCCGGCTATCGCTAGAGTTCCGCCACTCTCTCGCGTCTCCAATCAGAACATGACGGTCCACTTGCTGATGCACGCATTGGTGATCGCTCAGGTGGCGACTCAGGCCATTGCCGGACGAACGTCCTGATCGAGTGAGTCGTAGGGAAAGGACCCGCAGCGATGTCCCGCTTCGTCGTCAACCGGGTTTTCTGGTTCATCCCCACCGTCTTGGTGCTGATCGCGCTGACGTTCCTGATCCTCAAGTTCACCCCCGGAACCGGTGTCGTGTCGGCCGGAACCCAGTCGATCACCCAGGAACAGATCGAGGCGCTCGAAGACCGGTACGGACTCAACGATCCACTTCCCCAGCAGTTCGCTACTTACATCAAGAATATCGCCACGTTCAACTTCGGCGAGTCCTTCCAGTTCCGCCCCCAGCGCGTCAACGACATCATCGGCCGGACCTTTCCGATCTCCCTGCAACTCGGCGCGATGGCGACCGCCTTCGCGGTCATCGTCGGGATCACCCTCGGCGTCCTGGCCGCGGTCAATCAGAACGGGGTGATCGACTACATCTCGGTTATCGCCGCCATCCTCTTCTACAGCCTGCCGGGCTTCGTCATGGGCTTCCTCCTGATCCTCCTGTTCGCGGTCTGGTTACCGGGGCGCGGCCTTGACCTGGGGTTCAACGTCGGCGGGTTATCGACCTGGCGGGACTGGATCCTGCCGACCGTCGCTCTCGGCGCCGCCCCGCTTGCCCAGATCGCCCGCTACACCCGGTCGAGCATGATCGACGTCCTGAAGTCCGACTACATCCGGACAGCCCGCGCCAAGGGCCTGAGCGAGCGGATGACGATCTACCGCCATGTGATGCGCAACTCCCTCCTGCCCGTCATCACGCTGATCGGCCCGATCTTCGCCGCCGTCGCGACCGGGTCGTTCTTCGTCGAGAAGGTCTTCAACATCCCCGGGATGGGTCCCTTCTTCGTCGACAGCATCATCGCCAAGGATCAGCCGATGGTGCTGGCGGTCGTCCTGATCTACGGCGTCTTCCTCGCCCTGATGAACCTGGTCGTCGACATCGTCTATGGCTTCGTCGACCCCCGGATCCGGTACTAGCGTTCGCCGCACGAC
This sequence comes from uncultured Thermomicrobiales bacterium, assembly GCA_964244115.1. Lineage (GTDB taxonomy): Bacteria > Chloroflexota > Chloroflexia > Thermomicrobiales > UBA6265 > CADCWK01. The sequence continues at coordinate 7,082 of CAXTHM010000105.1, forward strand.
GGGCACGTCGTCTCCGCTCAACCGAGGGCATCCAATGGAGCAGTCACAGCTACGCCCCGCCGGCGCCACGGCCATCGGACCAGACGGGCAAGTCAGCCTCGGCGGGGTGAGCACCGGGCTGGCCGGTGTGGCCGACCGCGCCCTGCCCAAGCAGCGCAGTCTCTGGACCGACGCCGCCCGCCGCCTGATGCGGAACAAGCTCGCCGTCATCGGCCTGTTCGTCGTGACGCTGTTCACCCTGGTCGCCCTGTTCGCTCCACTGATCGCCCCGTACGGTCAGTCCGAGGTCGTCGACCCACGGCTGGCCCGAACGGGTCCCAGCTGGGCCTGGCCGATGGGCCTCGACCAGAACGGCCGCGACATCTTCAGCCGCCTGGTCTACGGCGCCCGGGTCTCGCTCACCGTCGGCCTGGTCGCGGAGACGATCATCCTGATCATCGGGATCACGGTCGGCGCACTGGCTGGCTACTTCGCCGGCAAGACCGACACCCTCCTGATGCGCCTGGTCGACGTGGTCTACGCTATCCCCCAGATCCTGCTCGTGATGATCTTCCTCAACCTTTTCGGCCCCGGCCTGCAGAACATCTTCATCGCGATCGGCGTCGTCGGCTGGGTGACGGAAGCCCGGCTCCTCCGGAGCCAGTTCCTCACCCTGCGCGAGTCCGAGTACGTCAGTGCCGCCCGCGTCTCCGGCGCCGGTCCGCGTCGGCTGATCCTGCGGCACATGCTGCCCAACAGCCTCACCCCCCTGATCGTCGCCGCGACCTTCGGCGTCCCGACGGCGATCTTCACCGAAGCCTCCCTGAGCTACGTCGGCGTCGGCATCATGCCGCCCCAGGCCTCCTGGGGGCAGATGGTCGGCGACGCCAGCGTGGCCGGCTACATCCAAACCGCCCCCCACATGTTGCTCTTCCCGGTGCTGGCCGTCGGATTGACGATGCTCGGCTTCACCTTCCTCGGCGACGGGTTGCGCGACGCACTCGACGTCAAGGGCGATCGCTAGACGCTCAGACGGGTGGCCGTTCCGGTCACCGGTCAGGCTGCGAATGGACCCACCCCCGGGTGCTATCCATCCGCCGGTACGTCGGACGCGCCGTCGACCTCGATGGCACGCAGCAGCACCTCCGGCACGGGCCGGAGCCAGCTCTTCACCCCAAGCGCCATCGGCGGTCGTCCGCCGGTCCATGGCCTCAGGAGTATGGAATGACCGATCCGAAGTCCACGACCACAGCCGGCGATGTCGCCCGCCGCGACCAGTTGCTCGCCGACCTGCACGAGACCAGCATGAAGCGGGCGATGAACCGCCGCTCCGTGATGCGCGGCGCCGCCATCGGCGCCGGAGCCGCCGGGCTTGCCGTTGCCGGTGCCGGACGCTTCTCGGCCTCCGCTCAGGACGCAACGCCGGCCGGCACGCCCGCGGGTTTGGGCACCGGACCCCGCGGCGACTACGCCCTCGACGCCGACCAGATCTTCTTCAACTTCCAGATGTCGACCGACCCGTCGTCGTTCGACTTCAACGCCAACCTCTACTGCAACGCCGAGCCCCAGTGCTGGTCCGGTTTGCTGACGTTCGACCCGGACGGTGTGGCCGTCGCCGACTGGGCCGAGACCTGGGAGCCCAACGAGGACGGATCGGTCTGGACCTTCCACATCCGCCCGGACAACACGGGATGGTCCAACGGCGATCCCGTCACCGCCCAGGACTTCGTCTGGTCGTTCACCCGGCTGCTCTCCCCGACGCCGCTCGGTGCCGCTGCCCAGAACGTCTACAACTTCATCCTGTTCGACGTGAAGAACGCTGAAGGGTTCAGCACCGGGGCGACGGTCGAGGCCCTCGGACGCGTCCCGACCGAAGAGGACCTCGGCTTCAAGGCGCTGGACGACTGGACGCTGGAGATCACGCTCGAAGGCCCCCGGGCCAACTTCTCCCAGAAGGTCGGCTACACCGCCTGCGTGCCGGCTCACCGCCCGTCGGTCGAGCAGTACGGCGAGCGCTGGGCACTGGGTGAGGACACCCCGATCGTCTCAAGCGGCCCGTTCAAGGTCGATGCCTGGAACAAGGGCGTCAACATCCAGCTGTCCCGGAACGACAACCACTGGGACGCCGCCAACATCACGCTGACCAATGTCGTCGACCCGATCATCCCGGGCGCCAACCTGGCGACGAACTACCTGTCCGGTTCCGGTGACCAGCGCCTGGACTACACGCCGATCAGCGGTGCCGACCTGCCGCAGTTCACCGCCGATCCCGAGCTCTCCACCCAGATCGGCCCCTACGCCTATCCGGGCATCTGGATGCTGCTGCCGTCGAACGGCGTGGCCCCGTTCGACACCCTGGAGGTCCGCAAGGCGCTGAGCCACGCGATCGATCGCAACCGGCTGGTCCAGATCACCAACGGTCTGCTGCAGCCGGCGTCCTGCATGATCCCGCCGGG
>CAXTHM010000106.1:0-2061 GCA_964244115.1 uncultured Thermomicrobiales bacterium
CCCCTCCCCGGCTCGTTTCGCGCTGCGGCGCTCACGCCCGGAGAGGGGCTTCCACGGGTCGGCTTCGCCTTCCGACGGTAGATTGCGCGGTCCTTCTCGTAGGGGCGCAGCTTGCAAGCCCGGCGCCCGCAGGCGCCTTCGCCGTCAGGCGAGGCTGGCGCTCCGGGTTCAACCGCCTCCGAATCATTCCAATGCGTTTCGACAGATGCGAACCACGGTCGAGCATGGTTGAACCCAGGACGCCGGCAATCGCCCTGCGGGACGATGGCGCCTGCGGGCGCCGGGCTCGCCAGCGAAGCGGGAGCGCCGCCCCTACACAAAACGCCGCCGCTCGATCTGATCCGGCAACCATCACATCGCCGGGAACGCAAATGACCGGACGTCAGCAATCACGTTCCGGAGCGTCAAGATCGACCCGTCGATGTCACCGGGGATATCGAGGCTGTGGTCGGCTCCGAGGTGAACCGACCGAGAGAGGTGCGGCAGGGCCGCCAGGCCATCGAGGAGCGCCTCGTCGTAGTGGCCGTCCTCCGTGCCGATCACGACCAGCCCGGGACGTTCCGCCACCCGGATCGCCGCGAGGACGGCCGGGTCGCGCAGGAGCGGCGTCAGCCAGACCAGGCGGGGTGGCCAACGACCGGCGAGGAGCGTCGGATCGAGACTGGCCATGCCGACGGTGCCGATGGATTTGCCGATCAGCGTGACGGAGTCGAACACGCGCCGGGACCGGGCGGCATCGATCAGGGCGGTGAGGTCATGGGTCAGCCAGCGGGCCTGGGTCGCATCGTCGGCCCTGGCGAAGTCCGGGACTCGCGAGTAGTTCGACAGGACGCGCAGCACGGTCGAGCCGGCTTCGAGGGCGGCCTGCTCCAGGTAATAGAAGATCGGCATCTCGACGCTGTAGGCGTAGCCGGGCATCAGGACCGTGAGGTCGTCGCCCGGCCGATCCGGCAAGCTGAGATCGAACCGCAACGGCTGTCCGTCGAAACCAGTGGCGGTCATTAGAGGCGTCTCATCCATCCCGTCATCTTCCCATGACCAGCACTGCCGAGCGTTCGTGGTTCGATCAAGGTCGGTATTAATATAATCAATCCGTGGTTGACGAATATCAATGTCGGGTGTAACTTCGTTGCAGCACCGGTCGGAGTCGCGCGGAGCGACGACATCCAGAACCGGTCGATGTGATCCTCGACAGCGCGAGAAGGCCACACCCATGCAACTCCCGACCGTCCTCGGCCGATGCCCGGTCTGCACCAACGAGTTGCAGGTCACCCGGCTCCACTGCCCGAACTGCGACACCGGTATCGACGGCCGCTTCCGGCTGTCCCGCTTCCAGCGCCTCAGCGTCGACCAGCTCGGCTTCGTCGAGGTCTTCCTCCGCAACCGCGGCATCATCAAGGACGTCGAGGCCGAGCTCGGCATCTCCTACCCGACGGTCCGGGCCCGGCTGGACGAGGCGATCCGGGCGATGGGCTTCCCCTCCAGCGAGGAGGGCGGCCGCAGCGGTCGCGACCAGGTCCAGATGCGGGAGGACCGCCGCGGCATCCTCGAAGATCTCCAGGCCAAGCGGATCACCGCCGACGAGGCCCATCGCCAGCTCCAGAAGCTCTCGGGCGGTTGAGACGCACGGAAGGAGGATGCCCGATGACCACGATCACGTCGCAGGCGGCCCTGCTCCTGGCCCTGCTGCCCGCCCTCGCCGCTCGACCATTCCGGACGGACGGCGGCGAGCCGACGGCGGACCGACCCGACCCCATCCGGGTCGCCGGGTCGATGGGGAGGGAAGGCGTGCTGGAACTGCTCGAGGGCGGGATGATCAGCACCGAGGAGGCGCTCGATCTGCTCGACGGTCTCGACCAGTCCGGCCCGGACCGGCGGCCGCTCGACTCGGGCATCGGCGGGGACGCCCCCCGCCGTCCGGGTCGTCCAGCCCGGCCAGCGCGCCCACAGCGACTCGCCCGCGGCGCCCGGACCCGGCTCGATCCGCGGCGCTCGCCCGGGCCTTCCGCAAACTGGCTTTCTGGTGGACATCCCCTCAAATCGCCTGCCGTGAGGCCCACG
>CAXTHM010000106.1:2071-9255 GCA_964244115.1 uncultured Thermomicrobiales bacterium
TCGCCCGCGGCGCCCGGACCCGCGACCCGGACGAGCCGGACGACGACCGTCGGACTCGCGAGGAGCGCCAGGCTCGTCGCGAGGAGCGCCAGGCAGACCGGGAGGAGCGCCAGGCTCGTCGCGCTGAGCGGTCGGAAATGGGCAGCGTCGACACGGGCTTCGGCGGCAAGCGGACGTTCCGGATCGAGGTCGATGACGCCAGCGGCTCACGGGTCAACCTCTCCCTGCCGATCGGCTTCCTCGACACCGGGCTCAAGGTCGCCGAGCGGTTCTCGCCGGGTCTTCTCGACGGCGCCGTCGGGAACTCCATCCGCCGGGCGATCAGCGGGGGCCAGGCCGGCACGATCATCGAGGTCGACGACCCCAGCGGTCAGCACGTCCGGATCGCGATCGAATAGCGCCGGACCACTCCCCGAACAACCAGACGCGACCCTGAACGGGTGCCCGGAGCGGGTGCCCCGGGACGACACACCCTTTGAGCCGGCAGGACCGGCGGGAGAGCACCCATGAGCGAGCAGACGTACGTCGAGGTCTTCGGCGATGACGACGAGGTGACGTTCGAGCTTCGGGCGGAGCCGTCCGCCACGCCCCGCGAATTCCATCTCAGCAGCACGAGCGGCGAAGTCACCCTGCACGCGACCGACCGGACCGACATCCAGGTCTGGCTGGAGGTCGACGGCGGCTCCTCGGAGGACAGGATCGTGACCGCCTCCTGGGACGGCCACCGGCTGGACGTCGCTCCGGCCAAGGGCAGCGGTGTCGGTCGTGTACTGCGCCGAAACGCGGGCTTCGACGTCCGGGTCGAGATCCCGCGGTCGCTCCTGCCCCGCTTCGGCGGCCCCGGCATCGTCGCCCGGCTGCACTCCGCCTCCGGTGAGCTGACCGTCGGCGAGGTCGCCGGGGACATCCGGCTCGGCTCGGCGTCGGGCGGCCTGTCCCTCGCCCGGGTGGATGGCCGGGTCGAGTGCGAGACGGCCAGCGGCGACATCGACCTGGAGCGCGTCCGCGGGGTGTTGAAGGTCTCGACGGTCAGCGGCGAAGTCTCGCTCTCCGAGACGATCCTCGACCGCTGGGACATCAAGACCGTCAGCGGCGGCGTGACCGGGGAGGTGGTGCTCTCCGGGATCGGCCCCTACCGGTTGAATACCGTCAGCGGCGACACGGAACTGATGTTCGGCCTGCTCTCCGGCGACCGTCAGCCGGACGCGTTCCTGGTCGAATCCAGCTCGATGTCCGGAGACGTCGAGATCGAGGGGACGTCCCGCAAGCTCGGCCGACGACGGTGGCAGATCGGATCGGGGTCAACCCCGGCCGGGACGATCCGGCTGAACAGCGTCAGTGGCAACGCCTCCCTGACCATCGACTCGTCATCCATTGACGGCGACTTCCGGGCGGCGGCCGGCCGCTGGGCTGGCAAGCCGTGGGACGGCACCAGTTCCTCCGGGGCCGGTTCAACCGGGGACGGCGACGAGAAGACCGACTGGGGGGTGAACGACCTCGGCGGCCGCATCGAGGAGCAGATCAACCGGGCGGTCGGAAAGGTGGACTGGGTGGACATCAACGCCTCGGTCCACGACGCGATCGATTCGGCCTTCGGTCGCCCCCGAAGCGCTCCCACCCCGCCGATCCCGCCGATGCCACCGGCTCCGCCCGCTTCTCCGGCCCCGCCCTCGACGCCAGCGCCGCCAGCTCCTTCCCCCCTGGGCAAGGACGACCAGGTCGCCGGCCCCGACGAACCGGCGGCGACGGCCGGGCAGCCGAGGACCGAGGAGGAGCGCCGCCTGGACATCCTCCGCCGGATCGAGCGTAGCGAACTGTCCGTCGAAGACGGTATGGCCCAGCTCGACGCGCCGTCGGGACCTGGCCCAAACCAGGCCTGACCGTTCGCATCGCATCGGCGCACCGGCCCATCGATCCGGACGGCAGCCAGTCGCCCTGACCGGATCCGTCAGCACCTATCGCGTTTTACCCGACAGCCTGAAGAGCAGATGAGCAGCCCGGCGAGGGACCCTCGCCCGGGGAGGGGGATTCCATGTTCCGCAACGAGTTCGAACTCAACGAGATGATCCGGGATCGGCAGGCGGAGGTCAGCCGGAGCTGTCGGCGCAATGTGAGCCGACCGGCTGCCCGTCCCCAGCCGGCGAGGAACCGAGTCCGGCGGGCGATCGGCCACCGCGTCGTCGCGATCGGGACGGCGCTGGTCGGCCCGCTGTAAGCCAGCTCGTCGGGAGTCGGCGAGCGGTGCGGCAGGCCTCTTCCCCGGTCCCTCCTCTCCACCACCGTTTCAGGCGAGTCAGGCATGGCTCGATCGCCGGTCGCGATACCGCTCGGTCTCCTCGTCCCGGGCGCCGTAGCCGGGGTCAGCGGGCCGGGGATCACGCGCACCATCGCTGGCAGGCGGCCAAGAACGTGTCGGGCTCGTCAGGGCCCGGAGGTGGGCACCGCGGGGACCGAGCGACGGGACCTGCTCGGACGCAGACTCGGTCGTTCGGCCGAAGCGGCTGAACCCGAGAGTATCTGACCGGCTTGTCGACGTTGCCCAACGATGACCCGACGATCCACGTTCCGTTCATCATTTGGCAAGACCATGGCCCCGGCCTTGCTGGTAACATGCCGTATCGCCGTGGCTGCAGGAGAGACACCCGCCTGTGCTTCGGATCTACGATGCCGTTCAACGTTTGCGGTCCGCCAGCCGGACCGCGGGAGGAAGCCGCGCATGAGTTCTTCGTCAGATCAGCCGACCCGCTTCGCGACCATCGGTCGCCGTCAGGTCATCGGCGCGGCCGCCGCGCTCGTGATCGCCCCGGCCGCCGTTGCCGCCGCCTACGCCAAGCCGTCCAGCCAGGACGCCACGCCGGGCGCCACCCCCGGCACCCCGGGCGCCACGCCCGAGGGCACCCCGGTCAGCGGCACCCCGGCCGCCGCCGCCGCTGCGACGACCATCGACATCTCGATGATCGACCTGAAGTTCGTCCCCGCCGAAGTCAGCATCCCGGCCGGCACCGACGTCACCGTCAACGTCGTCAACAATGGCGTGCTCCAGCACAACTGGGATGTCCTCGGCACCGAGTTCAAGACGCAGATCGTCGGCGGTGGGGTCGCGGAGACCCTGGTCGTCAACCTGCCGGCCGGCTCCTATGACCTCCAGTGCGACGTCCCGGGCCACGCCGAGGCCGGCATGGTCGGCATCCTGACCGTCGCCTAGGTCCGAACCGGCTCGATCAACGACTCTTCGATCGACCCAGCGAGACGCCGCTCCCTTCCGGGACCGGCGTCTCGTCTTGCCGCCCGACGCAGGGATTCGCCTGTCCGGGCGAGAGTCCCGCCGGGGATTCGCTCGGCCAGAGGAGACCCACGATGCGGCCAGCCTACCTCTCCGATCAGACGCTGGCGCTGGCGCTGCGGGCGATGGTCGCGACCGACGCCGATGACGCAATGAGCTGGTTCCCGGCGCCCTTCCCCGTCAGTGCGGGGCAGGTCAGCCGTTGGCTGACCGACACGCACGGGTCGTCTGTCTGGGATGACCCGGCCACGCTCTGGCTGGCGATCACCCAGCGCCCGGAGAACGCGTCGCCGGACGACGAGCGAGACGGCCAGGTCGTCGGTGCTGTCCAACTCCGTCACCCGCGCGCCCGGACGAGCGACCTCGCGGTCCATCTGGCGCCGCACCTCGCCCCGGACGAGCGCGATCGGCTCCAGGCCCGGGTCATCGGGCTGGTCGTGCCCTGGGTGCGGGACGAGCTGGAGGCGATGGTGCTGACCCTCTCGGTCGGGTCCGATCAGCCGGCCTCCATCGCCGCCGCCGAAGGACTCGGGATGATTCTGGCGGCGCGGCTGCGGGAGCACCTGGCCCGGCCGGGCGCACGGGCCGACCTGCTCTGGTACCAGGCGCTCAATCCGACCGGCCGCGGCATCGACCTGCCGTCGCACGACCGGATCGGGACAGGCGAGCGAGGAGCCGTCCAGGATGCATAACCCGATCGTCGTCGGTGACCGGGTCTACCTCCGCTCGATGGACCGCACCGACGCCGCCGCGTTCGCCGACGCGACCGCCGCCGAGATGACGACCTTCTCGAAGACCGGCCGCCTGCCGCTGAGCCCGCTGGCGTTCGAGGCAGCGTTCGACGGGCCGATGCCGCACGGCCCACCGAGCTCGATCACGTTCGGCGTCGCCCGAATCACGGACGATGTCTTGCTCGGGTACGTCGCGCTGATCGACATCGACTGGATCAACCGCACGGCCGAGACCGCGAGCTACCTGCTGGGGGAGGAGGTCCGAGGGCGGGGCTACGGCACCGAGGCCAAGATGCTCCTGCTCGAATACGCCTTCGACCGCATTCACCTCCACGCCATCCAGTCATGGGTCCGCGCGACCAACACGCGATCGGCAGCGGCGCTCGAGAAGCAGGGGTACCGGCTGGCCGGTCAGCGATACTGGAAGGGGTTTCAGGCCGGGGACTATGTCGACCACCTGATCTTCGACCTGCTCCGGGACGAGTGGGTCGCGGCGCGGGACGCCTGGCGAGCGGCCGTGGCGGCCCGTAACCGGGCCGGCGGCGGTTAGGACGGATGAGGTCGCCCCGTCGGCTCCTCACGCCCCCGAATAGCGCCGAGCGCCAACGGTGCGACCACCATCAGGACAGGTAAGACGGCAGGATGAGCGCGGCACCCGACAACCGGAACCCTCCCGGACAGCCAGACCTGGATGACGACGCGGATCACTACGGTCTGCTCGGCGTGCGCTACGACGCGACACCGGTCGAGATCACCCGCGCCTACCGCCGGGCGATGAAGCTCAACCACCCGGACCGGCATCAGGGACCGGGGCAGGCAGTGGCCGAGCGCCGGGCACAGCGGATCAACGCCGCCTACGCCACGCTGAGCCGGGCGGACAGCCGGCGGGCCTACGACCAGACGCTCCGGGCCCAGGTCGCCGGTGACGCCCTGATGGGCCGCTACGTCAACGGCGGGTTCACGCCGGACGATATCCAGCGCGCCAAGTCCGCGGCGACGCAGTCGTATCGGCGGCGGATGACGCCGGCCGAGGTGGAGGATCTGCGCCGGGCCCACGTCGCGACCTACGTCAGCCTCGGGATCGCCTTCGGCGGCTTCCTCGCCGCGATCGTCCTGGTGCTGGTCCTGCTCGGCCTGATGTCCGCCGTCCTCCGCCTGCTGTTCTGACCGAGCGAAGCCGCCGCGGCGCCCATCTCGTAGGGTCACGGACTTGCCCTGACCGGCGCCCGCAGGCGCCATCGCCCCGCAGGGCGATAACCGGCACGTTGGGTTCAACCATGGTGGAAGGTGGTTCGGATGCACTGCAACGCATCGAGATGATGCGAACACGGTTGAACCCAGAGCACCGTCTCACCTGACCGCGAAGGCCGCTGTGGTGGCCGGTTAGGGCAAGCCCATGACCCTCCGTCACGCTCGCAGCGCCTCGTGTCGGCCCTCTTCCTTGACACCCCATCGGTCGGTCGGTAAGGTCTCGTGACTGCCGGATTCCGCCGCATCCCTCCGATGCCCGCGAAGACTCCCCTGAGAGGAACGCCCGTGACCGCCGACAACGCCGCCCTGTCCACCGCCCCGATCACGAACCTGCCGATGAACGCCGACGGGTCGCGTCCGAGGAAGATCGTCCTCGCCTATTCCGGCGGTCTCGACACGTCCTGCATCATCCCGTGGCTCAAGGAGCAGTACGGCGCCGACACCGAGGTCATCGGGGTCGCGGCCGACATCGGCCAGCCGGACGACCTCTCCGGCGTCGAGGCCAAGGCGATCGCCTCGGGCGCGTCGAAGTGCTACGTCCTCGACCTCAAGGACGAGTTCCTCCGCGACTACGCCTTCCCGACCCTGCGCGCCGGCGCGATCTACGAGCGCAAGTACCTGCTCGGGACCTCGATGGCGCGGCCGCTGATTGCGCGCAAGCAGGCCGAGATCGCGCTGATGGAGGGGGCCGACGCCCTGGCCCACGGCTGCACGGGCAAGGGCAACGACCAGGTCCGGTTCGAACTCGCCTACCAGGCGATCGCGCCTGGCCTGACCGTGATCGCCCCCTGGCGGCACTGGCACATCCGCTCCCGCGAGGACGCGATCGCCTACGCCGAAGCGCACGGTGTCCCTGTCTCGGCCACGACGAAGAAGATCTACTCGATCGACGGCAATCTCTGGCACCTCTCCCACGAGGGCGGCGAGCTGGAGGACCCGTGGATCGAGGCGCCGCAGGACGCCTTCAGCTGGACCGTACCGCCCGAGCAGGCCCCAGATGCCCCGGCCTACGTCACGATCGGCTTCGAGCAGGGCTGGCCGGTCAGCATCGACGGCGAGCCGACGGGGCCGATCGAACTGATCGAGGCGCTCAACGCGCTCGGTGGCGCCCACGGCGTCGGTCGGATCGACATGCTGGAGAACCGGCTGGTCGGGATGAAGAGTCGCGGCGTCTACGAGACGCCGGGCGGCACGATCCTCAGCACCGCCCACCGTGACCTCGAGCACCTGACGCTCGACAAGATGTCGATGCGGCTCAAGGACGACCTGTCGAAGGAGTACGCCGACATCGTCTACAACGGCCTCTGGTTCGCGCCGGTCAAGGGGGCGATCGACGCCTTCCTGGCGAAGAACCAGGAGCCCGTCACCGGCGAGGTCCGGCTCAAGCTCTACAAGGGCACCGTCACCGCCGTCGGGCGCAAGTCGCCGTACGGGCTCTACGACGAGGCCCTGGCGACGTTCGGCGAGGACGACGTCTACCGGCAGTTCGACGCCGAGGGCTTCATCCGCCTGTTCGGCCTCGGGACCAAGGTCGCCGCCCGACGCCAGCAGCAGCTCCCCGGCGGCGGCGAGGCGGGCGCCAACACGACGCTGAGTGCGGGCACGTCGGCGAAGGAGATCGGGGGGTAGTGTTTGGGACCCCACCCCCAAACCCCCTCCCCATCACGCTGGCGGGCTTCGCCTTTGCGGATGGAGAGGGGGCTTTTTCTTGGGTTCGGCTTCACCTTGCTGCCCTCCTGGAGCCGTCATTCCATGTAGGGGCGACGCTTGCGAGCCAGGCCGCCGCAGCGGCCATCGCTGCACACGGGCGTTCAACCTTGAAACGGTTGGTCGCTTGCAGTCCCCTCCCCCAGCGAAGCGAGAGCCCCTCCCCGGCTCGTTTCGCGCTGCGGCGCTCACGCCCGGAGAGGGGCTCCACG
>CAXTHM010000107.1:0-9034 GCA_964244115.1 uncultured Thermomicrobiales bacterium
GGGCTACTGGCTCACCATGGCATCAGCCACGCCGTTACCATACAAGGGGAGCAGCGCACACTCGCCGTCACGCACCAAGCTTCAATCCGGATTCTGTATGACTCGTTGTCGGTCTTTGAGGGAGAGATGTGCTGTAGTCGTCTGTCAACGCTCACGGGTGAAGGTGCTACGTCTCCCTCCCTGGGACGCGTCGCAGCCGACTGTCGGCTTCAGCCGATCGGAGCGCGACGGGTCAACCCGGGTCGGGGGTGAGGACTGCTCCGGGCCAGCCAATCAGCCCTGACAGACCAGTAGAGCGGACCTCATGGCCCTTGTCAGTCGCGAGCGGCCAGCCCCACCCCCCGGCCCCCTCCCCATCTCGGTCCGCCTCCGTCGCCTGCGGGCGACTCCGTCCGGACCGGATGGAGAGGGGGGGCTAGCTCTCGCCGTCAACCCCTATGCGCCGCGCTGTAGCTCCACTCCAGGACTCCACCGTCACGTCGCCCATGCAGACGGGTCGCCCGATCGGGGGGAACGTCGGACAGAACGACGACGGCCCCGCCGAGATCACCCGGCGGGGCCGTCGTCGCATCTCGTTCGCGGATCAGTCCGCGACGGCGGTGAGGAAGGGGACGGCGCAGGCGACATCGGTGTACTCGATCGTGCTGATGTCGACGTGGGCGTGATCGCCGCAGACCGGGCACTCCGGGTTGCGCTTGAGCCGAAGCTCGCGGAACTCGGTCGAGAGGGCGTCATAGAGCAGGAGACGGCCGACGAGCGGCTCGCCGATCCCGAGGATCAGCTTGACGGTCTCGGTCGCCTGGAGCAGCCCGATCGTTCCCGGCAGCACGCCGAGGACGCCGGCCTCGGCGCAGCTCGGGGCGAGTTCGGGCGGCGGTGGGTCCGGGAACAGGCAGCGGTAGCACGGCCCCTCGTGCGGCAGGAAGACGCTGGCCTGGCCCTCGAACCGGAAGACGCTGCCGTGGACGTTGGGCTTGTCCAACAGGACGCAGACGTCGTTGATCAGGTAGCGGGTGGCGAAGTTGTCGGCCCCGTCGACGATGATGTCGTACCTCGCGAAGATGTCGAGCGCGTTCTCCTTGGTCAGCCGGACCTGGTACGTCTCGACGTTGACATCGGGGTTGAGCCCCTCCATCGCGATCTTCGCCGACTCGACCTTGGGCATCCCGACCCGGTCGAGGTTGTGGGCGACCTGGCGCTGGAGGTTGCTGTCGTCGACGGTGTCGGCGTCGATGATGCCGATCGTGCCGACCCCGGCCGCGGCGAGGTAGAGTGCGGCCGGTGAGCCGAGCCCGCCGGCGCCGACGAGCAGGACGCGGGCGGCGATCAGTTTCTGCTGGCCGGGCTCGCCGACCTCGGGGATGAGCAGGTGGCGGCTGTAGCGGCGGCGCTGGTCCGGTGTCAGCGTGGCCGGGACGTGCCAGGCCTCGCCGGCGTTCTTCCAGCCGTTGAACCCGCCGGCCAGCGAGACCACGTCGGTGTAGCCCAGATCCGCGAGCGACTTCGCCGCGAAGGCGGAGCGGACTCCGCCGGCGCAGTAGACGACGACCGTCTGGCTGTGTTCGGGGACGGCGTCCTCGACGCGCTGCTCCAGGAAGCCGCGGGGGATGTGGACCGAACCTGGGACGACCCCCTGGTCGACCTCGTCCTGCTCACGGACGTCGACGACGGCGGCGCCGTGGTCGATCAGGGACCGGGCCTCGGCGGCGTCGACCTCCCGGATGGCCCGCTTCGTCGCCTGCAGGATCTCGTTATACCGTGCCGACATCGCCGGCCTCCTCTTCTGCTTGCCGGTGGCTACCGGAGCGAGAACGTCCACTGACGTGCTTTTGGATGATGAGCCAGTGTACGGGATGCCGGCAACGGCCGGGGACCGTTACTCGGGCGAGCCGGTCGGCTTGCCGGCTTCCTCCCAGGCGTGCATCCCGCCGGCCATCGAGACGGCGCCGGTGTAGCCCATCTCCTCCAGGGTCTTCACGGCGTAGGCCGAACGCACCCCGCCGGCGCAGTAGACGACGATCGGCGTGGCCGGGTCCGGGACGAGGGCGTGGATCCGCTCGGGGACGTCGGCTCGCGGCACGAGGACGGCGCCGGGGACGACGCCGGTCGCGAACTCCCACGGCTCCCGGACGTCGAGCGCGACGGCGCCGTCGTCGATCAGGCGCTGGGCGCCATCGGTGTCGACTTCCGGGACGGTCGGGATCTGGGGCTGACCGGGTCGGGATGTGCTCATGGGTGACTCCTCGATCTGGGAGGTGCGGTCAAACTGGCGTCCTATCGGGACTATAGCGGACTGCGCGGGGTCGTCGGCAACTAGAGTAGATAGTCTGGAGGTAGGTCAGTCCTCATCTGCGGTGATGCCAAGTCTCCCCTCCCTGGGACCCGTCGCAGCCGACGGTCGGCTTCAGCCGATCGGAGCGCGACGGGGAGCCGGGGAGGGGTCGGGGGTGGGGACTTCTCCCCGGCAGTCAATCAGCCCTGAGGGACCACTAGCCGGTGCTCGACGCTGGCAGTGTGGTGGCAACTCGCAGGACCTCGTCCCGGACCAGTCGCTCGATCTCGCGCAGGTCGGCTGGGGCGGCGACGTAGGCGACCAGCGTGGATGCCGGGTCGCTCAGTGGGGCGATCCGTTCTCGGTAGGTGTCGGGCGATTCGGGGCAATGGTAGGCGCCGACCAGGTCCATGAATCGCTCGTCGCTCCGGCAGCAGGCCCGGAGGATGGCCAGGGAAGCGGCCCAGTGCTCGGTCGTCGCGACGTTCGGCAGGACGGCGAGGGCGAGGGTCGCGGCGTCGAGGTGCCGGTGGGCGACCCAGGCGATCGGGAGCAGGTGCGTCCGGACCCGCTCATTGGGGTGCGAGAGGTTGCCATAGAGCGTCCGGTACCCGCCGTTGCCCTCGCCGGTGATATTGAGCGCGACCTGCAACGGCAGCGCCCGCCACCACGGGAAGCGGTGCTCGTCGGAGACGACGTCGGTCAGGAGGCCGAGTTGGGTGCGGGCATCGCTGTCCGGCGGGAGGCTGGTCCGGCTGCACGCATAGATGCAGGCCAGGGCGAGGGTCTGCTGCTTGGCCATCAGGTGCTCGGCGTCGCCGACGAGCGCGGCGACGCTCGGGACCATCGCGGCGGCGATCTCCTGGATCAGCAGGGCGACGGTGTGCGTCGGGAGGCTGACGACCCGATCGTCGCCGGAGCCGTCGCCGCCGATCGGCTCGAGGGAGAGGGTCGATTCGCGGACGAGGAGGAAGTCGAGACCCTGCCGGAGCAGGCGGTTGCTCCGGCTCGGGTCGAAGGGCACCGTCCGGCCGTCTCCGCTCGGGACGAGCGAGGCGGTCGGGCCGGGCGTGTTCGGAGGGTCGTCCAGGGATCGGGCGGATGGGTGGGACATGGGGAAAGTCTACCGGTCCTCGTTCATGAGCGCATGGAAATGTGCCGTCAGATCCGCAAGCCGGGCCTGGGCGTCGGTGATCTGGGCGCCGATCTGGTCCGCCATCTCGTCGAGCAGCTCCGGCTCGTTGCGGGATCGCTCCCAGAGGGCATGGGCGGGGCTCTCCTCGAGGATCGCCAAGTCGCGCCGGAGGGCGGCCACGACCTCGTCGAGCCGGGCCAGCTCGGCCGTCCCCCAGGCCAGGCGTTCGGCCGGGCTCCGGGTCGGGTCGGGCGTGTCGTCGTCGGACGGGCTCAGGGTGAGCAGGTTGCGCAGCGTCTCGAGGTCGCGTTCGCGGTAGGCGGTGTTGATCCGGACCATCCGCTGCTGGCGGCGCTCGCGCTCGGTCTCGTCCTGGACGAGGTCCGGGTGGTTGCGCCGGGCGAGTTCCCGGTAGACCCGGCGGAGTTCGGCCTCGTCATCCTCACCGAGTCGGACGGCCTGCTCGTGCTCGAACGCTCGCTGGTAGCCGGATGCCTCATCGGCTTCGTCGGCGACCGTCTGGCGGCGATCCCGGAACAGGCGCTCGACGTCGCCCTCGATCTCGTCCGGTCGGGTGCCGCGCTGGCCCCGGACCATCGCGATCCGGTGGCGGAACTCGTCGCAGGCCAGCCGGAGACGGTTGAGCTCCACGAAGAGGTGGCCGGTCCGGGCGTGGTAAGCGCCCTCAAACCGGCCGAGGTCGTCCCGCAGCGTCTCGATCGTCGTCTGGAGAGTGGCGGCCTGCTGGCGCGTGGCGTCGATGACGATGAGCAGACGCTGGAAGGCGAGGTCGTCCGGGGACGGGACTAGACGGAGCCCGCTGACATTCGTGGACATGAGCGGTACCTGTGAGCATCGTCGTGAAGGGGACGCGTGGGCGTGTTCCGGGCAAGACGATACCCCACCGTCAGGACGGGCGTCGCGACGGTGAGGGAAACCTTCCGGTCTCGGACTATGGGCGACTCACTGCCGGGCGATCGCCCCACATGGGAGCTTCGAGTCGGCAAAGACGGCCTGGTCCACGAGCCGATCGACGAGATCATCGCCGACTGGCTGCGTCCGGACCCGACTAGCGATACCGGTAGGTGATCCGGCCGCGGGTGAGGTCATAGGGGGAGAGCTCGACGATGACGCGGTCACCGGGGAGGACGCGGATGTAGTTCTTCCGCATCTTGCCCGCGAGGTGGCTCAGCACCTTGTGACCGTTCTCGAGTTCGACCATGAACATCGCGTTCGGCAGCGCTTCACCGACGCGGCCATCGATGTTGATGGCGTCGGGGTCCTGCCGGCGAGGACCTTCCTGGGGCGGTGGGGCTCCGGCGGGCAGTGGGCCACGCTGGGGGGGACGTCCACCACGATTGTTTGCTGGCTTCG
Organism: uncultured Thermomicrobiales bacterium; assembly: GCA_964244115.1. Taxonomy (GTDB): domain Bacteria; phylum Chloroflexota; class Chloroflexia; order Thermomicrobiales; family UBA6265; genus CADCWK01. Next base: position 4,782 of record CAXTHM010000107.1, read on the forward strand.
CCAAGGGCAACCTCCAGTTGCGAGTCGTTCGGACAGGATGGGGTCGCGGCCGGTACCGGCCGCGACGAGTGAGAGAGTCAGCGCCTCGACCGTCGGGCCGGAACGCTGAAGACAGGACTTGCGAGGTGAATATCGTTCGATCCACGTTCAGGGCGGGGGTGTTGCCGGGCTATCGGCCGCTGTGTGGGCCGGATTCATCGGTCGACCGGTCCACACAGTGAAGCACCACCGTCTTCAAGGCGACGTGGAGTATACCATTCCACGGCCCGATCGGTCCCGCTGAACGACCGCGTCGCCCGCCGGATGGCAGCCGACGGGACGGGTCAGGACATACCTGGATCCGTCGTGGACCGGCCGCTCTGGCAGCACTCCTGCTTGCCGAGCGGAAAGCGGTTCGGCGTCTCATCCGAAGGGGGAATTCCTGTGGGTATGCTCAGTCAGTTGATCTCGATGGCGACGAAGGCGATCTCGGGCCAGAGCGGTAGCCAGTCCGGCTACGGTGGGCAGCGATCGTCGGGCAAGAGCCAGCTCATGCGGAAGGTCGGCTCGGAGGCGATCGATCAGGTCCGCAAGGCCGGGCCGGACGCCGCCCAGCGTCACCTCTCGAAGACGACGTTCGGCGCCGACCCGCGGGCGCGGAAGGCGGCCAAGGCCGCCGACGACCTGGCGCGGCGATTCGCCGGGTCCGATTCCGGCAACCAGCCCGGCGGACCGACGGGTGGTCGAGCCAACAACCCGCCAAACGGGAGCGGCCCCGCCGATCGGTAGGTGCGCCCATCGGCGAGCGGCGCATGCGACGCCGATGATCGGATCGGTCCCGGTGGTCGGCATCGTCCTCCCCGGCTCTCCGCTGCCGCCCGGGTGCCATTGTCGCGTGGCGAGTCCGATCATCTGGCTGTCCCATTCGTAATGAGTCAGCGGGTATGCCGCCGCCGGTCTCGTCCGGGCGCGGCTCTGTTCATCTCGTTCATATGGAAGAAGATGCGGCGAGCCGCCGCGGTGGGAATCGGAACGAGATATCGGAGGGGATTCTCCCCCACGCATGGACGAACTTGGCGATCGGTCCTAATGAGGGCGAAATCCGGTCGAAGAACTATTGACAGCCTTCTCGGCGCTCGATAGAGTCTGATCATGCGAGAACATGTTATGCCAAATCAAACACAACCGGACGAGGTGGTCCCGAATCACATCGACCGTTACCGGATCCTCAGCGTGCAGCGGGCAGCCCAGTTGCTCTCCGCATTCCTGACCGCCCCGCATGAGTTCGGCGTCAGCGAGCTGAGCCGGATGCTGGGTCAGACCAAGAATCAGACGTTCCGGTTGCTCCAGACGCTGGTCGATGAGGGTCTCGTGATCTTCGATCTCGTCAGCAAGCGCTACCGGCTCGGCTACCGGGTCGTCGAGCTCGGAGTCGTCGCCCACGGGAAGTTGCCGCTCGTCGCCGCGGCCGCGCCGGTCCTCGATCGGCTCGCCGAGGAGTCAGGTGAGACGATCAACCTCGCCACGCTCGCCGATGAGGTGACCGTGATCGTGCTCGACAAGCGCGAGAGCGAGCGTCCGCTCCAGATCCACGCCCGGATCGGCGGCCGCTTCCCGCTCCACGCGGGCGCCATCTCCAAACTCATGCTGGCGTACTCCTCCGCGGCCTTCGTCGAGGAGTTCCTCGAACGCGCCAGCCCCCTCGAACGGTTCACCGAGAACACCATCGTCGAGTCCGGGCTCTTGCGCGCCGAGGTCCAGGCGATCCGCGCGGCCGGCTATGCGATCAGTGACGAGGACCTGGACCTCGGCGCGGCCTCCGTCGCCGCGCCGATCCGGAACGGAACGGGGGAGGTCATCGCCGGGGTCAGTATCGCGGCCCCCAAGGCGCGGTTCGGCCCAGCCGAGCGTGACCGGAACATCCGGACCGTCGTCGCGGCCGCCGAGGAGATCTCGCGAAAGCTCCGGGGCGACCGGTCGATCACCGTCACGCGCCGCTAGGGGGCTTCCACCCCGATGACCTGTTGGCGTCGTCGGGACTGGACCTCGGCGACCATGACGCCCGAACCTCGTGATCGAGGTGGTTGGCCGGCCTCGACGCCATGGTCGATCCGATGCCGGTCGCGGCGTGCGGCCGGGCCGACCAGGTGGTCGGGGCGTGATGGTCCGGTCGACCGTGCTGGTGTTGGACGCCATCGGCGACGCCACGCGGGACGCCCTGGATTCGCGACATCGTGAGGGCGGTCACCGCTCCCTGTCGGAATCTTCCCCGTCGTCTCGAAAGACACCGTCCATCAGGCGACCCGGGCCGCATGGACCGGGAGCCCTCCGGGGGAGCGGCGTTCGCTCCCGAGACAGAGAGAGATCCCCCTTGGCAACCACGACCGACGCCATCACGACCTGGACCGCGCCGGCGCTCGAGCGCCGCATCCTGGACGCGATCGACCTCGAGACCCCGTGGGACATCGTCGAGCGGTTCTCGACGATCGTCCGGCTTTCGGGGACCGACGACGAGCGGTCGGCGGTCGACCTGCTGATGGCGCGGCTGGACGAGTGGGGCGTCCCGTACACGCTCCATCAGCCGATGTGCTTCATCTCCCACCCCGGACCGACGACGCTGCGGATCGACGGACCGGACGGCAGGCGCTTCCGGGCCAAGACGGCCGCGATGGGCGTCTCGACCGACGGCGCGGAGATCAGCGGCGAGCTGGTCTACATCCCGAGCGACGGCGGTGGGCAGGCCGGCGACGTCTTCGCGGTCGGCGTCTCGTTCGGCGGGCAGGACGTCGCCGGCAAGATCGTCATGACCGAGGGCTTCGCCTCGCCGGGCAAGGTCACCGACGTGATGGCGGCCGGGGCGCTGGCCGGGATCTTCATCAACGCCGGCCAGGAGATCCACGAGGGCATCTGCACCCCGATCTGGGGCACGCCGGACCTCGACAACCAGCACCAGCAGCCGACGATCCCGGTGATCGCCATCAACGCCCCGTCTGGGCGGGATCTGATCGCGGCCGCACAGGCCGGTCCCGTCCGGGTCGCGCTCTCGACGAAGCTGGAGACCCGCTGGCGGACGATCCCGGTCCTCGTCGCCGAGATCCCCGGCGCGACGGTCCCCGACGAGTTCGTGCTGCTCCACGGCCACCTCGACTCCTGGTACGAGGGGGTCGCCGACAACGCTACCGGCGACGCGACGATGCTCGAACTGGCCCGGGTTTTCTGGGAGCACCGTCAGGAGCTGGCCAGATCCCTCCGGGTCGCCTGGTGGTCCGGCCACTCCCACGGCCGCTACGCCGGCTCGACCTGGTACGCCGACGAATTCGGCATCGACCTGGCCCGCAACTGCGTCGCGCAGGTGAACTGCGACTCCCCGGGCGCCCGCTGGGTCGACACCTACGATGAGCTGAGCGCGATGACGGAGACGGTCCCGCTCGTCGACGCCGTGATCCGCGGCACGACTGGGATCACGCCGGAGACCGAGCGCCCGCCCCGCGCCGGCGACTACTCGTTCAACGGGATCGGGCTCTCCGGCTTCTACATGCTCTCCTCGACGATGTCGCGGGAACTCCGGGACGAGAAGGGGTACTACGCCGTCGGCGGCTGCGGCGCCAACATCGAGTGGCACACCGAGGGTGACCTGCTCGAGATCGCCGACCGGGACAACCTGCTTCGCGACCTCAAGGTCTACGCGGCCTCGCTGTTCCGGGTACTCAACGCCCCGACCGTGCCGTTCGACTTCACCCGGACGACGGCCGAGTTTCGCGACACGCTCGGCCGCTACCAGCAGGCCGCCGGCGATCGCTTCGACTTCGGCCGGGCGCTGACTGCCCTCGACGAACTCGACGCGGCGCTCGCCGCGTTCTACGCCGCCGCGCCGGTCGGTGCCGCCCCGGCCGACGAGGCGGCGCGGCGATTCAATGTCGCCCAGCGCCGCCTGGCTCGCCTGCTGGTCCCGGTCAACTACAGCCGGGCCGAGGCGTTCTACCACGACCCGGCCCTCGGCGTGCCGCAACTGCCCGACCTCGCCCCGGCCCTGTCCTACGGTGCCGCCGGTAGCGACGTCGCGAAGCTCGGCGTGCTCCGCGCTCACCTGACGCGTGGCCAGAACCGCCTCATCTGGGCGCTGATCCAGGCGACCGAGACCGCCCAGGCCGCGATCGGCCGCTAGGCCGTCCGGACGGCGCTCTTCGGGGATGTGCACCGTTGTCGGGGTGCTGCTACGTCATCCGGTTGAAGAGCCGTCATTCACCCGAAGCCGGTCGGTGGCGGAGCAGACC
>CAXTHM010000108.1:0-8910 GCA_964244115.1 uncultured Thermomicrobiales bacterium
ACGATCCCCTCGCTTCATCCCTCCGGTCGTCTCACATGTTTCTGAACTTCAACAGCCCGTGCCGGTCGCGGGTCGCGCCGTATCTTGCCGAACGCTGGTCGTCGTCGACGATTTTCCGGTCCGACAGGGCATCAGGCACAGAGGATCAGCATGTTTTCGGTAGCGATCGCTACGGATCGAGATCACGATGAGGTCTGGGCGATCGAGCGCGATGGCGAGGAGATGCCTGACGGGTCGGAGCTCCCGGGCCGGGCGGCGGTGATCGCCAGTGCGCTCGCCGACAGCCGTTGCCTGGTTGCCATCGAGGATGAGACCGTCGTCGGGTTCGCGATCCACGACCGGTCGCTGTTCGGGCGGCCGTTCCTGGCGCTCCTCCGCGTCCGGGCGGCCTCGCGGCGCCGTGGGATCGGGACCACGCTGGTCCAGGCCGTGATGGCGACGACGGAGGGCGACCGGCTGTTCGGCTCGACCAAGGCGTCCAACCACCCGATGCGAATGCTGCTCGGCCGGCTGGGCTTCACAGCCAGCGGCTTCATCGAGAACCTCGACCCTGGCGACCCGGAGATGATCTACATCAGGTGGCTCGGGGCGGCGGCCCCGTCCCCATTGCTGGCCCCGGCGGAGGCGCCGGACTGAGGCGCCTCCGCCGGGGCCGCACGGTGGCAGGAGTAGACCGATCCTCCGGCTGGGGTGAACCTGCTTCCTCACTCGCCCCATGCGGGTTCGCCTCCGCGGGTGCCCGGAGCGGGGGCACGCCGTTGCCCCCAGGGGTGACGTGCGGCGTTCAGCCTTGGCGCTAGGGGGCACGACATGCCGGGCTACTGCGTGAACAGGCAGAAGACGTGGCCGTCCGGATCGCGGTAGACGTGGAGGCCCTCGTCGGACCGGTCGTCGGCACGGATGGCGCCGCAGGCCTCGGCGTGGGCGCTGGCGGCGTCGAGGTCCTCCACGCGGAAGTCGAGGTGCTGCATCATCTGCTGCGTTCCGGGCGCCGCCGGCCAGGTCGGGCGCTCGTAGATTCCCTCGATCTGGAAGCTGAGCGTCGTGCCGCCGTCCGGGTGCTCCAGGCGCGCCCAGGTCGGGTCGATGTCGACGATCGGCCAGCCGAGCAGCCGGGAGTAGAACCCGGCCAGGGCCTCCGGGTCCGGGCTGTTGAGGACGGCCGCGCGGAATGTGATCCGTGGTGGGGTGGTCATGACGCGTTCTCCCTCTCATGGTCGACTCCGGAGATCATACCGGGGAATGCGGACAGTACCGGGCCTGATACGGCATCCGGGCAAACGGTCGGTGGACCTGTGCCCCGTCGGTGGCGGAGCAGACCGCTCCCCCAGCCCCGCTCCGGCTCACCTGCTCGCTCACCCGCTGAAGCGGCTCACGCTCCGCTGCGGCTCGCAGGTGCCCAGAGCGGGGAGCCGTACACACCTGCGGGTACGCACCAAGCGTCACCCCGGATTGCATATGAGCCAGAGAGGGGTCTCGCTTCGCTGGGGAAGAGCGCCGCCCCGTCACCGCGCATTTCGAGGGACTCTCGACCCATTGCGCGGTCGGCGGTCATCGTTGACCGGTGGGAACCGCCGGGGATGACGGCGGCTCCGTCGTGGGGGCCAGCGGGCCGGCGCCGGGCGTCGGAGCCCCGAGCCCGAGCGCCCGGACGAGCGGCCCGACGGTCAGCCCCTGCGCCAGAAGTGTGAACAGGACGGCGCCGTAGGTCATGGCGAGCAGTTCGTCGCGGTAGGGAAAGCCGTCCGGCAGGCTGAGGGCGCCGGCCAGCGCGACCGCCCCGCGCAGACCGCCCCAGAACAGGATGTGGCGCTCCGACAGGGAGAGGCTGAACCCGGCCCGGTCGAGGATCGACCCGCCGAGGTAGGCGACGACCACCCGGCCCGCCAGCGCGGCGACGACGCCCCAGATCACGGCCTCCGGCTGGTCGCGCATCCCGGCCACGCTCACCTCCAGCCCGATCAGGAGGAAGAGCGCCGCGTTGGCGGTGAAGGCGAGCAGTTCCCAGAGATCGGTCAGCACCTCGTGGGAGCGCTGCGTGAACACCCAGCCGTGCCGGCGACCGAACAGCCCGAGGGTCATCGCCGCCGCGATCGTCGCCAGCACGCCCGACAGGCCGAGGCGGTCCGCCAGGAAGAACGAGCCGTAGGCGATCGCCACCGAGACCGCCATCTCGGTCAGGTGCTCGTCCACCGTGGCAATCATCAGGTGGCCGACCCAGCCGATCGCGATCCCGATCAGGCTGCCTCCCACGATCGAGACGATGAACTCGCCCGTGGCGTCCGACGGGGAGAACTGGTCGGTAAGGACGGCCGAGGTCAGGGTCGCCAGGAGCACGAGGGCAGCGCCGTCGTTGAGCAGGCTCTCGGCTTCGGCGATGACCCGGAGCCGGTGGCCGACACCCAGATCCCGGAAGGTCGCCAGCACCGAGACCGGGTCGGTCGCGGCGATGATGGCGCCGAACAGCAGCGCGACCGTCCACGGCAACCCCAGGCCCCAGTGGACCAGCGCCCCACCGATGACCGCCGCGAGCAGCACCCCCGGTATGGCCAGCGTCAGCACCCCGACCCGGACCGACCAGAGCAGCCGGAGGTCCAGCAGGAAGGCGGCCTCGAAGATCAGCGGCGGCAGGAAGATGAGCAGGATCAGGTCGGCCGAGGGCACGACGTCCGGCAGCCAACCCGATGCGCCGATGATCAGGCCGCTGACGAGCAGGACGAGGGTGTACGAGACGCGCAGCCAGCTCGCCACGACGACGGCGGCCGTCGCGACGAGCAGGAGCAGGACGAGGGTCGAGACGTCGATCATCGGGCTCCTGCTTCGGACTGATGCACGGGCGTTCGGGACGGCAGACCGCCGGCTGGCGACGCTGGTCGTCCAATCTACTTCATCGGACAGGAGCGATGACGCCAGCCAGTCCCGTTCGGTCCGGGCTCCGCGCCGTCGCATCGCCTCGGGGCGGGCCGCTGGCCGGTGCGCTCATCGAGCGGTGGCTCGTTGGTCCGCTGAACCCGAACACCGGGGCTGCCGGGCGCTGACCCACGGCGCCGGAGATGGCGACGCCGGCGCCGGAATCCCGTTGCGGGTTCTGGCGCCGGCGTCGTGTGTCCGGAGGACGGTCTGCCCGTTCGGCTTCCGGCTACCCGGTTAGCTCGCCGGCGTTGCGGCCGGGGTGGCGCCGCCTGTCGGCAGCTCCAGGCCCAGCGCCGTGACGAGCGCGACGAAGACATCGGTGTTCTCGTAGTCGCCCGCGAGCAGCTCGGAACCCGGTCCGGTCGCCGTCAGCGGGACACGGACGCCGGTGTGGCCGGTCGTCGTCCAGTCCAGCGAGAACTGGTAGTCGCTGTTCGCGACGTCGAACGGGCCGTCCTCGGCCGAGACCGCGAGGTCCCCCTCGGTGGCGCCGGACTCATCGGCGTCGTCGACGCCCTCGACCGTCAGGCCGCCGCACTCGTGGTCGGCGGTGACGAGGACCAGCGTGTCACCGGCCTCCGCCGCGTAGTCGAGGCCGAGCTGGACGGCCCGGTCGAGCTCACCGACGCCCTTGAGCATGTAGGTGGCGTTGTTGGAATGGGAGAACTCGTCGGTGGCCTCCTCTTCGACGAAGAGGAAGAAGCCGTTCGGGTTCTGCGAGAGGATCTCGATCGCCTTGGCGGTCATCGTGTCCAGCGTCACGACGGGATTGTAGATGTCGCCCTGGCCCTCGGGGCGCTGCTGGAACATCTCCTCGTTGGCGAACAGCCCGAGCAGCTTCGGCCCGGTGGCGCCGTCGAGCCCGGCCGGGTCGCTGACGTACTCGTAGCCCAACTCCTGCGCCCGCGCGATCAGGTCGCCCTGGTCGCTGCCGCTCTGCTCCTCGGGGTCCTCGTCCGGGTTGTCCGGGTAGGCGCCTTCGGTCCCTTCGGGCAGCCAGCGATCCTCGCCGCCGCCGAGGATGACGTCGACCTCGGCGTCCTCGATGTACTGCCGGGCGATCTCGCTCTGGAGGTCGCGGTCGAGGACGTGGGCGGCGAAAGCGGCCGGGGACGCGTCCGTCACCTGACTGGTCGTGACGAGGCCGACCGACTTGCCGGCGGCCTTGGCCAGTTCGACGAGGTTGGTCACGGTGTTCCCGTCGGCATCGACGCCGATGGCGCCGTTGAGGGTCTTGACGCCGGTCGCGTAGGACGTCGCGGCGGCGGCCGAGTCGGTGACGAGGGCGTCCGGCGTGACGGAGTTGGTGCCGACCAGTCCGACGACCGGGAGGTCATCCATCGCCAGCGTGCCGGAGGGACCGACCGCGAAGAGGGTCCCGGCGCTGCGGTGGGCTTCGCCCATGCCGTCGCCGAGGAAGAAGATCACGCTGTTGGCGAGTGCCGGCCCGGCCGCCGGTGTGGCGTCCTGGGCAAGGCTGCCGCGCAGTCCGGTGCCGAGCAGAGCGGCCGACGCGCCGCCGAACAGGCTGGTCCGCATGATGGTCCGGCGGTCGAGGCGATGCGTCAGGGTTCGGGCGACGATCTCGCGTGACTGGCCCATGAGGTGAACCTCTCTCTCTGGTTGGCGTCGGGTCCTGACGACCAGACGCATGGGATCGCGCACCGGTGATGCGTCGCGAACCGATCGCGTCACCAGGCACACCACATCATTTGACGCGATCTTTCCCTATGACATATGAACCACATGTAAAATCGTTTCGCCGCTGCATGAATGAGACAGGATATCTCTTTCGCGGTCTGCATTGCCGGATCGTTCCCGTCGGGTCGGTGTCCCGTCGTTGTCCGCCGCGCCGCCGGGATCGCGGCTTGCGTATGCTCCGGCGTGTTGACTGTGCGTGCAGCCGACCATCGGCATTTTCGCCTTGCCCGCCGCCGGTCGGACCAGTTATGGCGCCGGTCGGCGTATGACGTGTCGGGTCTGCCTCGCGTCGGTTCACTCGCCGGACACGATGGGCGCTGAAGGGATCGTCGTGGAGAGAGCGGACGGACCGGACCGGTCGGTGTCGGCCGCACAGGCGGCCGAACGACGGGAGCCGTGGCGGCGCGAGGAGATGGCGACGTTCCTCGGGGAGATCGAACGGCTCATGGCGGCCCTGACCCGCCCGGAGGAGATGATCGGGGCGATCGCTCCGCACCTCGGCAGCCGGCTGGGTCTCTCCCGGGTTGCCTTCGCATCGGTGGACGAGGCGGCTGGCGAAGTGCTGGCGTTCGTCCACGAGATCGCTGGTCCGGTCGACGCCTGGCCTGGCCGGCAGCACTTCCGTCTCACGTCCTACCTGGACGTCGGGCTGCGGCGCTCGCTGTCGCTCGGCGTGACGGCCGTCGTCACCGACGTGACGACGGACCCTCGGACGGCTGACCGGGCCGATGCCTATCGACGCCATGCGACCCGGTCCCAGGTGCTGGTTCCTCATCTCCGGGACGGCGAGTGGTGCTTCCTGCTGGCCGCCCAGCGGTCCGATCCGCACGACTGGGATGAGCGCGAGGTCGAGGTGATCCGCGATCTGACGATGCGGATCTGCCTCCGGCTGGAACGGGTCCGGGCGGACCAGGCGATCCGGGAGAGCGAGGACCGCTACCAGGTCCTGTTCGAGATGATCGACCAGGCCTTCTGCACGATCGAGATGTTGTTCGACGACCATGGGGTGCCGAACGACTACCGGTTCATCGACATGAACCCGGCCTTCGAGCGGCACTCGGGCCTGCACGGCGTCATCGGGCGGCGGGCGCTGGAAGTGGCGCCCAACCTGGAGGCGCACTGGTTCGATTTCTACGGCCGGGTGGCGCTGACGGGGACGCCGGCCCACGTCGTCAACGAGGCGAAGGATCTGGACGGGCGCTGGTTCGATGTCCATGCCTTCCGGCTCGGGGGCGGCATGAGCCGGCGCGTCGCCGTGCTCTTCGATGACATCACCGAGCGGCGGCGGACCGAGGAAGCCCTCCGGGCCAGCGAGCAGCGCTTCCGGACGCTGTTCGAGCGCAGCGCCGATGCCGTCCAGCTCCTGACGGTCGAGGGCCGGATCGTCTTCTCCAGCGACTCGGTCGAAGGCGTCCTTGGCTACCGGCCCGACGAGATCGAGGGGCACGTCATCACGCCGTACCTGCACCCCGACGACCAGGACCAGGTCCTGACGGCCATGACGACGATCATGGCGGAACCGGGCGACCACACGACGCTGACCTACCGCGCCCGGCACCGCGACGGCTCCTGGGCCTGGATCGAGACGACGCTCGCCAACCATGTCGACACGCCCGATGTCGGCGTGATCGTCGCCAACCTCCGCAACGTCACCCGGCGGGTCGACCTGGAGCGCCAGAAGGACGACTTCCTCGCCGTCGCCACGCACGAGCTCAAGACCCCGGTGACGAGCCTGAAGGGCTACGCGCAGGTCCTGCGCAACCGGTTCCGCAAGGCGGGGGACGAGGCGTCGGCCGGGCTGATGGAGCGGATGGACCGGCAGCTCGACAAGCTGACCGGGCTGATCGCCGACCTGCTCGACGTTACCCGCCTCAACACCGGCGTGCTACCGCTGGCGGCCGACCGGTTCGACCTGAACGATCTCGTCCGCGAGATCGCCGGGGAGGTCCAGCTGACGTCGGACCGGCACGAGATCCGGGTCGAACCGGCTGCGGAGGCCATGATCGTCGCGGACCGGGAGCGGACCGGCCAGGTGCTGACCAACTTCCTCGCCAATGCGATCCTGTACTCGACCGACAGCAAGGACATCGTCGCGACCGTCCGCACCGACGCGGACCGGATCAGCGTCACGGTGCGGGACTGGGGGATCGGCATCCCGGCCGAGCAGCAGGCGCGGGTCTTCGAGCGCTTCTTCCGGGTGCATGATGTCCGGGGCAACACCCATCCGGGATTGGGACTGGGGCTCTATATCTCGGCCGAGATCGTGCGCCGGCAGGGCGGAGACATCTGGGTGGTGAGCGCGGTCGGTGAGGGCTCGACGTTCGGTTTCTGGCTGCCTCGCGGGCCGGGTGCGCGGGCGTCCGACGAGGGGCGTGCCGGAGAGGTGGTGGGAGATGGCTAAGATCATGGTGGTCGATGACGACCCGGCGATCCTCGACGTGATGCGGATGATCCTCGAGGACGAGGGCTACGAGGTCCTGACGGCGATGAGCGCCGACGACGTGCTCGGCTGGGCCGGGGCGCTGCCAGGGATGATCCTGCTCGACATCTGGCTGTCGGGTGAGAGTGGGGAGACGATCTGCCGGCAACTCAAGAGCGACCCGGCCACTCAGGCGATCCCGGTGATCCTCGTCTCGGCCAACCAGGACGCCGAGGGGATCGCCCGGAAGAGCGGGGCGGACGGGTTCATCCGCAAGCCGTTCGACCTGGAGGAGATCCTCGACGTGGTCCAGCGGCACCTTGACGCGAGTGACGGGGATGCGGTCGCGGCGGCGGGGTGAGGTGCTGACCCCAACCCAGCCCCTCTCCATCCGTGGATAGGAGGGTCTTCACGCTGAGCAGCTTCGCCGTCCTGCCGGGTTCGCGGCGCCGTGACGTAGGGGCGTGGGCTCTCGCGGCGCTGATCCCGCCCAGCGATGGCAGGCGCTACCGCACCCCGGGGCGATAACCGGCGTACCGGGTTCGATCACCGGTCGGTTCGCACGCAGCGTTGCCAACCTATCGTCCGGCCTCGGACACGGTCGAACATGGACCTCGGCGACCTTGATCGACCCGACGTTGGCGCCAGATCTCCATCCCCGCCGACGAGGGTGGCCACGTCGGACGCTATCCCGACTTCCCTGGCTGCCTCGCTCCGGTGGACGGGGGCGACGATGCGCTCGCCGTTGCCACCGAGACGCCCAGCGGCTGGCTCACGGTCGCGATCGAGGCCGCGGAGCCCATCCCGCTCCCCGGCAACGCGCACCGGTCCAGTGATCGGTGCGTGCTCCGTGCTCCCCGCACCCTGCACACCGCCCTCGCCCGAGCGACAGAGCGAGAGGGGGTGAGCATCGATACCTCCATCGACACGGTCCTCGTCCGACACGGTCCTCGTCGCCCGCCATGTCCGCCGTGACCACGTCGGGGCCACCACTGGCCGCGCGATGGGGCGATCCGCCTGATACGGGATCCGGGCTGACGCTTGGTGCGTACCCGCAGGTGTGTACGGCTCCCCTCTCTGGGCACCTGCGAGCCGAAGCCGCGTCAGCGGGTGAGCGAGCAGGTGAGCCGGAGAGGGGCTGGGGGAGAGGTCTGCTTCGCCACCGCGGGGGCACGGGTCCACCGACCGTTTATCCGGATTCGGTATGACACGGGCCGGTTGGCGTCTTCCGGAAGCCCGATCCTCGCCCGGCTGCCGTCCGTCGTGCGTCCTTTTCGGCCAGGACGACGAAGAGCGCCACGACCCCATCGTCGGGGCCGTGGCGCTCGGGTGTGTCGATGCGATCCGTCCGGCGACCGGATCAGGTCAGACTCGTCGCCGCCGGGCGAAGACCGCCGCCGTGAGGAGGGCGAGTGCCGCCATCAGCGCCACGAGCCCGGCCGATGCCCCACCGTCGGTTATCGGGGCGGTACCCGTGCCCGTGCTGGGCAGGGAGGTCGTTCCGCCCCCGGTGGCGCTGGTGCCACTGCCGCCGTTGCCACCGCTTCGGTCGCCCGTCAGCATCGCCATGAAGTTCAGCTTCCCACTGGCCGCCTGTCCAGAGCCGACCGCACGCCCCGCACCCGCCTGGCCCTGATCGATCACGTCGCCGGACTGCTCCGTCGCTGTGGAACCGCCGCTGCCGTTGACGTTCGAGCCGGAGGTGCCGTTGCCGGCTCCTGCCCCGGCGTTCTCCGACCCGCCGCCGGTGCCGACGATCGTGTTATTGCCTGTCCCGGAGCCAGCCGTGCCGCCGGAGCCGGCCGTGCCGCCGGAACCGCCCGTGCCGCCCGAGCCGCCCGTGCTGGCCGGCGGATTCGTCCCGCCGGGAGCCGGCG
>CAXTHM010000109.1:0-7638 GCA_964244115.1 uncultured Thermomicrobiales bacterium
CCAGGCATCAGGTACGGTCAAGTGGTACGACCCGGACAAGGGCTTCGGCTTCGCGTCCCAGGACGGCAGCAACGACGATGTCTTCGTGCATCACTCCGCGCTCTCCGGGGACATCCCGGCCGAGGGTGACCGCATCGAGTTCCGCGTCAACGCCGGCCAGAAGGGTGCCCGCGCCGAGCAGGTCACCATCTCCGAGCGCAGCGGCAACCCGCCGCGCCAGCGCCGGGACAACTTCGGCTCCTACTAGTCTCGACCCCTACCCGGTTGCCAGGAGGCTCCTCCCTCACGGGTGATGGCTCTCGCACCGAATCCCGGACGGCCCCCGACGATGACGTCGGGGGCCGTCCGGCTTTTTTGGGTCCAGTTCGTCCCTTGCCGATTGCCCGGAGCCCGACGCCCGGCGATACTTGGGTGGTCGTCTGTCTCTCGGGGATGTCGCACAGCCCCCAGGCGCGGTCTTTCAGCGGCGGCCATCCCGCCGCACCAAGGAGCCAGGTCTCATGCGTTTGGCCATCGCGGGTCTCGGCGGCTGGGGTCGGAACTGGGCGACGCTCATCCAGACGACCGACGAGGATCAGATCGTCGACGTCATCGACCCGTCAGCGGCATCCCGGGAGTGGGCCACCGCCAACCTCGGACTGGCTGTCGGGCACGTCCACAGCGAGCTCGAGGCGGGCCTGGCGGCCAGCGACGCCGAGGGCGTCCTGGTCCTGACGCCGCCCGACACCCATCGGGCTGGGGCCGAAGCGGCGATGGCCGCCGGCAAGCACGTCGTGATCGAGAAGCCGGTCTCGACGAACATCGCCGACGCCCGCGCCGTGATCGCCGCAGCCGAGCGATCGGGCCTGGTCGCGATGATCAGCCAGAACTACCGGTACAGCCGCCCCGCCCGCCGGATCCGCGAGCGGATCCTCGGCGGCGAGATCGGCGACGTGCTCTCCGTCCGCAACGCCTACCGGCGCAATTTCCGGATCCACCTCGCGCCGGGCGACTTCCGCTGGAAGATGCCGGACCCGCTCCTGTTCGACATGAGCATCCACCACTTCGACCTGCTTCGGGCGATGACTGGCCAGGAGCCGATACGCGTCGATGCCCGGACGTGGGACGTCGGCGATATCGAGTTCGTCGAGCCAGCCTCCGCGGTCGCGCTGATGACCCTCGCCAACGGCGGCGCCTACTCCTATGACGGCGACTGGGCCACCCACGACGAACCGCTCCCCTGGCCGGGGACGTGGAACATCGTCGGCTCCAGGGGGCAGATCGAGTGGGACGGCGAGGGCCGCGACGGCGAGGCGTTCTCCCTGACCGTCCGTTCCTGGGACGGCACGACCACGACCACGGAGTACCGGCCGGACGGCATCGATTCCCGGCTGGGGAGTCTGGCCGAGTTTCGGAAGGCGATCGCCAACGGGACCGAGCCGGAGACCTCCGCCCGAGACAATCTCAACAGCCTCGCGACCGTGCTGACCTCGGTGGCGTCCAGCCAGCGCCGGGAACCGGTCGAGGTTGCCGAGATCCTCGGAGCCTGACGTACTGTCCCGGGCGTCGCTTTATCGATCTACCTGTGAAGCAAACGGGGTTCGATGGGCGGTGCTGCTCTCCTCATGGCGTCCCGTCCGAACGCTCGGGTCGTCTCACCCGATCACCTAACCGACAGGAGCCACCATGACGCCGGACGAGCGCGCGGAGCTGATCGCCATGTACGTCGCCGGGCCGGACGTCATCCGCCAGACGCTGGCCGGGATCACGGCCGAGGAGTGGGACGCGACCGAGGCGCCGGGCGAGTGGAGCCCGCGTCAGGTGGTCCATCACCTCGCCGACAGCGAGACGACCTCGGCCATCCGCGTTCGCCGGATCCTCGTCGAGGACGACCCGCTGATCCAGAACTACGACCAGGACGCATTCGCCCGCCTGCTCCACTACGACCGCGACCCGGCCGTCTCACTGGCGCTGTTCGCCGCCGTCCGGGCCAGCACCGCCGAGATCCTGCACCGGATGTCGGACGCCGACTGGCTCCGGCCCGGCACGCACAGCGAGGCCGGCCCCTACTCCGCCGAGGACTGGCTGCGCAGCTACGGCGTCCACGCCCAGGACCATGCCGACCAGATCGGCCGAGCCCGGGCGGCGGCGCGGGGCTGATCCGGCGGCGACGACTACACTTCAGCCATGAGCGATCAGGGTGGTGGTAGCCGGTTCGGACAGTCAGGGCGATCCGGTTCGTTCGGGCAACGTGGGCGGAGCGGCGCCGGGCAGGGCCGCTCATCCTGGCAGTCCCGCCGGCCCCGCGCCGCGGACAACCCGGACGAGGACGAGACCCAGACGGTCATCCGCGGCGGGACCATCACGAAGATCACCGCCCAGGTCCGCGACCCGAAGCGGTCGAGCGTCTTCCTCGACGGGGAGTTCGCCTTCGGGATCTCGACCGACCGCGTCCTTGAACGCGGCCTCGTCCCGAAGGATGTCCTGACGGCGGAACGCGTCGCCGAACTGATCGCGCTCGACACGACCGACCGCGCGATCGCCTCCGGGATGGACCTGCTCTCCTACCGGCCCCGCTCGACGCAGGAGATCCGGGACCGGCTGGCCCGCAAGGGCTTCCAGGAGCCAGCCGTCGACGCGGCCGTCGACCGCCTGTCCGGCTGGGGGTACCTCAACGATGGCGACTTCGCCCGGCGCTGGGTCGAGAATCGGACCGAGCACCGGCCCCGCGGCACCCGCCTCCTGGCTCAGGAACTTCGCCACAAAGGGATCGACCGTGACCTGATCGGTGAGACGCTCGACGAGGCCGACATCGACGAGTTGGCCGCGGCGCTCCAGGCCGGAGAGCGGAAAGCGCAGTCCTACGCCAGGCTGGAGCCAGCGATCGCGAAGCGTCGCCTGAGCGGGTTCCTCGCCCGCCGCGGGTTCAACGGCGGCGTCGTCCGCCAGGCGACGGAGCAGTTGCTTGGCGACCGACTGGAAGACGACGAGGCGTTCGAGCCGGAGGACGAGTAGCCGTTTCGTTCCGCAGGGGCGCAGCTCTCGCTTCGCTGGCAAGCCCGGCCGCCGCAGCGGCCATCGCATCGAAGGGCGATAACGGAGTTGGCTACGCGAGTGCTCACGGCAAACGTGATCAGTCGCGAGCAGACCCCTCCCCAGACCCCTCCCCGGCTCGGCTCGTCGTCCCTCCTCACCGCCCGGAGAGGGGCTTCATGCTGGTCGGCTTCGCCTTCCTGATGACGGCGCGGCGCCGTTTGTAGGGCCAACCCTCGTGGTCGTCCTCGCCGCCGCAGCGGCCATCGCATCGAAGGGCGATAACGGCGCTGCAACATCGGCATTTGTATCGAACGAACGCGCCGGTCACGGGCGGAGCCTGACGGCGTGGACAGGGCAAGCCACTTCCCGACATTGTCCGTAACCCGCGATAGACATCGTTACGCAACATGTGCGGAGCATGATGTGAGAGCAATGATTCCGGCGCCGGGGCGCATGGAACCGATCGACCTGCCGCGTCGTCCTGATCTGGACCGGGAAACGACGCCGAGTGGTCGGCGTAGCCCGTTGCAGAAAGGGCGCACGATGTTTCCCGTAACCACCACGAGCCGACCATCGCCCTCATCGATCGCCGTCGCCGGCCGGATCCTCGTCCTGCTGCCGCGGGTCGGCTCGCATCTGGGCCGGGTTGCTGCCGCCGAACTGGTCGGACACGCCCCGATGGGGGTGCAGTCGCGGGTCCGCCGCTGTCAGTCGGATCGGTCCGACGCCGGATCGGTCAGTCCCGCCTCGACCCTGCTGAACCAGGACGGGAACGACTCACTGCCGTCGTAGGCGACCGCCCACTCGCCGGGCCGGGGCGGCTCGAAACGACCCTGGACCATCGCGAACGTCTCCGCATCGACGGATGGACGTGTCGGATGCCGATCGTTCGCCCGCTGCCGGGCGAGATTGGCCGCGATCGGCGTCGTCACCTCGATGACCAGCACCCGCTGCCCGAACGCCGCCGCGACCCGACGCAGCTTCTCCCGCTGCACCCAGCGGAAGTTGACCCCGTCGTAGACCACCCGGCGCCCACCGGCCAACTCCGCCCGGACCAGCGTCTCGGCCTGACGATAGGCCGCTAACCAGAGTCGATCCGGGACCGGCCCCGGCGGCAATACCTCCCGCCCCTCGACCAGCCGATCCACCTCGATCAGCGTCGCGCCGAGCGCCGTCGCCAGCGATCGGGCCAGCGTTGACTTCCCAGCGAACGGCAGTCCCGACAGCGCGATCACCGCCGGCCAGTGCTGGTCGACGCTGTCATCAGGCTGCACGGCCGACGACAACGCCGAGTGGTCATACACGGGCTCATCCATGATGCAGGCGCGACCTCACGGCGGGGCTCTTCAGCGGCACGGCGAAGTACGGTACCATCGTCGGCGTTATCGACCAACCGCCACCGCCGTCCGGAGCCGCCTGCCGGGTTCGGGCGACGGCACGAGGGAGTACCGACGTGGCCGACAAGACCGCAGCCAAGGACCAGGCAGCCGACGCCGCCAGCGACAAGGCGCAGGAGCCCCGCCGCCAGCTGACCGACCGCGAGCCGGTCACGACATCGCACTCGATCCGGATCGGCCGTAACACGCTCGAGTATGACGTCACCTTCGGCGCCCTGCCGATCAAGGACCAGTTTGGCGAGGTCGAGGCCCACATCTACTTCACGGCCTACATCGCCAGGACGCAGAAGGGCGAGGCCGCCCGGCCGCTGACCTTCACCTACAACGGCGGGCCCGGTTCCTCGTCAGCCTGGCTGCACCTCGGCGGCCTCTCGCCCAGGCGCGTCGACCTGACCGACGACGGCGACACCAAGGCTCCGCCCCACACCCTGGTCGACAACACCGAGACCTGGCTCCAGTTCACCGACATGGTCTTCATCGACCCGGTCGGCACCGGCTTCAGTCAGGGTGCGACGCCGGAGCTCGACAAGAAGTTCTGGGGCGTCGAGGGCGATCTCCAGTCCGTCGCCGAGGTCATCCGCCTCTACCTCGGCCGTTACGGCCGCTGGACCTCGCCGATCTTCCTCGCCGGGGAGAGCTATGGCACGTTCCGCTCGGCCGGGCTGGCCTCGCTGCTGTTCGACCGCGGCATCGCGCTGAACGGCATCGTGCTGATCAGCACCGTCCTGACCATGGAGGCATCGCGCTTCGGGGCTACCAACGACCTGCCCTACGCGACGTTCTTCCCGACCTACGCCGCCGCGGCCTGGTATCACGGGAAGCTGGCGAAGGACCTCCAGGGCAAATCGCTGGAGGCCTACGTCACCGAGGTCGAGGACTGGGTCGACTCGGTCTACATGCCGGCCCTGCACAAGGGCGACCTGCTCTCCGGCAAGGAGCGCGAGCAGCTCATCAGCCAGATCGCCCGCTACTCCGGGCTGACCGAGGAGTACGTCGAGCAGGCCAACCTGCGGATCAACATCCACCGCTTCACCAAGGAGCTGCTCCGGGACCGCAAGCAGACGATCGGCCGGATCGACGCCCGCTTCACCGCCCGCGACCTGTCCCATGTCACCGAGACGCCGGAGTTCGACCCGAGCGTGACCTACCCCGGCCCGGTCTACACCAGCACCTACAACGCCTACATCCGGGACCAGCTCGGCTGGGAGACGGACATCGAGTTCGTGATGATGTCCGGCGAGGTGAACAAGCACTGGGACTGGGGGTCCGCGGCGGCGGGCTACCCGGACACGAGCGAGCGGCTCCGCTCGGCGATGCACAAGTACCGCCACCTCAAGGTGCAGGTCCAGCAGGGCTACTACGACTTCGCGACCCCGCACTACGCGGCCGAATACACGTTCCGGCACATGGGGATCGCGCCCGAGTTCCAGGACAACGTCGAGTGGGCCTACTACGAGGCCGGCCACATGATGTACATCGACCGCAAGTGCCGCGAGAAGCAGTACGCCGACACGCTGGCCTTCTACAAGCGGGCGCTGCAGAAGTAGCGAAGCAAGACCTCTCCCCGGCTCGCTTCGCTGGGGGAGGGGCCTGCTCAGCCACCGCGCCTGGTTGATCGACCCATCGGCGACAGCGGTGGCTGCTGAGGCGGCCCGGGTGGGGCACGCTTCGCCCCTACCAGACCGACCGCCTACTCCACGGTCATGAACAGGTTGTTCAGCGATTCCGAGACCGTCGGGTGCGAGATGGCGGCATCGCGGAGGGCGGTGTACGGCAGCTTGCCCATCATCGCGACCTGAACCACCGTCGCGACCTCGCCGCCGTCGATCCCGAGGATCGCCGCCCCGAGTATCTGGTCGGTGTCGGCGTCGATGACGGCCTTCATCAGGCCCCGGGTCTCGTCGGTCTCGATCGCCCGGGCGACGGAGGTCATCGGCATCGTCGCCACCTTGACGGAGTGGCCCCTGTCGCGGGCCTCCCTCTCCGAGAGCCCGACGCGCCCGAGCTGCGGGTCGGTGAAGACGGTGTAGGGGACGATCCGGTCATCGGTCGAGCGGTCGCCGCCCTTGAGCACATTCGCAACGATGATCCGGTAATCGTCGTAGCTGATGTGGGTGAAGGCCGGGCCGCCCTTGACGTCGCCCAGCGCCCAGATCCCCGGGACGTTCGTCTCCAGTCGCCCGTTGACCGCGATGGAGCCGCGCTCATTCGTCGTCACGCCGGTCGCGTCGAGGCCAAGGTCGTCGGTGTTCGGCGTCCGGCCGGTCGCGACGAGCAGGTGACTGGCCTCCAGGGTCTCCGTCCTGCCGTCGGGACCCTCCAACTCCAGGGAGATGCCACCGTCCGCACCGGCGGAGACCCGCTTGGTCTGGGTCCCGAACCGGATACCGATGCCGTCCTCGATGAGGATGTCGCGCATCGCGTCGGAGATGTCGGTGTCCTCCCGGTCGAGGATGTGCTCGCCGCGGACGAGGAAGGTGACCTCGGCGCCGAGGCGGCGGAACAGCTGGCCGAACTCCAGCGCGATGTAGCCAGCCCCGATGATGACGAGGTGCTTCGGTGTCTCGCCGAGATCCATCACGGTGGTCGAGGTCAGGTACGGGACCGACTCGATCCCGTCGATCGGCGGGACCGCCGGGCGCTCGCCGGTGTTGATGAAGATCTGATCCGCCGAGAGGTGGCGCTCGCCGCCCGCGTTCAGCGTCACCGTCAGCTCATGGGGACCGGTGAACCGGGCGTGCCCGTCGATCGCTTCGAGCCCCTCGGTGCTCCGAACACTGCCCTCGCTGCCCGTGCGGAAGCTGTCGACGACGGTGTCCTTACGCCCCCTGATGACCGACTGGTCGATGGTGACCGGGCCGACCCCGATGCCGTAGTCCGCCGCGCGCCGGGCAAGGTAGGCGACGCGGCCGGAGGCGATCATCGTCTTGGTCGGGGTGCAGCCGACGTTGACGCAGGTGCCGCCGTAGTGCTCCCGCTCGATGATCGCGGTCCGCTTCCCGGCCCGCGCCAGTGCCGACGCGAGCGGCCCGCCGGCCTGCCCGGCCCCGATCACGATCGCGTCGAAATGGTCCGCCTGCTGTGTCGTCGTCATGGTCCTGGTCCGTCCTGGCTCGCCGGGGTGGCCGGTCGCGGGGCTGGCTCAGCGTGAGCCAGGTCGATCTACCGAGGTTATCGGCAAGGCGTGGGCCATTGATCGGCGAGCGGGTTTGGTCGCGAAGCGATC
>CAXTHM010000110.1:0-7621 GCA_964244115.1 uncultured Thermomicrobiales bacterium
CCCCAACCCCTCTCCGGCTCACCTGCTCGCTCACCCGCTGAAGCGGCTTCGGCTCGCAGGTGCCCGGAGAGGGGAGCACGCCGTTGCGCAGCGAGAACGCGATTTAATAAGGACCCGTTGGCGCGTCAGGCGGGCGCGGTTCCCGTCTGCGATTGCCCATAAGGTCAGCGTCTGAAGCGGCGGGTGCGCGGACCTTCGGTGGGCTGATCGCTGGCATGCCGGCAGTCAGTATCACCCCGCATTGGGACGCCACTGATCCGCATTGCAGAGCGATCAACGCGTACGTTCCCGGGATCGCGCGACGCACGGCCCACGGCGTGCGCTTGACAGGCGTGACTATGCTTCGGTCTCGCACGGCTTGACGGCCCGGTTATGATTGAGAATGATTCTCGATTAGCGAGAGACGACGTTCCGGGCTGCCTTGACACCGCTTCGACATGGTGGCTAAGGTAGAACAAATGGCGAAAACGGCGTTCACCGACCTCCAACTTCGAACCAGCCCCGACCGCCCCGCCACCCATCGCCACCCCTCAGTCACTCCCTCGTCCCATCGCGACAGGAACCCCATGGCAATCGACACCACCGAACTGGTCGAAGAGACCGCCGTGAAGCGCCCTGCCCGGAGTACTCGGGCCAGCGCCAGCGCGTCCGGAACCGAGGTAGCGACCGCCGCCCCGAAGACGACCCGTGCCTCCACGACGAAGGCCGCCACGACGAAGGCCGCCACGGGCAAGACCACCACGACCGGCCGGAAAACTGCCGCTGGCAAGACGACCGCGGCGAAGAAGTCGACCGGCAAGTCGGCGTCGCCGACCGGCGCCGGGCGGGGCAAGCTCGTCATCGTCGAGTCCCCGGCCAAGGCCCGGACGATCGCCAAGTACCTCGGCGCCGGCTTCACGGTCAAGGCGTCGATGGGGCACATCCGCGACCTGCCCAAGAGCACCCTCGGCGTCGAGGTGGACAACGACTTCGCGCCGAAGTACCTCGTCCCGCGGGACAAGAACAAGGTCGTCAAGGACCTCAAGGACAGCGTCGCGAAGGCCCGAACGATCTACCTGGCGACCGACCCCGACCGCGAGGGCGAGGCGATCGCCTGGCATCTGATGAAGGCGACCGACGCCGACTTCCTCGGCAAGCAGATCCACCGGGTCGTCTTCCATGAGATCACCCCGGCCGCCGTCAACGAGGCGATGTCCGAGCCGCGCGACATCGACATGCAGCTCGTCGAGGCGCAGCAAGCCCGCCGCATCCTCGATCGGCTCGTCGGCTACGGTGTCTCCCCGCTGCTCTGGAAGAAGGTCAAGCGCGGCCTGAGCGCCGGTCGGGTCCAGTCGGCCGCGCTCCGGATCGTGGTCGAGCGCGAGCGCGACATCCAGGCGTTCAACCCGGTCGAGTACTGGTCGCTGGACGCCGACCTGTCCAAGCGGGTCGCCGGCGAGCCGAAGAAGAGCGACCTCTTCAGCGCCGCCCTCAGCCGGATCGGCGACAAGAAAGCGGAACTGGCGACCGAGGCCGAGACGATGGCCGTCGTCGATGGGCTCGACGGCGCGTCCTACCGCGTCCAGACCGTTACCCGGCGGGAGTCGCAGCGCCGGCCGCAGGCGCCGTTCACGACCAGCACGATGCAGCAGGAGTCGTCCCGCAAGCTGGGCTACGCGCCCCGCCGGACGATGCAACTGGCGCAGGAGCTCTACGAGGGCGTCGATGTCGGGGCCGAGGGCACGGTCGGTCTGATCACCTACATGCGGACCGACTCGACCAACGTCGCGTCGGTCGCGCAGCAGGCCGCCCGCGAGACGATCAGCGAGCGGTTCGGGGCGGAGTACGTGCCCGAGAAGCCCCCCGTCTACGCCCGCAAGAGCAAGGGCGCCCAGGAGGCCCACGAGGCCGTCCGGCCGACGTACCCGAACCGGACCCCGGAGAGCGTCAAGGGCAACCTCTCCAGCCAGCAGTTCCGGCTCTATCAGTTGATCTGGCAGCGGTTCATCGCCAGCCAGATGCGGCCGGCCCTGCTCGACAACACCGGCGTCGACATCGCCGCCGGGCCGCCGGCCGCGGTCGCCGCCGGCAACGCGCCCTATACCTTCCGGGCGACGGGTTCGGTCGTTCGGTTCAACGGCTTCATGGCGGTCTACCAGGCCGGGCGCGACGACGGCGACACCGACGAGCTCGACAAGGGCGCCCTGCCACTGCTGACCGAGGGCGAGGATCTCGACCTCCGCAAGCTCAACCCGGCCCAGCACTTCACCCAGCCGCCGCCGCGCTACACCGAGGCGACGCTGGTCAAGACGCTGGAGGAACTCGGCATCGGCCGGCCGAGCACCTACGCTCCGACGATCGAGACGATCAAGGCGCGCAACTACGTCACGACCGAGGAGCGCCGGCTCTTGCCCACCGAACTCGGCTTCATCGTCAACGACCAGCTCGTCGAGCACTTCGGCGGCATCTTCAACGTCGGGTTCACCGCCCGCCTGGAAGAGGACCTGGACGAGATCGCGACCGGCGAGCGGGCCTGGGTCCCGACGATGCACGAGTTCTACGGACCGTTCACCGCCGACCTCGCCAAGGCTGAGCAGACGATGGAGCGGGTCCAGCTCCGCGACGAGCCGACCGACGAGGTCTGCGATCTCTGCGGCCGCCCGATGGTGATCAAGCTCGGGCGCTACGGCAAGTTCCTGGCATGCTCCGGCTTCCCGGAGTGCCGCAACGCCAAGCCGCTCCTGACCCGGACCGGGCTGGAGTGTCCGCAGTGCAAGGAGGGCGAGGTCGTCGAGCGGCGCTCGAAGAAGGGCCGGACGTTCTACGGCTGCGAGCGCTACCCCACCTGTGACTTCGTCGCCTGGAACAAGCCCGTCGCGGCGAACTGCCCGACCTGCGGCTCGTACCTGGTCGAGGCCGGCAAGAACGGCCAGATCAAGTGCCCGAACTGCAAGTTCACCGGCACGATCGACATGGTCACGCTCCACCCGGCCGCTCGCGTGCCGGAGCCGGTCCCGGCGGACTGACCTGGGCTTCATTGGGATTGATCGGTAGCGGAGCAGACCTCTCCCCCAGCCCTTTCTCGGGCACCTGCGGACCCGCTGCAGCGGTTCTCGCTGCGCTGCGGCTCGTAGGTGCCCGGAGAGGGGAGCAGCAGTGTTCCGCGAGCTCGATTCACCCGTTCGGCGCCTGTGACATACTCACGAAAAACTACTGAACGGTCAGCAGTCTTGCCTCTGCTGGCCGTTCAGTGATCTAGATCATGCTTCTTTACCCTGTCGGCCGGGTCAGAGTCCTCCAGCAGATTAGGGCACAGTCTAGGACGGTGAACGCCTCGTGGAGGTCCCGCCGCCGCTCATACCGGATCGCCAGCCGCCGGAACTGGTCGAGCCAGGCGAACGTCCGTTGCACCACCCAGCGGTGCCGGCCCAGCCGCTGCGTCGGCTCGATCCCCACCCGGGCAATCCATCCCTGGATGTGCCGCAGCCGCAAGGCTCGCCGGCACTTCTGGTAGTCGTAGGCCTTGTCCGCGGGCAGCTTGGATGGTCGGCGACGACGGCGCCGTGTCGGCCCGAGGATGCCCGGCACCCGATCGAGCAGCGGCTCGAACACCATGCTGTCGTGCCAGTTGACCCCGCTCAGGCAGACGGCAAACGGCGTCCCCTGCCGATCGGTGAGCAGGTGGCGCTTGGTGCCGGGCCGGCCGCGGTCGGTGGGATCGGGACCGACCGCGCTGGCTTCAGCCCCCCGTTTTTGGACTGTTTCTGCTCGACTTGGCCGTGTTCGGCGTAGATGTCTTTGCGAAGCCGAACTTATTTGATCCAGATGTCGATGCGTTCCAGGAAGATATCATTGGGCCAATAGACCGCGCGAAACTCCCGTAGAGCGCGACAGGAACCACGCGTGACATACGGAGCAGGATATGCTCATCGAGCATGTTGCCGAGACGATCGAGACGATTCGCAGGGCAGCCGCGGCGGTCGAGAACCACCGAACCACGCTAGTCTACTACGTGATTTAGCTAACCCAGGGGAAGAGACCATGTTGCAGAAGGTGTATCTCGTCGGGACGAGGGGTCGCTATGGCAGTGAGTTCACCTACGACGTGGTCGTCTCCACCCCTGAACGGGTAAGGCAGTTCCTGGCAGTCATCTCGCCTGATGATGACGAACCCTTTCTCTCGAATCGCGTTCCTGCGGTCGAGGCCGCGTACGTGGACGCTCCCGTCGTTCTCCTGCCGAAAGGCGTGTCCGTCTACTACGTCACGCTGCCTGTCAACGATTCGACGGAGATAGGTCCCCATGATGTCGTGTCCTACTCCACGTTTCCAGGCATCGACTGGGAACGACCGTCTCCTTTGCGGATGGATGATGACTGGATTCTCGCCGTGCGGGCACGAGACGAGGTCGAGGCAGTCACCATCGCGCGGCAGAAACTCTCACTCTTCCTGCTTGACATGGCGGTGCTTGGCGTAGACCTCTCCGAGAGTGAGGTCGTCTATGACGTGGATATCGATGCATTCCAGGAAGACATCCTTGGGCCAGGAGACCGCACAACATCGCGTTAGCGTGAGAGGAACCACGCGAGACAGTCGAGGCGATTCAGGAGCTGGCCTACGGGTCAGGTCCTTTTTGTCTGCCTGAGCCGACGGGGAGAACGACCCCCTGGCGTGCTCGGGACACTCGATCCAGATCGACGGGATTGATACCGCGGTCTGGAACAAGGGGGGGGCGGTCTGCTCGCTATCCGGGCGCCGCCATTGATCACCGATCCGGCGTAACGCATTGGTCGCATTCCTGGAATCCGTCGCTCCGTCTGGTCCGACTGATCCAACGCCGGGTCGGTGACGAGCCATTGCGATATCGTCGATGCGCCGGCGTTGCAGGCCGGTCGCCGCTGGTTCCGGTGGCTCGCGGCCAGCGGGATGGCGATCCGATGGCAAGCATATTGAATCTGTCTCATCGTGAGATGCACGCACGAGTCGTGAGATCCGTACGATCGGGATGGACTCACGTCCAGTCAGACGACAGGATGGAAGATGGCGATCGACCAGTACACGATGCAGGACCCGACGACGCAGTACCCCCAGCCACCGTTCGACAAGCAGCCGCAGCCTGCTCCGGGGTTGTCGAATGACATGACGCCGAAGCCGGATCACGGCGAGACGACGTACCGGGGCGCCGGCCGGCTGACCGGTCGCAAGGCGATCATCACCGGCGCCGACAGCGGCATCGGCCGGGCCGTTGCGATCGCCTTCGCGCGCGAGGGTGCCGACGTGGTCCTCTCCTACCTGCCCGAGGAGGAGGCCGATGCCCGGGAGGTCGTCGCCCTGATCGAGGCGGCCGGCCGCAAGGCGATCGCGATCCCGGGCGACCTCAAGGACGAGTCGTACTGCGAGTCCCTGATCGCCCAGGGGGTCGAGCAGCTCGGCGGTCTGGACATCCTCGTCAGCAACGGTGGCAAGCAGACCGCGGTGGCGGACATCGCCGAGCTGACGACCGACCAGTTCGACGCGACGTTCAAGACCAACGTCTACGCGATGTTCTGGCTGTGCAAGGCGGCGGTCCCGCACATGCCGGCCGGGAGTTCGATCATCATCACGACCTCGGTCCAGGCCTTCCAGCCATCGGGGATCCTGCTCGATTACGCCTCGACCAAGGCCGTCAACAACACCTTCAGTAAGGCGCTCGCCGAGCAGCTCGGGCCGAAGGGCATCCGGGTGAACGCCGTGGCGCCGGGGCCGATCTGGACGCCGCTCCAGACCAGCGGCGGTCAGCCTGCCGACAAGATCCCCGACCTGGGCGGGCAGGTGCCGCTGGGTCGTCCGGGGCAGCCCGCCGAGCTGGCTGGAGCCTACGTGTTCCTCGCCAGCGGCGAATCCAGTTACGTGACCGCCTCGACGGTCTCGGTCACCGGCGGGATGCCGACGCCGTAGCCCATCTCGCAATCCGGACACGATGAGACGAGAACGACCGCTGGCCCGAGAGCCGGCGGTCGTCCTCATTTGGTGTGTTCCCGATCATCCTGCCGGTGCGACCGATCAGACCGCGCGAAGCTTCTTCCAGGCGCCCCCGTAGCCGATGGCCCGGAAGCCGACGGCCTCGTTGACGCCGAGCATGGGCCGGTTCTCCTCGGCGTTCCCGGTGAAGACCATCGTCGACTCCGGGCTGACCCGGATCAGCTCCTGGAGGTTGGCGATCTTCATCAGCATCCCGAGGCGGTGGCCGCGGTGCTCGGCGAGGACCAGCGTGTCCTCCTGCGCGACGGGCCGGAAGCGATCCGCCGGCAACCAGAGGACGCTGAACCCGGCCAGCCGTCCGGTCGGGATGTGCTCGGCGGCGACGGTCAGGAGCTGGCGCCCACCGGCCTCCATGCGCGCGTCGTTGGCGATCACCCGGGCCTCGTCCCAGGTCTCCTCGGTCACGTCGAGGCCGCCCTGCGGGATGTCGACGCTCATTCGGTTGTGGAGGAGGGCAAGGTCGCCGCGCCACTCGGGCGGCGTCGCGCCGAGCCAGGCGATGATCCGGTAGTCGGCTCCGGCCGCCTGTTCGGCCGTCTCGCGCAGCGCCACGAGCGGCCCCGGGTCGATCGGCAGGGCGAGGGCGCTGACCCGCTCGACCTGTTCGAGCTGGTAGCCGCGCCGGGTCATGAAGCGGACGCCGGGGTCGCGGGTGGCCAGGTCGCCGAAGCCGGTCGGGGAGGGCAGCCGCTCGCCTCCCTCCAGCGGGCTGTGGGTCGCGTAGGTCTGGACGACGCCGTAGCCGGCCGCGGACGCCAGCCCTTCGAGATGGTCGAACAGCGCCGTGCCGAGACCCCGATCCCGGAACCGCGTCAGGATCTCGCCGTAGACCGTCGCCGATCTGGCGTCCGCTTCGGCCGACCAACCGAAATGCCCGCGGCCGACGATCCGGCCATCGACGCGGACGACGACCATCCGCCGCGGGTTGTACGCCTGGTCGGAGTAGAGCGGCAGGAGCTCCTCGGCGCTCATCGTGAAGGCGTCGGTTCCCATGACCTCGGTCTCGATCTCGTTCCGGACGGCGATCAGTTCCGCGTACTGACCGGAATGGTCATCGGCTACCGAGCCCGGCATCGTGATCTCATCGATGGTGTAGGCGAGCGTGCTCATCGGGGACTCCCTCCATGCCATTCGACGCTGGACGGTCGCAGGTGTGGTGCGACGTATGGGCGTCCTCTGGGCAGACGTCCGGTCGACCGATTCGGTTCCGGTGAGCATCGGCCGATAGCCGGACCGTCGGAACCGGTTCGCCGATATGGTGCCATGCGCCGCCGAACAGGATGGCTGCCGCTGGCCAGGCGACCAGTGCCGACCTGCCGGATATCGGCCTCGCACCGCGATGGGACGACCGGATGATGCGACCGATAGCGGGTCAGCAAACGCAGGGGAGCGCTGCGGGGCGACGATCGATGACGCGCCCGGGCCGGATCCGTTCCATCGCAACCCCATACGGGCCGACGGCATTCCCCATCGTATGAACGGCAAAGCGCCCCGGGTCTGGGATGACCCGGGGCGCTTTGCCGTTCGTGTCGTGTCGACTGGACTGACCGGACCTACGCGGCCGGCGACGGGGACGGGGACGGCTCCGGGGCGTTGGCCGGGGCGATCGGGGTGGCGATCGTCG
>CAXTHM010000111.1:0-4261 GCA_964244115.1 uncultured Thermomicrobiales bacterium
ACGATCCCCTCGCTTCATCCCTCCGGTCGTCTCACATGTTTCTGAACTTCAACAGTCTGTCGGACGATCTCGTGGCGGATACCGGTCTACCGGAGGACTGGCTGGCTCGCGGACAGGGTCACCGATGAAGCCTTTTCGAAGCGCGGACGGTTTTCTTTCAGATGGCTCGGGTCTATCCTGTCGGACAGGAAGACGCCGGTGTCTTCCTGTCCGATCGACGACGGGAGACGGAAACCATGCAGCGAATCCGTGGCGGTCTGACGCAGGGCGTTTCGAGTGGCGGTGGCCTGCTCTCCGAGTTCAAGGAGTTCATCCTCCGGGGCAACGTGGTCTCCCTGGCCGTGGCCGTCCTGATCGCGGCGGCGTTCGGGACCGTGGTCTCGTCGCTGACCGCGAACATCATCACGCCGTTGATCGGTGCCTTCGGTGGGACACCGGATTTCTCCGGCCTGACGTTCACGATCAACGACTCGGAATTCGGCTACGGCCAGTTCATCAACGACGTCATCTCCTTCGTCATCGTCGCCGCGATCATCTTCTTCCTGATCGTCAAGCCGATGAATTCCCTCATCGAGCGGACCAAGAGGGAGGCGCCGGTCGATCCGAGCGACAAGAAATGTCCCGAGTGTCTGAGCGACATCCCGCTCGCCGCCAGTCGCTGCAAGTACTGCGCGTCCCAGCAGCCCGCGATCGCCACGTAGGACCGACGGCCACCGTTGGGCGTTCGGTCGGTGCGGTGCGGTCGGCGGGAACCCTCGGCTCGATGTGTCGATGTCCGAGAGAACACACCAGGGAAAAACACCGAGCCGGCGTCCGCTTCGACCCGGGCGCCGGCTCTCGTGCAACTGGCGGAGAGGGAGGGATTTGAACCCTCGAAGGGGCGTTAACCCCTTACTCACTTAGCAGGCGAGCGCCTTCAACCACTCGGCCACCTCCCCTCGCGTTTGCCGGGCCATGATAGCAGATGGTCCGTGGAGTGTCGATTCCGGGAGCGAGGCCTCGAGGGTCAGGCTGACCCCGGCCGCGGCCGCAGTAATGGGAGATTCGAGCTTCGAATGAGCGAGCTGGAGAAGGCCGTCGTCGGCCGGTTGTCGGGAGCAGGGCCGATGCGAGTGATGGGTATGAAGCGACTCCTGTCGTCGCTGGTCGTCCTCCTTTCCGCGACGTCGCTCTGGAGCGGGCAGGTCGCGACGCCCGTCCCTTCGGTCGCGTTCGTCGAGCGTACCGGGACCGACCTGATCGGGCAACCGGCCGAGCCGAAGCACAGCATGGGGGCCGCGGCGGCTGACCTGGACGGCGACGGGGACCTCGATGTCGCGATCGCCGCCGAGTATGCCCCCAACCGCGTTCTGATCAATGACGGGAGCGGCCGCCTGACCGACGAGAGCGATACGCGTCTCCCTCGGACGGTCGGGGACCACGAGGATGTCGCGATCGCCGACTTCGACCGCGACGGCGATCTCGATCTCGTCTTCGTCGGCGAGGATGATCAGGTCAGCGGCTATCACCTCAACGACGGTCGAGGCGTCTTCGCGGATGTCACCGAGCGCCTGCCGACGCGCGGGACATCGAACGCCGTGCTCGCCGAAGATGTCGATCGCGACGGCGACGCCGACCTCGTGATCGGCAACGATGGGCAGGATCTCCTGTTCGTCAACGATGGCGCCGGGATGTTCGCCGACGAGACGGCCGGACGGCTCCCGGTCTCGGAGGACGTCACCCAGGACGTCGCGGTCGGAGACGTCGACGGGGACGGTGACCGCGACCTGATCCTCGGCAACGAGGACGGCAACAAGGCGCTGATGAACGATGGCTCTGGTCGGTTCACCGATGAGACGGAGTCACGCCTCCCTCCGGCCGAGGGAGGGGAGGAGACGCGCAACGTCGATCTCGGCGATGTCGACGGCGATGGCGACCTCGATCTCTACTACGCCAACGTGCTGCTCTTCGTGCCGGACGCCGACCCGCAGGACCGCCTGCTGATCAACGACGGGTCCGGCCGGTTCACGGATGAGACCGTCTCGCGGCTGCCGGCCGAGGGGGAGCGCACGATGACGGCGTCATTCCTCGACGTGGACCGTGACGGCGATGTCGACCTCATCACCGGGATCTTCGGCGATCCCGATGGCGTCGACGCGCCGTCGCCATTCCACGTCTTCCGCAACGACGGGTCTGGGGTATTCAGACCCTACGACGAGGCGCTGTCAGTAGGTGTCAGCGGTAACGGCTTCGACATCGAGCCGGCCGACTTCGATGGTGACGGGCTGACCGACGTGTTCCTCGCCAACCGTGGCGGGACGGATCGCCTGCTCATGGCGTTGCCGTAACCGTCGGTCGGTTCGTGCGGGTCTCGCCGCGACAGGAGCCGGGTAGCCTGCCCGGTAGGGCAGAGGTGGCGATCACTAGCGCTCACCGGTATCGGGGTGGCGTCCGGTCCAGGCCAAGGTGGTGGGAGGCGGAGAGAGAGGGATTCGAACCCCCGGCACTTGCGTGCGACCGTTTTCAAGACGGTAGCCTTAAACCACTCGGCCATCTCTCCAGGCGCATTGAGCGACACGAATAATACCGCATCTGGACTCACGTCCGACCAGTGCGGACCCCACGAAGGGTCCGCACTGGTCGGTCGCGACGTCTTGGCGGAGACGCGACCGAGGGGCCGTCTAGATCGCGGCGGCGGCCAGCCGGGCGCCGTTGCCGATCGGGGGCTGGACGCCGATCCGCTCGTAGCCGCCGAGGTAGGGGCGCAGGATATCGGGGATGTCGAAGGTGCCGTCCGCGTTCTGGTAGTTTTCCATGATCGCGATCATCAGGCGGGGCAGGGCCAGGCCCGAGCCGTTCATCGTGTGGAGGAACTGCGGCTTGCCACCGGCCGGCCGGTAGCGGATGTTGGCGCGGCGGGCCTGGAAGTCGCGGAAGGTCGAGATCGACGAGACTTCCAGCCACTCGTCGGCGCCTGGCGCCCAGACCT
Source organism: uncultured Thermomicrobiales bacterium (assembly GCA_964244115.1). Taxonomy (GTDB): domain Bacteria; phylum Chloroflexota; class Chloroflexia; order Thermomicrobiales; family UBA6265; genus CADCWK01. The sequence continues at coordinate 2,969 of CAXTHM010000111.1, forward strand.
CGAGGTCGACCTTGTTGGCGGCCGTGAACGAGAGGTCCGCGGCGCAGATCTGGAGGATGCGGTAGGGCAGTCCGAGCGCCCGGAGGACCGCTTCGGCGTCCCCTTGCAGCTTGCGGTGCTCCTCGTCCGAGGTCTCCGGGGTGACGAACTTGACCATCTCGACCTTGTCGAACTGGTAGCCACGCTTGATCCCCCGGACGTCGCGGCCGCCCGAGACCTGCTCCCGGCGGAAGCAGGCGGTGTAGGCGACGTGGTAGATCGGCAGGATCGCCTCGTCGAGCACCTCGTCCCGATACATATTGGTGATCGGGACCTCGGCCGTCGGGATCAGCCACTTGTCCTCGTGGGCGTCGTGGAACAGCGTCTCGGCGAACTTCGGCAGGCTGCCGGTGCCGTAGAGCATCGCCGACGGGACGAGGTAGGGCGGGTAGACCTCCTGGTAGCCGTGCTCGCGGGTGTGCAAGTCCAGCATCCAGGTGATCAGGGCGCGCTGGAGCCGAGCGCCGTCGCCGCGCAGGATGTAGTTCCGCGAGCCGGCGACCTTGACGCCGCGCTCGAAGTCGATGATGCCGAGGTTCGTCGCGATGTCCCAGTGCGGCTGAGGCGCGAAGGCGAACTGGCGGCGCTCGCCGATCTCGGCGGTCACGACGTTGTCGTCCTCACTGCTGCCGTCCGGGACGTGCTCGGCCGGCAGGTTGGGGACGCGGAGCTGGGCCTGGAGCAGCGCCTCCTCGATCGTGCGGAGGCGCTCGTCCAGCCCGGCGATCCGGTCGCCGAGCTCGCGCATCTCGGTCATGAGGCGCTCGCGCTCGGCCGGGTCCTTGGCCCGACCGACGGTCTTCGATCCGGCGTTGCGCTGGGCCTTCAGGGTCTCGGCCTCGCCGATCAGGTCACGCCGCTCCAGATCGAGGGCGATGATCTCCTCGATCGGGGCGTCGGTGTGCAGGCGGGCGATCTGGGCGCGGACGTAGTCGGGCTGGGTGCGGATCAGCTGGATGTCGATCATGGGGGTCTCCGGTCGTCCTGGTGGCCGTGGGCGGCCGTCGCTGAGGGGCGATGGTAGCGCATCGGGCCGGTCGGCCGAAAACGACGAACCGGCACCCGCGGGAGGTGCCGGGGACTTCGCTGCCGCTGACGCGTATCGCGGGGACCCCGGCGGACGCGCCAGGGCAGGACGACCCCGGCTAGGCTGACGTGCGCCGGGATGAGGACGCGTACGAGCCCATCGCGGGCACGGGCATGAAGCCCGGCAGGAACTTCTCCCACGAGTGATCTAGGCGGGTGTCGAGGCGA
>CAXTHM010000111.1:4271-7518 GCA_964244115.1 uncultured Thermomicrobiales bacterium
GACGCTCGATCGTGTAGTACATGCCGGCCCTCGGTTCGTGGGGCACCGTTCGCAGGGTCATCCGCGACTGGTGGAGCGTCTTGCCACCCTTGCGGTGGTTGCAGCCCTTGCAGGCCGTGACCAGATTCTCCCACGAGTGACCGCCACCGAGCGAGCGTGGGTTGATGTGGTCGATCGTGAGGTCGCCGCCCTGGCGGCCGCAATACTGGCAGGTGAAGCCGTCCCGGATGAAGATCTCCCGCCGGGTGAGCTTGACGCGGGGACGGGGCCGCCGGATGAGGTACATCATCCGGATCACCGACGGCCACGGGAATGAGCGCGACGATGCGCGAAGGGCTTCCGGGTGCGTCTCGAGGATCTCCGCCTTGTCATCGAGGATCATGACGAGGGCGCGGCGGACGCTGCAGATGTTCAGCGGTTCGTAGTTCTGGTTGAGGACGAGGACCGATCGATTCACCCTGTCGCTCCCTCGCTCGGGACCAGGGTTGCCAGAGAGCCTTCGCACCAGGCGCCGGATGCAACCGCCGCAGGTCAGGCATGACCAGCGCAATGGTAACAATCGCCGGGAGCGGCGGCAAGACGTTTTTCGACCCGGATCGTTGAACGTTTTGTGAACATCGAACGACGATCCCGCCGAATCCCGGCACTGGGACTTCGACGCCTGGTGGGGCGGGGCTGACCTCAGTCCGCCGCCACGGCCTCGAGCGCCAGCACCGGTCGAAGGTACTGCCCGGTGAAGGAGTTCGGCGTCGCGGCGATCTGCTCGGGCGTGCCCTCGGCGATGACCTGGCCGCCGCCGGAGCCGCCCTCCGGCCCGAGATCGATCAGCCAGTCGGCCGACTTGATCACGTCGAGGTTGTGCTCGATCACGATGATCGTGTTGCCACCGTCGGCCAGCCGCTGGAGGACGCCGAGCAGGCGGTCGATGTCGGCGAAGTGGAGCCCGGTCGTCGGTTCGTCGAGGATGTAGACCGTCCGGCCGGTCGCCTGCCGCGAGAGTTCGGAGGAGAGCTTGACCCGCTGCGCCTCGCCGCCGGACAGCTGCGTGGCGGGCTGCCCGAGCCGGATGTAGCCCAGCCCGACGTCCTCCAGGGTGCGCATCTTCCGGGCGATCTTGGGGACGTTCTCGAAGAACTCGACCGCCTCGGTCACGGTCAGGTCGAGGACGTCCGAGATGCTCTTGCCCTTGTAGAGGATCTCCAGCGCCTCGCGGTTGTAGCGCTTGCCCTCGCAGACCTCGCAGGGGACATAGACGTCGGGCAGGAAGTTCATCTCGATCTTGATGACGCCGTCGCCCTTGCAGGCTTCGCAGCGGCCGCCCTTGACGTTGAACGAGAACCGGCCCGGCCCGTAGCCGCGGGCCTTGGCCTCGTTCATCGACGCGAACAGTTCCCGGATCGGCGTGAACACGCCCGTGTACGTCGCCGGGTTGCTTCGCGGCGTCCGGCCGATCGGGCTCTGGTCGATGTCGATGATCTTGTCGACGTGCTGGGTTCCGTCGATGCCCGCGTGGCGGTCGGGCAGGGTCTTGGCCCCGTGGAGCTGCTGGGCCAGGCTGCGGTAGAGCGTGTCGGTGACGAGCGTGCTCTTGCCGGAGCCGGAGACGCCGGTGACGCAGGTGAAGGTCCCGAGCGGGAAGTCGACCGTGACGTTGCGCAGGTTGTTCCCCGTCGCTTGCCGGACGGTCAGACTGTGGCCGTTGCCGGGACGCCGCCGCTCCGGGATCTCGATCTGACGGCGGCCGGAGAGGTACTGCCCGGTCAGGCTGTCGGGTGTGGCGAGGATGTCCTCGTAGGTCCCGCTGGCGACGACATGGCCGCCGTGCTCGCCGGCGCCGGGGCCGATGTCGACGATCCAGTCGGCCGCCCGCATCGTGTCCTCGTCGTGCTCGACGACGATCAGCGTGTTGCCGATGTCGCGGAGCCGCTCCAGCGTCCGGATCAGCTTGGCGTTGTCGCGCTGATGGAGGCCGATGCTGGGCTCGTCGAGGATGTAGAGGACGCCCATCAGGCTGGAGCCGATCTGGGTCGCCAGCCGGATCCGCTGGGCCTCGCCGCCGGAGAGCGTCGTCGCCGAACGGTCCAGCGTCAGGTAGTTGAGACCGACGTCGACCAGGAAGCCGACCCGGGAGCGGATCTCCTTGATGATCTGCCGGGCGATGATCGACTCCCGGTTGGACAGGAAGAGATCGTCGTCGGTCAGCCGCGGGACGGCGATGCCCTTCGGGACGACGACGTCGGCGCGGCTGAGCGCCTCGCCATCGGCCAGCCGGGCGAAGACGGCCTGCATCTCGTGGACGGGTACCTGGGTGAGCTCGATGATCGAGCGGCCGCCGACCGTCACGGCCAGCACCTCGGGCTTGAGCCGGGCGCCGTGGCAGGTCGGGCAGGGCCGGTTGGCCATGTAGCGCTCGACTTCCTCGCGGATGTAGTCGCTGGAGGTCGCCCCGTAGCGCCGGGTCAGGTTCGGGATTACGCCCTCGAAGGCGACGTTGTAGTTGCGCGACTTGCCGGTGCTGGACGTGTACCGGACCGTCACCGTCTCCTTGGTGCCGTGCAGGATCAGATCGATCGACTCCTGCGACAGCTCCCGGACCGGGACGTTCATGTCGAACCCGAACTTCTCCGCCGCGGCGTCGAGCACGCCGGTGAACCAGCGCTGGCTGTCCTGGCCGATCGTCTGCCAGGGTCGGACGGCGCCCTGGGCCAGGGTCAGGTTGGTGTTCGGGATGATCAGCTCCGGCTCGAACACCTGCGTCGTGCCGAGGCCGGTGCAGGTCGGGCAGGCGCCGTGGGGGTTGTTGAAGGAGAAGGTCCGGGGCTCGATTTCGCCGAAGCTGAAGCCGTCGTAGGGGCAGGCGTAGCTCTCGCTGAAGAGGATGTCCTCGCCGTCGATCACATTGGCGATCGCCAGCCCGTCCCCGATCCGGAGGCAGGTCTCGAGCGACTCGATGATCCGGACCCGGTCCGGGTTGTCGCCAGACTCGGTCGCCTCCTGCTCGCTCTCGTGGCGGACGACGAGACGGTCGACGACGACCTCGATCGAGTGCTTCTTGGTCTTGGCGAGCTTGATCGGGTCGTCGATGTTCATCACGTCACCGTCGACGCGGACCCTGACGAAGCCCTGTCGCCGGATCTCGTCGAAGACGGCGGCGTGCTCGCCCTTGCGGTCCCGGATCACCGGGGCGAGCAGCATCAGGCGGGTGCCGTCGGCGAACCCGAGGATCTTGGCGGCCATCTGCTGGACG
>CAXTHM010000112.1:0-6997 GCA_964244115.1 uncultured Thermomicrobiales bacterium
CGGTACTATCTGGTCCAAACCAACATCACCGGCAACACGTCCAGCCTGGCGACGGTCACCATCACCGTGACGGACAACGCGTCGGCCCCGTCGGCCGCGTCGGCCGCGCCATCGGCCTCACAGTCGCCACCGGTCTCATCGTCGCCACCGGTCTCATCGTCGCCACCGGTCTCATCGTCGCCGTCGGTCTCATCGTCGCCACCGGTCTCATCGTCGCCACCGGTCTCATCGTCGCCGTCGGCCCGCTCATCGGCCTCCGCATCGCCCGCCCAGGTGGCGTGTGATTCGGCGGTCGGACTCACCATCGGCGCGGATTCATACCGGACGCACCGGGACCAGCAGCTCGTCGTCGCGGCCCCGGGCCTGCTGGCGAACGACACCCGGTTGCCATGCGTCTCCCCGGTCCTCTACACCTACGATGTCCGGGCCCGCGGGACGGTAGCGGTCGAGAGCGATGGCCGTCTGACCTACACGCCGCCCGCCGGATTCGCCGGTCGCGACCAGTTCCAGTACTACCTCGTCCAGACCAACCGATCGGGCAATACGTCCCAGACCGTCACCGTCACGATCTCGGTTCTCGACGCGAGCGTGTCGCTGCCATCGGACGATCCGAGTGCCGCGGCGTCCGCGTCCGTCTCGGCCCAGGCCTCGCCGTCGATCTCGCCGGAGCTCAAGGCCAACCCCGATAGCTTCTCGGCGATACCCGGCTCGGCGTCGGCGGCCTTCGCGGCGCCGGGCCTCCTCGCCAACGACACGTTCCCCGGCGGGACGTCGGTCCGGATCCAGCTGACGTCCCAGCCGACCGCCGGCGCGATCTCGGAGCTGGGCGACGATGGCTCGTTCTCGCTGGACACGACCGGGCTCCCAGCCGGTGCCGTGACGTTCGACTACCGGATCTGCTCGCCGGGTGGTCAGACGCCGGCCTGCTCGCTACCCGTCACGGTGACGGTGACGCTGCGCGACTGGCAGGCGGTCGATGACGTCTTCGTCGTGCCCAAGGGCGGCGAACTCGTCACCCCGTCGGCGACCTATACGGACTTCCTCGCCAACGACTTCTATACCGGCTCACTGGTCTGGTTCAGCTTCGGCGACATGGTGACCATCCTCCGCGTGGCCGGGTCCGGACCGCTCGGTTCGTCGAGTCAGCCATTCTCGAACGCGGCCGGCCCACTGAGTTACCAGTTCACGTCGAGCTTCGTCGGCATCGTCCAGATTCCATACTCCATCGACGACCAGTACGGGGCCCCTACCCAGACCAGTTCCGCGACCATTACCGTCTACGTCGGCGTCGATCCGAATCAGCCGCTGCCTTCGCCCAATCTGCCGCCCGTTGCCGTGGCCGACACGTTCACGACGACGGCCAACACGCCGCTGGTGATCGACCCCCTCGCCAACGACCGCGATGAGGGGCCGCTGGTCGGTTCGATCATCACCTTCTCCGGGCTGAATCTCGCCAACGGTCGCCTGTCAGGTGGGGGCCTGGTCAGTGCCGGCTTCGGGAGCTACGACTTCACGGGACCGATGACCTTCACGCCGAATGCCAATTTCGTCGGAACCGGGACGTTTCCCTATCTCGTCTGCGAGTCCGGTCCAGACCCGCAATGCAGTAGCCAGGTTCGAGTCCGGATCACGGTGGTCGCAGCCAGCCCGATGCCAAGCGCCTCGTCCGCCGCGGCCAGCGCGTCGTCCGGAGCGCGAGCGAGCGCGAGCGCTTCGGCTGCCACGAGAGCAAGCGCATCAGCCGTCGTGAGAGCAAGCGCTTCGGCCGTCGCGAGCGCGTCGGCCGTCGCAAGAGCAAGCGCTTCGGCCGTCACGAGAGCAAGCGCGTCGGCAGCGACCGCCAGTGCATCGGCTGCCGTAGCCGGCGCCTCATCGGGCGCCTACGCCAGCGCGTCGGGCGCGACCGCCAGTGCATCGATGGTCAGCAGTGCCTCGGCTGCCGCGCTGGCAAGCGCATCAGTAGCGGCCAGCGATTCCGCGCAGGCGAGCGACGCCGCGGTGGCCAGCGCATCCGCCGAGGCACTCTCGGCAGCGGCAAGTGCCTCCGCCGCCGAGAGTGCCTCCGTTCGGGCCAGCGCCGACGAGCAGGCCAGTGCGTCGGCGCAAGCCAGCTCGTCCGCCGAGAGCGTCGCATCGGCCGCGGCGAGTATGGCGGCGGCCAGCGACACCGCCCTGGCGAGTGCCGCGGTCGAGGCGAGTGACATCGCCCTCTCGAGCGCATCCGTGATTGCCAGCGATCTGGCAGTCGCAAGCGCCTCGGCGGAGGCCAGTGCGTCGGTAGCGACGAGCGCATCCGCTGTCGCGCTTGAGCGGGCCTCGGCTGAGGCGAGCGCCTCAGCCGTCGAGAGCGCCTCGGCCGAGGCAAGCGCGTCGAACGGAGCGAGCGCATCCGCCGCCGTGGCGGAGAGCGCGTCAGCGGAAGCCAGCCGGTCGGTGGAAGCGAGCACATCGGCCGAAGCAAGCTCGTCAGCCGAAGCCAGTGCCTCCGAGGTCCCCTCGGCCAGTGCGTCCGAGGCCGGAGCATCGTCTCCGTCAGCGTCCGGTAGCGAAGCGCCATCCCCGTCGGTCACCGGGAGTGAAGCGCCATCCCCGTCGGTCACCGGGAGTGAAGCGCCATCTCCATCTCCATCGACCGGCGAATCAGTATCGCCGTCGGCCAGCGAGTCAGCGAGCGAGGTCCCCTCGGCGTCAGCGAGTGGCTCCGCTCCGGCGAGCCCGTCCCCTTCGGCCCCGGTCCCGCCATCTCCCGACGGGTCGGACGCACCCGCCGCGTCTGGCTCGGCGGATGCGCCATCCGCATCCGGGACCAGTTCCCCGAGCGCGTCGGCCAGCGCCTCGACGAGTCCATCGCCCGCCCCCTCCGACGACGCGCAGTCCCCGCCGGCCAGCGTGACGCCATCACCCTCGCTCCGACCGACGGTCGAGTTGCGCATCCGGGTCGAGGATCCGGACGGGCAGGCACTGTCCCCCATCTGCCTGAGCTGGACCCCTGATGACGGCCAAGCGACCAGCGGCTGCGACCTGAGCGGCTCGGTCAGTGTGCTCGCGACGGCGCCGTCCACGAGTGAGGCCGGGACGGTCACCCTGAGCGTCGTGCCGGGGTCGGGGACGTTGTCGCAGACCGTCACCGCGACGGGCTTCGCGCCGATTCGGCCGCTTCGCCTGACGCTCGATCCCGTTCAGCCGGTCTCGGAGGTCACGATCGTCAATCAGATCGCGGGGGATGGGTCATCGTCACCGCGGCCGTCTGGGGGCGCATCGGCGTTGCCGGAGACATCGGCATCCGCGTCAGCGTCCGGGCCCATACAGCCATCCGCTGACCCGTCCCGTCCTTCGCGTCCGTCGACCCCATCCGGCGCGGCGATCGCGACGCTGCCGGACACTGGGACCGGCGTCGGTCCGATGTCGACGCTGCCACTTCCCGCGATCCTGCTCGCGCTGGCGCTGCTGCTGAGCGCGATCGTCCTGGCATCCCGCCGGTTGGTAAGCCCAGCCGGCCGTCAGCCCTGATTGGGTCAGGGGAACGACGTCTGGTTTTCGAGGCGGGGTGCGAGGGCGCCAAAGGCGACGTGAGGCTGGACCAGGACGAGATTCGCCGCCGCGCGTCACCGCAGGGAACGAGGGGTGCTGGCGGTGGCCAGTGGCCAGGATGCAGACAGGGGCCGGGAATCTGGTCTCGTCGATGCCCAGGGAGGCGCTCCGGCCGCAGCGGGTGTCAACGCGGCCAGCGGCGCGGCGCCGAGTCCGGACGGAGTTGTCGCGCTGGCATCGACGAGAGGAGCAGGCGAAATGCCTTAACGTCAACCGTCGTTCGTCGCCAGTCACCCGTCGCGCCCTGTCCGATCCGCATGTGCGGGAATCCCCACCCAAGGGTTTCGCAGGCTCAACGATGAGACACGATTGTCCCGGTCCCAGGCATTCGACCTTCAAATGATCCGATCTTTTGCGTTATGATACGCAACGACAAGGAATGCGTATCGTTCGATCGTTTCACCATGTCTCTCAAGGGGCAACTGATAGATGAGCCGAGGCCGGGTAGCGGTAGTAGTGCACGTTCTGGTTCTGGCCGTCCTCTTGGTCGGCCTCGCCGCTCCGGGCATCGGTGAACGGTCACCTCGGATGTTCCAGCGGGCGGCGCTCGCTCAGGTATCCGGGAGTCAAGCCGCGGACCCTGACATCCCATCGTCCGAACCGGACCCGGCCAACCCCGTGCCGACGGACAGCGGCTCCACGTCATCGACGGCCCCCCTGGCTGTCGGGAGCCTTCCACCGGAGAGCACCGATGTCGGCAATCAGGACGCGCCGTCCGTCGATCCTTCGGGGACCGGTGGCCCGGCGGGCGAACCGGCGGCGATCGAGGAGTCACTGGAACCGGACGCGCTGACGCAGGCTCCGGTCGGTGCTGTCGCGGGGAACACGGATCCGTGCCAGGGGCCGGTCACACTGGCCGCGGTCGATGACGCCTACGCGGTTGCCGCCAATGGAGCGTTGAGTATCTCCATGCCGGGGTTCCTGTCCAACGACACCCTGGCGGACTCGCCCTGTCTCACGACCGAGCAGGTCGTCGATCAGATCCCAGCGATATTGGGAGCGGTCTATCTCCAGCAGTTCATGCCCGGGTCGTTCTTCTACCTCGCTCCGAGTGGATTCTACGGGTACACCGCATTCCAGTACCGCATCGTCAACACCTCCTTCCCCGATAACGTCTCCAACACCGCCACAGTCACGATCACGGTCGGCGGTGGGGTAGCGCCCTCGCCGTCCCCGTCTCCGCCGTCTGGCTGCGCCGGAACGGTCACCATCGCGGCCGCGAATGACGAGTACCGCATGGTCACGGGGGAGACGCTGACCGTCGACGCACCGGGCGTGCGGGCCAACGACAGCCAGATCAGCTGTCTGGTTGCCAACCCGTTCGACCTGATCGTCAAACCGCGTGGCACCGTCGACCTGCGCGATGACGGCTCCTTCACCTATACCCCGCCCGATGGGTTCATCGGCACCGACCGGTTCGTCTATGTCCTCGAGAACCCGTATACCCGCTACAACTCATCGTCCTTCACGGAAGTCTCCATCGTGGTGACCGACGCTTCCGGATCGACACCACCCGCCAACTGCGCGGCCTCGATCCGGATCGATGTCGGTGACGATGAGTACGAGACACCGGCCGGCGCGACCCTGACGGTTCCGGCGCCGGGAATCTTCGCCAACGATACGCAGGCCGACTGCATCGGCGTGGCGTTCTGGTACTGGACCACTCCGGCCGCCGGAACCCTGACGCTGGACAAGGACGACGGCAGCCTCAAGCTCACGCCGACTCCGGGTTTCACCGGAACCGCGTCGTTCACCTATACGTTGTCCCAATCCACCGACCCGAACAACTACTCCGACCCCGGGACGGTGACGTTTACGGTCACGGCTCCGAACAGCCAGAGCCCCAGACCGAGCCAGAGCCCGAGCCCAAGACCGAGCCAGAGCCCAAGACCGAGCCAGAGCCCGAGCCAGAGCCCGTCGGCCGCCCTGAACTGCTCGGCTCCGATCGATATCGCCACGGTGGCGGACTTCTACTCCGCCGCCAGCGACGAGACCCTCAGGGTGGCGGCGCCCGGCATCGCGGCCAACGACACCCAGAACCCCTGCCTGCAAGCCCGGCTGTTCACGAACAGGGTTGTCCCCGAGGGCACCGTCAGCGTGGCGTCAGATGGGAGCTTCGTCTATGAGCCGCCCGCCGGGTACGTCGGCACCGACTCGTTCGAGTACTACCTGACCAATCCCGCCGCTCTGTTCAACAGTTCTGTGTTGACGCTAGTCACGATCGAGGTCGGCGGCGATGCCGAACCTGTCGTCCAGCCCTCCGGCGGATCAGCGAACGACTGCACGGGCGAGGTCACCCTTGAGGCGAACCCTGACACGCTGTTCGCGGTTCCCGAGCAGCCGATCACCGTGGCGCCCGACGCCGTGACCCGGAATGACCTGACCGCTGACTGCGCCCTCGTCGAGGTCAGCACGGCCTCGACTGCCGCCGGCGGCACCATTCAGGCTGGCGCCGAGGGCGCATTCACCTACACCCCGCCGGACGAATTCACCGGCGAGGATACGTTCCAGTATCGCCTTCGACAGGAGGACGAGCCGGAGAACGTCTCGGAGCCGACCTCGGTGACGGTCGTGGTGTCGGACAATCGGGCCGCCCCACCCATCACCGAGGCCGTCGGGGATCCGGGTTCCGATCCCCAGGCGTCGAACCTCTGCGCCGACGGATCGAACATCCCATTGGCGATCGCCGACGACGAGTTCTCGATCGCCCCCGGTGAGACGCTGCGCGTGGCGGCGCCCGGTGTTCGATCGAACGATACGCTTCAACCCTGCGTGGTCGCCGTCGACTACCGTTACTACCACTCGCCCATCGGCACCCTCAGCCTCAACCGCGACGGTTCGATCTCCTGGACCCCACCGGCCGGCTTCACGGGCACCGAGTTCTTCCATTACTACCTGTGGCAGACCAACGTCGCGCTCAATACCTCGGTGGTCGGCACGGTCCGGGTGACGGTGGCGAACGAGGCCAACCCGCTCCCGTCGCCAACCGCCTCCCCGTCCCCCACCTTCTGCAATTCCAGACAGCCATGGACGATCACCTCGGACAGCTACACCGTGACGCCGGGCCAGACCTTGCGGGTCGCCGCGCCGGGTGTCCGCGCGAACGATACGCAGGCGACCTGCTATCGAAGCTACCGGTATGCCTACGAGACCGTGCCATTGATCGGGACGCTCGACTTCCACGGGGACGGGTCGTTCTCCTACACCCCGCCGGCCGGGTTCACCGGCACGACGCAGTTCAGTTACTACAACATCCACGACACGATCCCGAACAACACCACCCAACTGCGCACCGTAACGCTCTACGTTGGGGTCGACGATCCGGCGAGTGCCGGGCCCAGCGAATCACCATCCCCCGACCCCGTCGAGTCGCCCGACCCCGTCGAGTCGCCCGACCCCGTCGAGT
>CAXTHM010000113.1:0-6194 GCA_964244115.1 uncultured Thermomicrobiales bacterium
CAACGGCACAGCGACCGTGCGGCCGTCGAGTGCCGCGTCGGCGACCGCGACGGGTGTCCCTGCGACCGCGACCGCGACACCGTCTCGGACGGCCACGACCGCCGCGACCGCCACAGCGACCATCCGGCCGAGCGGAACGGCTCCCGTCCCCAGCCGCCCGGCCCGCAGCAGCGCCACCCCTCGCCCGGGCAGCACGGCGACCGTCCTTCCGTCCACTGCGCCGCCGACTGTCCCATCGACCGCAACGGCCACTGTCAGAGCGACCAGCACGGTCTCCGCCCGTCCATCCACGGCCGTTTCCCCGACGGCGACCGCCCGGCCACCGCGACCGAGTCCGACCACTGGCACTGGCGTGGCCGGCCAGGGAAATCCACCGTCCGCAGGTCCCTCGGGAATAGCGACCCGCGTCGCCCCGCCGCGCCCCACCCGGCTTCCCGGTGGCCAGGTCGTTACCGCTGCGAACCTCCGGGCCGACTCCGCCATCGTCCGGATCGAGACCCTGATCTGTACCAGTACCCTGGACGGCTTCGCCCTGGCTGACGATCTGGGGTCCGGCTCGCTGGGTGAGCGACCCGAAGGCTGCCGAGCGGCGACGGCCGGCGAGGTCATGGTCCGCGCCGAGACGCTCTCCCCCGATGGGTTCCCGGTCACGATCGAGACCGCCACCAGTGACCAGAGCGGCACCGTCCTGCTCACCGTCCCGATCGGTCAGGGCTCGACGGCGGTTCGGCTCACGTCGATCGCGCCCGTCAGTGACGCGACCACGACCATGACGCTCCTCCCCGGTCAGATCCGCTCCCTGACGCTGATCGTCCCCGACCCGGCGACCGCGGCGCTGCGCACGATCGCTGGCTCGGACGTCGCGGATGAAGGAACCCTGACGGCGGCAGGCGGACCGGCATTCGACAGCACATCGATGACGTCACGGACCGGGTGGTTCGCCGTCGCCGGGTTGCTGCTCGCCGCACTGGCGGCGGCCGTCTCCGTGCTGCACCGGCCCCGGCGACACCCGGCACACCGATGATGGAGGGTGGACGCATCGCCGCCACCGATGTCGTTCAGCCGGACCCTTCAGGGCCGGTGACTGCCCGGCGAATGGCCGACAAAGCAAGCCAACTGAACGGGCGACGGGCCGGAGCAGATGCGCTCCGGCCCGTCGCCCGTTCGTTCGATGACGAGGCTCGCCGCTACGCCTGGCCGCCGACCAGCCCAAGCCGATCGGCCCGGCGGAGCGGCTCGTCCAGCCCGAGGTCGGTCAGCTGGGTCATGACCTCCTCGCGGCTGCGGCGCCGGCCGGGGAAGGCCTCGTCGTTTGCGACCCGGAGCAGCAGCCGGGCGACGACCGCCGCCGACATCTGCAGGCCGCGCGGGTTGCCCTTGTCGATCGTGTCGGCCTCGGTGTGGCCCCAGCCCCGGCCGACGAGGTTGGGCGAGTCGTCCTTGGAGGCCAGCGTCGCCGTCGGCACGCCCCGGATCGCCCACGGGTAATGGTCGCTGTGCGGGCTCATCCGGTGGGTGACCGGCATCGCGTAGGCCATGTCGGCGCTCTGGCCCTCGAAGTATTCGATCAGCTCCGGCGCGCCGGTCAGCGTCAGCGCCTCCGTCCCGCCGCGGCCCTGCCCGGCGCCGTCGAGGTTGAGCATGAAGCGCGTCTTGCCCGTCTCGTCCTCGTGGTCGGCGGTGTAGCCCCACGAGCCGAACAGCCCGACCTCCTCGCCGCAGAACAGCACGAACCGGATCGTCCGCCCGATCGAGCCGGCCGGCAGCGCCGCCAGCACCCGGGCCGCCTCCAGCGTCGTCATCGTCCCGGCGCCGTCGTCCATCGCCGCCTGAGAGATGTCGTGGCCGTCGTAGTGGCCGCCGGTGACGATGATCTCGTCCGGCCAGCGGGCGCCGATCAGGTCGCCGACGACGTTGTACGAGGTGTTCTCACGGAAGGTCCCGCCGGTGACGATCCGGAGGGTGACTGGCCCGCCGGCGCGGCCAGCCAGCCGGAGCAGGGTCGAGCCGTCCTCCCACGAGGTCCCCAGCCCGGCGATCGCGGCCGGCTCGCCGCCCGGCGCCGCGATCGAGCCGCTGATGTGGAGCATCCCCGGGTTCTGGTTGATGTAGACCAGCGCCAGGGCGCCGGCGTCCTCGGCGAAGCGGAGCTTGTCGGTCCGGTGGCTGAGCTTCTCGCTCCGGGCGTTGACCGGGTTGGTCTCCGCCGCCGTGATCGCGATCTTGCCCCGCACGGCGTCGCCGAGGCGCTCGAAGTCCTCCTGCTCGCCGTTGCCGACGTCGATCATCTCGGCGGTGATGTCGACCGCCGGGCAGTAGGGCAGGGCGATCACCGAGAACGACCGCTCCGTCGGCCCGGTCATGGTCAGGCTTGCCTCGCCCCGCTCCCAGGCGCCGAAGCCGATCGGCTCCAGCCGGACGTTCCGGAGCCCGTACGCCTCGAGCCTGGCCTTCAGGAACTCGCCGGCCTCGTGCTCGCTCGGGCTGCCGGCCCAGCGGTTGCCGATCACGTCGCAGAGGTGGACGAGGTTATCCCAGGCCGCGTTGCTGGTCCAGATATCGCCCAGCACCTGCTGCTCCAGCCGTCTGATGTCGTCGGTCACGGTCGTGTGCTCCTCGCGCATCGGGCCCGGCCGGCGTTCGCCCTGGCCGGCCCACCATTCGGACAGACCCGCATCCTAGCAAGCTGCCGCCGGGCGTGGGACAGGGAATGGCGATGACGTCTGGCACCATTGTGCGGAGGGGACAAGAGTGTTCGGGCGGCGTGGCGGCCGTAGGGGCGCGGCCTGCAAGCCCGGCCGCCGCAGCGGCCATCGCCCAGCAGGGCGATAACCGGTGTCGGCGACATGGATGGTCACATCGAGCACGCCCGGTCGCTGGCAGTCCCCACCACAACCCCCTCCCCGGCTCGTGTCGCGCTGCGGCGCCCACGCCCGGAGAGGGACTCTCGCTTCGCTGGAGGACGGAATTGCTCGCCAACCGCACGTTCCCGACTCAGACGAGCGGCGTGGTCTCCGCCAGCGGCGACGGGTGGGCAGTGGTGTCCAGGATGATCCCTACGGGTCGATCGACGCCGGTCGCGGTGTCCGCCCGTTGCGCATACCGGCCGCCGTGGTCGGATCGGTCCCGCGGCGCGATCGAACCGATTTCGGGCCGCACTCCGCCGGAGATCGCACACCGTCGCCGGAGCCATTGGACGATTGGCCCTATACGACGCGGCGTCGATGCGTCAGGCTAGTGAGACGATATGACATCGATCCGGGCCCACCCGCGGCCCATCTGATCTGCCCTGGGACGACACCGGAAATGAGATCCGATGACCGCTGATCTGCTGGTTGCTTACGTGGCCTACGCGATCGTGATGAGCATCACCCCCGGCCCGAACAACGCCATGCTGGTTGCCTCCGGGGCTACCTTCGGCTTCCGCCGGACGCTCCCGCACCTGTTCGGGGTCGCCATTGGCATCATCATCATGATCGTGGCGGTCGGTCTCGGGCTGGGCAGCCTGTTCGAGGCCTGGCCGCCGCTCTTCGAGCTGCTGCGCTGGGGCGGTGCCGTCTCGCTGCTCTGGATGGCCTGGCGGATGGCCCGGTCCAGACGGCTGAAAGGCGGTGGCAGCGCATCCCGGCCGCTGTCATTCGTCGGGGCGGTCGCCTTCCAGTGGGTCAACCCGAAGGCGTGGGTGCTGTCGCTCGCGGCCGTCGCGTCCTACGTCCCCCAGGATGCCTACGTCCGCAACCTCCTCCTCGCCGCCGTGGTCTTCGGTCTGGTCGCCATCCCCAGTTTCGGGCTCTGGGCCGGCTTCGGCCTAGCACTGCGTCGATTCCTGGAGGCACCCGGCCGGATCGTGCTCTTCAACCGCGTGATGGCTGCCCTGCTGGTGCTGTCGATCTACCCCATCCTCACCCACTGACGATCCACGGGCCGGTGCGGTGGCCGACGCCGCCCGTGACGACCGGTCTGCTGTCAGCTCATCCGGTCGTCGCATGGTCGATGGCGGGAGCCAGGCGGGGACGGGCACGATCGTCCCGTCACCGCGCGGTGACCGGCACCGTGCGTCGTGCAGACCCGGAGGGTTCCCATGGGCCCGATCTCGTCCATGCTCGGAGCGGCCGTCCTGTCCCTGTCGCTGTCCCTGTCGCTGTCCCTGACCGCTCTCGCCCTGCCCGCCGCGTCCTCGGCGCAGGACGCCGCCGCCACGCCCGGCGACACCCCGGCCGGGCTCGGCGTGGCCGAATGCACCGTCGACCCGGTGTGATCACCACCTACGTCTTCCTGCCGTCGGAGGCGACTCCCGCCGCGTAGGTTATGGCCCGTCCATTGGCTACCCGTCGACGAGGAGCCGATGAGCGGCCCTATTCCGGCGTCGCGATCGGTCCGACCGCCTCGGCGGGTGGGACACGGCTCAGGACGATGCGGTTGAAGGGGACCCAGTGGGACCAGGTGATCCAGGCGTCGACGTAGTTGGGGTCGCTGGTCGGGTCCGCGCCAGGGGGAACGCGCGGCGCGCCGAAGTCGATCACATAGGTGGGCGCGGGGATCGGAGCCGGGTCGTCCCGCCAGAGGAAGTTGAGGTCGAGCAGCCACCCGACCGGCGCCGACTGGCCAGTGCGCAGCCGGTCGATCGCGGCGCTCGTCCGGCGCATGTCCGTGAAGGGGTCGAGGAGGTACCGGTCGGAGTAGTAGGCGAGCGTGCCGACTTCGCCCCGGAAGTCGATCGTCTCGCCCGGAGCCACCTCGGTCCCGATCGTCGCCGCGATCGCGCGGTACTGGTCCGGTCGGGCCCAGTTGCTGTGGATCGCGGCCTGCCCGAGCGGGTCGCCCGTCCCGGCCAGCAGCGTGATGAGCGTCGCGGCCGGCAGGGTGGTCGCGGGCCACGCGAGCAGCCGGCCGATCCGTCCGCTCCGTCGCGTCAGCCAGCGCAGCGCTTCGGCGGCACCGAGCCCACCGAGGACGGCGATCGCGACGACCTCATGCGTGTAATACCAGTGGAACGGCGGCACCCCGAGCGCCGAGTAGGCGAGGTAATGCGCCACGCCGTACAGCGCCAGGGCGGCCATCGCCCGCCGTGCGACCGCGGTGCTCCGGCGCAACGCCGGGATGGCGAGCGGGAGGAAGAGCAGTGGCCAGACCGACCCGATCGTCGCGGCCGGGTAGCGGTCGAGGTAGAGCAGCGGCCCGTTGACGAACAGCGTCGTCCCTTCCCAGGGTTGCTGGTCGACCTTGATCAGCAGGGTGTCGGGGATCAGCGAGCCGAGCCGGACCCAGGAGAACAGGTACCACGGCAGGATCGTCAGCCCCCAGACCAGGATGACGCCCCCGCGCACCCGCCAGGTGCCAGGGAGACAGATCAGCAGGAGCCCGAGGAACAGGACGCCCTCGGGCCGGGTGATCGTCAGCAGCCCGACCGCGACGGCCAGCGGCAGCCAGCGCCCGGTCAGGGACATGAGCAGCGCGGTCAGCAGCAGGAGGATGTAGAGCGACCCCTCTAGGCCGATCGCCGAGAGCAGGAGGGGGTTGGTCGCGATGATCGCGAAGATCAGCACGCCGGCATGGGCCGTCCCCGTGATCTGCCGCGAGATGCGGAGCAGGACCGCCAGGGTGAGGGTCCACTCGATCGCCATCATCAGCGCGACGGCGGTCAGCGCGGACCCGGTGACCTTCGCGGCTCCGGCCAGCACGATCACGTTCAGCGGCGAGGTCGCCGTGTTGGTCGTCTGCCCCGGAAAGAACCCCCAGGTGAAGTGGTCGGCGAGGTTCCGCACATATTGCAGGGTGATGTAGGTGTCATCGATGTAGGTGCGCTGGAAGATCCGGGCGTAGCAGAACAGGGCGACGGCGATCACCCCCCAGATCAGGATCTGGCGCGCGACCATCGTCCCGGAACTCCCGCCTGGGAGGATATGAGCCGGAGATGGCGTTACCTCTGGAACCACCATGTGGACCCTTCCCGATCGGCGTCGCCCTGGTCCCGGTCCGTCGTCGCCGCAGGCACCCGTTCACCCGCTCATTCTGGTGTCGTCGGATGCCCAGGACCCCGCCCCGAGCGCGCGGGCGCAGTTCGGGACGGGGTCCTGCGGACAGGGACGGAGGACGTTTCGCGGTCGGCTGGACTGACCGGACCTACGCGGCCGGCGAGGGGGACGGGGACGGCTCCGGGGCGTTGGCCGGGGCGATCGGGGTGGCGATCGTCG
>CAXTHM010000114.1:0-6175 GCA_964244115.1 uncultured Thermomicrobiales bacterium
CGAGACGCCGATACTCGTCATCTGCGTCCGCCACGGTGCGACGCGGTGATGGGACTGGGCGCTACCGAGGCCGGCGAACCGCTCCGGAGTGGCGTCCCAGATCTCGCGCCAGCGCTGCTCGATGTCGGGTCGCGGTACGCTGTTGTCGATTCCGGTCGCGACGACCGCGACGATCCGCACGTTCGGCAGCCGCTCGAACACGTCGGGGTGGATCGAGAAGGTCAACATCGGGAGGGGAACCTCGCTGGAAGGGGTTTTTCATGGAACCGGGTGAGTATATCAGCCCACTCGCGACGAGCCATGCCCGTCGCCCGACGACGAGGCAGCGAGGAAACCTACCAACATGACTGACACTGATCTGATCACGACAGAGATCGAGCGCGGCGAGAGCCTGGAAACGGAGGGGAATGAGGCACTCGCCATCGCCCACTTCGAGGGACTCATGGGGCGATACCCGGACGACGCCCGGGTCACGTTCGCCTACGCCGGCGCCCTGGACTCCGCCGGCCGGGAGCACGACGCCGCGGCGCAGTACCGGCGTGCGCTCGACCTCGGCCTGCCCGACGAGCTCCGGTCGCGAATATACGTCCAATACGGCAGCACCTTGCGCAACGTCGGCGACCTGACCGGCGCCGTGGCCGTGCTGGAGGAAGGCGCGGCGGCGTTCCCGGACGACCTCGCGATCGCCTGCTTCCTCGCCCTTGCCCGCCACAGCGCGGACCAGTCGCCGGCGGCACTCGGCGGCCTGATCGAGGCGCTGCTGCTGGCGGATTCCCGCGGGGCCGGGCTGTTCCGACGGTATCAGCGGTCGCTGGGAGCGTATGCCGCCGATCTGCGCGAGTAGAGCTGCATGCTTCGTAATCACCTGGTGGCGGAGCAGACCTCTCCCCCAGCCCCTCTCCGCCACCGCGACGTTCGATGTAACTTCGCGCGGCACCGCATGGTGAGACCCGTGTCAGATGTCGTCGGAACGGATGCCGGGGATGCTCTGGGCGGCGCGGGCCGAGGACGGGACGTAGATCAGACCGGTGACGCGGCCGTTGTTGTCGGTGCTGAACCGGATCTCGGTGTCCGGGTCGTTGACGGCCTGCTGGAGCGTCCGGTTGAGCTCGTTCGCACTGTGGGAGATCAGGTAGACCGAGACCTCGGAGACATGTCGGGCGATCCCGAGGCGGTTGCCGTCGTCGTCGTAGATCATGTTGCCGTTGAGTTCGCCACCGGAGATCTGGACCGGTGCGGCCGGCGCCGGGGCGTAAGGCTGCTGGGGATAGTGCTCCGGCGCGCCGCCCTGCTGGTTCTGGTTCTGCTGGGCCGGCTTGTCGTCCGACCCGAGGAGCTGGTCGGCGAACTTCTTGACGACGAACTGTCCTGCTACCCGCTGCATGATGAACTCCAGATCGACCGGTGAGGCCCGGGCCGGCGCGTCCGGCCGGGTCGCCCGCCCGTGATGTCCGTGTGCTACCCGTATAGCTTACCGCGCCGGCCTGTCGGTGGCGGCCGGCGCGGCCGCGAACCGGCGCGGCGGTTGCCCTACGCGGCGCCCTTCAGCCGGGCGACGGTCTCGTGGGAAAGCATCGCGTGGGCGCCCTTGACGCCGTTGACCATCTGGGTGACGCGGAGGTGGACGACCATGCTCGCCAGCCCGAGCGCCTCCTGCCGGCCGATCCCGGTCAGCTCGCCGATCAGCGTGAGCATGTCGTCGATCGCGCCCCACACGGCCTCGTCGAGATCCTCATTGAAGCCGAACGTCAGCCAGTCGGTCGGCGTCCGGGCCCGGAGCGTCGTCAGCGGCATGTCGTCGAGCAGGTCGAAGCGGAGGACGACCCGCTCCATCGGCGCCTCGATCGCCGTCCCGCAGATCTCGCCGTCGGACTGGGCGGCGTGCCCGTCGCCGGCCGAGAACAGCCCACCCGCGACCGCGATCGGCAGGTACAGCGTGGTCCCGGCCGTGAGCTCCTGGCAATCGAGGTTGCCGCCCTGCGCCCTGGGCGGACTCGTCGGGACCGGCCGGGCCGAGGCCGGCGGCATCCCCATCACCCCGAGGAACGGGTGCGTCGGGACCTCGTGCCCGAACTGGTTCCGGCAGATCCCGGCCGCGGCGTCGACCTCCCAGCGCAGGGTCATCGGCTCGACGCCGACCAGACCGAGCCGCCGGTTGAACGGGCTGTCCCAGCCACCGACCGGCGTCCGGCCCCACGTCCCCGGCACGATCTCGTCGATATGGACGGCCAGCGTCATGCCCGGCTCTGCGCCACGGATGGCGATCGGGCCGCAGAGGGCATGGCCGCCGTCACGACTGGGGTCGCGCGGCTCGATCTTCGGGACGGTGTCCGTGTCGTCCGGCGACGGTTCCAGCCGCCAGCCAGCCTCGATCGTCGACATCGTCACCCGGTCGCCGGGGTCGATCGTCAGGAACGGTGGCCGGGCGGCGTCGAAGTCACCGTGGAGCGCGGCGCGCTCCGGCGTGGTGGAGTGGTCGGCCAATGGTCTCCCCTGTCTGCCGGTCGCCCGGTCCCACGATGTCTGCGCGATGTCTGAATGAAGGGGGACATCTTACCGGTTAGCGGTCCGCGCCGGGCCATCGCTCCATCCGCCAGGCCATCTCCCAGAAGGCGAGTTCGTATCGGCTCGACGTCAGGAAGGCCTGCGTCACCCGGCCCATCGCCGCGCCACCGAGCCCTTGCGTGTGAACGTCCAGCAACTGCCGGCACCACGAGGTCAGCTCGGCGAACTCGGTCGAGCTGTACGAGGCGACCCAGCGGGCGTAGCGGGGGTCGTCCGGGCGGCCTCGCTCCGTCAGGACCCGGCCGAGCTCGCTGTAGCCCCACATGCAGGGCAGCAGCGCCCCGAGCAGCTCGGCGTAATCGCCGGTCGCGGCGGTCCGGAGCAGGAAATCGGTGTAGCCCTGCGTCGTCGGGGATTTCTCCTCAGCGTCGAGATCGACCGTCGTCGAATCGAATTCCCGGACCAGGGACCGGTGGAGGTCCATCTCGGACTCAAGCGTCTCGTGGAGCAGCCGGGAGAAGCGGGTCATCGTGGCGAGGTCCGGCGCCCGGGCGGCGGCGAACGCGAAGACGCGGGCGTAGTCGATCAGATAGAGGTAGTCCTGCCGGAGGAAGTAGGCGAACCGCTCCGGGTCGAGGGTCCCGTCGCCGATGGCGGCGATGAAGGGGTGGTCGTGCTGGGCGTCCCAGATCTCGCTCGCCCGCGCCCGGAGGCATTCGCTGACGGTCGCCGTGGTGCTGATGGACATCGCGGTGGGCCTCGTCTGATCACTCGTCACGTTCCGGGGAATGCGTCCCGAACAACGGGTTGTGAGGACTCCCCAGCAGCACGGACCGTACCAGTCCGGGTCGGATCGCCAATCGGTCGGGATGAGCGGTACTCATCGGGAAAGGCGACGCCGCGGAGCAGACCTCTCCCCCTGCCCCTCTCCGGCTCCCGGTTTGCTCCGACGCCTACGGTCGTCTCCGCGTCACCGGTCCCAGAGAGGGGAGCAGCACCGCCCATAGGCATCGACGATTTGACAGGAGGATCACTGTAGCTGGCCGCTCGTTGGTCGGCGAGATTGGTCGCCACAGCTTCAGCCGCCCCCGAGTTCAACCAGGTGGAGGCCGACGCCGTCGACTTCGGCCAGGACCCGGTCGACCATCGAGGGTTCCCGGACCCGCTGCCACCAGCTCTGGGGACGGTGACCGAGGACGAGGATCGTCGCGTTCTCGGCTCGGCAGATCTGGGCGATCCGGCTGGCGAGCTCGCTGAGCGGGATCGGGTCGGTGCCCGAGTGCGGGATCGACACGACCGAGGCGCCGAGGTCGTCGACGAGGCGAAGGTTTCGCTCCATCCCCTGCCGCTGGTCGACCGGGAGGTTGGCGATGCCGTCCTCCGGCATGACGGCGACCGCGACGAGTTCCCCGCGCAGTGCGCTGGCGAGGCGCCAGGCGTGCCGGACGACGACGCTGGTCGCGACCTCGTGGTCCATCACGACGACGACCCGCTCGGCGGTCGGCCAGACGGCGTCGATATCGTGGTCCCGCATGTAGCCTTCGAGGCGCTCGTCGACCTCGTCGGCCGTCCGGCGCAGCGCGAGCTGGCGCAGCGCCGTCAGGTTCCCGGCCCGGAAGAAGTTCCGCATCGCCTGGTCGGCCCGGCCCGGCGGGTAGACCTTGCCCTGCTCCAGCCGCTCCAGCAGGTCCTCGGTCGGCAGGTCGATCAGGTGGACGTCGGTCGCGTCGTCGAGGATCCGGTCGGGGATCGTCTCCCGGACCCGGACGCCGGTGATGCCGAGCACAATGTCCTGCAGGCTCTCGAGGTGCTGGATGTTGAGAGTGGTGATGACTTCGATCCCGGCGTCCCGAATCGCCTCGACGTCCTCGTAGCGGCGACCGTGGCGGGAGCCGGGTGGGTTGGTGTGGGCGAGCTCATCGACGAGGACGATCTGGGGCTTCCGGCCGATGATCGCGTCGAGGTCCATCTCCTCGGTCTGGATGCCGCGGTAGCTCAGGCTCTGCCGCGGGACGATCTCCAGCCCGCCGATCTGGGCCTCGGTATCGGACCGGCCGTGGGTCTCGACGTAGCCGATCACGACGTCCTCGCCCCGGTCCCGCATCGCCCGGCCGGCGCTGAGCATCGCGTACGTCTTGCCGACGCCGGGCGCGGCCCCGAGGTAGATACGGAGCTCGCCCCGGTGCCGGGACGGTTCCAGTTCGGATCTTCCGGATTGCACAGGCGAGTCTCCCGGAGGGTGGGTTGGGAACCATGAGATGGCCGGTAGCGGAGACCAGCCCCACCCCAGCCACTCCTCATCTCGCCCGGTCGGCTCAGCCGGCAAGCCGGACCGCCGACCGCACGGATGGAGAGGGGAGCAAGATCCGATGGCGAGCGAAACGAGTGATTAGCGAACGGACGATATCGCCTTAACCCGCGCTCCCCCGCTCCATCCGCACGTGCAAAGCACGCCAGCGAGATGGGGAGGGGGCTGCGGGGTGAGGTTACGCGGGCATCGGCGCCAGTTCATCCAGCGCCAGATTCAGGTCGAGCACGTTGACGCGGGGCTCGCCGAGGAACCAGAGCACCCGGCCCGAGGTGTTGTCGTCGATCAGGTCGCGGACCTGGTCCTCGGTGATGCCGCGCTGCTGGGCGACCCGGGCGACCTGGATCTCGGCCGAGGCCGGGCTGATGTCCGGGTCGACGCCGCTGCCGGAGGCGGTGACGAGGTCGACCGGGATCTCGGCCTCGGCCGGGAGGGCGTTCTCCTCACGGATCGAGGCGACATCCGTCGCGACGCGGTCGGTCAGGGCCGAGTTGGTCGGGCCGTAGTTCGAGCCGCTGGAGATGATCGTGCCGTCGTCGGTGATCGTCGCGCCGGACGGGCGACCGCGGAAGTAGCCCGCCAGCGTCAGGTTGGTGTCGGCGTCGACGAAGCTCTGGCCGAGCAGCGACGAGCCGATCGTCTGGCCGTCGCGCTCGATGAAGGAGCCGTCGGCCTGGTCGGGGAAGATGACCTGTGCGACCCCGGTGATGACGCCGGGATAGACCAGGCCCGTGAGGACGGACATGAGGATGAGCATGAGGACAGCGGTACGCGCCTGACGAAGGATCACTGAGCACCTCGCGGTCGACTGGAACGATGGGTGGGACGAACGGACCTTACCAACTGATGCCGACGGCGGTCAGGATCAGGTCGATCAGCTTGATACCGATGAACGGGGCGATCAGCCCGCCGACGCCGTAGATCAGCAGGTTGCGGCGGAGCAGGGCCGAGGCGCTCATCGCCTTGTAGGCGACGCCGCGCAGCGCGAGCGGGATCAGGACGACGATGATCAGCGCGTTGAAGATGATCGCCGACAGGATCGCGCTCTCGGGCGAGTCCAGCCGCATGATATTGAGGGCGTCGAGGGCGCCGGACGAGCCACCGTCGCTGACGTAGGCGGCGGTGAAGATCGCCGGGATGATGGCGAAGTACTTGGCGACGTCGTTGGCGATGCTGAAGGTCGTCAGGGCGCCGCGGGTCATCAGGAGCTGCTTGCCGATCGACACCACCTCGATCAGCTTGGTCGGGTCGCTGTCGAGGTCGACCATGTTCCCGGCCTCCTTGGCGGCGGCCGTCCCGGTGTTCATCGCCACGCCGACGTCGGCCTGGGCCAGCGCCGGGGCGTCATTGGTGCCGTCACCG
>CAXTHM010000115.1:0-5946 GCA_964244115.1 uncultured Thermomicrobiales bacterium
CCGTCGACCGTTCCCCCATCGGCCCCGCCCCACAAACTGTCCTCCAGCAAGCCCCTAGCCCCTCCCCGGCTCGTTTCGCGCTGCGGCGCTCACGCCCGGAGAGGGGAACACGCCGTTGTATCGGATGAGGCTTTGTAGAGCGATCTCCTCTGCGGCGACTTTCAGGCCGAAGACCTCAGCGCGATAGGGGAAGCTGGTCGCCTCTCCGGGCACCTGTGAGCCGCAGCGCAGCGAGAGCCGCTTCAGCGGGTGAGCGAGCAGGTTCACGCTGGTCAGGGGAGAGGTCTGCTCCGCCATCGGACACGTTCAGGAACTACCGCTCTACGCCCCGATCAAGCGAACCAGCAGCAATGTCCCCTTACTCGTCGAACCGACACTGACTGGTTCGGACGCGACGAATGCGTCAAACGGTCCGAGTCGAGCCGAGTTCGCTACGGACTCGACGGCGATCTCGCCACTGCGGACGACTCCGACCACCGTATCGCCTTCAGGCCGCAGCACGAGTGAATCACTCACGACCTGCTCATCGACGCGGCTGACGAATGCACCGCGCCTCGTCAGGACGTTGAAGGCGCGGCAGGCCACGGCCTCATCGACGAGCCGGGCGAACGTGGGACGGTCGCCGGGGAACCGGTACGCCGGTCCGTCGGGCTCGAGCAGCCGGGGGGCATCGCCCTCGACGGACAGTTCGAGCGCGCCACCGTCGAGCAGCCGGAAGTCGCGGTCGATACCCGGGAAGTCGGAGAACGGCCCGGACCGGGCAATGGTCGCGATGTTCACGCGCCAGTCGAACTGCTCTGCCGCTCCTGATGCTGGTTGCCCCGCGATGTCGACCGCCGTGCCGCCACCGTTCTTCCACGGGGTCGGTGTCAGCGATGCCCAGCGAATGATCGTCAGTCCCATCGATCCGTCTCCTGTCCTTGCGTAAGAGCCAACCCAACTCCGTCCCAGCCCGATGCTCACCCCGGAGAGGGTGCGTCACGATCGTTTGGTACAGTTGAGTCTCGCATTCGTCTCGACCCGGCCTGCCGCGGACGACGCCGATCGGCGTCGTCCGCGCACCCGGAATCACCAGGAGCGCAGGAAGGGGAACCGCTGTGACCGCTGGACGGACCGGCGCAACGGACACCACCGTCGGCTCCGGCGAGCGCCTCGCGGACGACGGGACCATGATCGTCGCCGGGCGCTACGAGATCGACCTCGCCAACCCGCTCGGGACCGGCGGGATGGCGATCGTCTACCGCGGACGTGATCTCCGCACCCGCCGACCGGTCGCCGTCCGCACCTTGCGGACCGCCTACCGGTCCAACCCCGCGTCACGCGCCGCCTTCCGCCAGGAGACGCGCAACCAGGCGACGGCGAACCATGGCAACATCGCCCGGATCTACGACCTCCACGAGGAGCAGGAAGCGCCCTGGGCCGTCATGGAACTCGTCCCCGGCCAGACCCTGCGCGAGCTTCTCAGCACCCACGGACCCTACCCGCCGCTTGATGCCGCCGACCTGCTCGACCAGGTCGCCTCGGCCCTGGCCCATCTCCACGGCCGCGGGCTCGTCCACCTTGACGTCAAGCCGGAGAACCTGATCGTCGCCCCCGACGGCACGGTCAAGCTGATCGACTTCGGCCTCTCGCAGCCCCTCGGCAAGCCGGCCGAGCCGATCGGCGGGGCGGCCTTCGGGACGGCCTCCTACCTCTCGCCGGAGCAGATCACCGGCGAGCGGGTGGACGCCGCTGCCGACGTCTACACGCTCGCCTGCGTGATGTACGAGGTCATCACCGGCAGTCCGCCGTTCGGCGGCGTCGCGCCCGATGCCACCAACATCGCTGAGGCGCGGAACGTGATCCTGCGGGCGCACCTCGACACGGCGCCGTCACCGCCCAGCCTCGTCCGGCCCGATCTCCACCTGCCGCCGGCGCTGGACGACATCGTCCTCTGGGCGCTGGCGAAGCGACCGAACGAGCGCTACACCGACGTGACGGCCTTCGCCCGGCTGTTCCGGGGGGCGCTGGAACCGCTCGGGATGGATGCGACGACGACCCCGCTTGCCTACGCCCCATCGTCCACGCCAGCCGCACCGCCAGTCGAGCACCTGCCGTACGTCGCGCCCCGGACGGCGAACGAGGCCCGGATGCGCTGGAACGACGTCGGCGCTGGACCACCGAACTCGGGCCGACCCCTCCAGCCCATTCCGAACGCAGCGCCCGCTTATGCGCTGCCCGAACCGACGATCGCCGCACCGGTCGCCCGAGCACCGGCGTACGAGGGGGCGCCCCAACCCGCCTATGCCCCGGCACCGGCGATGAGACCGGCCCGGCGCGGGATGCGGCGGCTCCGCCGGTTCCTCTGGCGGCTGGTGCTGGTCGTCGCCTTCGCCGGCATCGTCCTGCTCGGGACGCTGATCGCGGTCCGCGGCGCCGCCAACGTCCTGCCGTGGCAACCCGAGATCTCCCGGGACGTCACGGTCGAGATCGACGTCGATCAGGCGAACGTCCGGAGCGGCCCGAGCAGGACCGAGGATATCGTCGCATCGTTGCCATCCCTGACCGAGCTGACCGTGACCGGCAACGCTCAACGTGACGATGAGGATCAACTCTGGTGGCCGGTCGAGTCCGATGCCGCGAACGGCGTCAGCGGGTTCGTCCGGGCCGACGGTCTCCGGGCCGTCCCGGAGACCTGGTACGAGCGGCTCTCGGTGCGGACCAGTGACGCGATCGACGACACGCTGGACCCGATCAGGGATGCGATCCCTGACTTCTAGGTGTCGCCTGGTTCCGACAGGAACCGACGCACAGTCGCCTCGAGTTCGGACTCCCAACCGTCGGCCGTGACGTCGACCCGGACGAGACGCGGGTTGCGGCGCAGCCACGTCTCCTGGTGGCGGACGTAGCGGCGGGTGTCGACCCGGATCCGCTCCGTCGCCGCGTCGAGCGTCTCTTCTCCACGGAGATACGGGATCAGTTGCCGATAGCCGATGCTGCTCATCGCCGGGACGGTCTCCGGGACGCCACTCGCCAGCAGCCCCCGGACCTCCTCGACCAGCCCACCCGCCATCAACCCATCGATCCGGGCGTCCAGACGGGCGTGGAGCGCGTCGCGTGGCATCGTCAGCGCCACTTCCAGCGCCCGGAACGGAGGTCGACCCCGACCTTCCAGCACCGACATCGGCGTGCCGGTCGCCCGGTGGATCTCCAGCGCCCGGATTACCCGGCGCATGTTGACGCCGCTCCGCTCCGCGGCGACCGGGTCGATCGCGGCCAGTCGCGCACGTAGTCCGGCACCGCCGTCACGCTCGACCTCCGCCTCGGCTGCCCGGCGGAACGGTTCGTCGGGCGGGACCTGTGGGATCTGCCAGCCCTCGATCACCGCGTTGAGGTAGAGGACCGTCCCGCCGACCAGAAGCGGCAGGCGTCCGCGCGCCTGGACATCGCGGATCGTGGCCGTCGCCAGCTCCTGGAAGACGTGGAGCGACATCTCGCCGGCGGGCGGGAGGATGTCGATCAGGTGGTGGGGGACGAGCGCCTGCTCCGGGGCGCTGGGTTTGGCGACGCCGATGTCGAAGCCCCGGTAGAGGTAACGCGAGTCGGCATTGACGATCTCGCCACCCAGCGCCAGGGCCAGCCGGATCGCGGCGGCGGTCTTGCCGACGCCGGTCGGGCCGGTCAGCCCGATCAACGGTTGTGGATTGGGCGTCATGGGTGGCCGGTTCTCCCGAGAACGTCGCCGTGGCGTCCGGTTACGCCACGTTTGATCGGACCGGCAACGGGTTCGTCGGGTATGGTATGCCGTACGAGGGTCCCACAGCACAGCGGCCCGGGACGTGAGCATCGCTCCCCCGCGGATCACGCTGGCACCCACGGGGTCGTTGCCCGTGACCC
Source organism: uncultured Thermomicrobiales bacterium (assembly GCA_964244115.1). GTDB lineage: Bacteria > Chloroflexota > Chloroflexia > Thermomicrobiales > UBA6265 > CADCWK01. The sequence continues at coordinate 3,877 of CAXTHM010000115.1, forward strand.
CGCCCGACCATGACGACCTCTCCCGAAGGACCGCCGGTGCTGCGTCTAACCGTTCAGACCCTCAAGATCGTCTCGATCGCCACCGTCGCGATCCTGATCATCGCCGGCGCCAAAGCTGGCTTCGACTACGCCCTCGACGAGTCGACCGACGCCCGCACCGGCCAGCAGGTCGCCTTCCAGGTCACCGGCGACGACAGTGCCGAGACCGTCGCGACCCGGCTCGCGGACGAGGATCTGATCCGCTCCGAATACGTCTTCACCTACAGCGTGCAACTCTCCGGCGGCAACCTCCAGCCCGGCGACTACACGCTCGAACGCGGCATGAGCGTGCCGGACATCATCGCGATGATCACGGACGACCCGGACGGCACGTCGTCGGACGCGGCGGGGGATGATGACCCGGTGACGACCACCCAGGTCACGATCATCGAGAACCTGCGGATGGAGCAGACGGCTGCGGAGTACGAGAAGGCCGGGCTGCCGGGCGGCGCGGCGGCGTTCATGGAGGCGACCGACGCCGACTACTCGGACCAGTTCCCGTTTTTGAACGACCGCCCCGAGGGCGCCTCCCTCGAAGGCTACCTGTTCCCCGAGACTTACACCGTCACGAGCGACATGGACCCGGAAGATGCGGTCTTCCAGATGCTGACCATCTTCGACCAGCGGTTCACCCAGGACCTGCGGGACCGCGCCGCCGAGATGAACCTGACGATGTACCAGGTCCTCACCCTCGCCTCGATCATCGAGCGCGAAGCCCAGGTCCCGGCGGAGCGGCCGACGATCGCCGCGGTCTACCTCAACCGGCTCGAAGCCGGCATGACGCTCGACGCCGACCCGACCGTCCAGTATGCCATCGGCAACGAGGCGGATTGGTGGCCGGTCCTTGAGCCCAACCAGACCACGTCCGCCGAAGCGGAAAGCCCATACAACACCTACCTCAACGCCGGACTGCCGCCTGGCCCGATCTGCAGTCCGAGCTACGACTCGATCTTCGCCGTCCTCAACCCTGATCCGGTCGACTACCTGTACTTCGTCGCCAAGCTCGACGGCTCCGGCGAGCACGCCTTCGCGGTCACGCTGGACGAGCAGACCGTCAACATCAATACCTATCTCAACGGTGGCGGCGACGTGGCTCCGACCGTGGCGCCGGCACCATGACGCTCCCCGTGGACCTCGCCAAGGACCGGGCCCGACCGGAGCCACCGGCCGGCGGCTGGCGGCTCGGGCTGATCGGTGACCCGGTCGCCCATTCGCTCTCGCCGGCAATGCAGAACGCCGGACTGGCCGCCCTGGGCATCACGGGGCGCTACGACGCCTGGCAGACCGACGTCGATGCCATCCCGGATCGGATCACGTCGCTGCGGTCGCCGGAGATCCTCGGGGCCAACGTCACGGTACCGCACAAGCAGGCGGTGATGGCTCAGCTCGACAGTCTCACGCCGCTCGCCCGGCAGGTCGGCGCGGTCAACACGATCGTCCGGGACGGCGACCGTCTGATCGGTGACAACACCGACGTCTACGGGTTCATGACGGCGCTCACGGCCGTCACGGGCGACCTAGCCGGACGGACGGCCCTGATCCTCGGGGCCGGCGGCGCGTCCCGGGCGGTCGTCGTCGGGCTGGAGCGGCTCGGCCTCGGCCGGATCGTGATCGCCAACCGTAACGTCGACCGGGCGTCGGCGCTGATCGAGGACCTCGATTGCCGGGTGGCATCAGTTATCGGACTCGGCGACGAGGCCGTGATCGAGACCCTCGCCTCGGCGGCGGTCGTCGTCAACGCGACCGCCCTCGGCTGGCACCCCGGCGAGACGCCGATCCCGCTCGACCTGCTCGCCGCCCTGCCGGACGACGCCCACGTCACCGACCTCACCTACCGGGAGACCGACCTGCTCGCCGCCGCCCGCGCTCGCGGCCTGAGCGCCAGCGACGGGCTGGAGATGCTCATCCTCCAGGGCGCGCGGGCGCTGCATCTCTGGACCGGACGCGATGCGCCGGTCGCCGTGATGCGAGCTGCCGCTGTGGCCACCCGTGGTTGATCGCGCGATGCACTGACAGCATCTGACCGACGAG
>CAXTHM010000116.1:0-5923 GCA_964244115.1 uncultured Thermomicrobiales bacterium
GGTGCAGCGGTATGGGCTCCCGGCCGTCTTCCACGCCGAGGAGGAGCCGCTCTACCGCCAGCTGACGGACGAACTCAAGGCAGCTGGCCGGCACGGTGGGCTGGATTTCTCGGCGTCACGGCCCGACTGGGTCGAGGCGATCTCGGTCGGCAAGCTGCTCGCGCTGGCCGAGGCGCTCGACGTCCGGGTCCATATCCCGCACGTCACCTCGTCGATGACCGTCGACCTGATCCGCAACTCCCGCCGGCGCGGCGCCCCCGTCACCGCCGAGACCTGCACCCACTACCTCGCCTTCGACCGCGACGCGCTGGCCCGGTTCGGATCGCTGGCGGTCTGCAACCCGCCGTTCAAGTCGGCCAGCGACGTCGATGCCCTCTGGGAGGGGGTGCGGGATGGCACCCTCGACATCGTGACCAGCGACCACGCCCCGTTCCCGCCCGAAGAGAAGCTCGCCGGCGGGGACGACATCTGGAAGGCGCCACCGGGCATCCCGGGCGGCGAGATCCTCGGGCCGTACGTGATGAGCGCGGCCGTCGAGGGTCGCCTGCCGCTGTCCCGCGCCATCGACGCGCTCGCCCGGCGACCGGCGGAGATCTTCGGGCTTGGCACGACCAAGGGCGCGATCGCCCCCGGCTACGACGCCGACCTCGTCCTCTACGACCCGGCCCGGCCGACGACCGTCGACATCAGCACCTGGCAGTCGAAATCCCGCGGGAGCGCCGTGGTCTGGGACGGGACGGCGCTGGCCGGGACCGTCGTCTCGACGTACTCGCGGGGCACGCTCGTCTTCCACGAGGGCCGGATCCGGTCGCAGCCCGGCCACGGCCGGTTCGTGGCACCATACCGCCCTGACTGACGGCGCTGACCGTCCCTGGCTCCGGCCGGGGACGGCACCGGACCGACGAGCGATCGACCCACGCTGACGGGAGCCGATCGACAGACCATGAAGGGACGCACCCGTGACTACCGACCAGCAGCGCCCGACGACCACCGACGATTCGGCCGCGACGACCGTGCTCGTGGACGCCATCGACACGATCGAGCTGCCCGACGCGGGCACGATCCGGCGCGGGCACCTGCGCTTCTCCAACCCGGCGCTGGACGGCTGGGTGTGGCCCTACACCGTCATCCAGGGCGCGACGCCCGGACCGCGGCTGGCCGTGATCTCCGGCGTCCACCCGACCGAGTACCCGGCGATCGAGGCCAACGTCCGGCTGATGCGGACTATCGACCCGGCCGGGATCAGCGGGACGATCGTCTCGCTGCCGCTGGTCAACGTGCCGTCGTTCCTGACCCGGACCCCGTTCGTCTCGCCGATCGACCAGAAGAACCCCAACCGCGCCTTCCCCGGCGACCCGGCCGGGACCTTCACCGAGATCCTGACCGACGCCATCTTCCGGGCGGTGATCGCGCCGGCCGACGCCCTCGTCGACCTCCACGGCGGCGACATGGTCGAGGATCTGGTCCCGTTCTCGATCTACTCCGTCTCCGGCGACGAGACGGTCGACGCGGCGTCCGCCGAGCTGGGCCGGGCCTTCGGCCTGCCGTACCTCGTCGCCTCCCGCCCGCAGCCCGGCCTCGGCGGGACGACGACGCAGGCGGCCGCCAACGCCGGCGTCCCGGGCGTACTGGCCGAGGCCGGCGGTCGCGGCCTGCTGACCGAGCCGGAGACGCAGCTACTGGTCGATGGCGTCTGGCGGGTGCTGCGGCACCTGGGGATGCTGGCGGGCGGTCCGCCGGAGCCGGCGCACGTGACCGAGGTGACCGCCTTCACCTGGCTGCGCTCCCCGGCCGAGGGGCTCTGGTACCCGACGGTCGCGGCTGGCGCCACCGTCGCGGACGGCCAGGTCATCGGCCGGATCACCGACCTGTTCGGCGGCCCGCTGGCCGAGATCACGACCCCGCACGGTGGTGTCGTCCTCTTCGTCACCAGCAGCCCGGCCATGCCGAACGATGGTCTCGTGATGGCGATCGGCGCAGAGTAGGGACGTGTGCTTCCGACGCGGCCGCGGGATGCGAGCGCCCCCGACCGGGCGCTGAAGCCGCCTGGCAATGCTAAGGCAGGCGCCAGACCCTGGCCTTTCGTCGTGGTGCCGTGGGTGAGGGGACGCCTTCCGGGGGACCGGAGGTGGCAACGGGGCGGACACCCGCGCCGGGTTGTTGCGGCCCCGCTACTGACCGAGGCGCCCGTCGATCCGCTCTCGCAGCAGGTCGGCGTGACCCATGTGGCGGGCGTACTCGGCGATCATCTCGACCAGCACCTCGCGCAGCGACATCGCCCCGCCGCCGCTGCCATGCTGGTTGAGGGGATCGTCGCCGGTCATGTCGAGACTCGTCGCGTCGGCGACGAAGCGTGTGGCGAACTCCACCTCGGCCCGCCAGGCCGCCCAGGCCTCCGCGACGACCCCGGGGTCAGGGACCGCACCATCGAAGTCGCCGTCAGGCTCGGTGTCGGAGCGGAACAGCCGGGATGCATCCTCTCCGGCCATCAGCACCCGGAACGTCGCCCGCTCGACCTCGGCCAGGTGGCGCACCAGTCCCAGCAGCGACAGCGTCGAGGGCTCGACGGCCCGCCGCGCCATCGCCTCGGCGTCGAGACCGGCGCACTTGATCTCCAACGTGAGGCGCTGACGGCGCAGCGACTCGACCAGCGTCGTCCGCTCGTCGCCCAGCCGAGGCCCGTGCTCACGCGGGTCGTCGTCGGACGGCTGGCCGTCCTCGGTGAACATGTCGGCCCGCCGACTCGGTTTGCTCATGGTCGTCGTCCTCGAAGAATCCCGCGTCGTTACGGGGCTAATAGATGTAACGGTCTCACGCGGTTGTGGGAGCATCGCTAGTTCCCGTTCCTAGGAGTAGTCCTACTGTTGGCTAATACCTGCCATCCGTCCCGACTGCTGCGGCGATTACATCACCGTCACATCCTGCAATGCCTTGGTCCACGACCGCAGTTGCTGCTCCATCGCGTTCAATGGGCTGGTCCAGTTGAAAGGTAGCCCAAGATCCGATCGGGGCATCAGCGTCATCAATCAAGCAGACGATAGCGACATCCTTGCGAACAGTCGACATGCCTCCTCCGCTTCGGCTTGCCAAGCCAATGAAGATTTCATCAGCTTCAACTACTACATCAATGACATCGACCGTCTCGTATCCGTAGAAGGTCGGTTCGCCTGAAATGTCGATACGAACCTTAGCGGCTAAAATGTCGACGGGATCCAAGCCAGCGTCGAACGGAACTAGAATCAACCCAACGCCGCCCGGGGGAACCTCAGATGGCATTAGCACTGATGCAGAGCCGAGGGCGACGATCGAGCCGTCGTGGGAAACTCGCGCGGAAGCGGTGGCCCTTCGGACGCGCTCGTTAATGTTGTTTCGGACTACGAGGAGAAGACCAGACCCATCTGGGGCTACTGATCGGCCCACTTCGGCCAGCGAGTCGCCATCTCCTGGAGGGAAGATGCCAATCGGAGTTGATTGAATCAACTCAGGACTAGACACAAACAGTCCGCCGGTGTCTATTGGCGCGGCCGCGGTTGCGTCTTGAGCGACCCCAGCTCGGGTCGCAACGACCGTCAAGACCAGGGCGATGATCAGACTGTTGCTAGGAAGCCAGCGCATACGTGACCTCCTATGGATGTCGGACCGGTCGACCCCGCGGCTCGGCGGTGAACACAGCGGATGGGCATTGTAGCGACAAGGGACGATGATCACTGGAGTACGTCACACCGCAAGCAAGATATGGGAGGGATGCAATGAGCGAGAACAATGACCTCGAACGGCTGAGGAGACTTAGAGACCGTTTGGAAGCATATCTCGGCAAAGAAGAAGGCGTGTACTCAGCTGCCGAAGTTGAACGGTTCAACATGGAGCTGACGCGAGTGTCCGATGTGATGGCCGATGTTGACGAGTTCGCCATCTCATCATCGGCCTTTCGAGAGGCGCCTTTCCAGGCAAGAAGACAAGGACAGATTATTGGTTCGCCAAAGCCAAATATCGTGTACGCCACAGATCTTCGCGATCATCATGCAAAGCCTGCGCTGGCCGCAGTTGACCGGCTAATCGAGGGGAAACTGTCTCAAGTTCAGATCGCCACTTTGACACTAGAGCAACTGGGGGACCGCTATGTGGACGCCTGCCTTGACGTGGCATCGGCCGTCCGGCGACTGTTGAGGGCCGAGCCGGCCTGGCGTGGTTCGCGGCTGAACTCGTATAGCTTGCGAAAGTATTTGAAGCCGGAAGATGGAATGATTTCAGAGGCGCGGTGGTGGAGCGAGTATCAGGTGCTCGTTAATCAAGCGATTCGGGATCTCCGGGCACCGGTAGTTGGGATCCTCGACGGCGGTGGAGATACGGCGGTCGGGCGCAGGCTCATTGACGACCGAGAAGCACTGGTACGGCAGATCGCGTCACCAGAGCTAGAGACGCTTCCGGCGGAGATCCTGCGTGTGGTTCGAGACGGGTCATTTGGCTCGCTTGAACCGACCTTCATGCCTCGTCAACTCATCAGCGATGACGGTATCACTGCGGCAGTACGAACAGATAAAGACAATGAGTATTCATTTGGACTTCTCGTGGATCAGGCCCTCCGTGGGCTACACGACGAAGGGTATGTCGACGCCAACCTTTTCATCGGCGGCGGTCGAGTGCGGATCACCATGGCTGGCATCATTTGGCTGCGCGACCACGAAAGGGTGACCATGGATGAGACGAAGCGGCAGCAACGGGTTCAAAACAACATCACGAATTACGGCAACCTTCACATGGGTGAGGGCGACATCGTCACCACCATCAACAACTTCGGGACAGCCCGAGACCCGGAGTCTGGCATGGCTTATCTTCGGTCACTGGGGGTTCCTGAAACGTCACTCGAGACGCTCCCTGCGCTTATGGCCGATTTGAGCGATGAGAATGACGAAGAGCGTGGCTCCCGACTCAGCAAATGGGTGAGCACTACCGTGGGCGATATGACCGTGAAGGCGGCTGACGGTCTTGCGTCGGCGATGGGTACGACTGCGGCAGGTGGCCTGATGCATCTGATCAACAATATTGACTGGTCAAACGTCAGGTCGTTCTAACTAGCACAGGATCGCGTTACGTTTCGCGCTATAACAGTCAGTCTCGGGAATCGCGTCAGAAGGGCGAACGATCCCCTCCAAAGACTTGTCGCGTAATGATCGCCTAGCGATAACGAGGAGTCGCCGTCAGAAACACATTATGAGTAGGGTGCGGGCGGTGGGATTCGAACCCACACGGGTTGCCCCAGCGGTGTTTAAGACCGCAGCGTCTGCCGTTCCGCCACGCCCGCGTCGCGCCGGGGAGATGTCACCCGCCGCCGCCGAAGCATACCTGACGGCTCCCGGTCGGGACGGTCCCGGATGGCCCAGCGGGTTGTCGGGCCACTAGCGTCAGGTAACATCATGATGATATCGATCGACCATGACTATTGAGAATCTATCGGTCCCGTAGCGATTGCAACCGGTATCTCTCGTCGAAAGACGCTTCTCACCGCAAATGATCCAGTGACACGGTGGCCCCGTACTACCTGCATGAGACCGGACGCGGTCTCCTGGCAACGCGGCCACTTGGTGACCACCGATCGACAGAGACCCTCCGGAGCATCTGCCATCGGGAGAGACTTCGTCGCCAGTGGACCCGCGGTCGCGATATTCGACAGAGGAGTCTCACCCATGTCCCAGGCAATCGCCGACCGCTTCATGGCCGCCATCCGCGACGAGCGCGCCGGCACCTCCCGCCGGACCCTGCTCGGTACGTCCGCCCTCATCGGCGGTGGCGCCGCCCTCGCCCTGACCGCGTTCCCGGCCATCCGTGCCGCCGCGCAGGACGACGGCCTCACGGCTGACCCCTACTTCGAGGACGATGGCATTGCCATCCTCAACTACGCCCTCACCCTCGAGCACCTCGAGGC
>CAXTHM010000117.1:0-4022 GCA_964244115.1 uncultured Thermomicrobiales bacterium
CTGACGATCCCCGATCCCCGGCTCAACGGCGCCCATCATCCCACGGATGCCCCGGCCATGGTCCGGACCCACTCGGCGAAGGGCATCGTCAGCGCCATCGAGCGCCACTGGCCGATCGTGATGGTCGTCCTCGCCTTCGTCGCCTCCTGGACCATCGTCCCGATCTTCACCGCGGCCCCGGTCGGCGATGACTGGGTCTACTCCCTCTCGGTCGAGTACCTGCTCGAACAGGGGCGGATGGAGATCCTCGATCTCTCGGTGACGACGCTCGTCTTCCAGGTCCTCTGGGGCGGGCTGTTCGGCCTCGTCTTCGGGGACAGCTTCGGCGCCCAGCGATTCTCGACCGTCGTGATCTACGGGCTCAGCGGGATCGCGTTCTACTCCCTGCTCCGGACCCTCGGTGTGACCTACGGCCGGAGCGCCCTCGGGGCCGCCGTCTACCTCTTCAACCCGCTCAGCTTCGTGCTGGCGTTCTCGTTCATGACGGACCCGCACTATCTCGCGACGATGGTAATCTCGGTTGCGTTCTACGCCGCGGGACTGCGCGGTGACCGGCCCAGCCGCAAGCTGATCCTCTGGGGGGCGTTCTTCGCGGGCTGCGCCTTCCTCGTCCGGCAGCAGGGCGCCCTGATCCCATTCGGGATCGTCGCCTGGCTGGTCCTGACGCGACAGCTCCGGTTCGACCGGCGCAGCCTCGTCCGGTTCCTGGAGATCGTCGCGATCCCGGCCGTCATGCTGGTCCTGTACTACCTCTGGCTGTTCTTCATCCACGGCGTCCCCGAACAGCAGGACGCCTTCGTCGATCAGATCCTCGATCTGGGGAGCAGCGGGACCTGGCTGCTGCTCCGCCGGATGACCTACTTCGAGACCGTCCTGGCCGGCCTGTTCATCCTGCCGATCGCGCTGGCCTCGCTCGCCGGCATCGTCGACCTCGTCCGGCGGCGGATCTTCCTGCGCGGGGAACGGCTCAGCCCACGGGTCGCCGCCCTACGGCTGGTCGCGCTCGGCGGCTGGCTCGTGATCGTGCTCTTCGGCGCCATCGTCACCGTCGGCGACGACTACCTGATGCCGTACCTCTCCCAGTACGTCGGGACGAGCGGTGTCGGACCGAACGACCTCTTCGGCGGCCGGCCGCAACTCCTGAACGACGCCTCGATGCTGGACGTCCGGCTCCTCCTGACCTGGGTCTGCGTCGGCTCGGCGGTCCTGTTCGGGGTCGCGACGGTCGGCCGGATCGGCGCCCCCGCCACGCCGGAGCGCGGGATCGCGGCGATGCTCCTGATCGTCGGTCTCGGTCAGGTCGCCGGTGTGATGCCGCCCTCGTTTCACTTCGCGAACTGGATCATCTCGGTCGATCGCTACGTGCTGCCGCTGCTCCCGTTCGTGATCGCCCTGCTGCTCTGGTCGCTGAGCGACATCCGGCTGGCCCTGCCGATCGGCTGGCTGGCCCTGGCCTTCGTCGCGGCGTTCTCGGTCGTGGGGACGCGGGACTTCCTCGTGTTCCAGAAGGCGACGTGGGACTACGCCCGCTACGCCAACTACGACCTCGGCGTGCCCCTGACGAAGCTCAACGGCGGCGCCCCCTGGGACGGGTACTTCCTCTACGAGTACGGAAATCGCTACCAGATCCCGCAGCAGTCGGTCGGCGGCCCGTGGTGGAACAACCTGTTCGCCACCGCGACCGACTCGACGTACGTGATCTCCGGGTCACCGAATGCGCCGGGCGACGGGACGTACGTCCAGATCGATCAGCGCGAGTACTCGTCGTGGCTGATGTCCGAGCCGGTCTACCTCTACATCATGCAGCGGCAGGCGATCCCGGCCGGCCCGCCGGCCGGCCCGATCCCGACCGACACCCCGCCGCCCCCGATCTACGCCCACCCGGTGCCGTGACGCTCCTTCGGGCCGCCGGCCGGGCTGGATGTCCCGGTGCGGTCGGCCGGATAACGCCATGTCCACGCGCCATTCCCCGGCGATCCGTGTACCATAGGGCCGCCTGACAGGACCGCCACCTGGGGATGATCGGATCGGCGTGCGGCGGAGCAGGAGCAGCTTCACGATGTGGAACGGCAAGACGGTCTCCGTCATCCTGATGACGTATCAGGAGAAGAACTCGATCAAGGCCGTGATCGAGGGCTTCGAGGCCACCGGCGTGGTCGACGAGATCCTGGTCATCAACAACAACGCCGAACCGGGCACCTGGGAAGAGGTCGAGCAGACGAATGCCCGCCAGGTCCTCGAGACGCGGCAGGGCTACGGCTGGGCGACCCGGCGCGGCCTGGAGGAGGCGACGGGTGACCTGATGGTCCTCGTCGAACCCGACGGGACCTTCCTCCCCCGCGATGTCGTCAAGCTCCTCGTCTACAGCGACGACTGCGACGCCGTCTTCGGGACCCGCACCACGCGAGAGCTGATCTGGCGCGGCGCCAACATGGGCTTCGCGCTGAAGTGGGGCAACTGGGGCGTCGCCAAGATCGTCGAGGTTCTGTTCAATACCAGCCACCTGAGCGATGTCGGCTGCACCTACCGGCTGATCACGCGGGAGACGCTGGAGAACATCCGGGACGGCTTCAGCGTCGGCGGCAGCCACTTCGGACCCGAGCTGATGCTCCTGACGATCAATTCCGGAGCGCGGGTCGTCGAGGTGCCGATCAACTACCTGCCCCGCGTCGGGGAGAGCGCCGTGACGGGCGACATGAGCAAGGCGGTCCGGCTCGGCATCGAGATGACGTCGTTCATCCTGAAGTTCCGGTTCGCGACCATCGGACGCTCGCGCAAACCCAATGTCCACCGGCCAATGCCGGACGGCCCGGTCCACAAGCCGTCCTACCGCGTCGCGGTGGAGAACACCCCGGCCGCGCCGTCGCATGTCCGTGAGGCGGCGGTCGCCTCTGCCGCCGTTCCAACCCCCAGTCCCGTGGGCAAGGGAGATCGACCGTGAGCCAGGCCGCCGCTACCGACCCGTCGCCGCGGGTCGACCCGTTCGCCGACCAGACCAACTTCGATCTGGTCGCGGATGCCTACGACGAGACGATCCCGCTCCACGTCCATGACCATTACCTGGCCAAGCGCGTGGCCTTCATCACGGCCCACACGACGCCCGGCCCGACCCTCGACGTCGGCTGCGGCACGGGCAAATTCACGGAGCGCGTCCGCGAGGCAGGGTACGACGTCACCGGCAGCGACTACTCCCAGGGGATGCTCGACGTGATGGCACGGGTCCGACCCGGCATCCCGGGCGTCCAGGCATCGGGAACCGACCTCCCGTTCCCGGACGACACGTTCACCCTGACGTACTGCATCGCGGTGCTGCACCACATCGCGGACCAGGACGCCGTCCACAAGACGCTGACCGAGATGGTCCGCGTGACACGGCCGGGCGGCCGGATCCTGATCTGGGACCACAATCCCCGCAACCCCTACTGGCCGTACCTGATGAAGCGCGTCCCGCAGGACACCGGGGCCGAGCGGCTGATCCCGGAGCACGAAGTGCTGGATGGGCTCACCGACGGAGGCGCCCGGATCGCGATGAGCAAGCCGCTCGGGCTCATCCCGGACTTCCTGCCGAAGCCGCTGTTGCCCCTCGGCCGGCTGGCCGAGCGTGTCGTCGAGACCGTCCCGGGCCTCAACCGGCTCTGCGCCCACAATGTCGTGCTGGCCGTCAAGAACTGACCACCCCGCTTCCAGACGGATCGCGCTGAACGGGCCGGGCTCACTGATGAGCCCGGCCCGTCGTCGTTCCCGATGCGCTCGCCAGGTCGGACGACGGCGAACGGAGCAGACGTTTGGTAAGGTCTGCGGGTATCGGTGTTCGCATGGGCGATCCATTCGCCCACAGAAATCCAGAGGAGTCGTCGAACATGGTTGCCGCCCCACCGTCCCTGCACGACGCCATCGACGAGATCCTGCCCGGCCTCGTGGCCGACCGACGCTTCCTCCACGAGCACCCCGAACTCGGCATGCAGGAATACGAGACCGCGAAGTTCGTCGCCGCCCGCCTTCACCAGCTCGGCGTCGAGGAC
>CAXTHM010000117.1:4032-5531 GCA_964244115.1 uncultured Thermomicrobiales bacterium
CGTCACCGCCCTGATCCGCGGCACCGGCACGGGGCCGAACGCCGACCGGGTGCTGATGCTGCGGGCCGACATGGACGCCCTGCCGATCGAGGAGGAGAACGAGGTCGATTACCGCAGCCAGACGCCAGGCGTGATGCACGCCTGCGGGCATGACGGCCACACCGCCATGCTGCTGGCGACGGCCCGGCTGCTGCTGGAGCGCCGGGGGGAGTTCGCGGGGACGGTCAAGCTCGTCTTCCAGCCCTCCGAGGAGATGCCGCCCGGCGGGGCGAAGCCGATGATCGCCGAGGGCGTGCTGGAAGACCCGCACGTCGACGCCGCCTTCGGGCTCCACCTCGCCCAGGAGCAGCCCCTCGGCACGATCGCCGTCGCGGCCGGGCCGACGATGGCGGCGGCCGACATGTTCTTCCTGACGATCCAGGGCCGCGGGGGCCACGGCGCCCGGCCGCACGGGACGGTCGACCCGATCGTCGTCGGCGCCCAGATCGTAACGGCCCTCCAGACGATCGTCTCCCGGGAGCGAGACCCACTCACACCGGCGGTCATCACGGTCGGGGCATTCCTGGCTGGCTCGGCCCCGAACGTCATCCCGGACACGGCGACCCTGCGCGGCACCGTCCGATCGTTCTCGGCCGAGGAGCGCCAGCGCCTGGCCGACCGCATCCGGGAACTCGCCACCGGGATTGCGACGGCCATGCAGGCCAGCATCGAGCTGGACTACGTCTTCGGCTACCCGGCGACCGCGAGCGAGGCCGGCATGGTCGCGATCGTCCACGCCGCCGCGACCGAGGTGGTCGGTGCGGACAACGTCCTGGTCAAGGTGCCGACGATGGGGGGCGAGGACATGAGCTATTTCCTGAACGAGGTGCCCGGCGCCTTCTTCCACGTCGGCTCCCGCAACCCGGACCGTGGCCTGGTCTGGGGCCACCACCACCCGAAGTTCGACATCGACGAGGCGGCCCTCGGCGTCGGCGTCGAGGTGATGGTCACGTCGGTCATGCGGTATTTCGCCGAGGCGCAGTAGGCCAAGGAGCTGTGTCCGTTCGTGGGGATGGGCAAACCCCATCCCTACGAGATCGGCCGTCGACGCACGCCCGATGGCCTCGAACGAATCGTCACGAACCGCGGTAGTCCGGCAGACGATCCTCTGGGACGTCGGCCAGCAACGGCGCCACCTGGTCCTTGTCGGAGAGCGTCGGGTCGCAGATCGGCCACTCGATCCCGATCGCCGGGTCGTCCCAGCGAACGCTGCCCTCGGCGGCCTTGTTGTAGACGTCCGTGCACTTGTAGGTGAACAGTGCCTGCTCGCTCACGACCTGGAAGCCGTGGGCGAAGTCCGGGGGGACGTAGAGGCGGCGGGCGTTCTCCGGCGTCAGCGTGACGCCGACCCACCGCCCGAAGGTCGGCGAACCCCGGCGGATGTCGACCGCGACGTCGAAGACCTCGCCGAGTACGCAGGAGACGAGCTTGCCCTGGCCGTTCGGGAGCTGGTAGTGCAG
>CAXTHM010000118.1:0-5482 GCA_964244115.1 uncultured Thermomicrobiales bacterium
GGCCGTACTGGGCCGGGGCGTCCGGGATCTCGTAGCCGAACTCGCCGGCGGCGCGGCGGACGAAGTAGGGGTCGCGGAGGAGTTCGCGGCCGAGCAGGATGACGTCGGCCTCCCCGTTCGCGAGGATCGCCTCCGCCTGGGCCGGCTCGGTGATCAGGCCGACCGCGCCGGAGGGCATCGACGTCTCGGCACGGATCCGGGCGGCGAACGGGACCTGGTAGCCGGGCCGTAGCGGGATCGTCGCGTTGGCGACGTTGCCGCCACTGGAGGTGTCGATCAGGTCGACCCCGTGCCGGGTCAGCTCGTCGGCCAGCCGGATCGTCTCGCCGGCGTTCCAGCTCGGCCGCTCGTCGCCGGCCTCGGCCAGCCAGTCGGTCGCCGAGACCCGGAACAGGACCGGCAGGTCGGCCGGCCAGACGGCCCGGACCGCGTCGGTCACTTCGAGGGGGAAGCGGATCCGGTTCTCGAAGGAGCCGCCGTACGCGTCGGTGCGCTGGTTGCTGATCGGGGAGAGGAACTCGTGGATCAGGTAGCCATGGGCGCCGTGGAGTTCGACGACCTGGAAGCCGGCCTCCAGCGACCGGCGGGCGGCGGCGGCGAAGTCACCCACCGTCCGGGCAATGTCCTCACGGGTCATCGCCCGCGGCGTCGCCAGGCCCTCGAACGGGATGTCGCTCGGGCCGACCGGCACCCAACCGCCATCGGCCGGGGCGATCGGGCCGCGACCCGCCCGCGGCGCGTATGTCGAGGCCTTCCGGCCACCGTGGGCGAGCTGGATCGCGGCGACGGCGCCCTGCTCGCGGATGAATGACGTGATCGGGAGGAAGGCGTCGCGCTGGCGATCGTCCCAGAGTCCGAGGTCGTTCGGAGAGGTCCGGCCCTCGGGGTTCACGGCGGTCGCCTCGACGATCACCATCCCGACGCCGCCGACGGCGCGGGAGCCGAGATGGACCTGGTGCCAGGCGGTCGGGGCGCCGGTGTCCGGCCCGTCGGACGCGGCGGAGTACTGGCACATCGGCGCCATCCAGATCCGGTTCCGGATCGTCAGCTCGCGAAGCCTGATGGGCTGGAACAGGTGCGGGATGGTGGTTCCGGTGGCGATCGGTGTGGTGACGGTGGCGGTCAAGGCGACGTCCCTTCGCGAACGATAGCGGCTAACGCGAGGAGAGCGATCCTTTCAGACGTCCCGCTGTGAGGCGGAACGGGACTCAGACGCGCCAGATCACGCCGTCGGTGCGGCCGCCCCAGGTCTCGATCAGGATCGCCTCGTAACCAGCCGCGTCGATCGGACGGGCGTTGCTGGGGGTCGAGGAGTTGGCCGCGGCGGTGAGGGCCAGCGCCGGGAAGTCCGTCGCCGACACCCGGTCGAGTTCGGTCAGCCGCGGGATGTCGAGGCGGTAGGCGAGGGCGGCGACGGCGTCGACCGCCCGGTCGGCCGCGACGTCGGCCGCCAGGTCGCGGGTGTCGATCCCGAGGGCGGCGGCGATGTCGGCGTGGCGCTCGGGCGCGGTGACGATGTTGTAGCGCATCACCGGCGGCAGCATGACCGCGTTGGCGACGCCGTGCGGGGTGTCGTAGCGCCCGCCCAGCGCCTCCGCCAGGCAGTGGACGGCGGCGACATCGGCATTCCCGAAGGCCATCCCGGCGATCAGGGAGGCCATCATCATCCCCTCGCGGGCCACGGCGTCGTCGCCATGCTCGTAGGCGGCGCCGAGGTGTTCGGCGACGAGGCGGATCGCGTGGAGGGCGAGGGCGTCGCTGACCGGGGTCGCCTGGCGGCCGGTGTAGGCCTCGATCGCGTGGGTCAGGACGTCCATCCCGGTCGCGGCGGTGACGCCGGGCGGGACGGAGTGAGTCAGGGTCGGGTCGACCAGCGCCAGCCGCGGGGCCAGGCGCGGGTCCTTGACGGTCAGTTTGGTCCGGTGCCGCTCGTCGGTGATGACGGCGCCCCGGGTGACCTCGCTGCCGGTCCCGGCCGTCGTCGGGATGGCGATCAGCGGCAGCGGATCGTGGGCCAGGCGACGCGGGACCGCCCAGTCCCGGGCCGTGCCGCCGTTGGTCGCCAGCGCGGCGGCGCACTTGGCGGCGTCGATCGGGCTGCCGCCGCCGATCGCGACGATGGCCGTCGCGCCGGACGAGATGGCGAGGTCGGCCGCCGCCCGGCACTCATGGTCGCGCGGGTTCGGGGACACCTCGTCGTAGAGCGCGACCGAGATCCCGGCGGCGATGACGGGCGCCAGGATCTGGTCGACGAGCCCGGTCAGGCGGACGCCGAGGTCGGTGACGACGAGGATGCGGTCGCCGTAGGGGGCCAGCGCCGGGACGAGGTCCGACGCGACGCCCGGGCCGAAGCGGACCTCGGTCTGGAGCAGGAACGATCCGAACGGGATCGAGCCGGTGGGACTCGGCGTGGCGGTCGTGGGGGACTGGTCGGCGCCGGCGTGGTGCATCGTCGCTCCTGAGCGGGTGATCTGGGTGCGTGGGCGTCGGTTGGGTCCGTGCCAGACTATCCTACCCGCGATGCCGCTCGCTCGCTCATCCCGGCACCGGTCCGGCCGGGCGCTCGGTTCTCGTTCCGGGAAGAGGCTCGCCGTGACGCTCCCGCTGCCAGACCTCGGGCCCCAGTCGACGATGCCACTGCCCATTCCAGCGGTGGCCCGGGCCGAGGAGCCGTCCGTTCGGACCATCGTCCCCCCGACCGTGCCTGGTCTCGGCCTGCCGGTCGAGACGACGATCAGGGATGCGATCTACGACCGGATCCCGCTGTCCTCGCCGGAGCTGGCAATCATGGGGACGCCGGCGTTCCTGCGCCTGGACCGGATCCAGCAGCTCGGCTTCGTCTCCCGCGTCTGGCCGGGCGCCAAGCACACCCGGTTCGAGCATTCGCTCGGCGTCCTCCACCTCACCCGGCTCGCCCTGGAGCACCTCCGGCAGTCGCCGCGGGGAGGCATGATCGCGGAGGAGGACGCCCGGACGGCCGCCGCCGCCGCGCTCCTGCACGACATCGGTCACTACCCGTTCTCCCACGCGATCGAGGAGCTCGGGCCGCCGGTCCGGCCTCACGAGGAAGTCGGCGCCGCCCGGATCGTCTCGGGTGACGTCGCGACGATCCTGCGCGAGCGGTGGGGCGTCCGGCCGGAACGGGTCGCCGCGATCGTCTTCGAGGGCCACGAGACGCTGACGCCGATCGACCGGTTCCTCCGCAGCCTGCTGTCCGGGCCGCTCGACATGGACAAGCTGGACTACCTGCCGCGCGACGCCCACGGTTGCAACGTCCCGTACGGCGGGGTCGACACGACCAGACTGATCGACGCCCTCGGGATCGCGGCCGTCCCGGAGGCGGTGGTCCGGCACGGCCGGACCCAGGGCGCCAGCGACCGGATCGTCGTCGGGAGCAAGGGCGTCAGCGCGCTGCACTCCCTGATCAACGCCCGCCAGGCCATGTTCGACAACGTCTACTGGCATCACACCAACCGGGCCTGCATGGCGATGCTGCTCCGGGCGATCCAGGAGGCGGTCATCGCCGGGACCATCGACGCCGACGAGCTGCCCGAGCACGACGACGCGTCGTTGCTGACCTATCTCGGCCGGCCCGAGATGCCTGAGGCGACCCGGCGACTCACGGCGGCGCTCACCGGGCGGCGGGTGCACAAGCGGGCGGTCGAGGTCAGCCGGCTGGCGTTCGAACTCTACGGCCGGCTGGGCAACCTGTTCTACGACCCGGCGGCCCGGCGGCACGTCGAGACGCTGCTGGCCGAGGGCCTGTCGGCGGAACTCGGACTCAGTGTCCCGGCGGACGCGATCCTGATCGACATCCCGAAGCCGGAGACCTGGCGGACGGGCGTCTGGGTGACGTTCGAGCGGCCGCCGGTCGGGTTCGCGCCGATCATGCCCTGGCGGGACGTCGCCGGGATGAGCGACGAGGACTTCAAGCGGTACGAGGAGCACCGGCGGCTGATCCGGATCGTCGCGGCCGAACCGTGGCGTGACGCCGTCCGGCAGCACTGGGAGCGGTTACTGCTGCCACTGCTGGGCGGAGTCCTTTGACCGGGCGAGACGGAGCCGATCGGGTCGGTCGCCGGCGCAGGGACGCGAATGGTGCCGATCGTGCGTCGCCGCGGCCTGTCGCCGCTGGTGGGGACGATGGGCATACCGGCCGAGACAGGGGTTGCGGCGCCGATGGTGAGCGAGCAGGAGCGGCGCGGCATGGCCCTGACCGAAGGGCTGATCGCGATGGCCCCGACATCCCGGCCGCGGCTGGACGTCCGCTGGCTGTTCTGGCTGCGCCGGGTCATGCGTGATCTTTCCCCGGCCCTGCTCCTCTACGCCCTGTTCATGGCCTACCGGTTCTGGCGACCCGACTACGCCGCCGACGCGGGCGCTCGTCACGCCGCCGATGTGGTGGCGCTCCAGTCGGCGCTCGGTCTGGACATCGACCGGAGCTGGCAGCAGGCGGCACTCGGTTGGCCGGTCCTGGTCCGGGCGGCGAACTGGTTCTACATCGTCGGCTGGGCGCCGGTCCTGCTCGCGGTCGCGGTCTTCGCGTTCCTCCGGGCGCCCGTCGTGCTCGAACGCTGGCGGGCGGGCCTGACGCTGTCGGCGACCGCGACGGCGATCATCCAGATCGCCTACCCGCTGACGCCGCCCCGGCTGTACGACTCCTACGGCATGATCGACACGCTGATGCGCTTCGGCCCGACCTACTACGGGACGGTCGGGGACGAGTCCGGGGCGATCGACGTCTACGGGGCGATGCCGAGCATGCACGTCGGCTGGGCGTTGCTGGCGGGGTTGCTCCTGCGGGCGGTCCTGCCGGGCCGGCCGTGGGTGACGGCGCTGTCCGCCCTCTACGTCGCGGCGATGACCTGGACCGTCGTCGTGACGGGCAACCACTACCTGCTCGACCCGATCGCCG
Organism: uncultured Thermomicrobiales bacterium; assembly: GCA_964244115.1. Taxonomy (GTDB): domain Bacteria; phylum Chloroflexota; class Chloroflexia; order Thermomicrobiales; family UBA6265; genus CADCWK01. The sequence goes on from CAXTHM010000118.1 coordinate 4,916, forward strand.
GGGTGACGATCGTCATCGTCTGCATCGGGCTCGGCGGGCTGTGGAACGGCTGGCGGGTCGAGCGGCTCCGTCGCGCCGGGAACCCTGACGTGTTCGACCGGACGGACCCGATGGGGGGCATCGAGCGGCTACGCCCGGAGGTCCGGCAGTCTGATAGGCTTGGGGCATGAGCACCGACCCGCGCGACCGGCCCGCCGACCTCCGGCCGGATACCGAGCCCACCGATCCTGACACCGTCAACGGGTCGGACGTACCCAAGCCGGTGCTGGCTGAGGACGCGGCCGTGCCGCCACCGGCTGACCGGGACGATGACGTCGCGCTGCCGGGAGATGCGACCGGTCCGGCACCGGGAGAGCCGCTGGGCTCCGCGATCGACGGAGCCAGCCGGCCGGATAAGGTCGCGATCGGCCTGATGGCTGGCGTGGTCGTCCTGCTGCTGATCTGTGTCGCGTTCGGGTTCGCCGCCAGGTAGTGGGACCGGCTGGCGGCCAGCCTGCCGGGGACTATTGGACATGTCGGACGCGGTCCGGGTAAACGGTCGGTGGACCCGTGACCCCTCGGTGGCGG
>CAXTHM010000119.1:0-5038 GCA_964244115.1 uncultured Thermomicrobiales bacterium
CTCGGTTCGGGTTACGGGGTAGGGGCGTCCGGCCTCCGCAGCGGCCACGTCGTAGGGTCACGGGCTCTCGCTTCGCTGGCCCTGACCGGCGCCCGCAGGTGCCTTCGCCGCAAGGCGAGACCGTGCTCCGGGTCTAACCGTCTCGGCCTGATCCTATTCGTTCAACGACCGTGTGGGCCGCGCGATGACGTGATTCGCATCGTCATAACCGCGCTCCCATGAACAGGATTGCACCCGGAAGACCGGTTATCGCCCGGCGGGGCGATGACCGCTGCGGCGGCCGGACTTGCACGCTTCGCCCCTACGAGAACGACGACGCCAAAGCCCGTCGCGCCGTTGCGAACACCGCGATCGTCACAACGAATCGCTACAGGTGGCGGTCGAACCAGCCGACCAGGTGATGGAGACGGGCCAGGCGGCGGCTGGGAGTGCCGGTCCGGCTGAGGTCATGGCTCTCACCGGGGATCCGGACCAGCTCCGTCTCCCGACCGAGCTTCTTCAGGAACGTGAACATCTGCTCGGCCTGCTCGATCGGGCAGCGCAGGTCCTGCTCGTTGTGGATGATCAGCAGCGGCGTGTGGATGCTGTCGACATAACTGATCGGGGAATACGTCAGCAGCTTCTCGGCGTCGGCCCAGGGCGTGCCGCCGAACTCGTGGTCGCCGAACGTCCAGCCGATGTCGCTGGTGCCGTAGAACGAGTAGAAGTTGCTCACGCAGCGCTGGGTGACGGCGGCCTTGAACCGGTCGGTGTGGCCGACCAGCCAGTTGGTCAGGTAGCCGCCGTATGAGCCGCCGGTGACCCCGACGCGGGCCGGATCGACATCGCCCCGGGCGAGCAGGGCGTCGAGTCCGCCGATGATGTCCGGCATGTCGCTCTCGCCCCAGCGGCCCCGGGTGGTGACCGTGAAGTCCTCGCCGTAGCCGGCCGAGCCGCGCGGGTTGGTGTAGAGGACGACGTAGCCCCGGGCGGCCATCAACTGCATCTCGTGGAACATCCCGAGACCGTACATGGCGTGCGGCCCGCCGTGGATCTGGATGATCGCCGGGTGCTTCACCCCGCTGCCGGCCCGGAAGCCGGCCGGCGTCAGGATCCAGCCCTGGATCTCGCGGTCGCCGGCGGCGCTCTGGAAGCGGATCTCCTCGGCCGGGCTGAGGGAGACCTCGTCGATGAACGCTTGGTTGTGCCTGGTCAGCTCGACGTCCGTCCCGACGCCGACGACGCGCAGCTCGAACGGCCGGTGCGGCTCGCCGGACATCAGCACCATCCGGGACGGGTCGTCGCCCAGCACGCCGAAGGCGGGGATGCGGCGATCCCCGTGGGTGATCTGGCTGACCGTCGCCTCGCCGCCGTCGCCGAGGTCGGCCCGGTAGACGTGGGTGGCGCCGGAGTCCGAGGCCAGCATCAGGACCGCCTGGCCGTCCGGCGTCCAGACCGGCCGGACGTCGCTGCCGACGTAGACGTCGCTCATGCCGGCGTCGCCGAACGAGCGGTCCCAAGCGCGAGTGTGGTTGGTCGGGGTGCCACCGCCGGCCGGGATCGTCCAGATCCGGTCGTTGACCGCCGTGCCGGGCTGGTCGCTGCCGATGACCGCGATCCGGCTGCCGTCCGGGGAGAACGCCGGCGAGCCGAAGGCGTAGTCGATCCCGTCGCCGGTCAGCGAGCGGACGTCGCCGCCGCCGACCGGGACGCTGTAGACGAGCGAGCGCCGGACGAGGGAGCGGTCCGGCTGGCGGTTGCCGGTGAAGACGATCCGGGTGCCGTCGGGCGACCAGGTCGGCTCGCCGAACTGGTACAGCCCGTGGGTGAGCTGCTTCGCGGTCCCGCCGCTGGCCGGGATGGTCCAGATGTGGGAGTAGGTCTCGATGAAGCCGCGGCCGTCGAACCGGTAGGCGATGTCGCTGATCACGCGCTCGTCGGCGACGGCGGGGGAGCGGTACTCGCCGCCCTGGGCGGTGACGTCCTCCTCCTCACTGGTCGCGGCGGTGAAAGCGACCGTCCGGCCGTCCGGCGACCAGACGGGTCCGGACGCGCCGCGGGCGAGTTCGGTCAACTGCGTGGCCTCGCCGCCAGATGGTTGAATGGTCCAGATCTGGTTGACGGGTTTGGCGTCCTTGCCGGACCCCTTCCCGGCCGCACCACCCTTCGCCCCTCCGGCGACGGTCCCCGGCCGGTTGGAGACGAACGCCAGCGCCGTGCCGTCCGGCGACCAGCGCGGGTTGGTGTCGCGTGCGGAGCCGGAGGTGAGTTGACGCGGTGCCCCGTCGGCCGGGTCGGTCGGAGCCAGCCAGATCGCGGCATGGTAGGCGTCGGCGTCCCTGTCCAGCCGCGTCACGACGTAGGCGACCTGGCGCCCGTCCGGCGACGGCCGGGGGTCGCTGACGAGGGCGATCCGGAACAGGTCGTCCGGAGTCAGGGGGCGACCGTCGGTCGGGGAGGCGGACATGGGCTGGGCTCCTGCGGTTTGCGGCACCGATGACGGGCGCCTGACGGGTAAGCTGCCCCGCAGGATACCCAACCACCGCCGACCATCGCTACCGACCCTCGCGGCGAACGTCGCGGAGCCGCCCAAATCAGGTTCTCCCGCGACGGATCGGGGCAGCGAACCGTTATCGTGCCTGGGGGCGGGGCGAGACCGATACTATGGAGGGGGCCTGGAGATCGACCCCCGTCGACCGGGCGCTGAAGCCGCCCGGCAACGCGAAAACCGGGCAGACGCCAGTGTTCCCGGTCCGGGTTCTTCCCCGGTAACGCACGAATCGTGATCGAGCCTTCAGGATCAGCGACCACAGGAGGACGACCATGCGACCGCTGAACCCGAACGCTATCGTTACGCGATCGCTGCTCAGCCTGGCCCTGCTGGTCAGTGTGTTGATGATTGCCGGCACCGATCCCGGCCAGGCGACCGCCCGCCAGGAATCGGCGACGCCGACGACCGGGACGCCGGTCGCGTCCGGGCTGCCCTTGACGCCATCCGCCGCCGACTGCACCGTCGCGCCGGTGGTGTTCCCGGAGTTGCCCGTGATCGGCATCCCGGAGATCGCGATGACCCCGCCACCCTCGCAGGCGACGGGCGGCACGCCGGCCGACGACACCCTCATGCGGGCGGTCGTCGAGACGCTCCGCATCCAGATCGGCTGCGTCAACGCCGGCGACATCCCGCGAGCCCTGGCGCTGGCCGGCGGCGACTATTACACCGGCCTGTTCGCCGGTCTGCCGTCCCTGGCCGAGGGCCAGTACGAGACCCTCGCGACACCGCTCCCCCGCACAGTCGATAGCCTGATCACCATCCTCGCCGTCAACCAGGTCATGAGCTACCCGGACAACACGCTGACCGCCCAGGTCACGACGGAGGCCGGCCCGACGACCGTCAATGCGCTGCGGCTGGAGCCGAACCCGAACACGCCGACCGGCTACATGATTGTCCAGCAGGAGCAGCTCTCCCGCTCCGAGCCATCGGCCGATCCCAGCGCCTGATCCTGGTGGCTGGCGAGGCGTCCGGTCGCTCGGAGCGCCTTGACACCGGGTCGCCGGCTCGGTACTATCCTTTGCACGCGAGAGCGTGTCTGCGGAAGTGGCTCAGTGGTAGAGCATCTCCTTGCCAAGGAGAAGGTCGCGGGTTCGAATCCCGTCTTCCGCTCCCAGAAATCCCCATCGGACCGGCAAGAACGGCTACCCATAGCGGGTAGCCGTTTCGTGTTAAGGTGCCGCTATTCCCTGGCTCGAAGTTGGTGCGATCCGGGGCTACGACCAGGGCGAAGGACCGTCAGGAACGGTCGTGCCGAGAGATGAGCGGCACTGGTACGTCCTTCCGGACGTGCCTATCAAAGGGCTTCATTCGGGCGCTATGGGGACTGATTGTAGAATCGGATTGGGTCGGGATCCGTATGAGAGGGAGCCATCATGGAACTGATCGAACGATTGCTGGGACACGGACGGTGGTTCACGACCTATTTTCTCGAAGCTGCGCTTCCGCTGTCGGACGAGCAACTGGACCGCGAGTTCGACATCGGGCACCGGACCTACCGCAAAACGGCGGTGCACCTGGTCAATGTGATCGAGGGCGAGACAGCCCGGCTTCGCGGAGTGCCGCCGGCGGAGCGTCTGCCCGAGAATGCCTCGATTCCCGACACGATCGAGGCGCACAGGATCGCCTGCGACACGTTCGAGGAAGCCGTTCGGGCATTCGTTGCCGCCGGGAACGAGACGGAGAACGCCACCTACATCGACAACTATGGCATCCCACAGTCCTACGGCGGGACGGTGCTGTTCGTCATCACGCAGAACGTGCTGCGCCTGTCCGAACTCCGGCATTTCCTCGTGCGTCTCGGCGTGGAGAACCTGTTGGAGGGTGATGTGCAGGAGTGGGAGCACTTTGCCGGTCTGATCGATCGGTGGGGTGGGCAGTACCCGGAAGGGTTCGTCCGGCCCTGGGCGAACTAGCTCCCGGGTCTGACCGGCGGAAGGTAACGAGAGTGCCTGGCGACGCATCTCCGCCATCGTGATCCTCCTGCCCACCATGCCATCACCGTGCTCGGTGCTCTCGTCCGGATCGGCACCATGCGATGAGAAGGTCGCCGGTTCGCATCCCGTCTGCCGCTCCCGACGATAACCCGTCGAACGCGAAACCGCCTGGGCAATCCGCACCGGCGGTTCGTCATTTTCCCCTGACCGATTGCAGAGGCGCTCCGAAATCCACGCTGACCTGGCCGGCCCCTCACCTTGTGATGATCGCGACGCCCCGCCGCCGACACACGTGGTGTCAGCCGCGGGGCGTCACATGGAAGACGGGGCGGTGGCTGACTCCGGCGCCAGCCACCGTCGGTGACAGGGAGTGCGCGAGACGGGACAGGATGACGGACGGGATCTAGCTGACGATGAACGGGCCGGCGATCTCGAGGACCTCGTCCGGCGTCCGCGGGGCGTCGACGGCGTCCGGGAAGGGCTGGTTGGTCTCGTCGTTGATCAGCGCGGCGATGAAGGCGGCGTGGCGGGCCTCGACGCTGTGGATGCCGAGGGCGGTGGCGACGAGCGCCGG
>CAXTHM010000120.1:0-4979 GCA_964244115.1 uncultured Thermomicrobiales bacterium
CGGGTGCCGGGTGCCGGGTGCCGGGTGCCGGGTCACGGCACCCGCAGCCAGCCGACGCCGCCGTGCCAGTGCCGGCCGGAGCGGATGTGGCTGATCGCGGCTCGTTCCAGCGTCGTCCGCTGCGGGTAGGCGTCGAGCGGCAGGTCGGTCTCCAGCCCGAAGACGAACCGGAGCGTGCTGCCGTCGTTGTCTCCAGGCCGAAGGGCCTCTCGGAATCGGCGCTGGAACCGGACGATGTTGGACGTCTCCGGCAGGTACTCGGCCAGTTGTTCGTCCAGCAGCCAGGAATGGCAGACGCCAACCTCGTAGCGATCCTCGGGGAAGTGGTCGGCGAAGAACGCCGCGGCGGCGGCGAACGAGGCGTCGCAGGACGCCGGCGAGAACGGGCCGAAGAATCCGGGGATGTGGACGCTCAGCGCCGGCGTGTCCGGGCCGTAGGCCGGCTCGGCCGCGCCGATCGCCCGACCGAGGGTGTTCCCCAGCCGGACCTGTTCGAACTGGAGCCGGCCGAGCTGGTAGATCGCGCCGGTGAAATGCAGCGTCACCCAGACCGGGTCGTCGAAGCCGCTCTGGCCGGTGCGCTTCCGGTAGACCGCCATCTGTCGGCCGAGGTCCGCGAGCGTCGCCCACGAGATCTCGTCCGGGATGCCGCGCTCGCGGTGATACGCCCGGACCTGCGGTAGGGCGGCGACGAAGACGTAGACGAAGAAGTACCGGTGCAGGGGACCGAGCGACGCCGGCAGCGGCGGGATCTTCACCCAGTCCTCGACGACGCCCATCCGCTGTCGGAGCGCCTCGACCGACCGCTCGAGCAACCACCAGATCTCCGGGTCGCCCTCCGGCGTCGGGCGCAGGGCGAGCAGGGTGTCGATGTCCTCATGGGTGACCGACAGCCGCAGCAGCGTCTGGACCAGCTCACTCCCCTCGGGGATGACGACCGGTCCGGACGGCTCGCCCAGCCCGTCCAGCCGCTCGACCCAGGCCCGGATGTCGTCGCCCCCGCCCAGCCGCTCGATCAGCCCCTCAGTCTGCATCTTTGTCATTGACGATCTCCATGATTTGTCGTGAGACCATCAATCGGCGTCGAACGCTTGCCTCCACAATGGAGAGAATACCGCGGGATTCCATCTCCTTTAGCGCAGTTCGAGCGGTAGGGAGGGATACCTCCAGGATGCGACCGGCTCGGGCCACGGTCATATACGGGTTGGCAAGGAGCGGATCGATCAGGACGATCAGTTTTGGACGTGACTTCAGTTCCCTGAGAAGCGTCTCACGGTAGTCGATCAGTTGGCTCGTCTGTCCGACTGCTCGCCGGGCGGTGACCGACACACCTTCCAGGAAGAACAGGATCCAGCCCACCCAGTCCCCATGGGTGCGGACCCGTTGCAGGCTCTCGTAGTAGGCCAGCCGATTGGCCTCGATGAACTCCGACAGGTATAGCAACGGCTGGGAGAGGCGGTTGCGCTCGATCAGGAACAGGGTTACGAGCAGACGCCCGACTCGACCGTTTCCATCATTGAACGGGTGAATCGCCTCGAACTGCTCGTGCATTAGAGCGCATCGGATCAGATCCGGAAGGGGCGAAGGTTCGTTGACGAACCGCTCCCAGGCGGAGAGGCAATCTCGCAGATGCTCGGGAGGTGGCGGGACATACTGTGCCGTACCCGGATTGCTCCCCGGCGCCCCGATCCAGTTCTGGGTGGTGCGGAACCGACCTGGAGAGGCGTTTCTGCCACGCTCGCCCGGAATGCCGCTCATGAGCCATTGATGCAGGGATAGGACGAGATTGAGGCCGATGACCGGACGAGACTTCAACTCCTTCAGACCATAGTCCATCGCGGCGACGTAGTTGCGGATTTCCAGTACATCGATCAGATCGGGTGTATCTTCACGGGTGTCAGGGTCGTCCCGAAGGAGATCATCGAGGCTGGCGCGGGTTCCCTCGATCCGGGAGGAAAGGACCGCTTCGCGTTGAAGATATGGACGAATCAGGAGTTCCGGAGAGGGCAGCAGACGTCCCAATCCGGAGAGCTCACCGAGGATCGCATCAGCACGCGAGAGCGCGGCCGCCAGGTCATTGGTCCAGACGAGATTGGGCGGAAGCTGGGATGGTACGAAGGCATCATTGCCATCCATGCCGCGAACAATCCGGCCAGATTCTGGGTTGATGTAGTCACTCGATCTCATAGGACCTACCTTTGACCGCGACGATACGGACGGACGGTAGGATGATTCTGGCATGACCGTGAGCTGAAAGAAAGAGTCGAAATCTTTCACGGACCCGGGGGTAGCTGAAAGATTTCTTTCAGCTACCCCCGGGTCCGTGAAAACAATCCTCCCGATGCTTTCAGGTCGGGCGAGAGTGAGGGGGACGCTCTATCCGATCGCCTGCTCCAGGTCCCCAAGCAGGGTGTCGCTGTGCTCGATGCCGACCGAGAGCCGGACTCGGCCGGGCTCAACTTCGATGTCGGCCCTCGTCGGGAACTGATCGGCGATGTGCTTGTATCTATCTGTCTGCTCATGCCGGGTCCGCAATCGAACGGATGGTTCCATGGAGGAGCGGGGAGTGGGATGGAATCGACGCTGATCCGGTCGGTCCTGCTGTTCGCGGCGGCCGGCCTGTGCGAGATCGGGGGCGGCTACCTCGTCTGGCTCTGGCTGCGGGAGGAGCGCGCCGTCTGGCTCGGGGTGCTGGGCGGCCTGCTCCTGTTCGTCTACGGGGTGCTGCCGACCCTCCAGCCGGAGGAGCATTCGTTCGGCCGGGTCTACGCGGCCTACGGCGGGGTCTTCGTCGTCCTCGCCCTGCTCTGGGGCTGGTGGATCGACGGTGTCCGGCCCGACCGGTTCGACGTCATCGGCGGGGCGATCGTCCTGATCGGCGTCGGGGTCATCATGTACGCGCCCCGACCGTGAGGGCCAGGGCGCGACGGGGTCGTCCGTTCCCGATCGGTGGATTCACCCGCTCAGTCGCCGAGCAATCCCCTGATGAACGCGCCGGTCCCATCCGGACCCGTCATCCGCAGCCAGATCGGTCCCGAGTCCGGCTCGTGGCTCACCTCGAAGCGCAAGAACGGGCAGCACTGGCGCTCGGACCCGATGAACGCCGTGATCCGGCCACCTCATGGTCCCGTCCCCACGAACCGGAAGGCGTACCCATCGGCCAGTTCCCGCCGCTCCTCGGCACCAGCGAACAGTTGCTGACGAATGCGCTCCGCCCGCGTGGCCAGTTCCCGGTCGCCAGGGGTGCAGGTACAGGCGATCGGCAACGGGCCGCCAGGGGAGCACAGCACGTCGCGGTTCACGACCGGGGAAGCGGCGCCGCTGCGTCGAACCGTGACCCCTTCCGCGGAGCGTGGGCGGCTGGGCGGCCCCGCTGAGGGGCGCTCACCCAGTCATGGACGCCGATGCGCTACCCGATCGCCTGCTCCAGATCCCCGAGTAGATCGTCGATGTGCTCGATCCCGACTGACAGCCGGACCAGGCCGGGCTCGACCTCGGCGCCCGTCCCCACGACCGAGGCGTGCGTCATCGCGGCCGGGACCTCGATCAGCGACTCGACCCCGCCCAGGCTCTCGGCCAGCCCGAAGATCTTCGTCCGCTCGACGATCCGGACGGCGTTGTCGACCCCGCCCCGGGCCGTGAAGGAGACCATCCCGGAGAAGTCGCGCATCTGCTTCGCGGCGATCTCGTGGCCGATGTGGTCGGCGAGGCCGGGGTAGAAGACGCGCTCGACGCCGTCGTGCTCGGCGAGGAAGTCGGCGATGGCGCGGGCGTTGGCGCTGTGGCGGTCCATCCGGACGGCGAGGGTCTTGATCCCGCGCAGCGTCAGCCAGCAGTCCATCGGCCCGGAGACGGCGCCGGCGGCGTTCTGGTGGAACTTCAGCGTCTCGAACGTCGCCTCGTCGTTGCCGATCACGGCGCCGCCGACGACGTCGGAGTGGCCGCCGAGGTACTTGGTCGTGCTGTGGAGGACGAAGTCAGCGCCGTGGGTGATCGGCTGCTGGAGGTACGGCGAGGCGAAGGTGTTGTCGACGACCAGCTTCGCGGCGTGGCCATCGACGACCGAGGCCAGCCCGGCGATGTCGACGATCTTGAGGTACGGGTTGGTCGGCGTCTCGGCCCAGACCAGCCGCGTCTCCGGCCGCAGCGCCGCCCGGACGGCGTCGAGGTCGGCCATGTCGACGAGGCTGAAGTCGATGCCGTAGTTGACCATCACCTTGGCGGCGAGGCGGTACGTACCGCCATAGGCGTCGTCGGAGAGCAGGATGTGGTCGCCGGGCCGGAGGGTGTACTGCATCAGGTTCTGGGAGGCGGCCAGCCCGGAGGCGTAGGACAGCGCCCAGGTGCCGGCTTCGAGTTCGGCCAGCACGACCTGGAGGGCGGTCCGGGTCGGGTTGTCGGTCCGGGAGTACTCGTACCCCTTGTGCCGCCCTACGCCATCCTGGACGTAGGTGCTGGTCTGGTAGATCGGCGGGATCACGGCCCCGGTCGATGCGTCCGGGTCCTGCCCGGCGTGGATGGCGCTCGTCTCGAACTTCGGCATGTGTCTGGTGCTCCATAGATATTGGGCGTAGATGTTCCGCTGGTAAGGGTAGCGTGCCGGCGGATCGGGCGGTGATCGGTGCGCGTCTACCCCGTCCTCCGGTACGTCCCCAACCCCTCCCCATCCGCCGATGGAGAGGCGCTCCGCAGGTCACGCAGAAGCGATCCTGATCCCTGATCTGGAAGAGGCGCCATATGTGGCCGAGGCAAAGGGTCGATGTGAGCGCGTCGATCGCGGGTGCCGTGATCGCCCTTCGGGGCGATGGCCACTGCGGCGGCCGGACTCGCAAGCTTCGCCCCTACAACGAGGATGTTGCTGCTACCGGTATTGGAGCCTCACAGGACCGTTGTGCAGGACGTACCCAGGGTCGAGCCGAGCAGGCAACGCCTACTCTGCCGCCTCGGGCTCCATCCGGAGCGAGAGCATCTTTGAGACG
>CAXTHM010000121.1:0-4548 GCA_964244115.1 uncultured Thermomicrobiales bacterium
TGATCGTGCATATCAGCCTGCCGCTGCTGCTGCTGGCGGCCAGTCTGGTCGGCGAGCTCGTCGACCGCTGGCGGGCGGACCGGTCCGGCGTCCGGCGGGGGCGAATCCCGGCAGCAAGCTGGGCGGTCCCGCTGACGGCCGCGGCGCTATCGACGCTCGGCGCCGCCTGGCTGATCACCGCCGGACGGCTGACGCGGCCGGTCTTCCTGCCGGATGCAGCCGGACGCCTGCGCCGCACGATCGACCCCGCCGCCCTGGACGACTGGTGGCTCCTCGCGGTACCACCGGTCCTGGCTGTGGCCGTCCTCGGGGTCGCCGTCTGGCGGTTCGGCTGGCGCCCCGCCGCCGGGTCCGCCGCGGTCGCCCTGATCACCGGGTTGCTGCTGCTCCAGATCCACGCTGGCTTCCGGCTGAGCTACACCGATGGCGACGTCGCCCGCGACGGCCTGATCTACAACACGACGACCCCAGACGTGCAGCGGATGATGGCGGACCTCGAGCGGCTCTCGTACGAGATCGACGGTGACCGCAGTCTGGCGATCCAGTACGGCGGCGAGGTGGACTGGCCGCTCTACTGGTATATGCGCGACTTCAGCGGCAGCTACTTTCGGAGCGACGTACAGCCCGGTATCGATGTCCCGATCATCATCCTCGCCAGCCAGCGCACCCGGGAGATCCCGGTTCCGGATGCCCAGATAGCCCGACCCCTGCTCCGGGCCGGTTACACCGAGCAACAATACGTCCTGCGCTGGCACGAGCCGGAGGGGGCGATCTACCGCAATTTCGCGATCGCGCCCGAACTCCCGCCCGGTCGCTCCGCGTGGGGACGGGCCGAGAACCCACACGGCCCGGTGGCGATCCTCGGCTCGATCTGGTCCAGCGTGATGACGGCGACGACGCCGGAGGGGCAGCAGCGGCTCTGGCAAATCGTCTTCTACCGGGAAATGCCCGAGCCGCCGATCACGTACACCTACTCCCTGTTCGTTCGCAACGATCTCGTTCCGGCCTACGACGCCATCCACTACGGCGGGTAGCGCCTCCGGTCGGCGCAACGGGTCATCGGTGATGCCCCGACCGGGCTGAGCGCTCGTCAGGTCGCGCCCGGATGTCGGACAATGTTCCTTCCGACGGAACGGGGAGGGGCGAGGCGCGACCGGTGCCATCGCCGAGGCTGGCCGATGGCCAGGCAGGGTGGTGAGCCAGTGACGATGAAGTCAGATCACACGGCTCCGGGCAATTCCGAGCCGAGGGATAGCGACGCCGCCGCCGCCGACAGGACGTTTGCCGATGCTGGTTCGTCGAGTCGCGACTGGCATCGGCTCGCCGCGGCCACGCCCCCGGTCAGACCACGCAGCCGGCGAGGTCCCGCGGCCGGTGCCCGGCCGGGCCAGCTCACACTGGACGCCCTGTTGGCCGATATGCCGTCAGCCGTGGTGTCGCAGGCTGGCCCCATGTCACCGCCCAGTCAGCTCCTGCGGATCGCACCGTTCGTGGCCGCGCCGCGGGCGTCACCATCGCCCGGGAACCTGCATGGCGAGGTCGGCAAGCTGGTGACCGGTCGGTTCCCGGCTCCGGAGAACATGGCCCTTCCGGTGCGGCCCCGCCCGGGCGACTGGGCCGGGGTCGGTGCCCGGCCGGCGACGGTCGCGTTCGAGCTCCCACCACCGGCGGCTCCCGAGGACATGGGTCGTGATCGGACCCTGCCGGTCTACGCCACGAAGGACCTCGAACAACGGCTCGGGCGACTGCGCGGCGGCGGGACGATCGAGATCGAGCCCGGCGAGTACCGCGGGACGCTGACGATCCGGACGGCGGTCACGCTCCGGGCAGTCGGCGGTGCGGTCCGGATCCGCTCGACGGCCGGTCCGGCCCTCTGCCTCCGGGGCTGCGGCGCGACGCTGGTCGGCCTGACGCTCCGGAGCGATCACAGCGACGCCATCGTCGTCGAGAGCGGCGCCGGGCGGAGCCCGGGGACGACACCGTCGGGAGCCGGCGACCAGCGGCTGGAGCTGATCGGATGCGAGGTCTCGGGCGATCAGGGCGGGGTCATCGTCCAGACGGCGCGGGTCCGGCTCGGGATCGATGGCGGCAGCGTCGCGGCGGGGGAGGGCTCCGCGATCCGGCTGGCCGAGCGGTCGGTCGCGTCGGTGGCGGGCAGCCGGATCAGCAGCGCCAACGCCCATGGGATCGCCGGGGAGCGCGATGTCCGCCTGGTCCTGATCGGCACGACGATCGAGGGCTGCGGCGGGGCGGGCGTCCGGCTCGGCGACGGGGCGAAGCTCTGGATGGACGACGGCGACGCGACGACCATCACCGGCAACCACGGCTCCGGCATCGCCCTCGGCCCCGGCGGGACCGGCGCGATCACCGGCGCGACGATCACGGCCAACGGTGGCTGGGGCATCATCGCGCCCGGTGCTGACCTTACGGTCCGTGGCGGGACGGTCCACGGCAACGGGCTCGGTGACATCAAGCGCTGACGCCGAACCGGTTCGAGGAGGTGCCGTCCGACCCGTTCCCGGTCCGGGGTTGACGGACCGGTAGCCCCTCGGAGGCCCTGACCGAGTAGGCTTGTCGCGAGAGGTGAACGGGATGGGGCAGGAACAGGCGATAGCGGATGCGGTCGGATTGCTGGCCATCCGGCGCGGCATGACGGTGCTGGATGCCGGCTGTGGCGAGGGCGGCGTGATCCCGTTGCTGGCCGAGGCCGTCGGTGACAGCGGTCGGGTGGTCGGGATCGATGACCACCCGGAGGCGTTGGCGGCGGCCCGGGCCGCCCACGGCGAGCGCATCGCGGCCGGACAACTCGATCTCCGGGTCGGCGACCTCCAGGCGCTCCCGTTCGACGACGAGTCGTTCGACGCGGTCTGGATGTACTCGGTCCTGCACCACGTCGAGCAACCGGCGCGGGCGATCCGGGAACTGACCCGCGTCCTCCGGCCCGGGGGCCGGTTGGCGGTGCTGGACGGAGACAACGGCGGGACGTTCCCGTTCCTGCCGTGGCGCCTGGACCTGGAGATCGCGCTGAGGACCGCCGTCTGGCGGGCGGCCCGCGACGGGTACGGTGGGCGCCTGGCCTACACCTTCCACGGCCACATCGGCCGGAACATCCCGCGCCTGCTCCGGGAGGCCGGACTGACGGAGATCGAGGTCCACGCCAGCACCGTGGTTGACCGGTATCCGCTCACGCCGGAGCGGACCGCCGAGTTGCGCGACTGGGTGACGGGTTCGTTCCTGATGCGGACCGAGCCGTATCTGGCTCCGGTCGATCTCGCCGCCGTTCGGGCGCTGTTCGATCCGACCTCCGCCGACGACCTACTGGCCTCGCCCGATTTCTTCATGATCCGGACGAGCCCGCTGACGATCGGTCATCGTCCGGCAGCGGGCTCCACGTGAGTCGTCCGGTTGCGGAGAGGGAAGCCGCAGCGCTCATCACGATCAGACAACCCATGGACTGCGCGGCCCGGTTCTCGTAGGGGCGAAGCTTGCGAGCCTGGCCGCCGCAGCGGCCATCGCCCCGCAGGGCGATAGTGGTGTCCGCGACCAACCGATTCAGCCGGAGCAGGTCTGTCGCGGAGCAGACCTCTCCCCCGGCCGGGATGAACCTGCTCGCTCACCTGCCCCATGCGGCTCTCGCTGCGCCGGGGCTCGGCAGGTGCCCGGAGAGGGGTCTCGCTCACGCTGCGCTGCGCTGGGGGGAGGGGTCAGCTCCGCGGCCAACATGGTCGATAGTGCCTACGCCTCCGCCGACTGGATGCCTGCCCTACCTGAGTCCATCCCGAATCCCACCCTCGATCCCGAGCGTCGCGACCACTGTCCGGGCGATGTCGCGCAGCGGCGTCACGACCATGCCCGGCGGAAGCGGTGCCGGGCGCGTATCGACGTCGTCATCGATCACGATCACGGCGAACCCGGTCCGGGCGAGGTCGCCCAGCTCCGGGTCGGCGACATGGGCGGCGGTGACGAGCAGGCCGCCGACGCGCCGGGTCCGGACCAGCTCGAGGACCGGGTTGCCGGCCAGCCCCGCCCCGACCGGGCAGACCACCATCGGGATGCCGACCGCCGTCAGCGCCTTCTGGATCGCGCCGATCAGCGCCAGCGGCGGGGCCGGATCGCCCGGCCCCAGGGAGGCGAGCAGCCCGACCAGCGGGACCTGCTGGCCCTGGAGCAGCCGGGCGTTGCCATTCGGGGTGTAGCCGGTCTCGGAGATGATCGCGTTGACCCGCCGGGCGGTCTCCGGGGCGACGTGGCCGGAGCCGTTGATGACGCGGGAGACGGTCACGTAGGACACGCCAGCCAGCGCCGCGATGCTCTTCAGCGTCGGGATGCTCCGGGGGGTGGCGACGGTGAATCGGTGGCCCTGCCGGATGATCACCTCGGCGGCCTTCGGGCTGGTCTCATGGACACGCAGCATCGCCTCCGACAGCCGGGATCGGGTCGCCCTGTCCAGGCTGGACCGGACGACCAGCGGTCCCAGCGGGATCGGTCGCGACCGGGCCAGGACGCGGAGCCGGGCGTACTCCGGTGCCCGCTCCGGATCCGGCGGCT
>CAXTHM010000122.1:0-4421 GCA_964244115.1 uncultured Thermomicrobiales bacterium
GACCCCTGTCCCGCCGACCGCGACTCCTGTCCCTCCGACGCCGACCCTCGCCCCGCCGACCGCGACCGCTGTGCCTCCCACTCCTACCCGCACGCCGACCCTCGCCCCGACCGCGACTCCTGTCCCGCCGACCGCGACTCCTGTTGCTCCCACACCCACCCGCACCTCGTCGGCGTCCCCGTCGGCGTCCCCGTCGGCGTCCCCGCCACCTTCGGTTGGGGTGAATGACGTAACGCTCGCTTGTTCGCCCGCGCCGCCGCTCTCGGTGCCACGGTTGGCCACCGGACAAGTCGCATGCACGTTGACGGCAAACCCCAACCTGGGGTCCGGCACGATCACGATCAGGTCGGTGTCCCTGTCCGGTCTGCCGACCGGCTGGACGATGAGCACCACACCGTCGGGCACGATCAGCGGCGATGGAACGGTCATCGCCCCCGCCCAGGCCCTGGCCGCGGGAGCATCGTGGTCGTTCACGGCCACCATCGGTGCTTCCTGCACGGCGACACCGTCGACCAACCTGGCCATCTCGACCACGCTGGCCCGGTCCAACGGCACCGTCACTGGTCCGGACGCGGCAGGACCGTCGACGACCTACGCCGTGCAGGCGGCGGCGGCGGCGGGAACCGTCTCGACCTCGGTGGTGAGCAGCTCCGTGAACTGGTCCGTGCCCTACTCCTTCGTCGATCAGACCGTGTCCGGTTCGGTCACGTATGGCGTGACGGGATCTGTGTGCTCGGGGTGGGCCGTCTCGGTCTCGACGGTCTCGTTCAACTACACCGGGGCCGCCAACGGGGTGTCCATTCCGGCGAATCGACTCAACCTGACGTCGGTGGGCGGCCCCGTGTTGGTCTCGGGCGGCAACGACGGTGTCTCCTCCGTGCCGACGTCCGGCGAGTTGTCAGCACCACGGACCGTGCTTCGTGCGCAGACAGGTTCCGGCATCGGCACCTACCGCCAGGATCTCCAGGTCGCGCTGACCGTGCCGGGAGGAAGCGCGGTCGGCTCCTACCAGTCCGTCATCATCATCACGACGTCCGCAGCCCCATAGGCAGCGGGCCCCGTCGGAGGATGGCGGTGCGATCCCACGCGAGGGCACGAGCTGACTCCTCGCCGACTGACGCAGGGGTCACGAGGATCGTCCTGGTCGTGGCATCTGCTTACCCGCACGGTGGCGAAAGCCGTTGCGTACCTGAACGCGGCTGAGCCTGTCGAGCCCCGCGCCTCGCGTGTTCGGCATGTGCGCCGCGCTCCACCAGACACCGTTGGCACGATGGGTCACCCAGACACTGGGCGGGCGCGTGACGACCGTGCGCACGCAGCGCCGCCGGGCCTGGGTCGCCGCGGGGCAGCAATGGCCGCCGTATTCGGTCGGGTTCCGGGGCTACCACGGCGGTGGGTCGTGGAGCGGACGATCGGGTGGCTGAGTCGGCACCGGCGGCTGAGCAAGGCCGATGAGGCCCTGCCAGCGGTCGAGAAGGCATGGGTCCACGTCGCGATGATCGGGATCATGGTCCGCCGACTCGCGCGTTCGTACGCCTCATAAACGCCCACTTATACCGGATCCGGTTGAATAGCCGATGATCGCGGACCGCTTCGCCAAACGACCCCTCCCCCTCCCCACTGCGGTAGAGAGGGGAAACGGGCTCCCGCGTGGGCCGTTGTGATCACCGTATCCTTTACCCGGATTCCGTATTATCGATGCACCAGATGACGAACGGCCGGCACCCGAGGAACCGGGTGCCGGCCGTTCATCTCTCGACGCTCTTCCGGCGATCAGTCGGCCGGGACGGCGCTGGCCTCCGCCTCCTGAGCCTCCCGCAGCCTCGCCAGCTCGATGGCGGCCGTCGGGACGACCCGCTTCAGCAGGCCGCGGGTGGTCTCCCAGTCGACCAGCAGGTGGTGGGCGCGGCGGCTACCGGTCATCTGGAGGTGACGCTCGATGAGGGCCTTCACTTCGGCGTCGTCCCCGGCCGCGACCGGCTCGACGACGACCGACTCGGCGTTGACGCGGCCGGCGAAGTCGCCCCGCTCGTCCAGCACCCAGGCGAGGCCGTTGGTCATGCCGGCGCCGAAGTTCCGTCCGGTCGGACCGAGGACGACGACCCGGCCGCCCGTCATGTATTCGCAGCCGTGGTCGCCGACGCCCTCGACGACAGCCGTCGCGCCGCTGTTGCGGACGGCGAACCGCTCCCCCGCCCCGCCGGCCAGGAAGACCTGCCCACCGGTCGCGCCGTAGAGGATCGTGTTGCCGGCGATCACCTGGGAGGACTCGCCGCCCTCCTGGTCACGCTCACGCTGGAAGGCCGCGTCGAGGGGCGGGAAGACGGCGATCTCGCCGCCGGACATGCCCTTGCCGACATAGTCGTTGGCCTCGCCCTCCAGCAACAGGCTCAGACCCGGCACCGCGAAGGCACCGAAACTCTGGCCGGCGCTGCCCGACAGATGGGCCGTGACACGGGCCGTGCTCGTCTCGCCGTGGTGGCGACGCAGGGCCAGCTCCCCGGCGATCCGGGCGCCGATCGTCCGGTCCCTGGTCGTGACCGCCCGGCGGACCTCGACGGCCTCCGAGACGGCCAGGGCCGGTCGGATCTCGGCCAGCATGTCGTCGTCCAGCGTCGGGACGACGTGGTCGACGTCCTCCGTCCGGCGACGCTGCGCGACCGGGGCGGGCTCAGGCATGAGTTGGGAGACATCGAGCATCCCGGCCCGGCCCTCACGCTTCCGGGCGGCGATCAGGTCCGTCCGGCCGACGATCTCCTCGATCGAGCGGGCGCCCATCGCCGCCAGGACCTCGCGAATACCGCCGGCGAGGTGCTGGAAATAGGCGATCACCTGCTCGGGCGTGCCGGTGTACTTCGCCCGCAGGTCCTCGCGCTGGGTGGCGATCCCGGTCGGGCAGGTGTTGAGGTGGCACTGCCGGGCCATGTCGCAGCCGATCGCGATCAGGACCGACGTCCCGAAGCCGAACTCCTCGGCCCCGAGCAGCGCCGCCAGGATCACGTCCTCGGGCGTCTTGATGCCGCCATCGGTCCGGAGCCGGACGCGGGAGCGGAGCCGGTTCAGGACGAGGGTCTGCTGGACCTCGGCCAGCCCGAGTTCCCACGGCGAACCGGCGTGCTTGATCGAGGCCAGCGGTGCGGCGCCCGTCCCGCCGGAGTGGCCGGAGACGAGGATGTAGTCGGCCCGGGCCTTGGCGACGCCGGCGGCGATCGTGCCGATGCCGGCCTCGGAGACGAGCTTGACCCCGATCTTCGCCCGGGGATTGATCTGGCGGAGGTCGTAGATCAGTTGGGCGAGGTCCTCGATGCTGTAGATGTCGTGGTGCGGCGGCGGCGAGATCAGTTGCGCCCCCGGCACGGCGTAGCGCAGCTTCGCGATGAACGGCGTCACCTTGTGGCTGGGCAGCTGCCCGCCCTCGCCCGGCTTGGCCCCCTGCGCGACCTTGATCTCCAGCTCCTCGGCCAGCGACAGGTACGTCGCCGTGACGCCGAAGCGGCCGGAGGCCACCTGCTTGACCTTGCTGTGCGGGGTGTCGGGGCCGGTCCGGGCCTCCTCGTACCAGTCCGGGTCCTCGCCGCCCTCGCCGCTGTTGGAGCGGGCGCCGAGCCGGTTCATCGCGATCGCGAGGGTCCGGTAGGCCTCTGGGCTGAGCGAGCCGAGCGACATCGCCGTGACGACGAAGCGACTGAACAGCGCCTCGACGGGTTCGACCTCGTCGATCGGGACGGCCGCGCCGAGCGGCTTGACGTCGAGCAGGTCCCGGACGGTCGTCGCGGGCTGCTCCTTGACGAGTTGGCGGTAGGCGTCGTACTCGGTCCGGTCGCCGTTGACGGCCGTCTGGATCGCGCCGACCATCGTCGGGCTGTAGGCATGGGCCTCGCCCTCCTTGCGGAAGCGGATCAGGCCGAGGTCGGGCAGGCGGTCCCCGACCGTGCCCTCGGCCGGGTAGCCCTGGGCGTGACGGGTGCGGATGTCCTCCTCGATCTCGGGCAGGCCGATCCCGGAGAGGCGGACGGGCGTGCCGGTGAAGTAGCGGTCGATCAGGTCGCGGCTCAGGCCGATCGTCTCGAAGATCTGGGCGCCGCGGTAGCCAGACGCAGTCGAGATCCCGATCTTGGACGTCACCTTGAGGAAGCCGTAGTCGAGCGCCTTGAGGTAGTTGGCCTTCATCCCGGCCGCGTCGATCTCCTCGTAGCCGCGCTGCCCGGCGAAGGCCGCGCCGGCCTCCAGCGCCAGGTACGGAAACACGGCCGAGGCGCCGTAGCCGATCAGGGTCGCGAACTGGTGGACGTCCCAGACCTCGCCGGCGGCGCAGACGATGTCGGCCCGGTTGCGCAGGCCGGCCCGGATCAGATGGTGATGGAGCGCGCCGACGGCCAGCAGCATCGGCAGCGGCGCCTGCGTGGACGAGACGCCGCGGT
>CAXTHM010000123.1:0-4162 GCA_964244115.1 uncultured Thermomicrobiales bacterium
CACGACGCCGTGCTGCATCGCGACGCCGAGATCCTCGAACAGCGCGGTCGGGTCGACGACGGCGTAGTCGATTGGCGTCAGGTAGCCGTCCCGTCCCAGCTGGATGACGTCCTCGGTCGGTACGCAGCAGGCATCCCAGACGGTCTGGCCGTTCTCGACCTGCTGCCGGAGCCGACCGAGATCGACCACCTCGACGCTGAGCCGGGCGCCGGTGGCCGCCTGGAACGGCTCGAAGAAGGCGGCCGCCTGGGCGTCCTGATACGCCCCTCCGGGCGTAGCGACGGTCAGCGTCCGCCCGCGCCAGCGATCGGGGTCCTGGTAGGCGGCGAGCGGCGTCGCGATCAGCTCGGGGACCGCGGTCGGCGTCACCTCGATCGGAGCCGTGGGCGTGATCGTGGGCTCCGCCGTCGGGTCGCCCCCGTCGTCTCCCCCGCAACCGGCCAGCGCGAGCGTTCCGCCGGCCGCGACCAGTCCCGCCCCCGCCCGAAGGAGCGAGCGTCTGCTCAGGCTGGTTCGGGTCGACCGATCGCGCGGCATGGGGATCCTCTCTCGGTGTTCCGGACACGATGATCATCCGCTGACCTCCCGTCAGCCGGCAAGGAGTGTCCGGACAGTGTACAGGGCGATCAGCGGTGGAACGCGTCGAGAAACCGGCATCCCGATGACGTTTCAGTCTCGACCGCGAGGGTTCCCCAGCAACCAGGAATCGAAGGCTTCGTTCGCCGCCGTCTGGTTGTCGACCCACCATTGCGCGTCGGAGCGAACGAGCCGGGGAAGGTTGAGGGGGCCGGTCGCCAGATTCGCGACCAGCAGGGGGTCCAGCCCCGCGAGACCGGCGCTGGAGACGGGAGCCAGCCCCGCCGCCGTCGCAAGGGCGGCCTGGGCGTCGGCGGTCAGGGCGAATCGCAGGAAATTGAGGGCCACGTCCGCGTTCTCGGCACTGGCCGGGACGACCCAGTAGTCGGCCAGGAGGAGCCCCTGGTTCCAGACCGGCTGGACCGGCCGGCCGGACCGCTGGGCCTGGGTGACCTGATGCGCCATCGCACTGCCGAACGCGGCCCGTCCGCCGCCGAGCCAGTCGATCGCCTGCGGCCCCGTCTCCCACCAGCGATCGACGATCGAGCCGCTGATCCGGCGCAGGCCGGAGATCGCCCGCTCCAGGTCGAGCGGATAGAGCTCGTCCGGCCGCACACCATCGGCCAGCAGGGAGAACTCGAAGGTACCGTACGGCCCCTTGGCGAGCGTCCGATTGCCCGGTAGCACCCCGGACTGCCACCAGTCCGCCCAGTCGACTGGGATCGCACCCACCGCGACGGCGTCACTCCGATAGGCGCTGACGATCGCGTTGCCGTACGCCGGGATACCCGTGAGCGTCGCCTGGATCAGATCCGGGAAGGTCCCGTCGCTGGCGACCGGCTCCAGCCGCGTGAGCGCCCCGGCCGCGTCGAGACGATTGGCCCACCGGTCGCTGACCAGCGCCAGATCGATGTCGGAACCGCCCCCGGCCAGCGACTCGAGGTCAGGGTAGCCAAGGTTCAGCTGACACCCCGTCGTGGCGGCGAATGGCTCCCAGAGCACCGAGCGGAGGGACTCGCGGATGTCGTCGCCCGGCGCGGCGATCCTGAGCGATCGACTCTGCCACCGACCGGTCGGCCCATCGACGACCGCTGACGTCGCACCCGGCATCGCCAGGGTCGGGGTCGGCACGACCGGTCCTCGCTCCGGAGCCTCGACGATGCAGCCGGTCAGCAGGAGGCTCGAGGCGGCCACACCCAGCAATGCCCGACGGGAGAACCGGCTGTCGGCGGCGTCCTCACGCTCGCCCCGGCCGGTCGGTGTGATCGGCCGTCTGGACATCATCGGACTCCTGCCCAGACAGCCGGCGATGGGTCGGCGAGTAAAGCGGGACATATCGGCTTAGGCGGTTGCCATCGCCGCCTTGAGCAGCCCCGGCACCTCGAACGGCGACGCCGCGACCCGGACGTTGGCCGCTTCGAGCGCGGCGATCTTGTCGGCCGCCGAACCGGTCCCACCGGAGATGATCGCGCCGGCGTGACCCATCCGCTTGCCCGGAGGCGCCGTCTGGCCGGCGATGAAGCCGACGACCGGCTTGGTGACATGGTCGCGGATGAAGGCGGCCGCCGCCTCCTCGTCCGACCCGCCGATCTCGCCGATGATCACCATCGCGTCGGTATCGGGGTCGTCCTGGAACAGCGACAGGACATCGACGAACGACGTCCCGATCACGGGGTCGCCGCCGATCCCGACCGCTGAGCTCTGGCCGAGGCCAGCCCTGGTCAGCGCGTCGACGACTTCATAGGTCAGCGTCCCGCTGCGGGAGACGAGACCCACCCGACCGGGCTGATGGATGAAGCCCGGCATGATCCCGACCTTGGCCTCACCGGGCGTGATCGCACCAGGGCAGTTCGGCCCCAGCAGGCGGGAGCCCTTCTCCCGAACGTACCGGTAGACCGGCACCATGTCGTTGATCGGGATGCCCTCGGTGATGCAGATCACGAAGTCGATCCCGGCATCGACCGCCTCGTAGATCGCGTCCGGGGCGAACCGGGCCGGCACGTAGATGATCGAGGTGTTCGCCCCCGTCTCCGCGACCGCATCGGCGACGGTGTTGTAGACCGGCACCCCGGCGACGGTCTTACCGAGACCGCCCGGCGTCACCCCGGAGACCACCTTCGTGCCGTACTCGACCATCTGCGTGGTGTGGAACGTCCCCTCGCGGCCGGTGATGCCCTGGACGAGGAGACGCGTATCGTTTCCGACGAGAATGCTCACTGTCTGCTCCCTTGGTACGGGTGGCACCGTCGACCGGTCCGGGACCCCGTGGCGACCCGATCGGCGGTGATCAGGCGGCGGCCCGGACGACCTGCGCAGCGGCCGCGTCCATCGTGTCGACCGCGGTCAGCCCGGCTTCCGCGAGCAGCGTCCGGCCCTCCTCGGCGTTGGTGCCCGAGAGGCGGACGACGATCGGAACCGAGACGTCGACGCGCGACAGCGCGTCGCGGATGCCCCGGGCGACGACGTCGCCACGGGTGATCCCACCGAAGATGTTGATCAGGATCGCGCGGACATTCGGGTCGGCGGTGACGAGCGCGAAGGCGGTCGCGACCTGCTCGGCGCTGGCTCCTCCCCCGACGTCGAGGAAGTTGGCCGGGTCGCCGCCGTGAAGCTTGACGGCGTCCATCGTCGCCATCGCCAGCCCGGCGCCGTTGACGATGCAGCCGATGTTGCCGTCGAGCTTGACGAAGCTGATCCCGCTCCGCCGGGCTTCGAGTTCGGTCTGGTTCTCCTCCGCCATGTCGCGGAGATCCTCGATCCCCCGGTGCCGGAACAGGGCGTTGTCATCGAAGCTCATCTTGCTGTCCAGCGCCAGCCAGTCACCGGCCCCGGTGATGATCAGCGGGTTGATCTCGGCCAGCGTCGCGTCCTCTTCCAGGAAGGCGCGGTAGAGATTGCCGGCGATCGCCGCGAACCCGGCGACCTTATCGGCCGCGATCCCGAGATCGAACGCCATCTGGCGGAACTGGAACGGCTGGACGCCGCGGTCCGGGTCGGCGAGCAGGCGGATGATCTTCTCGGGAGTGGCCCGGGCGACTTCCTCGATCTCGACGCCGCCTTCGGCACTGGCCATGATCAGGATCTGGCGGGCATTGCGATCGAGCACCACCCCCAGGTAGAACTCCTTACTGATCTCGACGCCCGGCACGACGAGGACCTTCGAGACGACATGGCCGCGGATGTCCAGACCGAGGATCGCCTCGGCGGCGGTCCGGGCCTCCTCCGGTGTCCGGGCCAGCCTGATCCCACCGGCCTTGCCACGACCGCCGGTGTGGACCTGCGCCTTGATGGCGACCAGCTTGCCGGCCTCGCGGGCGGCCGCTTCAGCCGCCGCGGGCGTGGTGGCGACCGTGCCACCGTTGACCGGGATCCCGTGACCGGCCAGGATCTCCGCGGCCTGATACTCGTGAATGTCCATCGCCGTCGTTTTCTCCCTGCGTAAGCGTTCGGTGCCGATCTTGATCTCGATCCCGGCCCCGCCTCTGTGCCCTGATCGGGCCGAGCAGACCCACGACCGGCAAGTCGGCACGATTCGGGCAGGCGGAATCCGCGGGGACGACGGAGGCGCCCCGTTGCCAAGGGAATT
>CAXTHM010000124.1:0-4146 GCA_964244115.1 uncultured Thermomicrobiales bacterium
CCTGAACGCGATCCGGACGGTCTCGCCCGAGTTCGGCATGCGACGGATGCTGCGGGACTATGTCCGCGAGCTCTACCTCCCGGCCAGCGCCCACCGCGTCACCGACCTGGTCGAGGCACCGCTGATCGCCAGTCCAGCCGATTGACCAGCCGATATGGCGTCGCCTGAGGTCGCAACCGCGAGGCCCGGAACCAGCGTTGGTTCCGGGCCTGGTCGTCTCCGGGAGGACACGCCGCCGCGCCGGTCGCGCTACCGGGCTGTCGTCGTCCGGAGGAGACCGGCGATCAGGATGATGCCGACGACGAGATGCATGATCAGCAGCGCGATCGTCGACCCGATCCCATCGGCCTGGGAGAGTGGTCCGGCCAGCGACAGGAGCAGCACGGTCCCGCCGACGATCAGCCAGACCCGGCCGGCCCTCGCCGTGAACCGCTCGAGGAGCGCCAGCGCCGCCCAGCCGATCAGCCCGCCGACCAGTGCGGCGATGATGACGGACCCGGGTCCGATCGTGGTCGGACGATCGGCGCCGGGCGCGGTCGTCGTCAGGTCCTCGCCGGTGGCGAGCCGGGCGATCGCCCAGACGATCATCCCGCCGACCGCGGCGGCGACCACGACCAGCGTGCGATCCCCGATCTTCGACGGGCGGCCAGTGGCATCGTTGGTCGAGACATCGGCCTGCTGCATGGCACTCAGATCCTTCGACGGGGACGGGCTATCGAGGGGACCGGATCTCACTCGATGCGTAGACGGGTTTCACAGGAGACGATACTACAGCGAGCCTCAGCACCCCGCTTTGGCCCATCGACCTCGGAGAAGGCGCGAATCCAGCCGATCGTGGCATCATCACTGGCCGGCCGGCCGGCCGGTCGTCGCGACGCGGCGACGGACCGAGCAGAGGCGCGATCGCCACGACCAGATGACGTGTTAACGGGCCCGCACGGGAGCGACCCACTGGGCATCCATGTCAGACCACCGAACCGGGTTCTGGCGTCCCCGGTATGCTATCGTCCGATACGGGAATCTGGCCGGACTGATCTGGCCGCTATGGGAGTCTCGTGATCGAACAGGGTTCACCGCTCGCAGGCCTGGCCGGGAAGACGGTCCTCGTCACCGGCTCGGCGGGTCAGGTCGGCACCATGCTGCTCCAGGTCCTGCGCGGCGCCGGTGCCCGACCCGTCGGCGTCGGCTCACGGCCGTCGGCTGGAGTCGACCATGCGCTCGACATCACCGATGCCGAAGCGACCCTCGCGGTGCTGCGTTCCGTCCGACCCGCCGTCGTCATCCACGCCGCCGCGTGGACGGATGTCGATGGCTGCGAGCGGGAGCCGGAACGGGCGGCGGCGGTCAACGGTGCTGGCGCGGCCAACGTCGCCCGGGCCGCGGCCGAGGTCGAAGCCTACTGCCTGGCGGTCGGGACGGACTTCGTCTTCGCCGGCGACGGCGGTGCGCCGTACCGGGAAGATGCCGACCCCGACCCGATCTCGCACTACGGCCGCTCCAAGCTCGCCGGCGAGCGCGCCGTCCTGGGCGCCGACCCGGGCTTCGGCGTCGCCCGGACCGCCTGGGTCTGGGGCGGGACGGGCAAGCACTTCCCGCGGACCGTCCTCACCGTCCTGCGCGACCGCGGCGGGATGACGGTCGTGACGGACGAGCGCGGCAACCCGACGCATGCCCATGACCTGGCGGTGGCGCTCGCCGAGCTGGCCGCCCTGCGTGGGGCCGGGATCTTCCACCTGACGAACGAGGACCCGGTCAGCCGGTTCGGGCTGGCGCGGGCGGTCGCGGGTCAGGCCGGGTTCGACCCGGATGTCGTCCAGCCGGTCACCTCGGCGGAGTTCCTCGCCAAGTACCCGCTGCCGGCCCGGCGGCCGGGGGACTCGGCGCTCGAGAACGCCCGGGCCGCCGAACTCGGCGTCCGGCTGCGCCTCTGGCCGGAGACCGTGGCGGCGTTCGTGCCCGGACTGGCGACGGAGCTCGGGATCGGCGCGGTCGACCCGGATGTGGAGGATGCGACGCGATGACAGCGGTTGACGGGGATCCTCGCGTGCTGGTGACCGGCGGGGCGGGGTTCATCGGCTCGGCCCTCGTCCGGTTCCTGATCGGGGAGACCGGCGCGTCGGTCCTCAACGTCGACGCGCTGACCTACGCCGGCGACCTCGACACCGTCGCGGCCGTCACCGCGGATGAGCGCGTGGGGGCTCGC
Source organism: uncultured Thermomicrobiales bacterium (assembly GCA_964244115.1). Lineage (GTDB taxonomy): Bacteria > Chloroflexota > Chloroflexia > Thermomicrobiales > UBA6265 > CADCWK01. The sequence goes on from CAXTHM010000124.1 coordinate 2,204, forward strand.
TATGCGTTCCTGCGGGCCGATATCACCGACATCGAGGCGATGCGGCAGGCGTTCGCCAGCTTCCGGCCGACCGCCGTCATGCACCTCGCCGCCGAGAGCCATGTCGATCGCTCGATCGACGGTCCGGCAGCGTTCCTGAAGACCAACGTCGTCGGAACCTTCACGTTGCTGGAGACCGCGCTGACCTACTGGCGGGCGTTGCCGGCTGACGAGTCGGCGGCGTTCCGGTTCCTGCACGTCTCGACCGATGAAGTCTTCGGGGAACTCGGGCCGACCGGTTACTTCGACGAGCAGACACCCTTCCGGCCCCGGTCGCCGTACTCCGCGACCAAGGCCGCGTCCGATCACCTCGTCATGGCCTGGTTCCATACCTACGGCCTGCCGGCCCTAATCACCAACTGCTCCAACAACTACGGCCCCTATCAGAATGGCGAGAAGCTGATCCCGACGATCATCCGCTCGGCGATCTTCGGCCAGCCGATCCCGGTCTACGGCGACGGCCAGGCGATCAGGGACTGGCTGTTCGTCGACGACCACGTCCGCGCCCTCTGGCGCTGCGTCCGGACCGGCGTGCCCGGTGAGACCTATGTCGTCGGGGGACATAACGAGCGGACGACCGTCGAGACCGTCCGGGCGGTCTGCGCACTGCTGGACGAGTTCGCGCCCGACCCGACGATCGGCGACCGGTCACAGCTGATCCGGTTCGTGACGGACCGGCCCGGCCACGATCGCCGCTATGCGATCGACGCCAGCCGGATCGAGCGCGAACTTGGCTGGCGACCGGACGAGACCTTCGAGACCGGGCTGCGCCGGACCGTCCGCTGGTACCTCGACCACCCGGAGTGGTGGGGTGACGCCGCACCCCAGCGCCTCGGTCTCGAGCGCGCCTCCGAACCCATGATCGCCGTCGCGTCCGCCGGCGCAGAGACGGGAGACCGACCATGAAGGGCATCATCCTGGCCGGGGGCTCCGGGACCCGGCTGCACCCGCTGACGATCTCGATCAGCAAGCAGCTCCTGCCGGTCTACGACAAGCCGATGATCTACTACCCGCTCAGCACGCTGATGCTGGCCGGGATCCGGGACATCCTGCTGATCTCGACCCCGACCGACCTCGGCCGCTTCCGCGATCTTCTCGGGGACGGCAGCCAGTGGGGCCTCAACCTCGGCTACGCCGAGCAGGCCGTCCCCAACGGGCTGGCGCAGGCGTTCGTCATCGGCCGGGAGTTCGTGGGTGACGACGCGGTCGCGCTGGTCCTGGGCGACAACATCTTCTACGGCCACGGGCTGGTCGAGACCCTGCAGGCGGGGATCTCGGGCATCCAGGCGCACGGCGGCGCCAGAGTCTTCGGCTACTACGTCCGCGACCCGGAGCGCTACGGCGTCGTCGAGTTCGACCACCGGGGCCGGGCGATCGGGATCGAGGAGAAGCCGAAGCACCCCAAGACGCAGTACGCCGTCACCGGGCTCTACTTCTACGACAACGAGGTCCTCGACATCGCTCGCTCGCTGGAGCCGTCGGCCCGGGGCGAGTACGAGATCACCGACGTCAACCTCGCCTACCTGGAGCGCGACGCCCTGCACGTCGAGGTGCTCGGTCGCGGCATCGCCTGGCTGGACACCGGCACCCACGAGGCGCTCCAGCAGGCCAGCACGTTCATCCAGATCCTCGAGCAGCGGCAGGGCCTCAAGGTGTCGTGCCCCGAGGAGATCGCCTGGCGGATGGGCTACATCACCGCCGAGGACGTCGAGCGTTGCGCCGCGACCCTGAAGAATGACTATGGGACGTACCTCCGGACGATCGTCCGGGACGACACGCTGGCGTCGCAGACGTCGCTGTCCGATCCCCTCGTGGCGGGCCTGAACGCGGCTGGCATCTACGGCGGCAACGGCAATGGCAGTGGGGTCGGCAACCGGTAGCCCGCGGGGTCAGCGACGGAGCAG
>CAXTHM010000125.1:0-4051 GCA_964244115.1 uncultured Thermomicrobiales bacterium
GCTCCGCCACCGACCGGCTTCGGGTGAGTGACGGCTCTTCAACCGGATTCCGTATGAGCGAGCAGGTTCACCCCGGTTTGGGGAGCGGTCTGCTCCGTCACCCAGGTGTCACGGGTCCACCGACCGTTTACCCGGATTCCGTATCAATCCCAACGGTCCGCGTGTGAGCCCGTCTCCCCTCTCCACCGCAGTGGGGAGTAGTTGGGGGAGGGGTCGTTTGGCGACACGGTCCGCGATCTCCGGCTCTTCATCCGGCTCCATGACGCTATCCGTTCGGGGCAGGAGTCGCGACTTCGGAGGCCATGACCGGCGTCGACTGAGCCGGTGTGGCAAGAGCGGGGAGCGAGTCGACTTGCTGGTCGGTCGAGGCGTCGCCCGGGACCGCCAGGTCGGAGGCCGCCGGGGTCGCACCGGTGAGCGCCTCGGGGGTGCCGTCGATCAGCGGCGCCTGGCCGAGATCGAGTCCCAGCTCGGCGATCGGTTGTCGCAAGACGACGTTGGCCTCGACGTCCGTCACGTATAGATCGCCCTCGGGCGAGATCGTGATGCCGATCGGTCCCAGCAGGGATTGTCCACCGATCGTCGTCAGATCGCCGACCTGCTGCCCGTCCGATGAGAAGACGAGGACGGACGAGGTAATCCGGGATGTGACGTAGATCAGTCCGTCCGGGCCGGCGACGACGTTCGGCTCGAAGTTGGGCCGGAAGTCGGTCACGGGGTCGTAGCGGTAGTCGGCCCAGCCGGCGACGGGCCACTGGGTCAGCGGCGTGCCGTCAGAGTCGAAGACGCTGATGCGGGCGTTGCCGGAGTCGGCGACGTAGACGGTCCCGCTCGCGTCGACCGCGACGCCGACCGGCTCGATCAGCCGGCCCGGCTCCGTGCCGAAGCCGCCGAAGGCACGAATGAAGGTGCCGTCCAGCCCGAAGACCTGGATCCGCTCGTTGCCGGTGTCAGTGACGTAGATCTCGCTGTCCGTGACCGCGATGGCCCGCGGACCGAAGAAGCCACCGGGCTCCGCCGAGACGTTGACCGGATCGTCGCCGAGATCGGCTATCTCGCCGGGCGTGCCGATGCTGCGGATGACCTCGCCATCGGGGGAGACCACGACGACGACGTGGTTCCAGGTATCGGCGACATAGAGCAGGCCGTTCGGTCCGGCGACGATGTCGCTGGCGCCGAAGGTCGCCGTGTCAGACGGCTGGAAGAGGCCGAGCGCGAGGTCGCTGGCGCTGTTCAGGCCGCCCCAGGCACTGATGAAGTTGCCGCCGCGATCGAACAGTTCGACCCGGGCGTTGAGCGAATCGACGACGTAGACCGTCTCGCCGTCGTCCGAGACCGCGACGCCGCGTGGTTCGTCGAGCTGCCCGTCGCCGCTGCCGAAGCCGGACTGGGAGAACAGGTTGGTCGGCTCCGACGCCTGGAACAGCCGGGCGCTGAGGTCGGCGTCGTAGCCGACGACCAGCCCGGTCGGGACGGCCGGTTCCTGCAACTCCCGGAAGAACAGGAACCGCGTCCCGGTGTCCCAGTTGGTCGGCACGAAGACGTTGCGGAGGACGTCGCCGAGGCTGGCCTGGGCGTAGGCAGCCGGCACCCGGTTGAGGAAGGTGTAGGTCTGCGGCGTGTAGCCGGCGCCGTCGACGGCGCTGCCCTCCGAGCCGATCACGACCTCGGCGTCCGTGGTCGATGCTTCACTCGGGGCGCCGATGGTCAGGTCGGTGTACTCCCGGAAGTACCAGCGGAACGGCCACTCGACCGACGGGTCGATCAGCAGCCGCAGACTGTGCTGCCCGAGCGGGTCGGTGACGTCGGTGCGGTTCACGCTGACGTCGCGTGAGAGCACGCTCAGCCGGTTGACCAGGGCGGGGACCGCCTCGGTCGGGGTCTGCTGGGCGATGAGCTCGTCGCCGCTGGCCAGATTGTAGGAGTTCAGTTCCGTCGTGGACCGAATGGTGATCGCGCCGAGCAGGATCAGCACGGCGATCAGGATCATCCGGCCGAACTGGATCGGGTATCCCTGCCGGCGCAGGTTCCCGCTGACCACGATCGACAGGTAGATCATCCCGCCGACGACCATGACCAGGACGACGAGGATCTGGAGGAGGGTCGATGAGCCGCTGGCCCCGGACTGCTCGCCGTCGCTGGTCAGGACCGCCATCGCGATCAGCCCGGCGACGATGCCAAGCGATGCGACCGTCAGCAGGAAAGCGCCGCCACGGCTGACGGCGCGCCAGTCGACCGTCTCGATGAGCCGGCCGAGCCCGAGCCCGGCGATCAGGAGGAGCGGGAGTACGATCTGGATCGCGTCGTCGGCGTCCCGGCCGCTGCTGAAGGCGAACAGGACCAGGGTGCCGGCGAACCAGCCGACGAAGAACGGCCACTGGAGCCGGACGGCAGGCTGCTCGGATGCGTCGTTCGCTCTACTCGCCTCGGGATGCGGCATCGTGACGGCGACCACCGCGAAGACCAGGGCGAGCAGTTCGTAGAGCAGGACGACGAGCAGGAAGTACTGTGTCGGGACGGACGGCGCCCCCGACCCGACCAGACGCCCCCAGTCGACGAAGAGATCGCCTAGGCCGGCGATGGCGGTGAGATCGCTGTACAGGCGCGTGAACACCGTGATCGCCGTGACGACGAAGGCGACGATCAGGACCGTGAGGTTGGCGGGGACAGCCGTGAGAACCCGTAGCCCGAGCGAGAGCGCATTGCGGGAGGCCGCCGGCGCCGGTCGCCCGGCCGGACGCGGGCCCGGCAAGGACCGGTCCGGGTCGAGGACGACCGAGATGACCAGCCCGACGGCGAGCGCGATCAGGATCGAGACCGATTCCGGGCCGCTGGCGAGCATCAGGGCGAGCCCCGCGCCGACCGTCGCGGCCCAGCGCCCGGTCCCGCCACCGGTCCGACTGGCCAGTCCGGCCCGGCAGACGGCCACCACGACGAGCAGCGCCGAGAACGCGAGCAGGATGTTGCCGTCCACGAGGCGGGAGGTGTAGACGACTGTCGGCGAGATCGCCACGAAGAGCGCCATCCCGATCGTGCTCGCTCGTCCGACCACCGGTCGGAGCATGGCGATCAGTGGCAGGATCGCGACCCCGATCAGCGCCGGGAAGATCCGGGCGGCGACGTCATTGGCGCCGAACAGGAAGAACGAGAACGACTCCAGCAGGACGATGAACGGCTGGGTCGCCGGGAGCGACTGGCCGGGATCGAGCGGGGAGCCGCTGTAGAGGTTCCAGCCGTCGAACGCCAGCATCGCCTCGGACGGCGACAGGGCGAAGCGGTCGAGATGGATGAGCCGGAGCGTGACGGCGATGACGCCGACGATCAGCCAGGCGACGCTGTAGAGGGAGATGCCCGAGAGGTTGATCGTCCGATCCAGGAGTCCAGGTGCGGGAACGGCGTAGGTGTCGAGATGGGGCTGGACCGGGGACTCGGGCAACGGCGTCTGCACGTCGTCTTCTCCTGGGTGCTAGGGCAAGGGGCGGAAGGCGATCGGCGTGACGGCTGTCAGCCCGGCAAGGTCGGACCGGTCAGCGTGGCTCGTCGTAGTGGATCGTGTTGTAGGTCGGCACGAGATCGTTCCGGATGAAGAGGGAGTAACCGAAGTTGATCGTCTCCTCCGGCATCTCCCGGAAGAAGATGATGCGCCAGAGGCGCTGCTGGCCCTCGGCCGTCGTCTGCGTGTCGATGCTGCTCCGGATCGATCCGAGGATCGCGCCGATCCCGTTCGGATCGTCCACGTTCTGCCAGGCGGAGCGACCGGGCGGGAGCTCGGGCGCGATCGCGAAGTTTCGGTAGATCGCCCCCTCAGGCTCGTGCCAGCGCAGGACGTATTGTTGCTCGGTGTAACCACTCAACTGGTCCCGGTAGCGGCTGGCGTCATCGGACGGCAGGATGATGACTGGCGTGTCCGCGGTCGGATCGACGCTGCCGTCGTAGAAACTGCCGCTGAAGTCGCGCATGTACCAGTAGAGCGGCCAGTTGACGTCGTTCCCGTATTGGATCGCCAGACTGCGGTCACCGTCGATCTCGTACGAGAGCCGCTCGAGGTCCG
>CAXTHM010000126.1:0-2889 GCA_964244115.1 uncultured Thermomicrobiales bacterium
GGTCCGCGCCGAGATCCCGACGCCCGAAACCCACCGCCTGATGTCAAGGAGGGGTAGCCATGACCACACCGGCACCCGAGACCATGTTCACGGCCTTCTGGCTGTATTCCCGCCGAGCTGAGTCCCCGGTCTGGGAGGACGCCGTCGAGTCGTCCGACCGGGCGAGCGAGACCTTCCTCTCGGCGCTGACCGATGCCGCGCCGAATGTCGAGATCCGTGGCGTCTACACGACGGCCGGCCTCTCGCCGGAGGTCGATCTGATCCTCTGGGTCGTCGCCCGCGACCCGGAGCATCTCCACGATCTCGCCGCCGCCCTGAAGCGGACGTATCTCGGCCGGGCGCTGGACGTCCGCCGGGTCTACCTGGGGACAGCGAGCAACTCGCAGTACGACCCGACCCACGGCCCGGCCTTCCTCCAGGGCAAGGCACCGCGGAAATACCTCAGCGTCTACCCGTTCATCAAGACGCCGGACTGGTACCTGCTGCCGTACGAGGCCCGCCGGGACATGATGATCGACCACGGTCGGATGGGCCGCGAGTACCCGTCGGTGCTGACGAACACCGTCAACTCCTTCGGGATCGCCGACCAGGAGTTCATCGTCGCCCTCGAGGACGACGACCCCGGCGTGCTGATCCGGATGGTCCAGCGGCTCCGGGCGGCCGAGGTGCGGAAGTACACCGCCGTCGATACCCCGATCTACCTCGGTCTGCTCAAGGAACCGGCGACGGCCCTCCAGTCGCTGTTCTAGCCGCTCACGCTCCGGGCACCGGACGCCCCGGACCACGCGCCAGAGCCGTACGTCACCTCGAAGAGCGGTCTCGTCGTGCGCCGTGCTCCTTCGGCGGGGATCGTGTTGGGGTTCGCCGGCGGGTTGGTTGACGCGTACAGGAAGGTCTTACCACGACACAAGCTGCTGGATATCGGACGAGTCGGGAGATGCCGGGCGTGGTCGCCGGTGATGGCGTCGGTGCGCCGCGCCGGGGTGGGACGTGGGCGTGGCTGCGTCTCGGGCTCGTCTGCGTGATCGTGGCGTCGCTGATCGGGGGCGGCGTCCATCTGGTCGTCCGGGCGGCGGGGACGGCGATCGATGAGCCGGCCCTGAACGAGTCTTCGGGTCTCGTGGCCAGCCATCTCAACCCCGGCGTCTTCTGGAGCCACAACGATTCGGGTCGGGAGGGTCGGCTCTATGCGTTCACGGCCGATGGGCGGGCCGTCGCGACGCTGACGATACCGGACGAGCGGGTTTTCGACTGGGAGGACCTCTCGGTCGGGCCTGACGCGGCCGGGCAGCCGTTCGCCGGGTTGTACATCGGCGACATCGGCGACAATGGCGCCGGGCGAGAGAAGATCACGGTCTTCCGGCTACCGGAGCCCGACCTGAGCGATGTGGTCGCCGGCCAGCCCGTCGCGCTCACCGTCGGCGACGACGACCTCGAGCGGTTCGACTTCACGTACGACGACGGGCCGGGCGATGCCGAGACCCTGATGATCGACCCGCGCGACGGCGCTGTCCTGATCGTGAAGAAGACGACGGATGACGTCGCACCGCTCTACCGCTCCGAGCTTCCCATCGACGGGTCGATCGGTCTGCTGGAGCGGCAGACGGACGTCGCGATCCCCGGGCTGATCGGGCTGACGCGGCTCGTGACCGGTGGGTCGATCTCGCCGACGGCGGACCGGGTAGTGCTCCGGACCTACGTGGCGGCCTGGTGGTGGCCAGTGGCGCCAGGTCAGTCGATCGCCGACGCGATGACGGCGATCCCGGAGCGGCTCTCGCTCCCGGCGATGCGGCAGGGCGAGGCCGTGGCGTTCTCGGCCGATGGCGAGACGCTCTACGTCACGAGCGAAGGGTCGCCGACGCTGCTTGGTTCCGTCCCGGCGCCGGTTCCCCCGGACGCGTCTTGAGTCGCGGACATCGCCGTTGGGGTGTTCGGAGCGTTCCGCCCCCTGGTCGTCGCGGCGATCGTCTACGACGGCATCTCGATACCGGAGGTTCGCCTCTGCCGGGTTCGGTCCCGGACCCGCGGGGATGCGGTTCGGAGCCGGTGGCCCGTTCGGCGGCGTCGTCCTGGACGGAGCCTCGTCGCCCGGGGGGTGGGTGAGATTGTCGTGACCAGCGACCCGACGGCGCACGCCGAGGTCGTCGCGATCCGACGGGCCTGCGTGGCGCTGACGACGGGTGCATCTACCGGGAGGTCGATCTGCCGCCGGCTGGCCGGCCGATCCCGTCCGTGCACCGATCGCTCCTCGAAGCGACCGGTCCGTTCGGGGAGTGGGCCGCCCGGGCCGATGGGGCTCGGTATCGACCGGATGTGCCCGGCGATCTAGCTCCGGCCGCGAGACCGCGGATCGAGGGCATCGCGCAGGCCGTCGCCGAGCAGGTTGGTCGCCAGGACCGTCAGCAGGATCGCGATGCCGGGGAAGGTCGAGAACCACCACGCCTCGCGGAGATACTTGCGCCCCTCGGAGATCATCTGGCCCCAGTCCGGGGTCGGGGGCTGCATCCCCAGCCCGATGAAGCCCAGCGCCGCGGTGGTCAGCACCGCGAAGCCGATGTCCATCGAGGCCTTGACGAGGATCGATGGGACGGCATTGGGCAGGACGTGGCGGAACAGGACGCGGAGCCGGGTCGAGCCGAGCGACTCCGCCGCCTCGGCGAACTGGGCGCTGCGCAGGGTCATGACGTTGGCCCGGACGAGCCGGCAGTACCCCGGCCACCAGACCAGCGCGACCGCGATCATGACGTTGGTCAGGCCGGGGCCGAGCGCCGCGACGAAGGCCATCGCCAGGATCAGATCCGGGATCGTCAGGAAGACGTCGGTGACCCGCATGATCACGTCGCTGACCCAGCCGCCGAAGAAGCCGGCGATCGCCCCCAGCAGCGTGCC
>CAXTHM010000127.1:0-2643 GCA_964244115.1 uncultured Thermomicrobiales bacterium
GGCTACTCTCGGAGGCGAAGCCGACCAGCATGAAGCCCCTCTCCGGACGTGAGCGCCGCAGCACGAAACGAGCCGGGGAGGGGTTTGGGGAGGGGTCTGCTCGCGACCAACCGATTCGCTATGCGCACGCATGTCGCGGGTACGGTCACGGTTCGAGTCAGCCCCGCGCCGCGGCGACGGCGTCATGGATCGCCCGCGCCCGCGCGGTCAGTTCGTCCCAGGCGCCGGCGGCGACCAGCTTCGGGTCGACCAGCGCCGAGCCAAGGGCGACGGCCGACGCGCCGGCCCGGATGAAGTCGCCGGCGTTGTCGACGGAGACGCCGCCCGTCGGGATCAGCTTCACCTGCGGCAACGGGCCGCGGACATCCTTGAGGTAGCCGGCCCCCAGCGCCGTCGCCGGGAACACCTTGACCATCGCCGAGCCGGCCTCCCACGCGGTCAGGATCTCCGTCGGCGTGAACGCTCCGCTCATGATCGGGATGCCGTAGCGGTTGCAGAGCTGGATGGTCTCCAGCCGGGTGATCGGCGTGACGACGAACTGCGCACCGGCCAGGATCGCGATCCGGGCCGTCTCGGCGTCGAGGACGCTACCGGCGCCGATTAGCGCGTCATCGCCGATGGCCTCCCGGGCCGCTGTGATGGCCTGTGCCGCCTTCGGGTTCGTGAAGGTGAACTCGATGCCGCGCACGCCGCCCGTTGCCAGTGCGCGGGCGACATGGACGGCGTCGGACAGATCCTCCAGCCGCACGACGGCCACGACGCCGCTCTCCTCGATCCCACGAACGACGTCGGTCCCTGCCATGCCTGCTCCCATGTTGTCGTGTCTGGACACCGCTGGACGCTCGGGCGGAGGGCGCCCGGGTGGCGACCCTTCTGGCGCCGATCGGCCCGATGACGCCGGGTCGATTCTACGACCCTGAACCCCGAGGGGTACACTGTCGGGACGCGAGACGTGCGAGATGATGGAGGTCCGGATGGCCAGACAACCCCAGGACGGGCGGTCTCCGGATGACCGGCCGCCGCGAAGACCGGAGACCGCCCACGGTCCCGAGGTCGACCTCCGGGCCGTCCTCCTGACCCGGGATCAGGATCGGCTGCTCGTCGCGCTGACCGGTCGTGAGCCGGGCGAGTCCAGCGCCCATGCCATCGGACTGCCCCGCGGACGACCCGAGCTTCGCCAGGACCTCGACGCGACGGCTCGAGGTATCGTCCGCCGGGCGACGGGCCTCTCGGAGCAGTACCTCGAGCAGCTGTACTCGATGAGCGTGGACCAGTCGACCCGCGGCTCCTGGAAGGTGGTCGTCGGCTACATGGCGCTGCTCTCGTCCGGTCCCGAGGGGCCGCCCGAGGTGTCCGGCACCTGGGCCGATGTCTCGGAGCTGCCGACGGTTTCGCGGATCGACCGGAGCGTGATCGAGTACGCCGTCGTCCGGCTCCGGGCCAAACTGGGTTACACCAACATCGGTCGCTACCTGCTGCCGAGCACCTTCACCCTGCGCGAGCTCCAGAGCGTCTACGAGACGATCCTTGGCCAGCCGCTCGACAAGCGCAACTTCCGTCGCCGGATGATGGCGACCGGGATCCTCGGCCAGACCGACGGGCAGCGACGTGACGGCAGCCACCGCCCGGCCGCGCTCTACCAGTTCCAGGCCGAAGAAGACCGCACGACCTATCTCACCCCGACCTGGACCGACCAGTGACGACAGCCGGAGAACACAGGATGCAGTCGACAAGGATGGTCGGGTTCGTCGTCGCCGAGAGCAAGCTCAACGCCGCCGGCCTGGCGAGCGACATCCAGACGTTCCTCCGAGAACACCACTACGAGATCCTCGACGAGGACACGCTCAACCTCGGCCAGTTCGGGCTCCTGGACGCGATCATCGTTCTCGGCGGTGACGGGCTGATGATGCGCTGCGCCAACCGCTACCCGAACATCCCGATCCTCGGGATCAACTTCGGCAAGGTCGGCTTCCTCGCCTCGGTCGAGCAGCGCGACTGGCGGGCGGCGATGGGATCGTTCATCGCCGGCGACTTCCAGGTCCAGGACGGCGCGACGCTCGCCGCCTCACTGCTCCGGGACGACAAGGTCACGGACGAGGGCTGGGCGATCAACGACGTCGTCATCCGCAGCGGCAACCGGATGGTCGACATCGAGGTCTACGTCGATGGTCATTACGTCAACCAGTATCCGGGCGACGGCATGATCATCTCGACCGCCCACGGCAGCACGGCCTACTGCATGGCGGCCGGCGGGCCGATCCTGACCGGCGGCGTCCGCGGCTTCACGATCGTGCCGATCTCCTGCCATTCCCCGATGCGGACGCCGATCGTCGTCGCCGAGCAGACGGAGATCGAGCTGCTGCTGACCAATCAGCATGGCGCCCAGCTCATCATCGACGGACGCCCGACGACGCCGCTTCAGCAGAACGACGTCGTCCACGTCCAGATGGGCCGCAATATGTTCCGCCTGATCGTCTTCGAGACCCAGAGCTTCTTCGAGGCGATGCGGACCAAGTTCAACTACCAGATCCGCCCCGACGCAACCCCGACCCGGCGGCCACGTCTGCAGAAGCCGAGCGGCGCGACCCGCTAGAGCGGGTCTCACAGGAGTTGACTGCCGAGAGTAGGCTGGAACCATGCCCG
>CAXTHM010000128.1:0-2352 GCA_964244115.1 uncultured Thermomicrobiales bacterium
CCGGTTCGGCCGTGCCAGACGAATCGGGTCGCGGCGTGCGGCCGGGTGGGTCGGCTCCGGTCGTCAACGTCCCCTCGCGCTTCGGGTCGGCGGTGGCGGATTCCGGCTGCGGCCGATCGCCTTGTGGTGAGTGACTCGGCGACGATGCCCGCCACGGCAGCGGATGTGGCGCCGGCCCGTCGTGGGTGGCCCGGTCGGCGCGGGGGATGGGTCGGGCCTGAGGATCGCGTACCGCCATCGTCCGGACCCCCTTCTCACGGTCACCGATCGAGCCGCCCCGGTGCGCCGGATCCCGTCCCCTACTCTACAAACACCCCACCCGCGAAACCGTGACATCACTGTCGGAGAAGCGGGGGGACACGGAACGGCGCCACCGGGTCTCCCCGATGGCGCCGCCTCTCGAACGGAATTCGGCGTGCATGGCGGCGGCTCAGCCCCGGCCAGGCACACCATCCTGGCTGATCTCCGCATACTCGTCGATCAGCCACTGTCCGTCGTGCTCGATGAAGATGAACAACTGCCCGTAGTCCGGATTCACGTCGAACGTCCGAAGCACCGCGACGCGACCATCCGGTAAGACCCGTGACTGCTCCGCGATCGTTTGCGGATCGACATCGCCTTCGACGGCTCCGAAGAACCGGTAGCCGTTGTAGGCGACCGTCTCGATGACCCAGGACCGGAGGAAGTAGTCGTCGGAGTAGAAGGCGGCGACGAAGCGGCCGTTGCCCGGTCGATCGCAAGCCTGCATGTTGCGCAACGTTTCGGAGATCCCGGCTACCTGTTCGTCCGAGGCCGATGTCCCGACGGGAATCTCCGACCAGGCGATCGTCGCCAGGTAATTCCCTTCGCCGGTCTCGACACCGTCGAGCGTGTACTCCGCGGTCGCGTCAGGCATCGGGAGCGTGACGGTCGGCACGGTCCCGTCGCCGTTGGGGATCGGTGTCGCGGGCGCTTCAGGTCGCGGGTCGACCGTACAGGGCGGCAAGCCGGAGATATCCGTCGGGCTCATCGACGCCGCACCCGGCGTCGCGTCGTCGGCCGCACCCAGCGCGTAGAGCGCGCTACCCTGAATCGCGCTCGACGCCATGAAGACGCGCCCGTCGCTGACGAAGGCCTGGAACCCGATGACCCCAGCCGTCTGAACACTCCAGAGCGTCGAACCGTCCATCAGATCGATCGCGTAGAAGGTCGCCCCGAAGGTCCCGATGTAGCCGATCCCGTCCGCGACGGTCATCGTCGTATCGATCACTCCGTTGGTCGTCTTGCTCCAGCGCTCGGTCTGCCCGGTCGCGGCGTCGAGCGCGATGATCTGGTCACTGTTCCCGCCGGCACCGGAGATGATGACGATGTCACCGGTCACGGTCGGAGAGGGCCGAAGCTCATAGTCCAGGTCGACGACCCAGGACGTCTCTCCGGACGTTGCCTCGATCGCGTACAGGCGAGCCTGTCCAGTGGCGATCGGATCAGACGGCCCGACCGGCGGCGTGGCGGCGTTGGGCTCAACCGCGGGCGCTGGCACATCCGGATCGGCGAGCAGTTCGGTCTCGCTCAGGCCGTCGGGCGTCTGGATTGCACTCGACGCGACGTAGATCGTCCCGTCCGCAACGACCGGGGTCGTCGGGTAATTGCCACCCAACGCGGTCGCCCACTGCTGATCTCCCGTCAGTGCATCGAACGCATAGAGCGTCCCCGTATTGGTCGCGAGATAGACCGATCCATCTGCGCTGCTGAGATTGGCGTTTGGAACCAGCGTGCCGTTCACGGGCACCGTAGCGGTCCAGGTTTCCGTGCCATCCATGACCGAGATGGCCTGGACGACACCCTGTCCATCGCTGACATAGACGAGATCATCCACGACGAGCGGCGACAAATAGCCGATGCCACCTGTCTGGAACGACCACTGCTCCTGCCCACTTTCGATATCGATCGCAACCAGTTGACCAGTATACCCAGGGAAATCCACCTCGGCACCCGGAGTAGTAACCTGGAACTCAGGCCCTTCAGGAAAATTGGTGAGCGGCATGAACAGCAAACCATCGCTCACCGCCGGGCTGCCCGATTCCAACCGGCCGTCGAAGACTCCGTACTGCCAACGCAGGGTTCCGCTGGCCTCATCATAGGCATTCACCTGAGACGCGGAGTCTCCCTGGCTGAAGACGAAGACCATTCCGTTGGCGACGATCGGCGCTGATTCGTACGAACCATTGCCAGACGAAGGGGACTTCGACCAGACGACCTCGGGCGACTCAGCGACCCCCGGGCCAGGCATCTCCCCGGTCCGGCCGGCGTTGCCCTGCGCCATCGCGACCTCGCCGGCCGCAACCGCCGGCGTCGAGACCTGGGTGGTCTGGC